>CAIWHK010000017.1 GCA_903912525.1 uncultured bacterium | reverse complement strand
TCCCGCTCACCTGACTCGTGGGACTGCTCCCCGCCGCCGCCCCGCCCCGCCGTCTGGTCCAGCCCCGGCCAGTCCGTGATCGCGGGCGCCTGGCCGAACCCGAACGCGATGATGCGCATCGGCTCGCCGCACTTCGGGCATCTCGGAGCGAGGGCCGAAGCAGGGCGAGGCGTAGCCTTCGTCCCCCTTTCGGCGAGGAACCGCTATGCGCGAGATGCTGTTCATCTGCAGTCGGAATCGCCTGCGCAGGCTTGAATAGTGACGCCGCCGATCCAGTGACTCCCGTACTTCTCCAATGGACCGACATCCTCTTCGTCATGGAGAAGGTGCGTCGGACCGGCGTGCGCTGCAGGCCATGGAAGATCCGGCCGGCGGCACCGCGGGACTTGCGCCGGCGCAAGTCCTCACGGACCCGCGATACTTGCGCCGGCGCAAGTCGTCAGTGGGAATCTAGTCGTCAGTGGGAATCTAGTCGTCAGTGGGAATCTAGTCGTCAGTGGGAATCTAGTCGTCAGTGGGAATCTAGTCGTCAGTGGGAATCTAGTCGTCGGTGGGAAAATCTAGCGGCAGAAGATCAGCACGATCATCTGCGCCACCGCGATGCGCATCAGCATCGTCAGCGGGTAGACCGAAGCGTACGCCACGTTCGGCGCGTCCGAGCCGGTGATCGTGTTCGCAAACGCCAGAGCCGGCGGGTCGGTCATGCTGCCGGCCAGGAGGCCGCACAGGTTCAGGTAGTTCAGGCGCATGAACCGCCGCGCCACCAGCGCCACCAGCAGCAACGGCACCAGCGTCACCACGACGCCCATCCCCATCCACATGAAGCCCTGCCCGGACATCAGCGTGGCGACGAACTGCTCGCCGCTGCGCAGGCCCACGCACGACAGGAACAACACGATGCCGAACTCACGCAGCAGCACGTTCGCGTTGACCGGCATGTACCACAGCAGCGGTCCCACCGAGCCGATGCGGCTGAGCACGATGGCAACGACCAGCGGGCCGCCGGCCAGGCCCAGGCGCACCGGCACCGGGATGCCCGGGATCACGAACGGGATGCCGCCGAAGAGCACGCCCAGGCAGATGCCCAGGAAGACCGGGATCAGCTTGGTGTGGTTGAGCTGCGTGACCGAGTTGCCCAGCGCCTTCGACGCGCTGTCGAGCGCCGCCTGCGTGCCCACCAGGTGCACCATGTCGCCGAACTGCAGGCGCACGTCGACGGCGCCGCTGATCTCGAGGTCGGCGCGCGTCAGGCGCGCGACGACGGCGCCGTGCACCGAGTCGAGCGCCAGGTCGCCGACATGCTTGCCCAGCACCTCGCGGCGCGTGACGATCACGCGCGTGTGCTTGACCGGGCCGGGCAGGTCCATCAGGTCCTCGTCGCTGCGGCTGCCGACGATGACGCGGAACTTCTCGAGGTTCTCCGGCGTGCCGACGGCCAGCACCTGGTCGCCCAGGCCCAGGATGGTGTCGGGCGTCGCCGTCTCGGCCTCCTGGCGATCAGCGTGGCGGATGCGCGACAGCACGACCTGCAGTTCGTCGCGACCCGGCACGGCGCGGATGGGCAGCCCGGCCAGGTTCGGGTTCTCGACCACGAGGTTCATGGTCTCCATCGCGCGGCGGCCGGCCTGCTGCTCTTCACGGAACGCGGCCGTCTCGGCGGGCAGGCTGATGCGGCCCAGCCAGCGCACCAGCAGCATCGCGATGATGATGCCGAGGATGCCGAACGGATAGCACACCGCGTAGCCGAGGCCCGGCGCCGCGACGCGCGCCTCGGGCGCGCCGATGCTCTTGAGCGCCTGCTGCGCCGCGCCCAGCGACGGCGTGTTGGTGGTGGCGCCCGAGAAGATGCCGACGCCCGAGGCCAGGTCGACCTTCAGCCACAGGCACAGGCCGACGGTGGTGGCGGCGCCGACCACGACGACCGCCATCGCCAGCAGGTTCAGGGGCAGGCCGCTGCGCCGCAGGGACGTCAGGAAGCTGGGCCCCACCTGGATGCCGATGGTGTAGACGAAGATGATGAGGCCGAATTCCTGGAGGAAGCCCCGCACCTCGGGGTCGATGTTCAGCCCGAAGTGCCCGCAGGCGATGCCGACGAAGAGCGTGCCGGCGATGCCGAGGCCCAGCCCCCGCACCTTCAGGCTGCCCAGGGCCAGGCCCAACGCCGCCACGGCGCACAGCACGAGCATGCCGGACGCGACGTGATTGGTCAGGAGTGGGGCCAGCCAGTTCATGCCAAAAAAGAAACAACCTGAAGGGCGCTAGGTCAACCTGCGTCAACTGTTTATCGTGTTGATATTTATGCCGTATTTTCGTTTATGTCATGATGACATTTTTGCAATTTGTCATAAAGATTTCCTCATCTGCGCCGAAACCAGCAGGCCCGCCCGCTCCCGGGCCGGGGTACGCATACCGAACGGGGAGGCACACGATCCATGAAACGCAGATACGTGGCAGGACTGGTCGGAGCGCTGCTGGCGACAGCCACGCTGTCCCACGCGGCCGAACCCAAGGGCGCCCTGAGCGCTCCCGATGCGCTGGCCAAGCTGGCCAAGGGCAACGCCGCTTTCGTGGCTGAGGCCCTCAGGCATCCCGACCAGACCGGGGCGCGGCGCACCAAGACCGCCGCCGGCCAGAACCCGTTCGCGATCGTGCTGTGCTGCTCGGACTCGCGCGTGCCCCCGGAAGTCCTCTTCGACCAGGGGCTGGGCGACCTGTTCGTGGTACGCGTGGCCGGCAACGTGGCCGACGACCTGGGCATCGCCAGCATCGAGTACGCCGCCGAGCACCTTGGTACGCACCTGGTCGTGGTGATGGGCCACTCGCGCTGCGGAGCGGTGACGGCGGCGGTCAAAGGCGGCGCGGCTCCCGGGCACCTGCTGAACCTGATGGAGGCGCTGGAACCGGCCGTGGCCGCGACCGAGGGCCACGCGGGCGATCCCGTCGCCAACGCGGTCTGGTCGAACGTCCTGCAGACATCGTCGAAGCTGCGCGAAAGCGCGCCCATTCTGTCGGAGCTGGTCGAGAAGGGCAAACTGACCATCGTCGGCGC
This sequence comes from uncultured bacterium, assembly GCA_903912525.1. Lineage (GTDB taxonomy): Bacteria > Krumholzibacteriota > Krumholzibacteriia > LZORAL124-64-63 > LZORAL124-64-63 > CAINDZ01. The sequence continues at coordinate 5,062 of CAIWHK010000017.1, read as the reverse complement.
GAACTACGACCTGGATACCGGCGTGGTCGAGTTCTACGACCAGCCGGCGGCCGCCGCCGAGGGCGAGGCGATCCAGTAGGTTTCCGGGCCGGGCCGGCCCGCTAAAGAAGGCGGGCCGGATGTCGATACGTTGGCGATCGTTTCAACCTGCCGGTCGGAAGCCCGGTTGTCCTATTCGGAGGCATGTCCATGCGTTCCCGACGACTGTTCCTGCTGTTCGCGGTGTGCTGCCTGGCGGCGACCGGCGCACTGGCCGCCCATCCGGCCGCGCACCCGACCGCCCAGCCGGCCGCCCACCCGACCGCGCACCCGACCTCCGACTCGGAGGGCGTCCCCGCCGACGAGGCCCTGGCCCGGATGCTCGAGGGCAACCATCGCTTTGTGCAGTCGGTGCCGATGCACCCGGACCAGGATCCGGCGCGCCGGTTCCTGCTGGCCTCCGGCCAGGCGCCCATGGCGATCGTCCTGTGCTGCTCGGACTCGCGCGTCCCGCCCGAAGTCGTCTTCGACCAGGGCCTGGGCAGCCTGTTCGTGGTGCGCGTGGCCGGCAACGTCGCCGACGAGCTGGGCCTGGCCAGCATCGAGTACGCCGCCGAGCACCTGGGCGCCCGCCTGGTGATGGTGCTGGGCCACGAGCGCTGCGGCGCCGTGACCGCCGCGGTCAAGGGCGGCGAACTGCCCGGCCACCTGCCGGCGCTGATGGATGCGCTGCAGCCGGCCGTCGACGGCAGCAAGGGCGGGCACGGCGACCAGGTGGAAGGCGCCATCTGCGCCAACATCGCGCTGACGTCGCGACAGCTGCGCGACTCGGATCCGATCCTGTCCGACCTGGTGGCCAGCGGTGAACTGAAGGTGGTCGGCGCCCGTTACGACCTGGACACGGGCGTCGTCGAAGTCATCGACCCGGTCTCGGCCCGCCCGAGCGTCAGCGCCGACGAGGCCCTGGCCCTGCTGGTCGCCGGCAACCGGCACTTCGTCACCGGCAAGCCCACGTTCCCGGACCAGGACATCGCCGATCGGACCGCACTGGCCGGCGGGCAGGCGCCGTTCGCGATCATCCTGAGCTGCTCCGATTCGCGCGTGGCGCCCGAAGTGGTCTTCGACCAGGGGCTGGGCAACCTGTTCGTGGTGCGCGTGGCCGGCAACGTGGCCAACCAGATCGGCATCGCGAGCCTGGAATACGCCGCCGAACACCTGGGCACGCGCCTGATCGTGGTGCTCGGGCACGAACGCTGCGGCGCGCTGACCGCCGCGGTGAAGGGCGGCGAGCTGCCCGGTCACCTGCCGGCATTGATGGCCGCGCTGCAACCGGCGGTGGCGGCCAAGCGCGACGCGCGCGGCGACCCGGTGGAAGGCGCCATCCGGGCCAACATCGAGCTGAACGTCGAAGAGCTGCGCGAGAGCGCCCCGATCCTGTCCGAACTGGTCGAGAAGGGCGAGCTGAAGATCGTCGGCGCCCGCTACGACCTGGATACGGGGATCGTCGAGTGGATCGACACGTCGGGCGGGGCCGCGCACGAGCCGCCCGCGGCGCATGCGGCCACCAGCGCCAAGCCCACCGGGCATGCGGCGGCGCCGGCGGCAAATCATGGCGCCCCCAAGCCGGCGGCGGGTGCGCACCACTGATGGCGCGGAACTGATGTGAAGCGGGGCGAGGGTCAGCCGACCTCCGCCCCGCTTCGTCTTTCGCCCCACGGGGCGCCGCCTGCCGGCAGGTTCAGGAGAGCTTCTTCATCACCGAGACGATCACTGCCATGTAGACGGCGAACGCCACGACCGTGGCTATCCCTCCCACGACGACGCCCCACACCGCGGCGCGGCGCACCGAGCGCGCACGCAGCGGCGACGGCTGGCGCCACGCGAACCAGAGGGCGAACCCCACGACCGGGAACAGGAATGCCAGCACCGCGAGCGCGCCGCTGGGCTTGTCGGCTGCGGCTTCGCGCACGATGGGCCCGGGCCGCGTGACGGCGCACTGCGGGCAGGCGGGAGCGCCGTCGGGCAACTGGGCGCCGCAGTGGCTGCAGTAAGGCATCGTCGGGACTCCTTCAGTCCTTGGCGGATGTTGGGGGCAGCAGCAAGACACCGCTCCCCGCTCCGACATCCCCACTAAACCCGCTGGCACCCCACGAGTATTCCCCACCGCCGGCCGGAAAGTCAATCGACCCGCCACATTGTCGCGGGCCAGCCGCGCGTCATCATGCCGCACCTCAGTGTTGGCAACCGTCACCCATGGCGAAGTCACCAATCGCCATTCCAAAGGTCTGTACTGGAGGGGGCCGGGCTCTCGTTGACCAATTACAGATTTCCCGTAGCCTCGGCCGGGGATTTGTGCTCTACTGAAACTCGTGGAAGACGTCTTCTTCCGGCGCGGGTATTTGCGCCTCTGCAAACGCCTTTTTTTGCGGTTTGAGGCCCGGTCTTTCAACCATTCGCGGGTATCTGGGGGCTCGATTCATGAAGCGATGGGGATTTACCCGCCGTGGAAGGAAACGCACGATGGATGCAAAGCATATCGGGCCCGGCGATTCCAACGATTCCGTACGATCGGGCGTCGGGGAAAAGGCAACGGACGACTCGTACGCGTCCGTAGCATCACCCGGAAACGTGAACAACCTGCTGCAAGGCACAGCCCCGCGCGAGCTCTGGCGCGCACTGGGTGTGCTGGTGGCTGGTATGGCCCTCACCGTGTTCGCTGCGCTGTACGTCAAAGACGACATTGCCCGGGCTGCCCAACGTGAGTTCGACTTTACCTGCAACGAGATTCGGCTCAACATCGACGCCCGGCTCGCCGCTTGCGCTCAGATCTTGCACGGAGGCGCCGCGTTCTTTGACGCCTCGGAGTCCGTTGATCGCGAGAATTGGAAGGTGTTCAACCAGGGCCTCCAACTGGAACAACAACTACCCGGCATCCAAGGCGTTGGCTTTTCGCTGTGGATACCCGCCGAGCAACTGGCCCGTCACGTCGAAGAAATTCGCGGCCAGGGATTTCCCGACTACCAGGTAAAGCCTGCGGGTGAACGGGCGGCGTACTCCTCCATTATCTACCTGGAACCTTTTTCCAAACGGAATCTGCGCGCCTTCGGCTACGACATGTACTCCGAACCCGTGCGCCGGGCGGCAATGGAACGGGGCCGCGACGACAACACCGTCGCACTGTCGGGAAAAGTCCTCCTGATGCAGGAAACCGACAAAGACGTACAAGCCGGGACCTTGATGTATGTCCCGGTATATCGTCATGGATTGCCGATTGCCACGATTGAACAGCGCCGCGCCGCCCTCCAGGGTTGGGTCTATAGTCCCTACCGGATGACGGACATGATGACCGGCACCCTGCGGGTCTGGAATGCAATGCAACAAGACACGCGCATTTGTTTGCAGGTTTACGATGGCGACGGGGCAACAGAGGATGGGTTGCTCTATGACAGTCGGAGTGCGGCGGATAGATCGCAGGCCTCCACTGCGCGACTTGCCCGGCAGATCCGGACTGAGTTCGGCGGACGCACCTGGACGTTGTGCTTCACTCAATTGCCTGAACGCCATTTTACATTGGGCTACGGCATCATCTGGCTCATTTTGATCAGCGGTACTTGCGTCAGCCTGTTGTTGTCGTTGTTGTGGTTCAGCCTGCTCAACACCCGGCTCAAGGCAAGGCAATTGGAGAAGATGGGGCGCCTTCTGGCCGAGGCCCAGAAAATCGCCCACCTCGGCAGTTGGGAATATGCGGCAGCAACTCACGAGACCGCATGGTCTGACGAGGAGTTTCGCATCTATGGGCTTGAGCCCGGCGCCCGATCGCCCAACTACGCAGTCATGCTCGCGGAGTCCATTCACCCTGATGACAGGAGCCTGCTGAACTACGCATTCCAGACTTGTTTGGAAAGCGGTTCGATCTTCGAAATGGAGCATAGGATCTTGCGCCCGGACGGCAGCGTGCGGATCGTGTACGACCTCGCCCACCCATACTGCGATGCTTCGGGAAAGGTTGTCCGTTATGTCGGCACAACGTTGGACATCACCGAGCGCAAGCGGGCCGAGGAGGCGCTTCGGGAAAGTACGTCGATGCTGTCCCGGTCCCAGGAGATTGCCCATGTCGGCAGTTGGCATCTGGACCTGGCGAACAACCGCCTGACCTGGAGCGACGAAACCTACCGCATCTTCGGCATGGCGCCGCAGGAATTCGCCGCAACCTACGAAGCCTTTCTTTCGATAGTCCATCCGGAAGACCGCGCCGCCGTTGATGCCGCCTACTCCGACTCCCTGCGGGAAGGCAAGGACAGTTATGAAAGCGAACACCGCGTGGTCCGACCGCGAACCGGGGAGGTCCGCCATGTGCTGGAGAAATGCACTCATGTCAGGGACGCGACAGGTGCGATTGTCCAATCCGTCGGCATGGTACAGGATATCACCGGACGCAAACGGGCGGAGGAAGAGAACCTGGCGATGGAGCGACAGGTGCAACACGCGCAGAAACTGGAGAGCCTGGGCGTGCTGGCAGGGGGCATCGCTCATGACTTCAACAACCTGCTCATGGCCATCCTGGGCAACGCGGGACTGGCGCTGCACGAGCTTTCGCCCATGTCACCGGCACGCGACAACATCCAGGAAATCGAGAAAGCGTCCAAACGCGCCGCTGAACTGGCCAAACAGATGCTGGCCTATTCGGGCAAGGGCCACTTTGTCATTGAGCCGATCAATGCAGGAATACTGATTGAGGAGATGGCGCACCTGCTCGAAGTCTCGATCTCTAAGAACGCCGTGATCAAATACAACTTCGCCAGCAACCTGCCCTCTTTCGATGGCGACTCGACGCAAATCCGACAGATCATTATGAACCTGATCACCAACGCTTCGGAAGCCGTCGGTGAAAAGAGTGGCGTCATCGCCCTGTCCACCGGAGCGATGCACTGCGACCGCGCCTACCTCGACGGCGTCAGTGGGTATTTCCGGTCTGTTTCGGAATCACCGTTGCCCGAAGGCGTTTACACGTACTTTGAAGTGGCCGATACGGGTTGTGGCATGGATGCGGCGACTGTGGCGAAGATTCTTGACCCGTTCTTTA
>CAIWHK010000016.1 GCA_903912525.1 uncultured bacterium | reverse complement strand
GGAACGTGCACCGCCCCCGCCACCTTGCGCGGGCGCCCGCCCTGCTTCCGGGGCGCGCTGCCGCCTGTACTGCGGGTGCAGGAAGTGGAATACAGCAATGTCGCGGGGCTATCCGCAGCGCCGAAGGCGTGAGGACTGCCCCGCGACATTGCTGTATTCCACTTCCTACAGCCGCAGCCAGTCGGCCCCGTACACGCGCCTCGGAAACAGCCGCGGCGCCAACCCATAGAGGAACTGCCGCTGCTTCAGCGCCTGGTGGCTGGCCTCGTGCTGCCCGCACACGGTGCGCAGGTAGGCCTCGAGGGTGTAGATCTGGACCTCGACGGGGAAGCGGTAGGGGCGGTCGGTGCCCTCGGGCTGCACCAGGACGTCGATGTCGCCCTTGAAGACCTTGAAGGCGCGGCTGCTCCAGGTGTTCAGTTCGCTGCCCGGCTCGGCGGCGCTCGACAGCGTGTCGGTGACGTTGCGCCAGCCGAAGGGCGTGCCGACGCAGGAGTCCAGCAGCTGCAGCAGCTCGCCCAGGGCGTCGTTGTCGTTGACGATGAACATGGCGCCGATGATGTCGCCCAGCTCGGCCGGGTTGTTGATGCCCTTGCGGATCATCTTCGAGAGCACCGGGCCGCTGGTCTCCTGGCGCAGCTCCGACCAGCGCAGCTTCTCGACCACGCGGTGCGAGCCGTCATCGACCAGTTCGAAGCTGACCGGGGCCACCGAGCGCTTGAACCGGCAGTTGTAGTACAGGACGTCCAGCGAGACCGCGCGGCCGTCGTGCTGCTTCTCGATGAACGTCGAGCGGAAGTTCCAGCGCATGTCGCCGGCCGTCGGGCGCGACGAGTACTCCACGCGCGAGCCGCCGTCCACCAGGCGGAAGCCCACCGTCAGGTCGTGGATCTGCTTGGTGTGGCGCCAGAGGCCCTCGTTGAGGATTTCCTCGAACAGGCTCTTGTGCAGGTGCCCGTCCTGGATGTTGCGGGCCTGCTCGATCTGCAGCAGCAGTTGGGCCAGGCACAGCTTGCGACGCGCCTCGAAGCGGACGCGCTCGCTGGCGCCGTGGATGGAGATGCCCATCAGGTCGCGCAGGTCGTCGCACTGGGTGACCATCTCGTGCGGGGCGACCGCCATCCGTGATTCGGGCGGCAGCAGGTCGATGGCGGCCGACAGGTAGACGTCGGCCTCGTGCAGGAAGCCGGCGGTGGTCGTGCGCAGTTCGCCGAAGGTCATGCAGCGGCCGGCGTCGATGTTGGCCGGGCAGTAGAAGCGCGACAACTCGGCGGCATAGGCGGCATCGCTGCGCAGGATGCGCCGGAACGTCAGCCGCGTCAACTGGCCCAGCCGCGAGCCGCGCGGCGGAAACGCCGGGTCCAGCAGCGGGTGCGAGTCGTACTCGACGGCCCAGGGGTCGCCGGCCTGGCCGACCGATTCGGGGGCCAGGCCGTCGGTCACGCGCCGGCGGGGGGCCGGCTCGCGTGCGCCGCGCGGGCTCAGATCATCTCCAGCACTCGGGCCAGGTCGGCCTCGAGATCCTCGTAGGACTCGCAACCCACGGCCAGGCGCACCAGGTCGTCGCTGATGCCGGCCGCCAGGCGGTCGGCGATCGGCACGCCCGTGTGGGTCATGCTGGCCGGGTGTTCGATCAGCGTCTCCACGCCGCCCAGGCTCACGGCGAGTGTGGCGATCTCGACGTTGTTGATGACCGTCTTGCCGGCCTCGAGCCCGCCCTTGACGCCGAAGCTGAGTACGGCGCCGCCGCCGCGCATCTGCCGCTTGCCCAGCGCGTACTGCGGGTGGCTTTCCAGGCCGGGGTAGCGCACCCAGGCCACCTTGGGATGCTTCTCGAGGTACGCGCCCAGCTTCATCGCGTTGTCCTGGGCGCGGTCCATGCGCAGGCCCAGGGTCTTGACGCCGCGCAGCACCAGCCACGCCTGATGCGGGTCCATCGTGCCGCCGAAATTGAAGTGCACCTTGCGCAGGCGGGCGTAGATCTCGGGATCCTTGGCCACGACGATGCCGGCCACCACGTCGGTGTGCCCGTTGATGAACTTGGTCATGCTGTGCAGCACGATGTCCGCGCCCTGCAGCAGCGGATTCTGCAGGTAAGGCGAAGCAAACGTGTTGTCCACGACCACCAGCGCGCCGCCCTTGTGCGCGATCTCGGCGCAGGCTTCAAGATCCGTCAGCTTCAGCGTGGGGTTCGCGGGGGTCTCGAGGTAGACCAGCTTCGTGTCCGGGCGCATGGCCGCGGCCACGTTCTTCGGGTCCGAGCTGTCGACGAACGTCGAGGCGACGCCGAAGCGCACGTATTCGCTCTCGAGGATCATGCGGCTGGGACCGTATAGCGCATCCGTCGCAACGATGTGTGTGCCCTGCCCCAGGAAGGCCAGGTAGACCATGTTGACGGCGGCCATGCCGCTGGCGGCCGCCAGCGCGCCGCAGCCGTGCTCCAGTTCGGCGATGTTGTGCTCGAGCGCCTCGGTGGTCGGGTTGCCCAGGCGGGTGTACTTGTAGCCGGGCTCGCCGCGGAAACAGGCGGCGCCATGGTCGGCGTCCCGGAAGGCGAAGGTCGACGTCTGGTAGATGGGCGTCGACACGGCGCCGGTCGCGGGATCGGCGTGCTGGCCCGCGTGGATGATGCGGGTCATCATGCCCTTTTTGCCGATGTCCTTCATGGAGACGCCTTTCGGGAGGGCGCCCGCGGGGGCGCGTGTTTCGCCTGGGCGGGCGCCCTGGGGCGCCCTGTCGCACATCGCCAATAATGGCCCGCAGGGGCCGGGAAATCCACCTGTCAGCCCCCGGCGGCCTCGTCCAGGATGGCCGACAGCTCCGCCATGTGATCGGCACGGCCGGCGTGCTGTTCAGCCCAATTGCGGGCCGCCGCGCGGGCGCTTTCCGGCAGGCGCGTCGCCCGCAGGATCGCCGACAGCAGGGCCGACGGGTCGCCGGGCGTCGCCGTAAATCCGGTGACGCCCTCCTCGATCAATTCGGGGATGCCGCCGATGTCCGAGCCCACCACCGGCAGGCCCGACGCCAGCGACTCGAACGCCGCCATCGGCCCGTTCTCGTACCAGATCGACGGCAGCACGCTGAAGCGCGCGCGCGCCATCGCCTGCCTGAGGCCGTCGGGGTCCAGGGGGCCGAGGATCTCGGCTGCGTTCAGTTCCAGCAGCGCGGCCAGCGAGCGGGTGTTGCCCTCGCAGGGGCCCGAGCCGGCGACGAGCAGCTCGAGCGGCGGCTCGGCGATGGAGCCGTCGGCGTGTCCGAGCTCCCACAGGCGATGCGCCTCGAGCAGCGTGCGCAGGCCCTTCTCGCGCGAGATGCGGCCGAAGTAGATGTAGGCGTCGCGCACGGGCGTTGCGGGCAGCCGGTCCGGGTGCCACGCCTGCAGGTCCACGAAATTCGGCAGGTGGTGCAGCTTTTCGCACGGGAAGCCCCACTGCGCGTACTTCTCCAGGTAGAAGCGGCTCGGGCACAGGAAGACGCGCACGTTCTTCGTGTAGAGGCCGCGCGAGCGCTGGTGCGCCGTCTCGAGCGCCGCCAGCGCCGAGGCCGCGCGCGAATCCTTGACGCACTTGCCGAGCACCGCGTTGTGGAACCGGCCGCCGCGGCAGCGTTCGCACGGCGCGCCTTGCCGCAGCATGTGGATGGCCGGGCACAGCAGGCGCAGGTCGTGCAGCGTCATCACCACCGGGATGCGATGGCGGCGCAGCACCGGCAGGATCGACGGGCTCAGGTGATGGTAGATGTTGTGGAGGTGCGCCACGTCCGGGCGCGATTCGCGGATGAGGCGGTCAAGGTTGCGGGCGGCCTCGCGGTTCCAGATAAGCGATGCCGCGTCGGCCAGCGCGCCGCCCCCGAACCGCGCGCGCGAGTAGTCGCGGGCCCGCACGAAATGGCGGCCCCACGAGGTGGGGCGGGCGTCGGGCTCGGCCATCGCGAACGGGATCACGTCCCAGCCGGCGCGGGAGAGGTCCTCCTCTTCCTGGACCAGGTAGCGCCCCACGCCGCCGGCCGGGCCGATGTCGTGGTAGAACTTGTTGATCAACAACAGCTTGCGCTGGCCCATGGGGCGGTGCTCCCGATCTTGCGTGTGGTTGCGCCGGCCCGGCCGTCGGCACCCGGGGCCACTATCACCCCCGGGAAATACGCGGTCAATCTTTCCCGCCGGGCGTCGATAACTCGTTGGTAATCGGAGGGACTGCGTCCGCCCGGGGGGTTGCCCGGGCGTGGCAGCGTCTTTCCCCGGTCTGGGAGCGCATCCGCGTGGTCAGGTCCCGTCACCAGATCCATTCCGCCGTACGGCTCGGTACGGCTGGTGGGGCGTGCGCATTCATGGCGCTCGCGACGCCGGCGTGGGCGGGCACCGGCGCATCGCCGGATGTGGCGACCGGCGTGGTGTGGACCGTGGCCTTTGCGGCCCTCGTCGTCGCGGCCGCCCTGGGCGTGGCCGTGGTGCGGTCGCGGCGAGACCTCACCCGCGAGCTGGCCCGGCGCGAGGCGCTCGTGGCCCAACTGCAGGCCGTGGCCTGCGGCGAGAACGCGCCGGCCCAGGCAGCGCGGTGCGATGGGGAATCGGCGGCGCTGGTGGCCGGCTTCAGCCGCCTGGCCGAGGATCTGGCCGAGGCTCGGCGCGAGGCGCGCGACAGGGGCGACCGCCTGGAAGCCGCCATGGAGGGCCTGCGCCAGGCCGACAAGGCGAAGGATGAGTTCCTGGTGTTGATCTCGCACGAAGTGCGCACGCCGCTGACCGCGCTGATGGGCGGCGTGGATGTCTTGCGCCTGAAGCTGGAACGGGCCGAGCCCGAGCAGCGCCGGGCGCTGGCGGCGCTGGACCTGCTGGAGGTCGCCGACATCATCGCCAGCAGTGGCCGTCGCCTCTCCGGCTTCCTGAACGACGCCATCCAGATGACGGCTGTGCAGAACCACGAGCGCGCGCTCGCCCTGAAGGCCGTGCCCGTCGTGCAGCTGCTCGAGGTCGGGCTCGGCAACGTGCGCGAACGCGCCCGTGCACGCGGCATCGAAGTCGTCAACGAGATCACCAGCGACGAGGATTGGGCGGTGCTGTGCGACCTGGGGGTGCTCAGGCTCGCCCTGGAGCGCATCTTCTCCAACGCCGTGGTCCACAACCGCGACGGCGGACGCATCGTCATCCGTCGGGCCGCCGCCATTCCCGGCCTGCGGCCCGAGCAATGGCAGCCCGACTCCGAGATGATGCACCGGCTGTGGTCGCAGGAGTCGTTCCGCGATTGGGCACAGGCGCCCATCCACTGGCAGCTGCTGGAGATCTTCAACACCGGCGAGCCCATTCCCGAAGACAGGCGGCGCGCGCTGTTCGGCAAGTTCGAGATCGTCGGCCGCATCGAGCACCACCAGCGGGGATCGGGCCTGAGCCTGCCGATCGCGCAGGCGGCCATCGAGCACCACGGCGGGCGCATCCACCTGGACAGTTCGAGCCGCGACGGCAACTCGTTCTTCCTGCTGCTGCCTTGCGTGCCGGTCGATGCCGGGGTGCGGGGATCGCTGGGACGGCTATGGGACCAGCCCGGGCAGGGTCGCGGCCGCGTCGCCCGCGAAGAAGAGGTCGGCCAGGTGGGTGACCCCGCCGGGCTCCAGGTTGAACTCGAGTATGCGGGCGCCGGACCGGCGCGCACTGGTCACTAGGCCGGCGGCGGGGTAGACCGCGCCGGCCGTTCCCACGACCACCATCATCTCGCAGTTTCCGGCCGCCGCCGCCGCGCGTCCCATAGTCTCCGGATCGATCCCCTCGCCGAACCACACCACGCCCGGGCGCAACAGCGCGCCGCAGCCCTCGCAGCGCGGGGGAATCGGCAGCGGCACGCGGTCGTCGTGGTCCTCGCGTGCGCAGCCGGTGCAGCGCAGCGTCCAGATGGAGCCGTGGAATTCGATGACGTCGCGGCTGCCGGCGCGCTGGTGCAGGCCGTCGACGTTCTGGGTGACGAGCGTGACCTGCGCCTGGTCCTGCAGCGCGGCGAGGGCGAGATGGGCCTCGTTGGGCGCGGCGGCGGCGATCAGGCCGCGGCGCCAGTCGTACCAGCGCCAGACCAGTTCGGGATCGCGCGCGAAGGCCTGCGGCGTGGCCAGTTCCTCGGGCCGGTAGCGGCTCCACAGCGCGTCGTCGCCGCCGCGAAACGTGGGGATGCCGCTGGATGCGGAGATGCCGGCGCCGCTGAGCACGGTGATGCGCGTCCGGGGCGTGATGGCGGCTCGCACGCGCGCGAGCGCCTCGGCGCTGCCGTGATCGGGGGCCAGGGCGGGCTCCTTCGAATTTGCCGGGAAGCGCACGTTGTCGTGGTCGCGGCGCGGTGCGATGATGGAACGTGGCGCGGTCGGCGTGGCCGCGTTTTCGTGCCGTCACGATACTGTCGCCCGGGGCCGGCCACCACCGGCATCGCCGCGCGTCGGTGGACGCGCCCATTCATCGCACCACGGAGACCGTCTTGGACCGCCGCAGCCTGCGCGCCCTGCTCTTGGCCCTCGTCGCCGTCGTCATCGTGTTGCCGGCGCTGTGGCCCGCTGCGCCCGCTGCCGCCGCGCCTGCCGACAGCGACCAGCGCCCGCCGCTCCCGTTCATCGCCTTCAGGTTCGAGGACGAGCCCTCGCGCCTGGCCGCGAACGAGTGCGCCGCTGCCTGGACCGAAAACGCGCCGCGGCTGGCGGCCGCGATCGGCCTGCTGCCGCCGGGCACGGTGGGCGCCACGCCGCCCGACACGCTGTCCTGCCTGGTGATGGGCACCGAGGCGTTCTCGCGCGTGTTCGCGGGCCGCCTGCCCGACTGGGGCGTGGGGGTGGCGCTGCCGGGCGGCCGGGTCGTGGCCATCGACCAGGCGCGCCTGCCGGCCGTCGGCCGCGGCGTGCGCGAGGTGTTCCTGCACGAGATGGTGCACGCGCTGCTGATGCGCGCCTCGGGGAACACGCCGCTGCCGGCCTGGCTGCACGAAGGCCTGGCGATGCGCCTGTCCGGCGAGTGGCGCTTCAGCGACACCGTCACGCTGGCGATGGAAGGGCGCGTGCCCGAACTGTCGAACCTGCGCGCATCGTTTCCCGGCAGTGCCGAGCGTGCGGCGCGCGCCTACCTGACCAGCGAACTGGCCGTCGGCCGCCTGCTGGATGAGCAGGGGCCGGACATCGCCGCCCGCCTGATGGAAGCCACGCGCCGCACGCGCGACTTCCGCGAGGCCTACGAGGAGGTGACCGGGGCCCCGCTCGAAGTCTTCGAAAACGACTTTGCCGCCGCGATGAGCCTGCGCTTCGGCTGGCTGGTGCTCGTGACGCGCTGGCCGACGCTGTTCGTGCTGCTCGCGCTCGTGCTGGCGGTCGCCGCCATCGGTCGCGTGGCCCGCAGTCGCCGTCGCCTGGCGGCCATGCCTGATGAAGATGACGAACCCGATCCCGGCTACGACTGGAGCGGCGCTCCGGACACCACTGAAGACGCCGGCGACACCAGTCCCGCCCGCGGGATGCCGCCGGGCCCGTGACCATCACCGGGCGTCCCGTCGGCTCCTTCATTGCAGGATGCCCGAAACCCGATGGCCGATTCTTCCCCGTGGCGCGCGATTCCCGCCGATGCCTTTCAGCGCCCTCATAACCCCCTGTCATCATTGATGATTCCTGATCGCTCGCTGGGGCCGGCCGTCGGGCATCGCTGGCATCTCGATTGCAGCGATGGGCCTGAAGTGTGCCCGGGCAGCGGGAAATGCAACATCGGCGGGAGGCACCATTCGTGACGAGGCAACGGAATCTTCTTCAGGCTGCAGCGCTTCTGGCGCTCGGCGCTCTGGCTTTCGGATCGGCCGTCCCGGCCGCCGCGCAGGTCGTCGCGATGCAATTCCACTGGCAGGCCAGCCCCGTGCCCACCGCCAAGGGCCTGACGCCGGCTGCGTTCTATGAAGTGTTCCTGCTGCGCGGCGCCGACGGCGAGGCCTTCGCCGCGACCGTCGAGGACACGGTCTTCACGCTCGAGGCCGAGCCCGACGTGATGCAGCGCATCTGCGTGCGCGCCGTCGATGCGCAGGGTGTCCCGTCGACGTTCAGCGAGTGGTCCGACCCCGTCTTCTTCGAGAGCAACGACAACTCGCAGCTCGTGCCGCCGGTCGCCGTGCTGCAGCCCAACTACCCGAACCCGTTCAACCCCGAGACCCGCATCACCTACGGCGTGCCCGACGGCGTCACCGCGGGCGATCCCATGCGCCTGGAGATCTTCACCGTCGACGGCCGCCATGTGCGCTCCTTCGAACCCGCGCGCACCGCCGGCTGGCACCAGGTGACCTGGGACGGCACCGACGACAGCGGCCAGGTCGCCGCCGCCGGCCTCTACATCACCCGTTTCGCCCTGGGCACGATGGTCAAGACCACGAAGATGACGATGGTGAAGTAGCTCTGGTGCTGTAACATGCTGTAATGTCGACATTTGCGCGCAGTCGCCCTCATGGCAGGGCGGCTGCGCGAATGTCTGTGGTGCGTCGGCAGGGGCGCGCACAGGGGGT
>CAIWHK010000015.1 GCA_903912525.1 uncultured bacterium | reverse complement strand
TTGCGCCGGCGCAGTGGCCCCGTGGCGCCGGCGCACCTGCGATGACAAGATCAGAGGATGACATTGCTCTCGTGTTGCGATGCGGCGACACAGCGAAGCTCCCTCCGGCCACGAAGGGGGCTTAACTTATACGACGAATCCCGCATCGTCATTTGCCCAGCATGCTCCACGATCGCCATTCCGGGCTGCGACGACCGCTATGGCCCAACCACTTGCGCCAGATCATCAGCGCTCGGCGCGACTCCGGAGCTCCCCAGGTAGGTCGCCAGCACCTGGTGCGTGCCGGGACTCATCGTGGTGATCGCCGCCGAGGTGGCGTGGCCATTGACCAGGACGACGGGTCCGCTGCCGATCAGCATGCCGTCGACCTCGAAGCGCACGCTCCCGGTGACCTGGCCCGTCGCCGGCGGTTTCATGGTCACATTCGCAGTGAACGTGACGGATTGCCCAGGGGTTGACGGCGTGTCGGAAGACACGACCGTGGTGATCGTCGGCGCCAGGCCCGGGCTGGGCGTGAACGTGATGACGGCCCGCCCGCCGCCGACATGCACGCCCTGGAAGAATTCGCTGCCGTAGGGGCCGTAGCTGCTGCCGCCGCCGCCGCCGGCCCCGTTCTGGTCCACGGCGTACCAGGTGGAACCGCCGCCGCCGCCCGGCATCCAGCCGCCGCCGCCGCCGCCACCGCCGCTGCCCCAGGGGAATCCGTTGATGATGCCGCCGGCGCCCCCGCGGCCGCCGCCATAGTACGCATCGCCGTTGTTCGGCAGTCCGCTCTGCGTCGGCGGGTCCCAGCGGTTGTCGTAGCTGCTGCTCCCGGCAAGGCCGGGCGCGAGCGTCGAGCCTCCGGTGCCGCCGCTGGCGGATGTGAAGTCCCAATCGACGCCGGCTGAACTGAGTCCCGACCCTCCCGTGCCGCCGACGAGGCCGCCGCCCAGCCCGCCGGGCGCTCCCGGGACCAGGATCTCGTAGTACGTCGACGGCATGCCGGGCGACAGCGTCAGGACCGCGATCCCGCCGTCGCCGCCGCCGCCGCCGGCGACAGCCAGACGACCGGCTGCACCGGGGACGTCCTGCAGGATCAGGGTTCCGCGCCGCACATCGGTCGCGCCACCGCCGGCCGAACCCGGCGTCGGGATGACGGTGCCGGAAGTGTCGCTGTACGTCCCCGCCGAACCCGAGCCGCCCGTGCCGCCGCCGTTGTAGGCAGCCCGGGTGTTCCCGGGCGCACCGAGGCGGATCTGCAGCACTTCACCGGGGATGACGGTCAATGTCGCGGTGGTCTTCCCGCCGAGACCGTGTCCCGTGCCCGCACCGCCGAGGCCGCCACCGGACGCGCCATACAGTTCGAAGGTCGCCGAGTAGACGTCGGCCGGAACGGTCCACTGGCCGAAGCCGCCGACGCCGCAGTCACCCGGGACCGAGCACGTTCCGTTGGCTGCGTATTCCCAGGTGACGACGATCTCCTGCGTCGGCAGCGGTCCCTGCGTGTCGCCGAGCGCCTGGAAGAAGGAGAAGCTTGTGACCTGCGCAACCAGCAGGCCGCCCGAAACCGTGGCAGGGATCTCGGCGAAACTGCCGCCCGGCTCGGCCTTGAACAGACGAGGCGTCGCGCCATCGGGAACAAGCGCCGCGGTGAACGGAATCGAGACGGTCGCCGGCGTCATGAAGGCAGTGCCGTGAGGAAGCATGGCGAAAGCGCTGCCGTTCGCTTCCAGTCCCGACGGAATGGCCGGCATGCCGGTGGTGGTGGTCGAGACGACGATCTCCGTGGTCGCAGCCAGCGCACCGGCGGGAATCTCGACGCCGGCGCCGGAATCGTGCACGACCGTTCCCCCGGCGGGTCCGATGCTTCCGCGTGCGTCGTCATCGGCCGGGGGCTGCCCGCTGTCCCCGCCCGAACAGCCGCTGCCGATGGCCAGGGCCGCGACGAGACTGATGATGGCGCCGCCGAGGAGCCATTGCTTCAGGGCCCGGCGCCCTGACTGCCGGTTGTGGTACACGGAGGTCATCGTGAGTTCTCCTGGTCCGAGACCTCACAACCTGCGTGGCTGCCAAGTCTGTGAAGTGAGGGAAAAATCGGGCCCGACGGTTCCGATTGCCGGTCGAGGCAACGCCCGCCGCCGACACCGGAGTCCGGCGATGGTCCTGTCCGTACGAGCCTAACAGAATTCACACCAAGTATCTATAATATTGCCAACTGCGAACGGGCCGCGCCGTCATGATCCCGTGTTTCGCCGCATCGGCCATGGGCCCAATCAAGCCCGCCTCCCACGCCCGCGCCCTCCGGATTCGCTTCGGGAACCTACTATGCGGTTCGGGCCGTGCGCGGCCCGAACTGGAATGGGCGAACCGACGAAGACGGCAGGCAGGCAAGCCTCGCCCTGATCGAAGACCTGAAGGCGGCGCTCGAGGAAGACACTGGCGGGTGCTGGGCCCCGATCCCTGCCTGAACGAGTTGCGCCGGCGCCGTGGAACACTTGCGCCGGCGCAATTCACATCCGGCCCAGGGCCGCGCCGCTACCTCACGACCACCAGCCGCTCGACGCTCGCAGGCCCGCCGACCGCCCCCACCCGCACGAAGTACACGCCGGCCGCGACCGCGCGCCCGTTGTCGTCGCAGAGGTCCCACGCCGCACGGCCCGCCCCCTCGAGGGCGAGGGACCGCACGCGCGCGCCGTTCGCGGCGAAGACCTCGGCGCGATCCGCCGCGCGCGACTTGTCGCCGACCAGGCTGATCTGCACGCGGCTGCCGGCGGGATTCGGGGCCAGCAGGAGTGTGGTTGCGCGCGGCCCGCCCTCGACGGCCGCCGGCGCCGAAGCGTCGGTGAGCGTCAGCGCCGTCAGCGCATAGTCGAGCGTCAGATTGACGATGTAGGTGTCGTAGCCCGTGAGCGCGGCCGTCGAGCCCCAGGGATTCGGCGACGTGTCGTAGGAGAACGACATCCCGTAGTTGCCGGTGACGTCAAACATGAACGGATCGGGAAACGGGTCCTCCCCGTTCAGCTTCGGGACGATCTCGATCGCGCGACCGGCGCCGGCATTGGCCAGCAGCTTTGCGGTGAACGAGGTCAGGTCGAAGACGGCGCCGTCAACGCGGCTGATGGTGATGCTGGCTTTCGCGGGCAAAGGGCCGGCCGTGACGTACTGGGCCTCGATGCCCGCCGGCCAGGGGACCCGGACCCCACGCCCGATCGGGTCGGGCCCGATGCCGCCGGTGAAGAGCTTGTCGCGCGTGTAGGTGAACAGGTAGCCCTCGCAACTGATCGTGTCGGAGGTGATGCCCGTCTCAACCGGCGCGGCAACCTGGGCCGGGTTGAAGAATACCGTGACGGCGGCGACTGCCGCCTCTGAAGCCAGCAGCAAGGACACCACGGCCAGCGCCGGCATCCATCCACGTTTCGTCATCATGCCCGCCCCTCCCAGGTTCACGACCCATCCCGCTCACGGGATCCGGGAGCGAACATAACATTTCCCGATGAATAAGCTCTTGTTTTCTGTCCGCGGCCGGCCTGCCCGGCAGGGCGGCAACGACAACAATTCCCGCCACCCTGCGTAAGAAGCCGGTGCGGCATCGCCCGCCGCCCCCGGGCACAACCAGTCCCCGGGATGGGCCCCACGGGAAGACGAGGTGGATGATGAACAGGTCACTGTCGATGGGCGCATGCGTGGGGATGATCCTGATGGCGGCCGTCGCCTCCGCGGAAACGGTGGCCGGGTTGCCGGTCCACATCCAGCGGCTCTCGCCCGAGGTCGTCCGGGTCTGGGTCGGGGACGCGATTTCCTCGACGGCGACGGTGGCCGTCGCAACGACCAAGGGGGTCCTGGTCGTGGACACGACCGGCAACACCGTGATCGATGGCGAACTGCGCGGCATCATCGCGCGCGAGTTGGGCCGCAGCGACTTCAAGGTCCTCATCAACACCCACGAGCACGGCGACCACACCGGGGGCAACGGCGCCTACGCCGACTGCGACATCGTCGGGCATGAACTCGTCGGCGCCGGCATGGCCGCCGCCCAGGCCGACAAGGCGCAATCCCTCGCCTGGTATGCGACCCGCATCCCGGAACTGGAGCGCGAGCTGGCCGCGCAGCCGGCAGGGTCGGCCGCCATGGCGACGCTGCAGGAACAACTGACCGTGACCAGGCTGAACCACGAGGCGCTCGCCTCGAAGAACAAGCCGGTTCCGCCGACCAAGACGTTCAGCGATCGCCTGACGCTCGACATGGGCGATACGGCCGTCGAACTGTACTACATCGGTGGCATGCACAGCGCGAGCGACATCGCCGTGTTCCTGCCGAAGCACGGCCTGCTCCTGACGGGCGACACCATGTCCGACAAGTGGCTGACCGACACCCCGGGATGCCTGGCGTCGTTCGTCGCGCGGGCCGGTGTCCGCCACGACTTCCCGCTCCTGCTCGAGAACTGGGACCTGCTCCTGGCGAAGAAGGACGCCGTCAAGGTCCTGGTGCCGGGCCATTGGAACGGCGAGCTCTCGCGCGACGGCTTCGCGGCCCGCGTCGAATACGTCAGGACCTTGTGGAACGGCGTGAACCGGTGCGCCACCGAGGGCGGTGACCTGGCGGCCCTTCAGGCGGAACTGGCGCTGCCCGCCCGGTTCCCCGCGCTGGTCGCGAGCCCGGGGTTCAGCCGCGAGAACAACTACATGACCATCCTGGCGCTCTGGACGAACGTGACCGGGCAGGAGTCCGCAGCGGACCGGCTGTACGCCCTCGTCGACGAAGGCCAGGGCAACGAGGCGATCGGGGCGGTCGTCACCGAGCGCGGCGCCAAGCCCGCGAGATACTTCTTCCTCGAAGGCCAGATCAACTACGCCGGCTACCGGTTCCTGCAGGAGGGCAAGGTCCCCCAGGCCGTCAGGATCATGACGGTCAACCGCGACCTGTTCCCCGAATCCTGGAACGTCCATGACAGCCTCGGCGAGGCGCTGCTGGCGGCGGGGGACGCCGGCGCGGCGACGGCGTCGTACGAGAAATCGCTCGCGCTCAATCCGGGGAACGCAAGCGCCACCGAGGCGCTGGCGCGGATCCGCAATGGAGCGGCTGTGCCGGGCACAAACGTCCGGTAGCCTTGCGGAAGGCATTGTCGACGTTGCCGTGATGCGGCCTGCCGCATCACCACTCGACGCGCCAGGCACTCTTTGATTTGAACATTGCGAAACCCGGCTGCCACGGCTTGTGGGCCCCGGATGGACCGCGAACCAGGCCGCTCAGGAACCCGCCGATGACGCCCAGGTGGATGCTGAAATGGGAAACCGCAACGAGGCCACCGAGGGTCAGCGACCCCCTCGCGCACGATCTCATGCTGATTCCCAGCACGAGCACGGAATAGGCGGCGATGCAGGCGGGGATGGCCCAGAATGCATGTTCGCGCGCCAGCGAAATTCCACCCGCCATGACGAGCAATCCCGCCAGGCCCGCCAGCGGCACGGCGGCGATCTCCAGCGCCGGCGCCCCGTGCATCCGCAGGACCTGCGCACGACCATATCCGTACCGGAACAGTTGCCGCAGCAGTCCGCGGACACGCGCCCGGGGACGGTACGCGACCAGGAATTCCTCATCGTGCCAGGCCAGGACGCCGTGGCGCTTAACCCGAAGGTTCAGTTCCACATCTTCGCACGCATCCAGCTCTTCATTGAACCCACCCAGCGCACGCAACAGGTCAGCGCGGTACCCGCAGCCTGCGCTCACTGGACAAACGAAACCGGCGCCACTCGAGTAGATGTTGGATCCGGGATGATGCCCAAGCGGATCCGAGCGCGCCAAGGCGATTGCCTGCTGCACGACTGAGGCGGCATCCGGCATGAGCGGCTGCGGTCGGGAAATGCACTCCACGCCGGATTCGAAAGCGTCCAACACGCGTGAGAGCATATCGCGGGACGGGATGCGACAGTGCCCGTCGATGAACAACAGGTACGGGCCACGTGCTGCAGAGACGC
Source organism: uncultured bacterium (assembly GCA_903912525.1). Lineage (GTDB taxonomy): Bacteria > Krumholzibacteriota > Krumholzibacteriia > LZORAL124-64-63 > LZORAL124-64-63 > CAINDZ01. Next base: position 17,734 of record CAIWHK010000015.1, on the reverse strand, counting down.
CAATGTTGCGCCCGGAACTGGACAGCCATCTGGGGTTGTCCAGAAGGCGCAGGTTACGCATGTGCGCCTGCGCATCCGCGACGACCCGCGTGGTGCCGTCCTCACTGCGCCCATCAACGACCAGGATTTCGAACTGCCGGGCATCCAGCGACTGCGCCATCAGGTCTGCCAGCACCAATCCGATATGCGAAGCCTCGTTCCGCACCGGAACGATGACCGACAAAGACGGAATGCATCCCATGACCACTGCCATCTCCGCGGCGGTTGGCGCATCGGGGCACCACGAGGGCGAAAAGACGCCTCATGTCCTGTGGCACCCATATTGCTTTTGATCAGCGAATCCCATGCTGCAGTCCGCATTTTGTCACATGCCGACCCATGTGGTGATGATACAATAGATATGGTCCGGTGTGGGAATTGAATTGTGAACGGCGCCCCGGTTGCGCGTCCCGTGAAACTGATGTCGATATCCTTGAATCTACTCGCCATGCGAGATGGGGACGATTTTGCGCATCACTCTCATCAATCCGCCCTACCGATGCATCCCCAATGAACCCCGGCACGCGACACCACCGCTGGGATTGGCCTACCTGGCGGCCTCGCTGCGCAAGGCCGGTCACGAAGTCGACATACTGGACGCCGTTGTCTCCGGATACACCACCGAATGGCTCGACTCTGACGGGCAGCGTTTCTACGGACTCCCCGTTTCCGCAGTGGCAGAAGCCGTGGCCTCACGCCGCCCCGAACTCGTCGGACTGTCGTTGCCGTTTGCCATCGTCGAGAATGTCGTAGGCGCGCTCGCAATTGCGATCAAGGATCACCTCGGAGACGTGCCGATCGTCGTGGGCGGCGCGCAGGCCTCCGCTGCCCCGGAGCGCATCAGCAGGATGGCGGGGATCGACTACGTCATTGCCGGCGACGGCGAGCGCGCGCTGGTATCCCTGGCCGCGCAGATTTCCGCGCGACATCAGCCACAGCCGCAGCCCGGACTGTGGTGGCATGACGAGCAGGGAGTGCATGGCCTGCCGCCGCAGTGGCACGCCGATCTGGACATGCTTCCGCAGCCGGCGCTCGACCTGATTGACGTCGAGGCCTATTACGCGCTCGACTGCATGCATGGAGAGGTGGCTGCCGGACTTCGCTCATTGCCCATAGCGACATCTCGTGGATGTCCATCCGGATGCGTCTTCTGCTCGATCCATCCATTGTGGGGGAAACGCTACCGGTCGCATTCAGCGCAATACGTACTGGCGATGATCGATGACCTGGTCTCAAGGCATGGCGTAAATCACCTGCTGATCGAAGACGACAACTTTTCATTCGATAGGGACCGGGCAAAAGCCATTCTGGAAGGATTGGTCTCCCGCCACAGCAGCCTGACCTGGTCCACGCCGAACGGCATCTCGATCGCAACCCTGGATGAGGAACTCATCGCACTCATCAAGAAGAGCGGCTGCATACGCTTGACGCTCCCGGTTGAATCCGGGGACCAGGAAACGCTGTCGACAATCATCGGGAAGCCTTTGCAGCTTTCAAAGGTCCTCGAGATTGCCCGTTCATGTCGACGACACGGGCTGCCGACGAGCGCCTTCTTCGTCATCGGCCTGCCCGGCGAGACACGTGAGGCCATCGAGCGATCTCTTCATTTCGCGTCGCGCCTGGAAGTCGATTCGCTCAATGTCATGTTTGCGACACCACTGCCAGGCACGCCTTTGTTGGCCATTTGCGAGAAACAAGGCCTCCTGGACCCGGGCTTCTCCGTCCACGGCCTCACGACGCAGAACTGCCAGATCCGCACGTCGGAATTCGACGCGGCATTGCTTCATCGCCTTGCCAGGCGCGCGCTGGCAATACACGCATTGCGGAACCCTCGTGGAGTCTGCCGACGCGTGGCGGCCAAGGCGCGCATCTCACCGGCGGCGACATTGGCCTTCATGTGGCGCAGGATGCTGGGCCCGGCATAGGAACGCAGCCTGCGCCAATGCCGACAGCCCTCACCGCGCCTTCTCGTCCTTCAACAGATCCCCGAACACCGTCTTCCCCGCCATCGCCGTGCTGACGCCCCAGGTCAGCAGCGCGATGAAGACCGCCGCCGGCAGCAACGCGCGGTTCGCGTACCAGGCCGAGAAGTCGAGCGTCGCAACGGTGGACCCCATCACCTGGCTGACGAACGCGGCGGCGAACGCCGGCAGCAGCCCGAAGCGGAGCAGCACGTAGAGCAGCGCCACGGTGTTGATCCCGTTGACGGCCAGGGCGAGCGGCCAGCCGTCGATCGGCGCCATGCCGAGCACGCCCATGCCGCCCATCAGGAGGGCGCCGGCCACCGCGGCTCTGGAAGTACTCTTGAGGACCAGGCGCAGCAGGAACAGCTGCACCAGGGTACCCAGCACGGTCAGGATGCACACGGACCCGGCGTACGACAGGTTGTAGCCCGTGCCGCCCACCCCGGTCAGGGACGTGAGCATGCCGCCCGACAGGTTCGTCGGCAGGCGCGCCAGCCCCAGCGCCGTGAGCGCGGCGACCGCCGCCATCAAGGCGGCCGCCATGCCGGCGCCGGCCACCGAACCGACGAGGATGTCGCGGCCGACCAGCGGGTCGCGCCCCCGACCCGAGATGAGGCGCGCCCAGGACACGAGCATGCGCGGCCAGAGCCGGCGCACGTAGGGCTCGAGCGCCACGTAGGCCAGCCACATCTCGACGGCGTGGGTCAGCGAATGGCCCATCGCCCGGCCGGCGACCAGGTCCCACAGCGCGGCCTGCAGGCCGATCTCGCGCAGCGGCGTGTTGAAGACAGCCTCGAACATGTTCACCGCGAAGACGAACAGCGCCATGCGCGTCGCCCCGCGCCGGTCGCCCCGGCCGAGTCTGAGATTGCGCACCGAGAAGTAGATGCTCACGCCCAGGCTGAGCAGTCCGGTCACCGTCAGGTTGAGCCAGCCGGCAAGGCCGCCCGACCACTCGGGCCGCGGCTCCAGCGGGGCCGTGGACCGGCCCCAGTCGTGGGTGATCGAGAACCAGGTCAGCCGTCCCCCGCGCATGGCGCCCATCCGCAACGTGACGGGCTCGTCGTCCTTGCCGGGCAACTTCCCCTGCCAGGCGGCCACCACGTCGCTGGCGACCGGCAAGGGCAGCGGCGGTGCGATGCGCTTGAACAGCGTGGAATCGAGGCCCGCCGCCGTGAAGAAGACGTTCCAGTCCGGCGCGCCGCCGGGGCGGACCGACACCGAGTCGGGCGGCACGGCCTGGAAGGCCACGAGTTTTCCCGCCGGGTCCAGCATCACGCACGCCTGGCCCGACGCCAGCGGCGGCGGGCTGTCGACGGTGACGGTTTCGGAATGGAAGTTGGCGTGCTCGAGCGGATCGGCGCTCCAGCGCCGCCAGTAGAAGGCCGGGCTGCCGCCCTTCTTCACCTCGGCCGTGTCCTTCCGCAAGTGCGTCAGGTGCGTCTGGTTCAGGTCGAATCCCTCGGCCGTGTGGCGGGGGATGGTCTCGAAGGTGCCGGCCTTTTCGAGGATATCGCCGGCACGCACCGACAGGACGGACGCCGGTTGCGTGAACGGCCGCAGCGCCGGACCGACCAGCCCGCACCACAACCCGACGGCGATGAGCCCGAGCGCCGCGACCCCGAACGCCACTGCCGGACGCATCCCGCCGCGGTCGCCCGCGTTGGCCACCAGTTCCGGCGAGGGCGTCTCGCCGGCGGCCAGCGCCGCGGCCAGCGGGTCGCCGCCGGGCAGGGCCCCGAGCACCGCGTACGCCGACGCGGGGCGCGCCTCCGGATCGGTCTCGAGGCAGCGCAGCACCACGCGCTCGACCGCGGGGTCGATGTCGCGCACGAGATCGGTCAGGCTGGTGAACGAGCCCGACTCCTGCTGCTGCCGCAGATCGACCAGGCTCGCCGCCGTGAAGGCGCGCTTGCCGGTGAAGATCTCGTACAGGAGAAGGCCCAGCGCATAGATGTCGCTGCGCGCGGAGACCCGCCCGTCCTTGAGCTGCTCCGGCGCCATGTAGCCCGGCGTGCCGGCGATGCGTCCGTCCCGCGCCAGTTCGTCCGCCAGCCCGGCCAGGCCGAAGTCGGTGATGCGCGCGCGCCCGCGGCCGTCGATCATCACGTTGGCCGGCTTCAGGTCGCGATGGAGCATGCCCGCCTCGTGGGCCGCTGCCAGGCCCAGGCAGACCTGGCGCGCGATCTCAAGCGCCTTGTCGGACGACGGGCGTCCCATGCGGCGCAGCACCGAGGCAAGGTCTTCGCCGTCGATGTACTCCATGGACAGGAAGACGTTGCCGTCGATCTCGCCGATATCGTACACGCGGCAGACATTCGGGTGCGCGATCTGGCGCGCGACGCGCACTTCGTTGCGGAAGCGCGCGAGTTCCGCCGCGTTCCGCGACACCGATTCGGGCAGGAACTTCAGCGCCACCGACTGGCCCAGCTCGAGGTCGTCGGCGCGGTAGACCTCGCCCATGCCGCCGCGGCCCAGCAGCGCGACGATGCGGTAGCGCGTGCCCAGGCGCGTGCCGGTCTCGAAGCGGCCGTGGTAGCTGGCGGAAGACAGCGGCGTGGGATCAGCGGCCGTGGCATCACCCGGCAGCGTCGAGGCGATGGTGGCGGCGATGGTCGGCGCGATGGGGGCCGCGACCGGAGGCGGCGGCGCGTCCGCGACAGGCGCGGGCACCGGGGCGGCGCAGGCCGGGCAGAAGCGCCCGCCTTCGGGGAGCGCCTGGGCACAGCGGGTACAGAATGCCATGCGGCCGGACCAGCCTTTCGGGTCGGGAGCGACGCTTGGGGGAACGGCGAATGGCGTTGGGGCTGTCCCATCGTCCCAGTGGAATACTGGGAGATGCTACTAAAGACCGGCTTCGGGCGCCATCAGGAACGCCCAGGGACCCGGTTTCCCGCCGATTCGGATGGCGGCGGCGCCGAGGACCGGCCCGCCGCCCTGACGCTCACTTGACCACCGTGGCCTTGGACGTGACCGTCTCACCTCCCGCCCGCAGCCGCACCAGGTAGGTGCCGGCGGCAACGTCGTGCCCATCGTCCGTGCAGCCGCGCCAGTCCAGCGTGTGGCTGCCCTCGGCCAGCCGACCCGTGAAGACCGTCGCCACCCGGCGGCCATGCAGGTCGTAGACGACCAGTTCGACGTCGAGCGTTCGCGGCAGGGCGAAACGGATCGACACCGTCGGGTTGAACGGGTTGGGATAGACGGCGCGGATCTCCGGACGTTCCGGCAGTTCGCGGCTTTCGCCCACGCCGGTCACGGCGTCGATCATGCTCGGCACGCCCACGCAGTCGAGCGCCATCTCCAGCCCGTTGCTCGGCACCAGCCGGACATGGAAGTCCGGGGCCGGCGCCATCATGCCCAGGGGGATCGCGTAGCGGCCGGGGACGGCGATGGGGATCATCGCGGCCGTTCCCGTGCGCGGGCATTCGACGAACAGGTCGCCGGGCTGGGCCACCGCGACCACGTCCACGATGAATCCCAGTTGCTGCCAGTAGCGGTTCCAGACCGGGATCCGGCGCGTAAGCGTCAGGTCCTGGCACCCGGTCGTCGCGCCCAGCCAGCCCGGCATCACGCTCAGGTCGGCGCCGATGTCGGCGGCGACCGTCACGCTGGGCGCCGCGATGAAGCGGAACTCGGCGCTCGAGCTGTCGGACCAGCCCATGGAGAAGCCGCCGTACTCGTCCGGGTTGCCGGGCGTGGACTCCTTGGCCGGATTGTTGACCATGCGGAGACCCACGCTCCACGGCGCGTAGCCGGGACGACAGGGCTGGCGGTCGTCGCAGTGGACGACGACGGTCAGGGTCCGGGTGGTGTCGGGATTGGTGATCCTGCGGGTCTTGCCCCCGTTGTTGTTCCACTCCGTGGACTTGATGTCCTTCGCCGGATCGTCGGAGCGGTCACGCGTGTAGACCGTGACGTTGCGGCACCACCACGTCGATGCGGGGAAGTCCATCTCCAGCGACTTGCCGGGCGGGATGACCCGCACGAACTCCTCGCAGTAGCCGCCAAAGGTTTCGCTGGATGGAGGCGGCGTCGCGCCCGTATCGAGGCTCTCGCTGACCACGCCGTCGATGAACGCGTGGTGGTCATAGGCGACGCCGTCGGCGTGCTTCCACCGGCCGCCCCCGCCCGAGATCTCGACCGCGCCGTTCGACGCGCTCTTCAGCCAGAAACGATCCTCCACGACGCCGGTGTCGTCGCCCTGCTTCGCATCGTGCTTGACGTCGATGTAGGGCGAGCCGAGCACCGTGCCCGCCCCGGTCAGCACGACCGAGTGGCCGCCGGCGCGCTGCCACTTGCCGGCGGCGTCCTTGTACCAGTAGCCGTAGTTGACCTCGACATCCTCTTCGTCCTGCGTCTCGCTCTGGATCCAGGCGAGGCTCGGCCAGGTGCCCGCGGGTCCGCCGTCGGTGTCCTGGGCGCTGGAGTGGCCGCTGCTGCTCTTGACGTTTCCATGCGAGAACTTGTTCTGGATCTTCACCTTGATGGGCAGGCCGTGGGCCTCGATGAAGTCGAGCTTGGCGCGGGCCTGCTCCTCGGTCGTCACGCCTTCCCCGGGCTTCCGGTTCATCAGGTGGCTGAACTGCTCGAAGACCTTGCGCTGGCCGCCGGGGAAACCGACTTCCTGATGCTTCGCATCCAGCCAGAGCATGCTGTTGGTGGTCGAAGCGGCGACGCAGCCGGCGCCGTCCATGGGGTTGGTCGTCCTGTTCAGGGGGATGTTGGGCATGTCGCAGCCGATCGTGCTGTAGGTCACGATGTGCGGCGCGAGGGGCGAGAACGGTTCACGCCAGCGGCCGGAAGGATCGGGCCAGGCGTAGCCGGGGCCGGGCAGGTCGGGCCGCGACCCCCGGGCATCGACAACCAACGGCATGACGGGCTGGCTGTGGAGCAGCGGCACGGTCAGCGCCCACTGTTCGCCATCGGCTTCGTTCAGCGGCGAGGCCAGGACCGCCCAGCCGAACTGGATGGCCGGGGCAACCATGCCGTACTCGATGCCCAGCAGCGACAACGGCAACCGCACGGCGGTCTCGGCCGTTGGCGGCCCCATCTGCTGCGAGTAGAGCGGCATGTTGGCCACGAGCCAGACCGGGTCGGGGCTCAGGCCGGGGATGATCGCCGCGAGGTTCAAGTACCCCACGTCGAGGTCCTTGACGTACGCAACGAGCAGCGAGCCGACATCACCGGGCTGGTCGGGGCCGGCCATCTCGTCGACCTGGTAGACGAGTTGGCGGAACTCCATGTACTGGATCGTGGCGCCCGGGGCGGCGGTCGCGCCAAAGGTGAGAAGCAGGCAGGGCAGGAACAGGCAGGCAGCGTGTTTCATGGGCGCGTCCCCTCCTGAAGCATGGTGAGCTGCCATCGCCCACCAGAAGGCCTTCATTCACGGTCGCCGCTTTATGATAATGCGAAATCGATGACCGGCAAGACGGTCGCCGTCACCCGTGCGTTGTTCAATGACGCGATTCATGGCCTGCATACCCACATTCGGAAAATAGCTGATAGTTTTAGTCTTTTTTCCTGTAGTCTCGCGATCCCCTGACCAACCCCCGCGTGGGACCTGCCCGTGCGTCGGCAGGGTGAAACACGATTAGAGACAAGAGGAGGACGCATCATGCGCTCATTCCTAATGATTCTAGGCCTTGTGACTTTGCTGGCTTCCACGACTTCCTCGCTCGCCGCCACCACCATCATCAGGACCGGGCAGTCGGCCGGCGCTCCCGGCACCTGCACCAACCTTGACGACACCTTCCGTGCCTACGCGCCGAACGTGAACTGCGGGCAGCCGATCGTGTCCTCGCCGTTCCAGGCGGCGGACTTCGCCGCCGCGTGCGCGGGACCGCAGGCGGTCGTCATCTCTCCCGCGTCGCTTCCCTGGATCCAGAGCCTGCCGTGCGACCCCGATGCGCGCTGGATCGGGTCCTCGGTGATTCCCGGCTCGTGCTACGGGGCCGGCGTCTCGGTGTTGTATTGCGCCCCGTTCACATCGCAGTGCACCATGGCCGACAGCATCCGGATCTGCTGGGCCGTCGATGATTTCCTGGGTGATGACCCGTCGTTCGGCGGTCCGAACCCGGGCGGCGTCTACATCAACGGCGTGGACCTCGGTTCGGCGTTCAGCGGTCCCGGTTCCAATCCGCAGTACAGCGCCGTCGCGTACAACGTCCCCCTGAACCTGGGCGTCAACAATCTCGAGGTGTATCAGAGGGATGCCGGCTGTTCGGTCAGCGGCCTGATCCTGAGCGCCGTCGTGTACGCGGACTGCAGTGGCGTCCCGGTCGAGTCGACCAGCTGGGGCTCCATCAAGTCGACGTTCCGCTAGCCTTGTCCGAAGGGACCGCGCGTCCCTGACGATATCAGCATCGCCAGCTTGATGCCTGTGAGGCCCCGCAGCTCGGAAGAGCGGCGGGGCCTCGACATTCCGCCGTCCATCCACTCCCGGCGCCACTCGGCGCGCCATTCATCAGCGCCCCTGCGGCTGGTGAATCGGCGGCTGGGGCTCAGAAGTCCACGCTGGCCGAAGCCACCAGGTAGTGCAGCCAGGCGAACGTCAAAACCTTGTCGTTGTCCGCGCCCCCCTCGACCATCCGGTAGCCGACGCCCACGTCCATCCCGTCGGAGAGCCGGTACCTGAGCTGCAGCGTGGCATCCTCCGCGCGCCCCTGCGGCGCGGCCAGGGCTTCGACGTCCAGCAATCCCTGCAATCGCGGCGACAGCTCGACCTCCACGCGCGCCAGCAACAGCGGCACGAAGCCCACGTTGTCGTACGCGTGCGTCTGCGAGGCGCCGGCCAGCGCCACGCGCGCATCGCGCACCTTTGCGCTGAAGCCGAAGGTGAGATCCCAGCGCCCGTCGCGGCTGGGCGTGTAGAGGTAGGCCAGGCGGTAGGAATTGAACTGGTAGGTGGCGTCGAACGGTTCGCCGCCCGGAAATGTGACGCCATCGAACAGGACGTCGCCCGCAGGCGTGCCCCGGACCGTGACCGAGAACGGGGCATACAGCGCGCGCAGCGCGTGGCGCTCGTTGAAGCGGTACCAGCCGGACACGCGCTGGAAGAAGAACGGACCCTTGTCGAATTCGTCCAGCGCCAGCATGGTGCCGCCCACGCCGGGAATCCGCACGTCGTTGCGGGTCTGCCAGGAGGGTCCCATTTCGACGTCCAGGCGGAAGCGGCGGAGGGCGTCGGCCTCGGCGGCCCGGGCGCTGCCGACCGCGGCCGCAAGACAGACGGTGACGAGCAGGCAGAGGTAGATTCGCTTCACGACGTCCTCCAGGAAGATCCAAGGTGATGGTCCGGGCGCGCCCCATGCCGGGGCCATGCGGTCGGCAATCTAAGGTAGATATCGGAATTCTGCCCACGAGCGACCGGGGAACCCCCTCCCCTCCCGGCGGGCCGCGGCGTGGCCCCATTTGCGGGCTCACCGCTTGTCGCTATCATGCCTGACCGGTCCGAGACCGTTCGCAGCCCTGCGTGGAGGTTCCCATGCGTCGCCGATTGTTCAGCGCGCTCATTCTTGGCCTGTTGGCCGTCCTCCTGCCGACCCTTTCGTTTGCCCAATGGGTGACCGCGAAGACCGACACGCTGGCGGGAACGGCGGCCAGCGAGCGGTCCACGCGCTTCAGCGTCGCCGTCGATGCGACGAACAGGCCGCACGCGATCTGGTCCGCCGGTTCATCGCTTGTGTACGCGCGGATGGATGCGGGCGGCTGGACCCTGCCGATCGTCCTGAGCCAGAGCGATGCCACCTATGCGGGGCTCGCCGTGGTCGTCGTGCCGGGCACGACGCGACCCTGCGTGCTCTATTCGCGGACACCGTTCGGGGCCCCGGCCGGCGAGCTCCTGCTGGCCGAGTGGAACGGCAGCAGCTTCGACGTGCGCACGCTGACGGCGGACGGTGTCGCGAAGTTCGGTCCCGCGGTCGCGATGGACGCCGGCGGCGCCTATCACGTGGTCTTCGTCGTGCAGTCGGCCGGCGAATGGCGCCTGCGCTACCTCACGAACGCGGCCGGCGTCGCGACGGACCAGCTGCTCGCCGTAGGACCGCTCGGTGCGTTCGGGTCCGGGGCTTCCCCGGCCATCGCGGTCGAGCCCGGCGGGATCGCCCATGTCGCCTACCGCGGGGTCAGCACCGCCTATCGCATCCACCACGCACAGAACGCCGCACCGGGCGGCGCGACCTGGTCGTGGGAAGAGCTCATCTCGCCCAACCTCGAAGATACCGGCTCGGACGTCGAGATCGACGCCCTCGGCAACATCTACGTCGCGGCGAGCGGCGCCGATTGCGACGTCTGCACGCGGCGTACCCACATCTTCCAGCGCCCGCCGGGAAGCGCCTGGAATGCGCCCACGCCGGTGGTTCATGCGAGCGGGCTGACCGGGCCCGTCCTGGCGGTGGGCCCTGTCGGGGGGGCGCAGGTCGGGGGAGTGCAGGTCGGGGGAGTGCAAGTCGGGGGAGTGCAAGTCGCGTTGTCGGAGATCAGCGGCAGCCTGCAGACCGGACGCATCTTCCACGCCGGTTCCCTCACCGGTTGGGCCCCGTCGCTGGTCGTTGGGAACGACCACGGCACGCCGTCGCTGGCGGTGGACCGGTTCGGGACAGGCCACCTCGTCTGCACGACCGGAGCCAATACCGGCGCCCGGAACGTCCTCTATCTCCGCTCGGCAGGGGCCCCGTCAGGCGTGGGCGAGGTCACGCCGCCTGCCTTGACAGGCTGGCGCGCTTCACCGAATCCGTTTGGTGAGCAGACGGTTCTCCGCCGCTCCGACGTAGTCGGCACGAAGGCGGATCCGGGGCCTGCCGCGCCCGTGCTGGTCGTGGACCTGGCGGGGAGAGTCGTGCGTCATCTGGCTTCGACAACGGCGAGCGGCGGCGGCATCGAGTACGTGTGGGACGGGCTGGGTGACAACGGCCGGGAAGCGCCGGCCGGCGTCTATCGCATCGTTGTCGCCGGCGGCGGCTCCGGCGCTGCCACGAGTGCGCGCGCGATGACGGTGGTGAAGCTGCGCTGAGGACAGGTCGTGTCGGGCTCTGCACCCTGATATCTCCGCAATGATGGCCCTCCCACCAAACTGACGCGGCGCCCCGCCACGAGCGGCGCCCATCGCGAACCCGCAGCCCACCTCTGCGAACGGTACGGTCTTTTGCCGGTGGAGTTTTGGGGACAACTTGACACGACACCGGCACGAGTCATAATCGGCGCGTGACGGGGCCAAGCTGCCCCGCAAATGCTTCTTGGCGTCAACCATGTGTCACCGCGGGGAAGAGTCAGGATGCACGATCCGTCCAAGGCAGGTCAGCAAATGGCGCAGAGTCGTGTCCTGCTCGAGAACCTCGCCCGCCTGGTACCCGGCGTGATCTACCAATACCGATTGTACCCGGACGGGCGCTCGGCGTTTCCCTATTCAAGCCCGGGCATGAATGACATCTATGAAGTGACCCCGGAGGAAGTGCGCGAAGATGCCACCCCCGTGTTCGGGCGACTGCACCCGGACGACTACGACAACGTGGCAAGCGCCATCGGGGAATCCGCCCGCACCCTGCAGACATTCTATTGCGAATTCAGGGTCGTCCTGCCGCGGCAAGGCCTGCGCTGGCGCTGGTCCCAGGCCCACCCCGAGCGCACGGAGGATGGCGGCACCCTGTGGCACGGCATCATTTCGGACATCACCGAGCGCAAACGTGCGGACGAGGCGCTCCAAGTGAGCAACCAGCGCTATCGCAACCTGTTTGACCAGGCGAACGAAGGCCTCGTTGTCATGACGACGCAGGGACAGATAGCCGAGGTCAACCAGGCCTTTGCCGAGATGCACGGCTACAGCGTGGAAGAGCTGAGCGGAAAAGACATACAGTATCTGGATGCCCGCCACGAGAGGGCGCTGGAGGATCGCGCACCCATCATTCAACGCTTGCAGAACGGCGAAGTCGTCCGCTTTGACGTTGAACACATCCACAAGGATGGGCACATCTTCCCGCTCAGTGTCACCACAAGCCTGATCAATCTCGGCGGCCAGTCGCTCTGGCTCGCCTTCCACCAGGACATCAGCGCCCGCAGGCAGGCCGAGGCGGAGAAGGCGACGCTCGAAGCCCAGCTCCAGCAGGCGCAGAAAATGGAATCGGTAGGACGGTTGGCGGGCGGCGTCGCCCACGACTTCAACAACATGCTGAGCGTGATCCTCGGGCATACGGAATTGGCGCTGGAGCAGGTGAGCCCAGGGCAGCCGCTCCACGTCAACCTGATGAAGATATTCAAGGCGGCCACGCGCTCAGCCGAACTGACCCGCCAACTGCTCGCCTTTGCCCGCCAGCAGACCATCACGCCCAGAGCGCTCGACCTGAACGAGATGGTGGAAGGCCTGCTCGAGCTGCTGCGACCGCTGATCGGCGAGGACATCGATCTCAAGTGGCATCCGGCGGCCGATCTCTGGTCCGTCAAGATGGACCCGTCCCAGATCGACCAGATCCTGACCAACCTGTTGGTCAACGCCCGGGACGCCCTCTCCGACGTGGGCAAAATCACGCTCGAGACAGGGAACACGACCTTCGACGAGGGCTACTGCGCCGAGCACCGGGGCTTTGTGCCCGGAGAGTATGTGCGTCTGGACGTGAGCGATGACGGCTGCGGCATGGACAAGGAAACACTGTCACACCTGTTCGAGCCGTTCTTCACGACGAAGGAACTGGGAAAGGGTACCGGACTGGGTCTCTCCACGGTGTACGGCATCGTCAAGCAGAACAACGGCTTCATCAACGTCTACAGCGAGCCGGGCGAAGGATCGAGGTTCTCGATCTATCTGCCGCGCCATGCAGGGAAAGCAGCGCAGGCGGGGACCAGCGACGCAGCAGCGGCGGCTCCCGGCCAGGAGACGATCCTCCTGGTCGAAGACGAGCTGGCCATCCTGGAGCTGGCGGCGACGATCCTGGAACGGCAGGGCTACACCGTCCTCGCCGCGCCGACACCGGGCGAAGCCATCCACCTCGCCGCCAGACATCCGGGGCCGATTCACCTGCTGCTGACCGACATGATCATGCCCGGGATGAACGGCCGGGATCTGGCGAAGAGCCTGCTGGCCGGCAACCCGCACCTCAAGAGCCTCTTCATGTCGGGATACACGGCCGGCGCCATCGGCCACCACGGCGTGCTCGACGCCGACCTGTCGTTTATCCAGAAGCCGTTCTCCATCAACGATCTGGCCGCCAAGGTGCGGGAGACGCTGGATCGGGAGTAGGGACGGGAGGCAAGCCCGCGCTCCATCCCGGCGCCGCAGGGCATCGGCGATCCTCCGTGAATGCCAGCGGCCCTACTTCGGCGCGCCCAGCTTATCGAGTCGCAGCACCCGCTCGCGCAGGTCCTCGTCCTTCGTGTCGAGCGCAGCGGCTTTCCTCGCGGCCGTGAGCGCGTCCGGAAGCTGACCGAGCGCCTCGGCGGCCTCGGAGAGATACTGCCAACCTTGCGGAGCATCGGGCCAGGCCAGCGTCGTCAGCGCGGCCCACGCCTTGGCGCGTTCGGGATCCCGCAGGAGGATCCCCTCAGCCTTGCCGCCGAACCACTCGGGGCCCAGGCCCTCCTGCCGGCAGCGCACGCCGAGTGACCCGGCATCGGCGACGAGCCGCGCCGTGGCGCAAGCCTCAAGTTCGTCTGTGAGCGGCTTCAGGCGGCGGCGCTTCGCCACGGCGGCTGTCAGATCGTCCAGCGGCACGGTGAGGCGATCGTCCGTCTCCATCGCGCTGCACAAAAGCCGTGGTGACACACCGAGCGTGTGGAGCGTGGCCAGAAGCGCTTCCTGTCGGTCGCTGCCGACCGGTTCCTCGCCTTCGTGGAAGGAACTGAGGCAACCGTTGAGAAGGAGGCCGCTCTTCGGCAGGTAGACCAGGAGGTAGTCGGCCCGGGTGAAACTGCCGTCGACGACCGTGGAGGGATCGGTCTGGCTGGTCGCGCCTGCGTTGTAGACGACGAGCGGGTTGACGTCGTCCGGCAGGTCGAGCCGGCCGGTCACGAGGCGGTGCGGGATCGGCAGAGGCGGCGGCGTCGGCAACCCGTCGGGTGCACCGCGGTGCTGCAACCGGGCCAGGTCCTCGGCAAAGGCCACCGTCTCGGCAGTGCCGATCAGGGTCGCGCCCTCGCGCAGGAAAGCGGGCACGCCGCTCGCGGTGTGACGGTGCTCGTGGGAGAATGCGACGTAACGCACAGGCTTGCCGGGTGCGATCTGCCGCGCGGCCGCGAGGATCGCCGCGGCGGACTTCGCGTCGAACGGCGTTTCGATGACGACCAGATGGTCGCTCCGCTCCACGACGAAGGACTTGACCCCGCGGTCGGCCAGCACCACCGCCTGGACACCGGCCGCGATCTCCCTGATCTCGACTCCCTGCAGCGGATCCACCGGAGGCCGCGGGCCCGGGAGCGGCCCGAGCGCCGTGAAGGCGGCGAGATCCTCCGTCGTGGCGGCCTGGACGACCAGGTCCAGGTCGAACTCCGTCTTGCCGAGCCGCTCGTCGTGCCGCCGGCCCGGCACCTGGATCCCGGCGACGTCGTGGAAATTCCCGAAGGTGCACACGCCGACCACGTCGCCATACTCGGGGGTGTAACCGAGCTTCTCCACCCGGGTCAGCAGATGCGACGACTGGTGGATGAAGAGCGTGATGGTTCGGGTCGGCCCGGAAGCGAATGTCACGACGTCATAGGGGCCCGTGCTGTCGGCCCAGGTTCCGGCATCGCGGAGAGTCAGGCGAAACCGCTTCGCCTGGAGAAGCAGGAGATGCGGCAGCGCCTCCTCGAGCGGCAGCAGTGCCGCGTCAAGGGCGGGTCCGCTCAGTTCCTGGGACGCCGGCTCGAAGAACCCCTTGGCGAGACCCTTGCCCCCGGCGATGGCGGTCCGCGCGTTGAAGCGGCCGCCGATGGGGTTGAACATGGTTTCCTCGTAAGCCGCACTGCCGGCGGCGCCGGAGAAGACCCACCGCTTCCGCGAGGGGACAATCTTGTTCTCCCACGGCCGCGAGTGGTTCCCCATGAACCACTGCGTCCCCGTCGCCGACACCGCCAGCGCCGGCGTCGTCGCCGCGCCGGCCAGGCCATGCGCCGCGAGCGCGGCGTCGACCACGTCGAGAGCCCGCGCGAACGACCGGTACGACGGAGATTCGTAGCTCTTCAGGATGAACCCCCGCGGCGGCAGCGTGCTCGGCGCGGGGAAGTCGGGCGCCTCGGCCACGGCCGCCGTGGCGCCGACTGCGAGAAGAACAACGCCGATGACCTCGGCGAGGGAACGGGAAAGGCTCCGCCTCATGGTTACTCTCCGGCAGTTGCGCGTCATGCCAACCAGACCCTGTGTCTTGCCGCGCCCACGATATCGCTGGGCCGGCAGGGCTGCCAGTTCTGTCCCTGGCTTGGGCCGGATCCAGGGGGTCAGGTCACGATCCTTGCCGGATCGACTTATCGGGCGGCACAGAAGGCTCCGCCGTGCTACGCTGACGGCAGGAGCTGTGCCGCCCATGAATTCGCCGCCGCCACCCCGCTCGCGAATCGACCTCCTCGACGCCATGCGAGGCTCGGCGTTGCTGGGCATCCTGCTGCTGCATGCGCTCCATCACTGGGGCCTGATGCGCTACCCGCTGGATGCGCCGGGCTGGCTGAAGGCGCTCGACGCCCAGACCTTGCGCTTCGGCCTCTCCTTTCTCGAAGGCAAAGCCTACGCCGTCTTCGCGATGATGTTCGGCGTGAGTTTCTTCCTGCTCCTGGACCGGTGGTCCGAGCGCCGGGTCAATTTCCGGGCCCGGTTCCTGTGGCGCCTCGCCGTGCTTGCGGGCCTCGGCTATCTCCACGGGATCATCTACAGCGGCGACATCCTGCTCACCATCGCCATCCTGGGCGTTCCACTCGTGTACCTATCCAGGCTGGGCAACCGCACGCTCGGCTGGATCGCGGCCACGCTGCTGTTGCAGGTCCCGCTGCTGTGGGCGACGACCCGACTGCTGTTCGACCCCGGCTTCCAGCCATGGCAACCGCAACCCTGGGTGGCCTATCGAGACCTCTTCGAGTTGTACGCCCAGGGGTCATTCCGCGATGTGACCGTTATCAACGCCTGGGAAGGCCAGGTTTCGAGATTGTGGTGGGCGATCGAATCAGGGCGCCATGCGCAGATGTCGGGCCTGTTCATCTGCGGACTATTGATCGGCCGCAGCCGCATCTTCGAGGATCCGGCGCGATGCGTGAGACTGGCGAGGCGGGCGCTGCTCTGGGGACTGGCCGGGGTCGTCATCCTGCATGCCCTCAAGCTCCAGCTTGCCGACGCGAGCATGGCGGGCACGGCCCGCAACTTTGCCGGCAGCCTGTTGTCGTCCTACCGCGCCCTGGCACAGGCGGCTGTCTGGATGGGCGCCTTCGTCCTGCTCTACCAGTGGACCCGGGCCAGGAAGGTACTCAGCCTGCTGGCGCCCTGTGGGAGAATGAGCCTGACGTGTTATGTGACGCAGGGGTTGATCGGGGTCCCCCTGTTCTACGGTTACGGACTGGGGCTGTACCGCCACCTGGGGCCGCTCCACAGCATGCTCCTGGGAGGCGCGCTCTTCGTCGTCCAATGCGCGTGCGCCAACCTCTGGCTGAAGCACTTCAACTTCGGTCCGCTGGAATGGGTGTGGCGCTGCTGCACCTTCCTGGACTTTTCCACGCCGATGCGAAAGCGGGAACCGATGGAGGCCGCGGCCGCACCGGCGCCGGCGCTACTTGAGCGGCGCGGTGAAGGCTGAGTTGTGCCGTCAAGATTGTGTCCGGCCGCGCCACATAAGTGCGCGGCAGGTTCTGCAGCGACTGCCTAAACTGCGTATTTCAATTCATGCCGCCGCTGCCGCGGCAAAGCCCGTGTGCTGACATCCCGCCAGTAGTATTCCACCCAACGCTGCGGCAGGCTGGTCCGACTGACGAACAACCGCCGATCCAGCAACTCAGCGACAGTGACACAGTGATCGAACGCACCCCGTGCCTGAGCCGGCGTGGGCCCACGGGGTTGCTTCTCCCGCCGACTCTTCATGTAGTTCCGCCACACAAGGAACACCGCCAATCGCTCGGCGCTCGCCTGCCGACGTTTCGACCATGCGATCGTCTCCCGCTTGTGGTTTGCACTGCTGTGCCGCAACAAGAGGTCCGCCAGATTGACGGGGAATAGCGGATTGCCGCCGTCCCGACGCTCCCTGCTCGAGGTCACCAGGTGAATCACTTCGCACCTGAGCGCCCTGATCGCCTGCGGATAGGCCCGGTGATCATCGCTCAACACGGTCAATTGCAGCTGGGTGCCGGCCACCACCTCAAGCAGGTGCTTCACGTCCTTGAACACGGCCGTGGGGTCCGGCCGACCAAGAGCCGCTTCCAAACGTTCCCGTTTGCACTTCTGGGCCGGGGTCATCTTCCCCGATCGCCGGACCTCGCTGTCGGTGAAATAGACGATGAAGTCGGACTCGGGCTCGATAGCCAGGTGGTGGTGGAACGGCCAGTACTGGGAGTGCTCGAAGGTGACGAAGCCGTCGATGGCCACCCGTTGGGTCGGCTGGGCTGTCTGCATCGAGCCGGCGTGGTAAAGCAGGCAGTGGCGGCCAAGGCGGGCGAGCTGGCGATCGATGGTGGAAGGGGCCACACGGAGATCCCTGGCGATCTGGCGATTGGCCATGCACCCGGTGGTTTTGGTCAGGAGCTGCGGCAGGACATCGGGTCGCTTGAGCCAGTATGAGGTGGCAAAGGTCTGGGTG
>CAIWHK010000014.1 GCA_903912525.1 uncultured bacterium | reverse complement strand
GGCCGTCGCCGTCCGGGTCGCCCCGGCCCGACGATCCCGCCACGCGAACCACCAGGCGACCGGCAGCCACGCCAGCTCCGGCCGCAGCAGGGCCAGGGCGCCGAGCAGCGCGCCGTCGGCGGCGCCCGGCGTGCGCGCACCGTCGCGATGCCGCAGCCACAGCACCAGCAGCAGCAGCGCCGCCGGCAGCTCGGTCAGGCCCCAGTCGACGGCGTAGCGCCACAGCGGGCAGGCGAGCGCCGCAGCCAGCCAGGCCGTCGCCGCGCCGGGGCGACCGCGCCGCCACCAGGCGGCCGTGCCCAGGCCGAGGATGGCAGCCAGCAGCAGCGCCTGCAGGACGCGCACGGCACCGATCGTCGCCTGGGGGTCGCCGCCCGCGACGGCATAGGGCAGCAGCAGCGCCACCGGCCACGCGGGCGGGCGGTGCACCAGCGGTTGCGGCAGCTCGCGCGCGAACGGCCAGGCGAACGAGAGGGGGTAGGCGATATCGCAGCGGAAGCCGTCGCCGCGGGCGAGGTGCCGCGTCACGCTCAGGTGGGTGTAGAGGTCGTCGGTCGGCAGCAGCGGCAGCGCCGGCCGGGCCAGAGGCCAGATGACGGCGACCAGCAGGGCCACGGCGCACCCGGCAAGCAGGGCGCCCGCCGGTCGGGAAGACGGGGCGCGTCGGTCGGCCTGTTCGCGCCCCGTCACGGTGGTGGCCTCAGTTCCCGCGGCTGCCGGGCTTGATCACCGGCTGGCCGGCGCGGCACAGCGGGCAGTCGGCCGGCTCCCAGGTCTCGACGGCGACGCGCGCGAGCGCGTGCAGCGGCAGGGGCAGGTCGACGTCACCGCCGGTGCGGTCGATGATGCAGGCGAGGCCGACGACAACGCCGCCGTGCTCCTCGACGACGCGGGCCACCTCCAGCAGGCTGGTGCCGCGGGTGACCACGTCCTCGACGATGACGACCTTCTCGCGCGTCTCGAGCGAGAAGCCGCGCCGCATCTCCATCGCGCTGTCCTTGCGCTCGGTGAAGATGAACCGCCGGCCCGTCGCGCGGGCCACTTCGTGGCCGACGAGGATGCCGCCGAGCGCGGGGCTCACGACGGCGTCGTGGGGCGTGTCGGCGAAGTTCACGGCCAGCGCCGCGCCCAGTTCGCGCGCCAGCTCCGGGTACATCAGCAGCCGCGCGCACTGGAAGTAGGTGTGGCTGTGGCGTCCGCTGCTCAGCAGGAAGTGGCCCCGGTGCAGCGCGCCGAGCTCTTCCATCAACGTCAACAGGCTGCTCTCGTTCATGGGATGGCCTTTCCGCGCAGGTCGTTGTCGGCGTTATCCAGGCAATCAGGTCCGTTGAATCAGGCTCACGCGAACTCGGCCGCGATGGCCGCCAGCGCCGCCGCCGGGTCCGCGGCGCCGGTGACCGGTCGGCCGATCACCAGGAAGTCGGCGCCCGCCTCGGCCGCCTGTCGCGGCGTCGCAATGCGCTTCTGGTCGTCCGCTGTCCCGGAGGCGAGGCGGATGCCCGGTGTGACGACCAGCGGTCCCGGGCCCACGACGCGGCGCAGTTCCGGCAGGTCGGCGGCCGAACAGACCAGGCCGTCGCAGCCGCTCTCCCAGGCCAGTGTCGCCAGGCGGGCCACGCGGTCGGCCAGCGTGCCGCCACCCGGGGCCACTTCCTCGAGGTCAGCCGCCGACAGGCTCGTGAGCACCGTGACCGCCAGCAGGGCGGGGCGCTGGGCCCCGGGCCCGGCCGGGGCCTCGGCCAGCGCGGCGGCCGCGGCTTCGAGGGCCGCGCGCCCGTTGCCGGCGTGGATGGTGCACAGCGAGGCGCCCATCCGGGCCGCCTGGCGCGCCGCCGACGCCACCGTGTTGGGGATGTCGTGGTACTTGAGGTCCAGGAAGACGTCACGGCCCAGGTCCCGCAGCCCGGCGACCACCGCCGGGCCGGCCGCCGAGAACAGCTCCAGGCCCACCTTCACGAAGCCGCCCGACGGCCCGAGCAGGCCCGCCAGGGCCAGGGCGCGATCGGCATCGGGGACATCCAGGGCGGTGATCAGGCGGCGGCCGGGGGGCAGGGCCCGCAGGCGCCCGATGAGTTCGCTTCGCTGCATCGTGCCTCGTTCGGAAGGCCGCTGCCGGCACGGCTCCGGCAGGGCAGTCAGGGGGCGCGCCCGCGGGGCGCAGGCGGCGGCTGAACGGGCGCGGAAGGCCCTGATTTGCCTTGCCGCCGCCTTGTTCCTGTGACTAACCTTCTTAGCAGTCGCCGCCGCGGAATGCAAAACCATTTTCCCGCCGGAACCCGTGGCGCGGGGCGCGTTTATTGCGTCTTCCGGCCTCTTTGGCAGGCCGGCTGCCGGCATCCGTCCGCTTCCCTGCGAGGTGTCCCGTTGCTCGACCGCAAGTTCCTGCGAGAGAACCGCGACCAGGTGGTGCGCGCCGTCGCCCTCAAGCGCGAGTCCGTCGACATCCAATCCTACTACGACAAGGACGCCGCCCGCCGCGCCGCGCTGCAGGAGACCGAGTCCCTGCAGGCCGAGGCCAACCGCGCCAACCGCGCCATCAGTGACGTCAAGAAGGCCGGGGGCGACGCCACGGCCGCCATCAACGAGATGAAGGCCGTCTCCGACCGCCTCAAGCAGCTGAAGGACGATGCCGTCGCACTCGAGGCCGAGGTCGAGCAGCTCTACCTGCGCATCCCCAACCTGCCGCACGAGTCGGTCCCCGAGGGCGGCGAGGAGAACAACGTCATCGTGCGCACCTGGGGCGAGGTCACCGAGCCGAAGCACCCGGTCGTGCCGCACTGGGACCTGGCCGCCGAGCTGGGCATCTTCCATCCCGAGCGCGCCGTCCGCATGAGCGGCAGCGGCTTCACCGTGCTGTCGGGCCAGGGCGCCCGCCTCGAGCGCGCGCTCATCAACTGGTTCCTCGACGTGCACCTGGAGCAGGGCTACACCGAGTTCAACATCCCGTACCTGGTGAACCCCGAGGCGATGCAGGGCACCGGCCAGCTGCCGAAGCTGGCCGAGGACATGTACCACTGCCAGGTCGACAACCTGTACCTGATCCCGACCGCCGAGGTCTCGGTCACCAACGTGCACATGCAGGAGACCATCGATGCCGCGCAGCTGCCGCTGAAGTACTGCGCGTTCTCGCCCTGCTTCCGCCGCGAAGCCGGAGCAGCGGGAAAAGACACGCGCGGCCTGCTGCGCGTGCACCAGTTCCACAAGGTGGAGATGGTGAAATTCGTCGCCCCCGAGACGTCGTGGGAGGAACTGGAGAAACTGACCGCCGATGCCGAGGAACTGCTGCAGAAGCTGGATCTGCCGTACCGCGTCCTGGCGCTGGCCACCGGCGACCTCAGCTTTGCTGCCTCCAAGTGCTACGATCTCGAGGTCTGGGCGCAGGGCGTCGGCAAGTGGCTGGAAGTGTCTTCGTGCAGCAACTTCACGGACTTCCAGGCGCGCCGCGCCGGCATTCGCTTCAAGGGCGGCAGCGACAAGGGCTACGTGCACACGATCAACGGCTCGGGCCTGGCCCTGCCGCGCGTGCTGGTGGCCATCATGGAGAACTACCAGACCGGCGATGGGCGCATCCGGGTGCCCGACGTGCTGCGGCCGTACATGGGCGGGCTGGAGTACATCGGATGATCAGGGTACGGAAGCCGCGGCTCGGCACTTCGTGGCTGCGGCGACGCTACCTGTTCAACACGTACCTGATCCTCGGCAGCGTCAGCATCGTCGTGGCCACGACGGTGTTCACCTTCCGCGTCTCCAAGAGCGTCGAGCGGCAGAGCTTCCTGACCACGCGGCTCTTGTCGGGCGTGGCCAGCCGTCTGTTCAAGGCCGAGTCGGTCGAGGGCATCGAACCGCTGATCGAGATCATCAACGAGAACGAAGTGCCGTTCATCCTGACGGACAACGCCGGCCGTCCGCTGATGTGGAACGAGCCGGTGATCGGCATCCCGGTTCCCGACTACCAGATCCTGCTGCGCGAGAACATGTCGAATCCCAGCAACCCCGTCATCCAGGAGATCCTCTCGCTGGCGGCGAGCTACGATCAGGAGCAGGATCCGTTCGCGATCGTCGATGCGACGGGACAGCGTCTCGGCACGCTGCACTACGGACGCTCGGCGCTCAGCCAGCGATTGCGCGTCATGCCGTACCTCGAGCTCATGGTGATGGCCCTGTTCTTCCTGGTCATCCTCTGGGCGCTGCAGAGCAAGAAGGACGCGCAGCAGAAGGCGCTTTTCGCCGGCATGGCCAAGGAGACGGCGCACCAGATGGGGACGCCGCTGACCTCGATCATGGGCTGGGTGGCGCTGCTCGAGGACCGCCTGGGCAGGAACGACGACGTGGTCTCCGAACTGAACCGCGACGTCGACCGCCTGAGCATGGTGTCGGCGCGGTTCAGCCAGATCGGCTCGAACCCGAAGCTCGAGGACACCGACCTCAACGGGGTGGCCGACGACACCATCGAGTACTTCCGGCGGCGCTTGCCCCACCTTGGCGGCCGTGTGCAGCTCAGGCGCGAGGGAACCGTCACCAACCCCGTGCTGTTCAACCGGGACCTGCTCGGCTGGGTCC
The DNA here is from genome assembly GCA_903912525.1 of uncultured bacterium. Lineage (GTDB taxonomy): Bacteria > Krumholzibacteriota > Krumholzibacteriia > LZORAL124-64-63 > LZORAL124-64-63 > CAINDZ01. The sequence continues at coordinate 57,578 of CAIWHK010000014.1, read as the reverse complement.
TGGAGAACCTGATCAAGAACGGGATCGACGCGCTCGTCGACGGCAAGGGCACCCTCACCGTGCGGCTGGAGGATGAACCCGACGGCGGCATCCGCCTGTACGTGGCCGATACCGGCCGCGGTATTCCGCAGCGCGACGTCCGCAAGATCTTCGAGCCCGGCTTCACCACCAAGAAGCGCGGCTGGGGGATGGGCCTGGCGCTCGTCATGCGCATCGTTACGCAGTACCATGGTGGCAAGATCAGGGTCGAATCGACCAGCCAGCACGGCACCACCTTCCTGGTGACCCTGCCCCCGTCCGGCCCGGCGTGAACGCCGGCAAAGGAGTCCCTGTGGCCTTCCGCATCCTGTGGGTCGACGACAATATCGAGGAACTGCGCTCGCACGTGGTCTACCTCGGCGAGAAGGGCTATGCCGTCGAGGGCGTGACCAACGGCATCGACGCCCTGGCCATGCTGCGCGAGACGCCCTACGACGCCATCCTGCTCGACGAGATGATGCCCGGCATGGGGGGGCTCGAGACGCTCGAGGGGATCCGGAAGATCAACGAGCACGTGCCGGTCATCATGATCACCAAGAGCGAGGCCGAGGACCTGGTCACGCGCGCGATCGGCAAGCGCATCGACGACTACCTGGTCAAGCCCGTCTCGCCGCTGCAGATCCTCTCGGCGCTGAAGCGCCAACTCGAGGCCCGCAAGCTGGCGGGCGAGGAAGTGGCGCGCAGCTACATGAGCATCTTCATGGCGCTGGGCGATCGCTTCGCCACGGCCTCGACGCCCGACGACTGGCTGGCCATCTACGGCGACCTGGTCACCTGGAGCCTGGACCTGTTCGCGTACAGCGACCACGGGCTGCTGCAGACGCTCGAGGAGCAGTACACCGCGGCGAACCTTGCCTTCGCGAAATTCGTCCGCAAGAACTACCGCGAGTGGGTCAACGCCGCGCCGGGCGGCGCCGCGCCCCTGCTGAGCCCCGACGTCTTCGCCACCTGGGTCGCCCCCGAGATCGAGCGGAAGAAGCAGGTCTTCTGGATCGTGATCGACTGCATGCGGCTGGACCAGTTGCGGATGATCGAGCCGCTGCTCGAGACGTTCTACCACCTGGACCGCCGGCACTACTGGTCGATCCTGCCGACGGCCACGCCGTACGCGCGTAACGCCCTGTTCGCCGGGCTCTACCCGCTGGACATTGCGCGGAAGTACCCGCAGTGGTGGATCGGCGCCGCCGACCACGAGGGCAGCCGTAACGCCCACGAGGCGGACCTGCTCGAGGAGCAGCTCAAGCGCATCGGCAGCTCCGCTGCAGGCAAGAGCCGCTACTACAAGGTTTCCGACGCGCGCGACACCGATCACCTCTACCGCAACCTGGGGTCGCTCGGCGACGCCCACCTGGTCGCCGGCGTCTACAACTTCCTGGACATGATGGCCCACGGCCGCAGCCAGAACCGCATCCTGAAGGAACTGGCGCCGGATGAAGCCGCGTTCCGCACGTTGATGCGCTCGTGGTTCGAGCACTCGAATCTTTACGACGTGTTCAAGACGCTGGCGCGGCGCGACTGCACGGTCATCCTGACGACCGACCACGGCTCCAAGCTGTGCCGCCGTGCGATCCAGATCCGCGGCAACCGCGACACGAGCAGCAACGTGCGCTACAAGTTCGGGGACAATCTCGGCGTGGACGAAGAGAAGGTCATGCTGATGAAGAACCCCGAGGCCTACCGGTTGCCTCCGCAGACCTCGATCGAGAACTACGCGGTCACGACCGAGAGCAACTACCTGGTCTACCCGACCAATTTCCACGAATACGAGCGCCTGTACCGCGACAGTTTCCAGCACGGCGGCATCAGCCTCGAAGAGATGATCTGTCCCTTCCTGGTCATGACGCCGCGCTGAACCACGGAGCGTTGATGGACACCGGACACGTCGTGCCCGACGCCGCCACGTTCCCCTGCGGCGTGGAGACTACGGGAGCCGAGGACACCGCAGCCCTGGGTGAGCGCGCCTCCGCTTTGCTGCGCGGCGGCGAGGTCCTGCTGCTGCACGGCGGGCTGGGCGCCGGCAAGACGTGCTTCGTGCAGGGCCTGTGCCGCGGCCTGGGCGTCACGGCGGAGGTCGTGTCCCCGACCTTCACGCTGGTCAACACCTACGAGGGCCGCCTGCGCGTGCACCACCTCGACTTCTACCGCATCGAATCGCCGGCCGACCTGCCGGACATCGGCGTGCCCGACCTCCTGGACGAGGTGGAGGACGGCGGGGCCGTCGTCGTGGCCGAGTGGCCGGGCCCGCTGACGGCGGTCCTCGGGACGCTGCCGCGCCTGGAGTTGCTGGCGACCGCCGGCAGCGGTCCGGACCTGCGTCGCTGGCAGTTGCGCGGGCAGCCCGAGCCCGCGGCGCCCTGGCGCTCGCTGTTTTCCGGGGGCGACCCGGCATGCTGACCCTGGCGCTCGACACCGCCACGCGCTGGGGCCGCTTCGCGCTGGCCGACGCCGACGGCGTGCTGGCCTACCGGCCGCTGAACGTGGGTGGCACCTATGCCGACGCGCTGCTGGCGGTGATTGGCGATGTCCTGGCCGACGCCGGTCGCGAGCGCGGCGAGGTCGCGGCCGTGGCGGTCACTGTCGGCCCGGGCAGCTTCACCGGCGTACGGATCGGCGTGGCCACGGCCAAGGCGCTGGCCTGGGCGCTGGGGCGCCCGCTGTACCCGGTCTCGACCCTGGCGGCGATGGCCGCGGCGCTCCTGGCCGAACACCCGGAGGCCGAACTGGCCGTACCCGCGCTGGACGCCCGGCGCGGCGAGATCTTCGCGGCCGTCTACCGGCGGCAGGGCGGCTGGGTGGAGGCGCTTGCCGAGCCGGCCGCTGCCACGCCGGACGCCTGGTGGGAGCGGGCGTGTGCGGTCGTGAGCGATCCTGACCTGCCGGTCTACGGCGGCGAGGGTGCCTCCCTGCTGCTGGGACCGAATGACGCGCTGCGCCCGGAACTGACGGCGCGCGGGGCGCCTGTCCTGCGTCGCTGGTCGTCGGCCCATCCGGCGACGGCGCGCGACCTGGCGCTGGCGGTGGCCCGCGGGTGTGTGCCCGCGATCGACGTCTTCGCGGCGCTTCCGGAATACCTGCGCGCCTCCGATGCGGAACTCAACCGCCACCTCGACTGCACGCCGCGGATGGCCGACGCCTCGCCGTCCGGCCACGAGAGCCGCCGGGAGCCGACGTGACCGCAGCGCATCCCAGGGTGACCGTGCGCACGGCGGACGCGGGGGATCTCGCCGCCGTCGCCATCATCGAGAACCTCTGCTTCGGCGACCCGTGGTCGCTGCCGGCGCTGCTGTCCGAACTGGAGCCCGACCCCATGCGACTGCCGCTCGCGGCCGAGGCGGACGGGCAGGTCGTCGGGTTCCTGATGGCCTGGCTGGTGACCGACCAGTTGCACGTGCTGAACATCGCGGCCGATCCCCACTGGCGGCGACAAGGCATCGGCACCGCCCTCCTGCGGGAGGCGGCCCGCCGCGGGCGGGCCCTGGGACTGGTCGAAGCCACGCTGGAGGTGCGGCGGGGCAATGTCGCCGGCCGGGCCTTCTACCAGCGCCACGGTTTCCACGAAACCGGCGTCAGGAAGCGGTATTACGCCGACAACGGCGAGGATGCCATCATCCTGGACTGCGACCTGGACACCCTGGCCGAAGGTTAAGACAGGCCCCGGGGGGCAATTGAGGGGTTGTAACGCCCCGGTCCCGGGCGCTACCTTTCTGCGAAACTAGCGCCGGCGGCGGGACCGTCGCCGGCGTTGCTGGCTTTTCCCGGGAGGCATCCGTGTCCTGGTTGAACGAGGCGGCCAAGGGCATCAAGGTCCTGAGCACGCAGAAGAAGGACATCCCCGACAACCTGTGGCGCAAGTGCCCGCAGTGCTCGGAGATCCTTTACCACCGCGAGCTGGACCGCAACCTGTGGGTCTGCGGCGCCTGCGGCCACCACCTGCAGTTCACCACCGAACAGTATCTCGAGTTGCTGTTCGACGACGGCAGCTGGACCGAGACGCATCGGGGCATCGTCAGCAAGGACGCCCTCGACTTCCGCGACGTGAAGCGCTACCGCGACCGCATCCGCGCCACCCGCCTGAAGACGGGCAAGGAAGACGCGGTCATCACCGGCCGCGGCGAGATCGGGCGTATCCCGGTTTCCGCCTCCATCATGGACTTTTCGTTCATGGGCGGCAGCATGGGCTCGGTGGTGGGCGAGAAGATCGCCCGCGCGCTGCTGGACAGCCTGCGCTACCGGGAGGCCGCCATCATCCTGAGCCAGAGCGGCGGCGCGCGCATGCAGGAATCGCTGCTGTCGCTGATGCAGATGGCCAAGACCAGCGCGGTGCTGGCCCGCCTGCGCAAGGAAGGCATCCCCTTCATCTCCATCCTGACGAATCCGACCACCGGCGGCGTCACGGCCAGCTACGCCACCCTGGGCGACCTGAACATCGCCGAGCCGGGCGCCCTCATCTGCTTCGCCGGCCCGCGCGTGATCAAGCAGACCATCGGCGGTGACCTGCCGCCCGGTTTCCAGTCTTCGGAGTTCCTGCTCGAGCACGGGATGGTCGACATCATCTGCGAGCGCAAGAACCTCAAGCAGACGATCGAGTCGGCGCTCGATTGGTTCACCGACGGGCGTGACGTTTCGGTGCGGCGGCCGCCGCGGGGGTAAGGCCGCATGAGCCTCGAGAGACTGCCGGGATCCGCCGGTGCGGCCCACCCCGGTGAGCCGGCCATCGCCCCCGATTTGCCGCCGCCGTTCCAGCCGCCGGACGAGGCCACGCGCTGGCTCTTCGCGCTCAACCGGTTCGGCATCCGCCCCGGGCTCGACCGGGTCAGCGCCGTGCTGGCCGACCTCGGGCACCCCGAGCAGGGGCTGCCGACCCTGGTCGTCGCCGGCACGAACGGCAAGGGCTCGACGACGCGCGCACTGGCCCGCCTGCTCCAGGCGGCCGGGCACCGCGTCGCCACCTACACCAGCCCGCACCTGCTGCAGGTCTACGAGCGCATCCTCATCGACGACCACGCGCTGCCGCCGGATGTGTTTTCCGACTACGTCGACCGCATGCGGCCGCTGGCCGACCGTCACGGCGCCAGCTGGTTCGAGGTCCTGACGGCGATGTCCGTGGCCATCGCGCGCGACGCCGGCGTCGACTTCCTGTGCTGCGAGGCGGGGCTCGGCGGGCGACTCGATGCCAGCAACGCCCTGCCGGCGCGCGCGGTCCTGCTCACCTCGGTCGGGCTGGACCACCAGGCCATCCTCGGGCCGACGCGCGAGGCCATCGCCGCCGAGAAGCTCGGCCTGCTCAAGCGCGGCATGCCGCTGTTCTGCGGCGTCGACCAGGAACTGCGGCCTCAGGTCTTCGAGGCCGCGGTCAAGGCCGGCAGCCCCTGCCACTTCCTGGACGAAGTGGCGCGCTGGGAGGACGAAGAAGGCGGCTCCGGGACCTGGCGCCTGGCCCTGCGTGACCGCGTTTTCGGCGGTCTGCCTGATCCGGGCGCCCCGGTGCTGCGGCGCAACGTGGCGCTGGCGCTGCTCGCACTGGCGAAACTGCAGGGCAACGCGGGCGAGCAGTTGCTGCCGACCGATCCGGGCGCCGCATTGCGGGACCTTTTCCTGCCCGGGCGGTTCCAACTCGTCCTGCGCGAGCCGGACTGGGTCTTCGACACGGCGCACAACGAACAAGCGTTGACCGAGGCGCTGGCGGCGTTCACGGCGCGCCCGTGCGGCGGCCGTCGCGTCGTCGTCCTGGGTTCGATGTTCGACAAGGAACTGCCGGTCGAGATCGGCCGCGCGCTGCGCGCCTGCGGCGGCGTGCTGGCGGCGCCGGTGGCGCTGCCGCGCTCGCGCAACCGCGACGAACTTGGCTTGCTGCTCGACAGCTGGAACCTGCACGCCGCGACGGCGGCTACGGGGCTGCCGGCGCCGGGGAGCTACGCGCTCGCCGACGACGTGCCGGGCGCGCTGCGGCGGCTGGCGCGCGAACTGGGGCCTGCCGACGCCGTGCTGGTGACCGGCAGCTGTTTCATGGTGGCCGAGGCGCTGCATCACCTGGGTTATGCGCGGCTGGCCGACTCCCGGCAACCGCGGGAGGCCGGCCCCGTCCTGGCGACGTGGGGAAGGGAGAACACGTGACGAGGGACCTGTACCTGGGCATCGACACCGGCGGCACAGCCGTCAAGTACGAGGTGGCCGCGGCCGACGGCGGTACGCTCGGCGGCGGCGAGGTGCCGACCGATCCGGGCGATGTCGCGGCCACGCTGCGCGCCCTGGCGGCCGATGCCGCTCCCCTGCTGGGTGGCGCCGCGCTGCCGCGCCTGGCAGCGGTCGGCATGGCCTGTGCCGGCATCGTCAATCCCGTCACCGGCCACCTCGGGCGTTCGCCGAACCTGCCCGGCTGGGAGAACTCGGATCTCGGCGGCGCCGTGTCGGCGGCGTTCGGCGGCGTTCCGTCGGCGCTGGCCAACGATGTCAACGGCGCGCTGTACGGAGAGTACCGGCACGGCGCCGGGCGCGGTTGCCGCGACGTCGTCATGATTGCGCTCGGCACCGGCGTGGGCGGCGGCGTTGTCGTCGACGGGAAGCTGCTGATCGGTTCCCACTTCGGCGCCGGCGAAATCGGGCACATGGTCCTGGACGGCGACGGGCCGCCCTGCACCTGCGGCAGTCGCGGCTGCCTCGAGGCCTGGGCAGGCAGCACCGGCCTGCTGCGCGCCACGCGCGAACTCGTCGCCGCCGGCGGCGCTTCGGCGGCGCTCGCGGGGCTGGCCGCCTCGCGCGGCGCCGAACTGACGACGCGCGACCTCGCGGAACTGGCCGAGGCGGGCGATCCCGCGGCCATCGGCGTATTTGCCGCGGCCGGGCGCAAGCTGGGTCAGGCCGTGGGCAACCTCGTCAACGTGCTGGATCCCGACCGGGTCATCATCGGCGGCGGGGTGGCCCGCGCGGGCGACCTGATCCTGGCGCCGTGCCGCGAGGTCGCTTCGCGGCTCATCCTGGCGACCGAGGCCCGCCACCTGCCCATCGTTCCGGCCGAACTGGGCCCCCGGGCGGCCGCGGTCGGGGCCGCGAGCCTGGCGCGCGAGAAGGCGCGGGAAGGCGCCTGATGCACCGCGGCGGGCGCACAACGGCCGGTTTCGCGCTCGGCGTCGCGGCGCTCGCGCTGCTGGCCGCGCCGTCGGTGCGGGCGCAGCTTCCCGGCTCGCGCGTGAACGCCGACAAGCTGATCGACCGTGTCGTCGACGGCCGCCCGGTGATGTGCCTGTTCGGCAACGCGTTCATCGACCGCGACAGCGTGACGGCCGCCGCGGACACCGCCTATATCCAGCGCGACACCGAGATCTACGACCTGCAGGGCAACGTCCGCCTGACGCGCGGGAACTCGGTGCTGACCTGCCGCCGCGCGCACTACGACCAGCGCGCCGACGCGGGCGACTTCGCGGGCGACGTGCGCATCACCGAGGACGGCATCACGGCGACCGGCGCGGCCGGCAGCAGCAACGGAGCCGGGCGCTGGATGAGCCTGCGCGGGAACGCGCTGCTGGTGGCGCCGGAATACACCGTGCGCGGGGACACGATCACGCAGGACCGCCAGACGGAAACCGGCGAGGCGTTCGGCCACGTGCGCATCGTCGAGCCGGGATCGACCAACCTCGTCACCGGCGGCCACGCCTTCTTCGACCGGCGCGCCGACGCGGCGGTCGTCGACCGTGCCCCCGAACTGACCAGCCGCGACAAGCGCGGCGGACTGCTGGTGGCCGAGTCGCGCCTGATGCGGCTGTTCCGCGCCGAGGATCGCGTCGTGATGGTCGATTCGGTGCGCATCCGGCAGGCGCTCGGCGTGGCGCGCGCGGACACCGCCGTGTCCTACGGGCATGAGCGCCTGGTGCTGACCGGGTCGCCGCGGGTGAAGCTGAACCGGGGCACCGTGCTCGTTGGTGAGCGCATCGAGTTCGAGTACACCGGCGACCAGTTGCGGCGCATCATCCTGACCGGCACGGCGCGGACGACGGACGACAGTCCCGACTCGCTGGCGAACCTGTACGCGGGCCTGCCGCGAGAGGACATGCTCGAGGGCGACGTCATCACCATCGATTTCGAGGACGAGGAGATCCGGCGCACCGAGGTCATCGGCAACGCGCGAAGCGTCTACACGCCGCTCGACGTCGGCACCGAAGTCGTCACCAACGACGTCTCGGGCGACACCATCCTCGTCTATTTCCGGGAGCAGGAAGTGCGGCGGGTCCGCGTCCTGGGCAAGGCCGCCGGCAAGTACCGCTTCGCCCAGGTCTCGGCCTGGGCGCCTCGCGTCGCGGCAACCGGGGACGACTCGCTTGCCGCTGTCGCGGATTCGGCCGCTTCGGGGGGCGCGTCGGTCGTCGCCGCTGCGCTCGGCGACACCGCCGCCGCGCCCTTGCCCGCCGCTGCGGCCGGCGATTCCACCGTCGCTGTCACGCCCCGCGCCAATGGCCCGTCCTTCGAGTCCGAGGCCGAGCTGGTCGATTACGGCGGCGACCGCGTCACCTTCGAACTGCGCGAACGATCGATGGCCATCGACGGCCATGGGCGCCTGGACTACGGCAAGACGAAGCTGAAGGCCCGCCAGGTGCGGCTGGCGATGAACACGCGCGAACTCTACGCCGCGGGCGAGCCCATCGCCGAGGACGACGACAAGGTCACGGGCCAGCGCATGGGCTACAACTTCCGCAACCGCACGGCCGTTGTCGACTCGGGCGTGACCTCGTTCGACGACTACTACTACGTGGGCGAGGGCATCCGCCGCTTCGGCGACCAGACGATGAAGATCGAGGGCGGTCGCATGACGTCGTGCGATCTCGACGAGCCGCACTACCACTTCTGGTCGCGGCGCATGAAGATGAAGCCGGGCGACAAGGTGGTCGCGGCGCCGATCGTCCTGAAGATCGGCAACGTCCCGATCTTCGCGCTGCCGTTCTACTTCAAGAACCTGCAGGAGGGGCGGCGTTCGGGGGTACTGTTCCCGACGTTCGACTTCGGCTGGTCCAGCCGCGAGGGCCGCTACATCCGCGACCTGGGCTACTACTTCGCGCTCAGTGACTACCTGGACTTCCTGATACAGGGCGACTACAACGAGAACAGTGACGTCGCGCTGCGGTCGTCGACGCGGTACGTCAAGCGCTACGGCTGGACCGGCGGCCTCGACTGGTCGCGCCGGGACGGGCTGGACCAGGACAAATCACGCCAATGGCAGCTGTCGTGGTACCACAACCAGCCGGCGCTCCTGGACGACTACCAGTTCCGCGCCGATGTCCGCCTGGCCTCGAACACGCTCAGCCGGAACGACCTGGCGGGAGCGGGCTCCCGCGACATCGTCAGCGGCCAGTTCAAGTCGAGCGCCTACGTGAGCCGCAACTGGTCGCTGGTGAGCGCCAGCCTCAACGCCGGTCGCGACGGGCGCGTCAACGCCACCGACACGCTGAACACGACCGACAACCTGATCTACAACCTGACGCTGCCGTCGCTGTCTTTCAATTTCCGCCAGCTGGCGCTGAAGCCCGCGCTGCCGGCCGGCCGACAGGGCAACGCCCTGGGCGACCTGCTGCGCGCCACCTACTTCCAGCAGGGCTACACCTTCAAGCAGGATCGCCGCGGCTACGAGGAACACGACGTCCGCACGACCGGGGCCTCGGGCAACTGGTCGCTGCGCGTGCAGCCGCCGCGGCTGGGCATCTTCAACTTCGGGTTCAACGCCACGGCCCGGCAGAGTTGGCAGCGCGAGACGTCCGCCGGTCGCAGCTGGCTGTCCGACGGCGCCGGCGGGGGCGACTGGCAGGTGCTTTCCGGGCGCACGGAGACGACCAGCCCCGCGGTCTCGTTCGGCGCCTCGCTGGGCACGACGTTGTACGGCCTGTTCCCGGCGGAGATCGGCCGGCTGCGCGCGATCCGCCACACCGTGCGCATGGCCAGCAGCTGGAACGTCTCGCCGGCCCTGGGCGACAAGCAGCCGTACAGCACGTCGCTCAGCCTTTCGCTGGACCAGCGCTTCGACGTGAAGTACCGGCCGGGGGGCGCCGACACGACGGCCACCGACAAGAAGCTGGACGGCGTGCTCGACTGGACCCTGAACACCAGCTACAGCCCCCGGCGCCCCGCGGGCCAGCGCTGGAGCGACATCTCCAGCGGGCTGACGATCAAGCCGGGGCAGAGCCGCTACCTGCAGCTGAAGGTGAGCAACACGATCGACGCGCGGAAGCTTGCGCTGCGCGACACGCGCTTCAGTTACGGTGTGAACTTCAGCGGGCGCCTGGACCTGGGCAAGGTCGAGGCGGTGGCCGAGCGCAAGCGAAACGCCGCGATCGAGCGGTTGGGCCTGCCGCCGGCCGGGACCGATTCGACCAGTGCCGCCCTGAAGAACGAGGGCAAGGCGCCGGACGGCCGTGACCTGAACGGGCCCAATGGCGTCTTCTCGGGGTCCGACGCCGACTTCGAGGCCGAGGCAGCCGACGATGCCGCCGGGCGCGCGGGGGGGCAGGGTGCGCGCGACCTGACCGAAGGCGGTCGCTACCTGCCGTTCCAGACCAGTGGCTCGCTCTCGTATTCGTACCTGAACGCCACCGGGGACCGCCGCGCCAGCGCCAGCGTCTCGCTGCGCGCGAACCTGAGTCGCTACTGGGAATTCAACTACCAGACGTCGTTCGACCTCGTGACGGGGGCGGCCTTGCGCCAGCAGTACACGCTCGGTCGCGACCTCCACTGCTGGCGACTCGAGTTCAACCGCACCGTCAGTGCCGTCGACAGCCAGTTCGGCTTCCGCGTCTACCTCAAGGCCATTCCCAGCCTCAAGTTCACGCGGGGCCGCGAGGACTACATGGGCTCGCTGGGAGACGGTGTCGGCGGCGGATACTTCTAGGCACGGGAAACCCCTTTTATATTGACAGGATTTCTTTATAGCGTTGTGATGGCCCCTGAAAGGGGGCGACAGGCATGAACAAGACTGAGCTCATCGAAGAAGTGGCCCGACGCACCGGTACGAGCGTGGCGGCCGCGCGCCGCACCGTCGACGCCCTGTTCTCCACCGCCCCGCGCGAAGGCATCATTGCCAACGCCGTGGCCAAGGGCGACAGGGTGCAGATCACCGGATTTGGGACTTTCGAGCGGCGCCGCCGCAAGAAGCGGACAGGGCGCAATCCCCAGACCGGCGACGAGATCATCATCCCGAGCGCCAACTACCCGGCTTTCTCGGCCGGCAAGAGCCTGAAGGACCGGATCGACAAATAGCCCCGATCGCCCCCGCGGGCGTGCGGCGTCGTTGGCGGGGGGCGGCCCGGTGGGCCGCCTCCCGGCCTGTTTCCCCCCTGGCCCGGCACTGCCCGGTTGCCACTGCCCGCCGCCGCGCGTAGAATTAGGAACTCATCGCTTCGCAGGGGGTTGGACGTCGATTGGCGGCGCGCCCCGGCGCGCGTAGGTTTTCCGTTCGCCTTCGAACGTCGAGACTAAAACGAACGTCGACACAAGAGGTTTTGCCGATGCACCCGAAGAAGGGTTGGCTCGCACTGGTGGGCGCGGGGTTGATGCTCGCCGCCGCTGCCGCGTTCGCGGCCGGCGCCGGGACGCCTCCCAAGGCCGCACCGGGGCCGCACCGGGATTGGAAGAACATCAGCCTGCTCTACCTGAGCGACATCAAGGGCAAGATCGAGCCCTGTGGCTGAAAAACCCACCAGCGTGGTGGGCTGGCCCGGCGGGCTGCCTTTATGGACAAGGTGTGGCAGGAGAACAAGTCGCTGTTGCAGGTCGACGCGGGTGACGTGTTCGGGCCGCGCAACCAGAACGAACGTGAGCAGACGCGCTTCCTGTGCGAGATGCTCGGCACGCTCGGGCTCGACGGGATCGGTCTCGGCGAGCAGGACCTGAACTACGGAGTCGATTTTCTGCGCGAGATGATGACGAAGAACAGCCTGCCTTTCGTCAACGCCAACGTGCGCGACGCGAAGACCGGCGCGTTGCTGCTGCCCCCGTACCGGATCGTCGAGCGGGGCGGCGTCAAGTACGGCATCACCAGCGTGCTCGACCCGGCAGAGCAGATCATGACGCTGACCGGCGGCGACGGCCTGTTCAAGGTGGACGACCCGGCCGCGACGCTGAACGAACTGCTGCCGCGCCTGCGCAAGGAGTGCGAGTCGGTCGTGCTGTTGTCCCACCTGGGCGAGACGGGCACCGAGACGCTGCTCAAGGATCTCAAGGGCGTCGACATCTGCGTCGTCGGCCACACGTTCCGGAACATCGAGACCGAGCGCATCATCAACGACACGGCCGTGTTCGGTTCGTCCTACGAGGGCCGGTTCATCGGCAAGGCCGACCTCTTCATCGAGGTGCAGACCGGGCGCGTGATGGCGATCGATGTCGGCATGATCGACTTCGACGAGAAGATGGCGGACGACGCCGAGATGTTGGCCAAGGTCGAGAAGTTCAAGACCGACCTGTCGGCGTTCAAGGACGCCAAGCGTGCCTCGTACCCGCGCGTGTACGGTTCGGAAAAGGAGCAGTTCCTGGGCGACCGGACCTGCTTCAACTGCCACGAGGGCGCCTGGAAGAAGTACGCGGAGTCGGGCCACCGGCGGGCTTTCACGAGCCTGCGCGGCGATGGCCAGAGCACCGAGCCCGATTGCCTGGTTTGCCACACGACGGGCTACCAGTACAAGAACGGCTACTCGGACGAGCGCCCGTTCAACAGCCTGGTGAACGTGCAGTGCGAGGCGTGCCACAGCTACGGCACATCGCACGCCCGCGACGGCAAGTGGCGGTTGCAGGCGCGCAATTCGTGCGTGACCTGCCACGACAAGGCCAACAGCCCCGAGTTCGACTATGCGACCTACTGGGAGAAGATCAAGCACTAGGGCTGGTGGCGCCGCGCGCGCCATCACCCTGGCTGTCCTGCTCGTGACGTCGGGGGTGCGGCCGGTCCGCGCCCTCGATGTTTTCACGCTCTGGCGCCAGCCCAACGTGCCGTTGCGGCTGACCGAGGGTGACTGGGCCGACTACCGCTTCCAGGTCACGGCCGGCGGGAAGCAGGAGCAGAGCCTGACGCGTGTCGCCTGCCTCGACCGTGCGGCGGGCACCGACGACCAGGCCTGGGTCGTCGAGGTGCTGCCGCTCAGCGAGGAACCCGGCGGGCGCCTGGTGCCGGTGCCGGGCGAGGGCCTGCAGTTGCGGCTGTCCCGCAAGGTGCTCACGCGCACCGGCAACCTGCTGGACCACGTGCTGGGCGCCCGGCAGTGGACCGGCGGCCGGGTGACCGAGATGTCGGCGACCCAGCTGCGCGAGGACCCCCTGGTGGCCGATTCCTTCCGCGAGGACTTCCTGGCGGCGGTCGTGACGGCCGGCCAGGCGACCACGCGGGTCGTCGGGGGCGTGCAATACCTCTGCGACCAGTCGGTGATGGCGGCCGCCGACACCCAGACGGTGTCCCTGCCTGCCGGCAACCTCCGCCAGGTGACGACCCGGGAACTGACGGCCGCGACGAACCCCGACCTGCCCTTCCTGGGCCTGGCCTACGCCACCGAGCGGGTGCGCGCCGACTCGTCCCTGGACCGCCCCGGGGGCCGTCTGCGGCCGCCTCCGGCACGGGTCCGGGTCGAGATCATGGAGTTGGTGGCCCACGGCAGGGGTGCGCGGCCGGTCCTCGGTCGTTGAGATTGACCGCGTTCGCGCGGGTGTGGTATGATTAACCCATGCACACCAATGACCTGAGCGCTTTCCGGGCGGAAGCACACGACTTCCTGCTTGGGCAGCAGAAACCTTTGCCTACGCCCGCCATCGCCCGACGCCTGTTCGGGGCGCGTCGGCATGAGATGCCCGAGACGCAGGTCGTGGTGCGGGCCCTGCTGGCAAGCGATCCCCGGTTCGTCGAGACCCACGACCACTCCTGGACCGTCTTCGCCTCGCCGCTGATGACGCAGGCGCTCGAGACGGCCGAGTTCGCGGTCGTCGACCTCGAGACCACCGGCAGCGTCATCGGCGTCGACGAAATCATCGAGATCGGCCTGTGCATCGTGCGCGGGGGGCGCGTCGTGGAGTCGTTCTCGACGCTGGTCTGGAGCGATCGCCCGATCCCGCCCTGGGTGGCCCGGCTGACGGGCATCCGCAACGAGCACCTCGAGGGCGCACCGACCTTCTCGGACATCGCCGAGCGCCTGGCCGGCCTGCTGGACGGCCGCGTCTTCGTCGCGCACGACATCCGGTTCGACCTGCCGTTCCTGCGCTGGGAGTTCGCGCGGCGCGGCATCGCCCACCCGGCGGTGACCGGCCTGTGCACGCTGCAACTGTCGCGGCAGATGTGGCCGGAACTGGCCAGCCGCAGCCTGCCGGATCTCGCGCGCCGGTTCAACATCGTCCACGACAACCCGCATCGCGCCGCCGCTGACGCATTGGCCACGGCCGGCGTGCTGTCCGAGGCGCTTGCCCGCGCTGGCGAACTCGGCCTCGTCGACCTCGGCGACCTGTACCGGTTCGATGGCATCATGGCCTCCCGCACCGAACCAGCCCCGCCGTCGCTGGCTTCGCGCGTCGCTGAATCCTGATCCCGCGGATTCGCCCGTGCCCTGGCCCCCGCAAGGGGTTTCAACTTTTATGCCGCTGTGACAAGATCGGTTGACGCCACCGTTCTCGTGTCGTACCATGCGCCGAGCGCCACCAGGCGCCGTCGCCACGCGCGACGGCCCCCGGGCGCGGACGCGGAACCGGAGCCAAGGAGGAGCCAATGGCCGGCGTCAAGGAAGATGATGTGCTTGTCCGCGACGAGAGCTTCGTGAAGTACGAAAGGTTGCTGTCCAAGGCCGAGAGTGAGGGGCGCATCGACGGGCCGAACAAGTGCCTGGTGTGTGGCATGCGCTATTTGAACAAGGACGAAGCGGACGGCTGCTGCAGGATTTCCACCTAGGTTTTCGCCATCACCATGAAGTCCCGACAATTCTGTTCCGTCTGCAAGCAGTGGCTCGACATGGAAGTCGTTCCCACGGGCGACGGCGACGACGACGGCGTCGTCTGGTTTCGCTGTCCCCAGTGCCAGGGTTTCCTGCCCAAGCTGGGCGTCCCGACTGCCGTGGAGACGGGCGGGGATGTCGAGGCCTCGGCGGCGCCTGCCGGGCGTGATGGGGGCCATGGCGAACCTGACGACCTCGACGACATCCCCGGCCTCGATCTTGACGAACTGGCGTTGGACGACGGCGGTGTCGTTGTCCTTGCCGACGGCGACGATGACGAGTCCGCGGACGATGAACCGGTCGTGGTCGCGCCCGGTGGTGATGACGACGATGAGAACATCGGCCGTCCGCCCCTGCCGCCCGGGCCCGCGCCCGAACCCGTGCACGAATACGCCGCCATGCTCGCCGAAGTCGACCCGGAGCAGTCCGTGCCCTACCGCCCGTGGGAATCCTACGAGGTCGGGCAGTGCATCCTGCACCTGGCCTGGAACGACTGCGGCGTCGTGGTCGCCAAGGAACAGTTGCCGGGTGGGCGCCGCGTCGTGAAGTGCTGGTTCCAGGGCGCCGGCGTGGTCCGCCTCATCGAGAACGCGCCGCGATGATCGCGGCGGCCCTTCGCCGCTTTACGACCGCCGGCCTGGCTGCGGCCGCGCTGCTGTCCTGGTGCGGCCCGGCGGCCGCCCAGTTGCCCCGCTTTGAACCGCTGCCGTCCTGGTCTCCCGCCGACACCACCGCGCGCCTGGACACCCACGTCGCCCTGGACCGTTTCGGCGACGGCCGCTCGGGCTGGACTGCCGACCGCCTGCTGGTGGATGCGCGCCTGCCGTTCGGCCGGCACGGCTGCTTCTTCCTGCGGCTGCCCTGCCTGCGTTTCGACGCGGCCTCGCTGCCGGCGGCGGTGCGCTGGCCGGGCATCACGGGCCCCAAGGCGGGCGAGGGTTGGCCGGGCGAGAGCGTCGTCACCGGAGTCGGGCAGCTGGAGATCGGCGCCGCGGGGCCGCTCGCGCTGCCGGGCCTCGGGTCCTGGCAGGGGGCCGTCGCCTGCGGTGTGCCCTTGGGGCACGGGCGGTTCTACCCGTTCTCGACGTCAGGGCTGCCGCTTCGCGTGGGGCTCACGCGCTGGCTGCCGCTGGCGGGCCCGTGGTGGTTCGGCGCCGGCGGCGTCCTGGTGTTGCACGGAGGCCAGGGCGACGACGTGCTCGACACCTCGGCATTTCCCGACGGCCGGCATCTGGCGCTGACCGTGGCGAGCCCGTCCCTGCGCGCCGGCTGGGAAGCGCGTCATCGCGCCGGGAGACGCGAGCAGCTTGTATCGGTCGAGGGCAGCCTGGCCTGGGGCGCCGCGGAACGCGTGGGCCTTCGGGCCGAACGCGAGATCTCCGGCTCGTCCGACCGTGCGGCTGCCTGGTCGGCCGGCGTGTTCTGGCGGCTGGGGCCGAGGCCGGTCGGAAAGACCGCTGCCGGGCCGAAGCCGGCGGCAAGATGATCGCGTTGCAAGTTGCCTTGTGAGACCTCACAGTCCGATGCGATTGACGCGACTTCCCCGTGATGACCCGCGCTTTCCGTTGGTCCTTCGCCTGCTCCCTCTGATTCCCCATGGTTGCCGCTGACGCCTGCCCGCACCCGCGGATCCCTTGTCGATCCGCCGCGGAACCGCTTCCCGGCTGATGGCACGCTGATTGCCCTTTTGCTCCCGAGTGGCCGGACCAAACCAGCAGCGGAGCAGCAACCATGGCTCACATCATTCTGTACGGCGACGAATCCCGGTGCGCTCCCATCCGCGCGCAGCTCGTGCGGTGGGGCCTGACCGTCGGTTCGCCTGCCGCAGGCGATCCCGCGCCCGAGGGCGTCGGTGTCGACGCGTGCGATGTGGTGCTCGTGGTCGGTGGCACCGCTGCCGGTCTTCCTGGTCCGGACGCCGTGTCCGATGGTGGGCGGGGGGCGGCGCCGGCCGCTCCCCGTTTTTACCTGTCGGACGAGGACCTTGCCGAAGGGTGTCCCCGGTCGTTGCTGCCGCGGTTGCTCGATGCCAGCCGCCTTGCCGGTGACTGGCGCGCGGCGCTCGGCGGCGCCGCGCTGGGCGCCGGTGACGACGTCCACCGGATCGGCCACGAACTGCGGAGTCCCCTGACCGCGATCAAGACGGCGCTCGAACTGATGGAAAGCGATCTCGGGCGGTGGCAGGCCGACTCTGCCGATGTCGAGGCGCAGCTCAAGATGCTTCAGATCGCGCTGCGCAATGTCCGGCGCTTGCACCGGGCGATCGAATGGAGCCAGATGCTGTTGGCGGGTCCGCGCGCGGATGCCGACCCGCTGACCGCCGAGGATTACGCGCCCATGCCGCTTCCCGCGCTGGTCGAAGCCGGGTCCTGCCTGCGCGACCGCGAGTCGTCGGCGGCCTGAGGCCAAGACAGGACCGACACGACGGTGACCGCGATGCGGCCGGGCCTGGACCCGGCCGCATCGCCATTCCGGTCGTTGCGCGGCGGCGGCGGCGGTGTATGATGCGCGGGCACCTCGACCCGATGTCCGGAAGGAATCCCCTTTGAGCGCCAGCGACGCCCGCCCGAAACAGGCCGTGCCCGAGAGCGACGCCGATGCCCGGTTGCGCGTGGCCGGCGTCGCACACGACGTCAATCAGATGCTCGCCGTCATCCGCGGCCGCGCCGAACTGCTGTTGCGCCGGCTGCCGGGCGAGCAATCCCACCTGCAGGCGATCGCGCTCGCCGCGCGCGACGCTTCCGCGATGCTCGAGCGCCTCGGCGGCGACGGCGTGACGCCGGACGGTGCGGGCGCGGCTTCGTCCCCGCGGCAGGCGCTGGACGACGCGGCGCTTCTGGTGCTGCCGCCTTCGGGCGCGTGGGCCGACGGCTCGTCTGGGCGCGGCGATGGCGCCTGGGTCCTGGACAACCGGCTCGCTGCCGCGCTGGCCGTGCGCGTGCCGGCGCCCGTGCTGCGCGAGGTCCTGGTGAACCTGCTCCGGAACGCCGTGGGGGCGATGCCGGAAGGCGGGCGGGTTGTCGCCGATGCGCAGGCCGGCGACGATTTCGTGCGGGTGCGCCTTGCCGACGACGGCCCGGGCATTGCCCCGGCCGTGGCGCAGACGCTTTTCGAAGCCGGCGCGACCACGAATCGGGGCGCCGGACACGGCATCGGGCTTGCAGCGTGTCGGCAACTGCTCGCTGCCCACGGGGCCACGCTGGAACTGGGGGTGGGCGAGGCCCGCGGCGCGACCTTCTTGATCGGTGCGGCGCGCGCGGCGGCCAGCGCCGTCGGCGCGGCGTCGATCGCAGGGCCCGCCGCTGCGGCGGGACCGGGCCTGGCGTCGCTGCCGGTCGTGGTCATCGACGACGAGGCCGCCATGCGCGGCATGCTGCAGGACGTGCTCGGCGAACTCGGCTGCCGGGTCTGCTGCCACCGCGACGGCGCCGCGGCGCTGGCCGACGACCGGACGGCAGGAGCCGCGGTGGCGCTCGTGGACCGGCGCCTGCCCGGCCAGGATGGCCTCGAGGTGGCGGCGCGCCTGCGGGAGCGTGATGGTCGGCTCGTCATCGTCCTGATGTCGGGCTGGGACCGGGATGAACTGCCGGCCCCCGACGGGCTGGTCGATTTCACCGTGCGCAAGCCGCTCGGCCTGGACAACCTGCAGGACCTGCTGTCCCGCGCGGCGGCCCTGCATCAGCAACGCGCGCGGCAGGAGTTGGGATCATGAGCCGGTTCTGGAAGTACGGGATTGTGTTCCTCGCGTGCGCGGCGGTCGTCGCGACCGGTGCGCACGCCGAGGAGCCTTCGCCGTCGACGCCGCTGGCGATGGCGCGCGTGGACTCGGTGCACATCGCCGTGGCAGGACGGGTGACCGGACTCGCCTGGCTGAGCGCCGACACGCTGGCGGTGCTCGTGGTCGGCGACGAGCCGATCGAGGGTGGGCGCGCCCCGGCGCAGCTGGTGCTGCAGAGCCGGTCGGGCCGCGTGTGGCGCCGCGAGGATGTGTCCGGGGTGCTGGATCGCACGCTGGCCTGGGACGGGCGTGAACTCTGGTCCTGCGGCGACGTGGAGGGCGGCGGCTCGCAGCTCTATCGGCTGGACCCGGCGCTGCTGACGGTGCGCGGTTCGTACCCGACGCCCGGGCATCGCCCGGCCGGGATGTGTTCGGACGGCCGCTTCCTGTGGCTGGCCGACCGCGATGCCGGGCGGCTGGCGCGGTTCGACCCGGCCCTCAGCGAATTCACCCGGGTCACCTCGACCCCCGGCTTTTCGCCCTGCGGCCTGGCCTGGGACGGGCGGAACCTGTGGTTGACGGACGTGGGGACGGGGCGCCTTTACCGCCTGTCCGGTTCGCGGCGGGCCTGGAGCGGGACGGTTGAATCCCGCGATTTCCTGTCGCGCGGGCGGCCGGTCCTGTTGGCTCATGACGGCCGGGACCTGTGGTTGCTGGAGGAGGGCACTGACTGGCTGGTGCGGGTGCGGATTTCGTGACGGGTGGCCTTGACAGGCTGGCCGGCCGGACTTAGTCTGGATTACGAAAACTGTTTTCATTTTCGGCGGGATCCCTTAGGATGTGGTGGCGTTTGACGCAGTACCCGTCCCGGGGATTTTCGCCCCGACGGTTTCCGCCCAGCCAACAAGAGGTCCGGCATGGTGCCAGTGAAGAAGTTCCGGGAGCTCGACGAGAACCTGGTTCGCCAGAAGGAAGCGGCTTTTGCCGACTTCATCCAGAGGAAGGGCCTGAAGACGACCCGGCAGCGGAACACGATCATCGCGACGTTCTTCCGCCTGCGGGGCCATATTTCGGTCGAGGAACTGCTCAATCAGGTCAAGCAGGTCAATCCGCGCATCGGGTATGCCACGGTGTACCGGACGCTGCACCTGCTGGTCGAGAGCGCCCTGGTCGAGGAGCGTCGTTTCGGCGACGGGCTGGCGCGCTACGAGGGCCACTCGGACGTCGAGCACCACGACCATATGATCTGCCTCGAATGCGGCGAGATCTTCGAGTTCTTCAACCCGCGGCTCGAGGCTCTGCAGGAGAGCCTTGCCGAGGAGAACAACTTCCAGATCTTCCGCCATCGGCTGGAGTTGTACGGTGCCTGCAAGGACAAGGACGCCTGCCAGAAGCGCAAGGCCCGCGGCAACACCGCAGCCGGCGCCGAGTAGCGCGATGCAGGATCCGGCCGGCCCCTGGCTGGCCATCGAAGTCGATCGGGCGGCGCTCGCGGACAACCTCCGCGCCTTCCGCCGCCATACCGCGCCGACATCGGCGCTGCTGGCCGTCGTGAAGGCGGACGCCTACGGGCACGGATTGTGCCTGGCGGCGTCCGCTTTTCTCGATGGCGGCGCCGAATTGCTCGGCGTGCATGCGCTGCACGAGGCCCGCTCGCTGCGACAGGCGGGGATCACCGCGCCGATCATCGTGCTCGGACCGTCGACCGCGGCCGAGGCCGCGGAAGCCGCGCGGCTCGGCGCCGAAATCACCGTGGCTTCGCTGCCCGGCGTGCGCGCGGCCGTCGCCGGCGCCACTGCGGAACATCCCCTGTCCGTCCACTTGAAGGTCGAGACCGGCGTCAATCGCCAGGGCCTCGTCGAGGCCGAGATCGTCGAGGCGCTGGCTGCGCTGCGCGCCGCCCCGGGCCTGCGGCTGGTGGGCCTGTCGAGCCACTACGCCGACATCGAGGACACCACCGACCATTCGTTCGCCGAGCTGCAGACGCGCCGCTTCGAGGCGATGCGCGTTGCGCTGGCCGATGCCGGCGTGACGGGACTGCGCGAGCACATGAGCTGCAGCGCCGCGGCGTTGTTGTGGGAGCGCAGCCACCGCGCCATCGTGCGCGTGGGCATCGGCGCCTACGGTGTCTGGCCGTCCAGGGAAACGCGCGTTTCCGTGCGCCAGCAGGGGAGGCCCGAGCTGGTGCTGCGGTCCGCTCTGACCTGGAAGGTGATGATCTCGCAGGTGCGCGACGTGCCGGCCGGGCAGACGGTGGGCTACGGGCGCACCTGGAAAGCGATGACCGACAGCCGCATCGCCGTGCTGCCGGTCGGGTACGCCGACGGCTGGCCGCGGGCGCTGTCGGGGCGCGGGCACGTGCTGGTCGGCGGCCGTCGTGCGCCCCTGGTCGGGCGCATCTGCATGAACCTCTGCATGGTCGACGTGACACACGTGCCGACGGCCGCCGCCGGCGACCACGCCGTGCTGCTCGGTCGCCAGGGCGACGAACTCATCAGCGCCGAGATGCTCGCGGACCTGCTCGGCACCATTCCCTACGAAGTGCTCACGCTGCCGGGCCCCGCCTGGGTGCGCGTGGGCGTCTGACCCTGACCCGCTGACGGGGCGCGCCGGCGCGGCGACGCCCGCCGGAGGAATACCGTGTTCGGCCATCTCCAGAAAATGCTCCAGGGCGCCATGAATGCCTCACCTGAGCCGGTGGACGAGGCGGCGCGCCTGCGCCTGGCCACGGCCGTGCTGCTGCTGGAGACGGCCCACGCCGACAGCGAGTTCAGTGACGCCGAGCGCACCGCCATCCATGCCGTGGTGCGGGCGCGTTTCGGGCTGGACGAAGCCGATGCGGCCGAACTGCTGGCGGCCGCGCAGCAGGCGCGCTGGGAGAGCGGCGACCTCTACCGCTTCGCGCGCACGCTGAACGAGAGCTTCCCGCTGCCCCGCAAGCTGGCGGTGGTGGAACTGCTCTGGGAAATCGTGTACAGCGACGGAATGCTCGAGGCGCACGAGGACGCACTCATGCACAAGGTGGGGAACCTGCTCGGGATCCGGCTCGAGGACCTGATGGCGCTCAAGCGCAAGGTGCAGGGCCGCTCCGCGTCGTGACGGGCGGCCCGGCCGTCATCAGGCCAGCTTCAGCTCGATGTCCTCGGCAATCAGCAGCGGGTAGTCGGACAGGCGACGCCGGAAGGCGATCAGCTGGTCGATCCGGCCGGTCACCGCGCCACGGCCCCGCGCCTCGAACGCGTGTACGGGCGTGTACACGGTGGCGCCGGTCGCGGCCGGGTCCGTGCGCACGTCGCGCGTGAAGTCGACCAGCTTCAGCCCGGCCGGCAGGTTGCGCAGGACGCTGAGGATCTCGTCGTCGTAGCGCTGGCCGAAGGCTTCGTAGCGGATCGCCATCGAGGCGCCGCGGATGCGGCGGTTGGCAGCCACCACGAGCCCCGTCTCGGCGGTGATCGACTTCGCGAGCCCGCGCAGCCAGGTTGCGGTGTCGGCGTCGACGATCACATGGCAATCGCTTTCGCGCACGCCCACCAGTTCGGCCAGTTTTTCGGCCTTGCCCTCGTGGTGCACGCCGTCCAGATAGCTGTAGTAGACGGCTGCCTGACGCCCTGAGCCCAGCACCAGGCCGCTGAGGAATGCCCGCACGACCTTCGCCTTGCCCTGGATGACGACCTCGTTGAACGTCGGTTCGCCGGCCTTGCGCGTGGTGGTCATTCCGGTTCCTCCTACCTGAAAAACAGCAATGTCACGACGACGAAGACCGGCAGCAGCACCGGCGCCGACCACTTGACAAGGTAACCGAAGAAGCTTGGCATGCGGATGCCGGCCTCCTCGGCGATCGACTTGACCATGAAGTTCGGCGCGTTGCCGATGTAGGTCATCGCGCCCATGAACACCGCGCCGGCCGAGATCGCCTGCAGGTCGTGGACGAACTCGGGGTTGAGCGATGCCAGCGTGGACGGATAGCCGAGCAGGCCCGGCACCATCGCCTCGGTCACGCCCAGGTCGCCGAGGGCGGCGTTGAAGAACGTCAGGTACGTGGGTGCGTTGTCCAGGAAGGCCGAAAGGGCGCCGGTGGCCCAGAAGAACCGCACCGGCCCGTGCACGGCGCCGACCAGCCCGGCCAGGGCGCCCTCGCTGCCGGCCTTGAGGATCGCCAGCGCCGGGATGATCGTCACGAAGATGCCCGCGAACAGGTAGGCCACCTCCTGGATGGGAGCCCACGAGAAGCCGTTGCTTTCGCGCAGCGCGCGCTTCGTGGTCCGCAGCGACAGGAAGCCCATCAGGAGGATGATCGCGTCCTTCAGCCAGTTCTGCAGCGGCACGACCACCGGGTGGCTGCCCAGCCGCAGCACGGTGACTTCCGGCAGCTTCAGCGAGCCGGACAGGACGACCGCGCCCATCACGCCCAGCAGGAACAGTCCGTTGTGCAGGCCCTCGATGCGGATGCCGCCCTTGCCGGTGGCCGCGGGTTTCGTCTTCTCGCGCCGGTAGAGCACCGTGTCGACGACCGCAAAGACCGCCAGCACCAGCAGCGACGCGGTCAGCATGTGCGGCAGCAGGCCCTTCGTCACCCAGAAGAACGGGACGCCGTGCAGGAAGCCCAGGAACAGCGGCGGGTCGCCGAGCGGCGTCAGCGAGCCGCCGATGTTGGCGATCAGGAAGATGAAGAAGATCACGACGTGGACCTGCGAGCGGCGCCAGGCGTTGGCCCGCAGCAGCGGGCGGATGAGCACCATCGCCGCGCCGGTCGTGCCGATGAACGAGGCCAGGAACGTGCCGACCAGCAGCATCACGACGTTGACCGCCGGCCGGCCGCGCAGGTCGCCGCCGATGTAGATGCCGCCGGCGATCGTGTACAGGCCCCACAGCAGGATCAGGAACGGCACGTAGTCGATCACCATGATGTGGACGATCTCGCGCGTCGCCTCGGCCGGGTTCCAGAGGATGAACGGCACGGCGAAGCAGAGCGCCCAGAACGCGGCCACCTTGGCGAAGTGGCGGTGCCAGAAGTGCGGTGCCAGAAGGGGGAAGAGCGCGATCGAGAGCAGCGTGCAGGCGAACGGTATGGCGGACCACAGGGGGAGCAGGCCAACGGGGCCGGCGTGCGTGGCGCCGTGCGGTGGGATCGGCAGTGACATGGGGTCCTTTCCGATGCCGGGCTTGGGAGTGGGACCGGGACCCAACCGTAAGTCAGTGCCGGGACGGCGTCAACGAACCGGTCGGGAGGCGATCGCCCCGCGTCCGGGTCCCCTGGTCGCCAGCGGAATGGTCGGGTTGGACCCTTGCGGCACGCCCCCTTCGGGTCAAGTCCGCCCCGTCGGGGGGCAGCGGGGCGGGCAGGGCGGCAATATTCCCCCCGTCGGGGGTGATTTGCTGGCGCGTGGGCACCAAGGAATATAGATTTGCCGCATCTTTCCGGTGCCGGGACGCCCTTTTGCGTGAGCGGTCCCGAGGCCGGCCCGTGCCTGGCCATTCGCCGGGCTCCTACCGGACCCGAACGCTCCGCCCTGCCCGCTGGTCGCGCAGGTCACGGAGCGAGGAGGCGACCCGACCTCATGTCTTCCGACACCAGCGAAATCATCCGGCAGGATGACGTCACCATCCGTTTCGCCGGCGACTCCGGCGACGGCATGCAGCTGACCGGCACCCAGTTCACCGAAACGACCGCGCTCGTCGGCAACGACCTGGCGACGTTCCCCGACTTCCCGGCCGAGATCCGGGCCCCGGCCGGCACGCGCGCCGGCGTCTCGGGTTTCCAGATCCACTTCAGCTCGGCGGACATCTACACGCCGGGCGATGCGCCGGACGTGCTGGTGGCGATGAACCCGGCCGCGCTGATCATCAACTACAAGGACCTCAAGCCGGGCGGCATCATCCTGGTCAACACCGGGGCCTTCACCGACAAGGATCTCGAGCGCGCCGACTGCAAGACCAACCCGCTGACCGACGGCTCGCTGTCGGGCTTCCGGGTCATCCAGGAGGACATCAACCAGCGCACCATCGAGGCGCTGGCCGGTTCCCCCCTGGGCAAGAAGGACGTGCTGCGCTGCAAGAACTTCTTCACGCTCGGCATGATGTACTGGCTGTTCAGCCGGCCCATCGAGCCGACGCTGGTGTGGCTCGAGGAGAAGTTCGGCAAGAAGCCGGACCTGTTCGACGCCAACACGCGCGCGCTGAAGGCCGGCTACAACCACGGCGAGTTGCTGCGGTTGTTCCAGGGCCGCTACGAGGTGCCGAAGGTCGACAATGTCGAGCCCGGCACCTACCGCAACATCAACGGCAACCAGGCGGTTGCCCTGGGCCTGGTCGCGGGCGCCGACCTGGCGGGCCTCAAGGCGTTCCTGGGCTCGTACCCGATCACGCCGGCCACCGACATCCTGCAGTACATGTCGGTGATGAAGAACCACGGCGTCATCACCTGCCAGATGGAGGACGAAATCGCCGGCATCTGCACGGCGATCGGCGCCTCCTTCGCCGGTCACCTCGGCATCACGACCACGTCGGGCCCGGGCCTGGCGCTGAAGACCGAAGCCATGGGCCTGGCGGTCATCACCGAGCTGCCGCTGGTCATCGTCAACGTCCAGCGCGGCGGGCCGTCGACGGGCCTGCCGACGAAGGTGGAGCAGGCCGACCTGCTGCAGTGCATCTTCGGCCGCAACGGCGAGGCGCCCATCCCGGTGGTGTCGTGTTCCAGCCCGGCCGACGCGTTTGAGTGCGCGGTCGAGGCGTGCCGGATCGCCGTGGAGTACATGACGCCGGTGATCCTGCTGAGCGACAACTACATCGCCAACGGCGCCGAGCCCTGGAAACTGCCGACCATGGAGAGCCTGCCGCATTTCGAGGTGAAGTTCGTCACCGATCCCGAGGGCTACACGCCGTACACGCGTGACGCGAAGCTCGCGCGGGCCTGGGCCAAGCCCGGCACGCCGGACCTCATGCATCGCATCGGTGGCCTCGAGAAGGATGCACGAACGGGCAACGTTTCCTACGATCCCGAGAACCACCAGATCATGTGCGAAACGCGCCTGGCCAAGGTGATGGGGATTCGCGACTCGATCCCGACGCCGACCTACTACGGCCCGGATGCCCCGGACCTGCTGGTCGTGTCATGGGGCTCGACGTACGGCGCGACACGCAGTGCGGTCGAGGCGCTCCAGAAGGAAGGCTGCCGCATCGGCCGCCTGCACATGCGTCACATGTACCCCCTGCCGTACGGCCTGCCGGAGATCTTCGCCAGCGCGCGCCGCATCGTCCTGCCCGAGATGAACTTCGGGCAGTTGGCGCGGCTTCTGACCAGCGAATACCCGCAGTTCAAGTTCGAACAGCACTACAAGGTCAAGGGTAAGCCCTTCTTCGCGCCCGAACTCAAGGCGCACTTCCGCAAGATCCTGGAGGAGATGGCATGAGCGAGCTCCAGCAACTGAAGGCCAAGGACTACAAGTCCAACCAGGAGATCCGGTGGTGCCCGGGCTGCGGCGACTACTCGATCATCGCCAGCGTGCAGGCCGTGCTGGCCGATATCGGCGCCGTGCGCGAGAACGTCGTCATGGTGTCGGGCATCGGCTGCTCCAGCCGCTTCCCCTACTACATGGAGACCTATGGGTTCCACGGGATCCACGGCCGCGCGAACGCGATCGCCACGGGCGTGAAGGTGGCCAACCCCGACCTGCAGGTCTGGGTCATCACCGGCGACGGTGACGGACTGTCGATCGGCGGCAACCACATGATCCACTCGCTGCGGCGCAACGTGGACCTGAAGATCATCCTGTTCAACAACGAGATCTATGGCCTGACCAAGGGCCAGTACTCGCCGACGTCGCCGCAGGGCCTCAAGACCAAGACGTCCCCTTTCGGCTCGGTCGACGCGCCGTTCAACCCGCTGCAGCTGGCCCTCGGTTCGGGCGCGACCTTCGTGGCGCGTACGCTGGACACCCAGCCGAAGCACATGAAGGAAGTCCTGGCGGCCGCCGCGGCCCACAAGGGCTCGGCCTTCGTCGAGGTCTGGCAGAACTGCGTCATCTTCAATGACGGCTGCTTCAAGGACTGGACCGACAAAACCATGCGCGACGAGCAGACGATCATGCTGCAGCCGGGCCAGCCGATGGTCTACGGCAAGGACCAGGACAAGGGCCTGAAGATCGACGGCTTCGCGCTGAAGATCGTCCCGGCGGCCGAGGCCTCGACCTGGGACCCGACGGTGGACTCGGCCGGGCCGGCGTTCGTCATGACGCAGCTCGACAATGACCCGACCATGCCGCGCCCGTTCGGCGTCTTCCGTTCGGTTCGGAAGCCGACGCTGGACGAGCTGGTGCACGAGCAGATCAACACCGTGACCACCAAGCGTGGCCCGGGCGCCCTGAAGGACCTGCTGTACACGCCGGACTGCTGGACGGTCGACTAGACCGCGATCGGGATTCGTCAGGGAAGCGCCGCCCCCCGGGGCGGCGTTTCCGTTGTCCGGGGGGATGCAGGGCGGTCGTTGCCGCCGTCCGGGCGCGGGGTTATGCTTGCGGTCGGGCGCGGCGGGATCCGCGGCCCGCAGGAGGACCATGAAGCTGGGTGAATGGACATTCCAGGCCTTCCACGACGGCCGCTTCAAGCTGGACGGCGGGGCCATGTTCGGCGTGGTGCCCAAGGTGTACTGGGAGAAGGAGCACCCGGCCGATGCGTACAACCGCATCGACCTGGACCTGCGCTGCCTGCTGGCCGACAGCGGCGACCGCCGCGTGCTGGTCGACACCGGGATGGGGGATCGCTGGACCGAGAAGCAACTGGGGATCTTCGTCATCGAACGGCGGCCGCGGCAGCTGATCGCCGAACTGGCCGAGGCCGGCATCACGCGCGAGTCGGTCACCGACGTCGTGCTGACCCACCTGCACTTCGACCACGCGGGGGGCGTGTTCCGGCAGGGCGAGCACGGGCTCGAGCCGGTGTTCCCGAACGCGCGCCACTGGGTGCAGAAGCGGCACTGGGGCTGGGCCCATGATCCCAGCGAGCGCGACCGGGCCAGTTTCCGCCGCGAGGACTTTGCCGCGCTCGAATCCGCCGGCCTGCTGAAACTGGTCGATGGCGTTTCGGAAATCATGCCGGGTGTCCGCGTCACCCCCGTCAACGGCCACACGCCTGGTCAGCAGGTGGTCGAGTTCCACACCGGTGGCGGCGTGCTGGCGTATGTCGGCGACCTGATCCCCTACCTGAGCCAGTTGCACGTGCCCTGGGTCATGGGCTTCGACATCCACCCGCTTTTGACCGTCACCGAGAAGAAGCAGTTCCTGACCCGCGCGGTCGAGGACGACTACATCCTGGTCTTTGAGCACGACACGCGGTTCGAGGCCGCCACGGTGCGCTTCGAGGGCGGTCGATTCCGGCCCGGCGACGTCTTCACGCTGGCGGCCGGCCGCCCGGCGACTGGAGATGCCTCGTGAGCGACCAGCACCCCGACGAGGCATTCCCGCTGGCGCCGCCGGCGCCCGCAGCGGACGCCGCGCGGCTGCGCAAGCCGGAATGGCTGCGCATGAAGCGCCAGGGCGGCGCCGACTACAACGACGTCAAGCGCCTGCTGCGCACCTCGCGCCTGAATACCGTCTGCGAGAGCGCCAACTGCCCGAACCGCGGCGAGTGCTTCAGCAACCGCACGGCCACCTTCATGCTGCTCGGTGACGTCTGCACGCGGCACTGCACGTTTTGCAACATCCCGGGCGGTCGCGTGGCCGCTGTCGACGCTGACGAACCCCGGCGCGTGGCCGAGGCCGTGCGCGAACTGGCCCTGAAGTTCGCTGTCGTGACCTCGGTCAACCGCGACGACCTGCCCGACGGCGGCGCCGCCCATTTCGCCTCGACCATCCGCCAGGTGCGGCGGCTGAACCCCGGTTGCGGCGTCGAGGTGCTGATCCCCGATTTCCTGGGCGACCCGCTGGCGCTCGAGACAGTGCTCGAGGCGCGGCCCGAGGTGCTCAACCACAACCTCGAGACCGTTCCCCGCCTGTACCCGGCGTTGCGGCCGCAGGCGGACTACCGGCGGTCATTGCAGGTGCTCAGTCGCGCGCGCCAGTGGGCCGACGGGTTCAGCGCCGCCGTACGGGTGAAGACGGGCATCATGGTGGGCGTGGGCGAAACGTTCGACGAGGTCGTGGATCTCATGCGGGACGCGGCAGCGCACCGCGCGCAGACACTGACCATCGGCCAGTACCTGCAACCGACGGCAGCCCATCACCCGGTGGAGCGCTGGGTTGAACCCGCGGAATTCGATCGCTTTGCGGAGGTCGGGCGGGCCCTGGGAATCGATTGGGTCGAGTCCGGACCGCTGGTCCGGTCGAGCTACCATGCCCGCGAGCAGGCCGGCGCCGGGACCGCGGACGCCCGGGCGGCCGCAGCCGGCCCCGCGACGGCGGACTGATCGCCGCCGGCGCAAGCACGCGCTTTCCCGGACGCGGTACCACTGCTATCATGCGGCGCTTCCGCAAGCGTCGGTCGTCGTCGAGAGGTTGGCACTGTGCCCGCAATCCACTTCGTACGCGAGACCCTGCTGGATTCCCGCTCGCCGGCGTGCTGGTGGCGGCATCCGTTGATGGCGTTGCGGGTGGTGGCCGGCGCCGCCGGGAACGCCCTGCTGGCCATCGACGAGAAGATCACGCACCCGTCCGCGCGCGAATGCACGGTTTGCGGCTGGCGCGGTCGTCGCTTCCGCAGCTTCCTCTCCGGCGATGAGGTCATCCCCCACTGCATCTGCCCCGGCTGCGGCGCCTTCGACCGGCAGCGACTGCTGGTGCTGGGCGTGCGCGCTGAGTTGCGCGGGCGCAAGGGCAATCCCTCGGTCATGGTCGGGTTCTCGCTGTCGCCGGCGTTGCGCTTCCTGCTCGAGCATGAGGGCCTGGCCCGCTGCTTCCGCAGCGACATCGACGCGGGCGACCCTCGCTTCGCGCCGGACTTCGCCGCCGACCTGCGCCGGACGCCGCTGCGGGACGGCATCGTCGACTGGGTGTTCTGCAGCCACGTCCTCGAGCACATCGCAGAACTGGACCTGTGCCTCGACGAGATCCACCGCATCCTGCGCAGCGGCGGCATCGCCTGGTTGCAGGTGCCCTTCGAGGCGGGCCTGGCCCACAGTCGTCGCATCCCCATCGACCCGTTCCGGGCCCACGCGCACGCGTGGCAGTTCGCGCCCGATTTCAGCACGCTGCTCGAGCGCCAGGGCTGGACGGTGACGGAGGTCATCGCCCGTGATGCGGTCAGCGCCGCGGAGCGCTCGCGCTTCGGAATCGACCCCGACGAACGGTATTGGCTCGTTCGTAAGCCGTGACCCCGTAATAATTTGCATGTCAACTGGGGCGATCCGCAGTGGGTCGCCCCTTGCGTTGGTCAAGGAAGGCCGCGCGCGGCCGATCCCCATGGGGGAACCTCATGCAGGGCGCGGACCGGGACGGTCGGGATGAATTCGTACGACGTGTTCGAGCAGGTCGAGAAGATGGGCACGCTGCCGAGCCTGCCCCAGACGCTGCTCCACATCCAGAAAGTGGCCACCGACGGCAAGTCGTGCGCCGACGACCTCGCGGCCTGCATCCTGCGCGACCAGGCGTTGACCATGCGCGTGCTCAAGGTGGTCAACAGCGCGCTCTACCAGCGCAGCGACCACGAGCGGATCCGGACCGTGCGGCGCGCGGTCATCGTGATGGGCTTCGAGGCCGTGCGCAAACTGGCGCTGGGCCTGTCCGTGTTCGACATGATGAGCAAGCTCTCCCGTTCACCGTACCTCGGGACGATCACGCGCCACTCGCTGGTCTGTGCGGGCTTTGCGCAGGTGCTGGCCGAGTCCGGGCGTCGCGTGGCGCCCGAGGAGGCGTTCGTTACGGCCCTGGTCCACGACATCGGCAAGGTGGTGCTGGTGGAATGCTCGCCGACGCACATGGACCGGGTGCTGCACGATTGTCAGGATGGGCTGTCTGTCCTGGAGTCGGAGCGTCGGCACTTCGGCATCACGCACGACCGCGCCGGGCGGCGCCTGGCGGCGCGCTGGAAGCTGCCACTCGACCTGCAGAACGCCATCGGCGACCACCACGACATCGACCCCCTGCGGCCGCCCCGCGACCTCGACCCGCTGCTCGCGGTGATCGTGTATGCCGACGCCATCAGCAATTTCACGTGTGCGCCAGAGCAGCATGCGCGTGAGCTGGCGATCGGCCGCTGCGCCGCGCTGGCGCTGGGCATCCCGCCGGCCCGCATGGAGGGGATCTACGTCAAGGCGAACGACGAGATCGCCCAGCTGGCGGCCTGCATCGGTCACGGGGTCGGCGACCTGCTCGACTACGGGCAGCTGGTCAACAGCAATGGCGCGCTCGTTGCGCCGGCGGCCATCTCCGCCGAGGAACTGGCGCGCCGTACGGCGCTGCAGCTCGAATTGTATCGGCACGTGGGCGAGGGTATCGCCGCCGGGACCGAGCCCGACGACCTGCTGGCGGGCATCCTGGACGGCGCCGTGGGTGTGCTCGGCTTCAGGCGCGTCGTGCTGCTCGAAATCGACCAGGCCAGCCGGACCCTGGTGCCGCGCCTGTGCGCGGGCGAAGGCGCGGTCGAACTGGGTGAGCGAATGAACCTGCCCCTGACGCGTGAAAGCGGCGCCCTGGCCCAGGCCGTCCTGGAGCACCGCGCCTTCCACGTACCGATGGCCGCCAGCCCCGCGTACCAGGGTCTGGCCGGCTGTGACCTGCTGGCGATCGCCCGCTGCGCCGGCTATGCCGTGGCTCCCGTCATGATGGGCGGGGCCGTGATGGCGGTCATCTACGGTGACGGCGGGCCTGACGGCGGCGACGTCGTCGCCGAGCAGGCCACCGAACTGGCCGGCCTGGCTACCCAGGCGGCCCTGGTCATGGGGGCCCGGCGCATGGCGCTGCAGCCCTGAGCCGGGGCTTGTCCCGCCTATCGTTCCCGCCCGTGGCTTTCCTCCCTGCGCAGGGCGTGCTATCTTTCCCCGCCGGCCGCGACGACGCGGCTTCCACACCCATCCGGAAAGAGGGATCGGCATGGCCGACATCGCCAAGCGCGCGGACGACTACAGCCGCTGGTACCAGGACGTGATCGCGGCGGCCGAGCTGGCCGACAACAGCCCGGTGCGGGGCTGCATGGTCATCCGGCCCAACGGCTACGCCATCTGGGAGAACATCCAGAAGATCCTGGACGCGAAGTTCAAGGAGCTCGGGCACGTCAACGCGTACTTCCCGCTGCTGATCCCGAAGAGCTTCCTGGCCCGTGAGGCCCAGCACGTGGAGGGCTTCGCCAAGGAGTGCGCGATCGTCACGCACCACCGGCTCAAGCAGGTCACGGTGAACGGCAAGACGACGGTGGTTCCCGATCCCGACAGCAAGCTGGAGGAGGAGTACGTCATCCGCCCCACCAGCGAGACGGTCATCTGGGACATGTACCGCAAGTGGATCCAGAGCTACCGCGACCTGCCCATCCTGATCAACCAGTGGGCGAACGTGATGCGCTGGGAGATGCGCACGCGCATGTTCCTGCGCACGACCGAGTTCCTCTGGCAGGAAGGCCACACCGCGCACGCGACCGCCGCCGAGGGTCGCGCCGAGACGCTGCAGATGCTCGAGGTCTACCGCTGGTTCGCCGAGGAGATCCTCGCCATGCCGGTGATCACGGGTATCAAGACCGCGAATGAACGCTTCGCCGGCGCCGTGGAGACGTTCTCCATCGAGGCGATGATGCAGGACTGCAAGGCGCTGCAGGCCGGCACCAGCCACGACCTGGGCCAGAACTTCGCCAAGGCCTTCGACGTGAAGTACCAGGACGCCGAGGGCAAGGTCGAGTACGTCTGGGCCACCAGCTGGGGCATGAGCACCCGCATCATCGGCGCCCTGATCATGACGCACAGCGACGACGATGGCCTGGTGCTGCCGCCGCGCATCGCCGGTACGAAGGCCGTCATCGTGCCGATCTGGAAGAACGCCGAGGAAATGGAGCAGGTCTGCGCGGCGGCCGAGGGTCTCGCTGCCCAGCTGCGCGCCACGGTCGGCAACGTCCACGTCGACAAGCGCGACAACATGCGGCCGGGCTGGAAGTACGCCGAGTGGGAGCGCAAGGGCGTGCCCCTGCGCATCGAGCTCGGGCCCCGCGACCTGGCCGGCCAGCAGGTGATGATGGTGGCCCGCCACGACCGGAAGAAGGAGGCCGTCGGCTTCCAGCAGCTTGCCGAGGTCGTCACGAACGAACTGGCCCGTATCCAGCAGGACCTGTTCGATCGCGCGGTGCAGCGCCGCCGCGAGAACACGCACATCATCGACAGCTGGGACGCATTCACGCAGCTGTTTGATGGCCCCGGCGGCTTCGCCGAATGCCACTGGTGCGGCGACGGCGATTGCGAAAAGGCCGTGCAGGAAAAGACGAAGGTCACCATCCGCAACCTGCCGCTCCAGCGGGACGAGACGCCGGGCGCCTGCGTGCACTGCGGCAAGCCGTCCATCGGGCGGGTGGTGTTCGCGCAGTCCTACTAGCGGGCGCCGCTGCGGCGGCGACGGGGGCACGCAAAGCGGCCGGGCGATGACAGCGCCCGGCCGCTTCGCATTTATGGGGAGCCGCCGGACGGAGGTTCAGTCGACCTCGGTCAGCCCGTGGCGGATGGCCATCTTCGTCAGTTCGGCGATGCTCTCGCAGCCGAGCTTCTGCATCAGCACGGTGCGGTATGTGTGCACCGTCTTGTGGCTGACGCCCAGCTTGAAGCCGATGCCCTTCACGCTGAGTCCCTCGGCCAGCAGCTGGAACGTCTGGCGCTCGCGCGGGGTCAGCGTGCTGATGCCGGAACGGACGGGGCCGGTGCCGGTCTCGGCCAGCGACGAGGCGAGCAGGTCGGCGATCTCCGGGCTCAGGTAGTTGCGGCCGGACATGACCGTGCGTGCGGCGATCCGCAGTTCGTCGAACGAGCTCGACTTGACGATGTAGGCGCCGGCGCCGGCGCGAAATGCCTCGCGCACGAATTCAGCCTCGCGGTGCATGGACATGATCAGGCAGCGCGTCACGATGCCGGGCAGGCAACGGATGGCGCGGACGGCGTCAATGCCGTTGAGTCCCGGCATGGAGATGTCGACGACCGCCAGGTCAGGATTTTCGCGGCGCACGGCTTCGAGCAGCTGGTCGCCGTTCTCGGCGACCGCCACGACCTCGAAATCCGGATCGGTGCCGAAGCAGAGCCTCAGGCCTTCGACCACCAGCGCATGGTCATCCGCGATGACGATTCTCATGCCGTTTCGCTCCTGCTCCTGTTGAGGGACTGCTCGTCCAGTGGCAACGTGATGGTCACCATCGTGCCGCGTCCCGTCGCAATCTCCATGCGCCCGCCCAGCGGCTCGATACGCTGTCGGATGCTGAACAGGCCGAAGCCGCCGCTGTGGCCGGCCTGGGTAAGGTGTCGCGGATCGTCGGACATGCCGCGGCCGTCGTCCGCGACCGTCATCTGGACGGCGCCACGCAACATCGCCAGTCGCAGCGCGATACGCCCGGCCTGCGCGTGCTTGACGGCGTTGGCCAGCAGCTCGCGCGCGATCCGGAACAGGAGCACCGCCGCGTCGGTCGGCAGCGCCGGACTGCCACCACTTATATCGACCTCGATCGCCGGGCCTTCAGCACTGCTGTAGCGGCGCGCCAGGCCGGCCAGTGCCGGTCCCAGGCCCAATTCGTACAGGACCGTCGGGCTCAGGTCGAATGTCAGGTCCTGGGTCTTGCGCATCGTGTCCTGGAGGATGCCGATCGCCTGCGCCAGTTCGGGCTCGTCCTGGCCGGTTCGCCGCTGCAGGGCCTGCAGGCGCAGGTTGACAGCCGTGAGTTCCTGGCCGATCCCGTCGTGCAACTGGAGCGCCAGGTCGCGCCGCTGGACTTCCTCGGCCGATGTGAGCTCCAGCGCCAGTTCGCGCAGGGCCGTTTCCGCGTGGTGGCGGCTGGTGACATCCCGGACCACAGCCAGGAAACGGTCCTCGCCGTGCCTGGTCAGCCGCCCTTCGTAGTGGTAGCGGGACCTGCCTTCGCCGAGGGCGAAGCCGAACTCGCCGAAAAGATGCCCTTCGTCCAGGAGCGACACGGCAGCGCGGGCGCTCGCGCGATCCTCCCTGTCCATCACGCGCCAGATGTTCACGCCCACCGGCCGGCGCGCGGCTGCAGGCAGCGCCATGCCCTCGGGCGCGCTGAATTCAAGGATCCGGCCCTGGACATCGAGCACGACGAGCACATCCGGCAGGGCTTCGAGGGTGGCGCGCTGGCGGCCTTCACTCTCGCTCAGCCGCAGCAGGAGGGCGTCGTGTTCGAGGGCCGCCGCCACGAGGTCGCTGATGACCGTCAGCAGCTGGATATCTTCGGTCCGCCATGGCCGCACGGCGCGCACTGCGTCGAAGCCCAGGAAGCCCACCAGCTCGCCTGAGCGTTGGCACAGGCGCACCAGCAGGACGGACTGGATGCCCTGTTCCTTGAGGATGGCCTTTTCGGCAGCGGCAGCATCGGGCAGTTCATCGACCAGTGGCGTGTCGATGTAGGGTTCGGTGGCGAGGACCGCGAGCGTATAGGGGAAGATGGCCAGGGGCAGGTCCTGCAGGATGTGCTGCTGGGGCTCGATACCGTCGGCGCACCACTCGTGGGTGTTGGCCATGGTCGCGCTGGGCGCGTCGAACTGGAACAGGTAGCTGCGGTCGGCGGCCACGAAGGCGCCGATCTGCTCCAGCGTCCGGTCGATCACGGTGCCGAGTTCGCCGGGAGCGATGCCGACGAACGAGCGTGAGACGCGAGCCACCAGCTGTTCGAGTTCGCTGCGGCGGGCGAGGTCCTCGACCAATTGCTCCGGCCGTGTCCCGATGTTCGGATTCATGGTCCTCCTCGGAAAGACGTGTTACCAAAAATAACTATATAGCAAAAAATAGAACATATGGAATAAATCTTTGGACAGGATCGGGGGCGGCAGGCTCCATGAAGCCAGCGGGCGATGCCGCCCCCGTTCCTGAAGATTGGGGCGAGACGGCTCGTGAGAACCGGCTCGCCTTCCCTAGCTGCCTGCCACCTCCCGGGGGATGGTGGGAATTGCGGTGACCGGCAGACAGGGTGGCTTCGGATCGCCCAGGACAGGAACGATGGCGATGATTCCGTAGCCTCAATAATGATCGGTGTTTGGGGCGGGAACCCCAATGGGTAAGATTCTGCGGGAGATGGGAATATTTCCCAACGGGGCGCCCAATTCGGGGCGGCAGGCGGCAGGCGGCAGGCGGCTGCGGCGCACGTCGCCGCCCGGATCGGGGCCGGGCTCGACGTGCGCCGCCGTCCGGGCATTGTTCGGCAGTGCTAAACTGTTGTCAATGGATCAACTGCCGTTGGCGAAGCTGATGACTTCCTGCGTACGCCCCCAGCCGTTGATCTGGTAGCCGACGGGCGTGCCTGCCTGCAGGACCGGGATGATGCCGATCTGCCCGGGCGTCGCGGCCGCGGCGCCGAACTGGGGTTCCGAGCTGGCGCCGGTAAAGGCGTTCTCCAGCAGGGCCGCTCCCGGCAGCAGGGGCAGGATGTCGGCGCCGGCCGCCGAATAGATGCCGCCGCTGCGCACCGCGAAGTCCTCGGCCGCCAGCTGCAGGGCGTGGGCGTGGCTCTTGACCTTGGCTTCGCGCGCCTGGCTCTGCATGCTCATGTAGTTTGGGATGGCCATGGAGGCCAGGATCCCGATGATCAGGACCACGATCATCAGTTCGATCAACGTAAAGCCTTGGCGATGGCGCATGGGGACCGTCCCTCCTGCGGGAACTTGGGTTCGGGCGACCTTGCTGGATCGGCAGCAAACCGCAAAACTGTAGCCCGGAACCGCTTCCGGGGGCCGGATGGGCTTTCCAGAGGCCGTTCCAGTGATTAGCTTGTCGGTTACCGGTCAGGTGGCGCCCCCGGCGGCAGCCATGGCCCGTTCCGACCCCAGACCAGTTCCAGGAGGATGGTTTCGATGCAGACGTTCTGGACCGACCCCCGGCTCGATGCGGAATTCGGCCGCAAGGTGGGCCTCGCCGAGATGCTCAAGGGCGGGGTCATCATGGACGTGACCAACGCCGAGCAGGCCGTCATCGCCCAGGAAGCGGGCGCGGTCGCCGTCATGGCGCTCGAACGCATCCCCTCGGAGATCCGCAAGACCGGTGGCATCGCGCGCATGTCGCAGCCGGCGATGATCCGCGACATCCAGAAGGCCGTGTCGATCCCGGTCATGGCGAAGGTCCGCATCGGCCACTTCGTCGAGGCGCAGATTCTCGAGGCGCTCGGTGTGGATTTCATCGACGAGTCCGAGGTGCTGACGCCCGCCGACAACGTGAACCACGTGATCAAGCACCCGTTCAAGGTTCCGTTCGTCTGCGGCTGCCGGAACCTGGGCGAAGCGCTGCGTCGCATCAGCGAGGGCGCGGCCATGATCCGCACCAAGGGCGAGGCCGGCAGCGGCGACGTCGTCGAGGCCGTGCGCCACATGCGCGAGGTGCTGGGCGACATCGCGCGGTTGGCCGAGTTCGTTGGCGACAGTGAAGCGTTGCAGCGAGAAGCTGACGAGATGCGCGCCCCTTACGACCTGGTGGCCTGGGTCGCGCAGAACGGCAAGCTGCCGGTGCCCAATTTCGCCGCGGGCGGCATCGCCACGCCGGCGGACGCCGCGATGATGAGGCAGCTGGGCGCCGAGACCGTGTTCGTCGGCAGCGGCATCTTTGCCAGCGACGACCCGGGTCCGCGCGCCAAGGCGATTGTCCAAGCCGCCGTTTTCTTCGACGACCCGAAGAAGCTGCTCGAGGTCTCGATGGACCTCGGCGAGCCCATGCGCGGCCGCGCGGTGAACGAGATGGCCGAGGGCGAGAAGATGGCGGGCCGCGGCTGGTGATGAGCGACGGCGCGCGAGACCTGCCGGTCGGCCTGCTCTCGCTGCAGGGCGACTACGCGAAACACGAGGCGGCGTTTCGCGCGCTCGGCTGCGCCACGCGCTACGTCCGGCGCCCGGCCGAGCTCGAGGGCCTGCGCGGCCTGGTCATTCCCGGCGGCGAATCGACGACCATGACGCGCCTGATCGACCGGGTCGGGCTGCGCGGCCCGCTGCGCGACTTCGCGGCGCACCACCCGGTGATGGGCACCTGCGCCGGCCTGATCATGCTGGCGGGGGACCTGGCCGACGAGGTGGCCGCGCACGGCGTTCAGCCGCTCGGGCTGCTCGACTGCACGGTCCGCCGCAACGGCTACGGCACCCAGGTCGATTCCTTCGACGCGCCGGTGGTCATCAGCGGCCTGCCCGGCGCCGACGGCACGTACCCGGCCGTCTTCATCCGCGCGCCGCGGATCGTCCGGACCGGGCCCGGGGTCGAGGTCGTCGGTCGCCACGGCGACGAGCCGGTCGCGATTCGCCAGGGGCGCCTGCTGGGCCTGACGTTCCACCCCGAACTCACCGAAGACCTGCGCCTGCACCGGGCCTTCCTGGACCTCGCCTGAGGGGGTTGGGGCATTCCCCGGGCGGCGGCCGGGGCGTATATTGACCAGCGGCGATCAGGGACAACGGCGTTTCTCACCCCATAGCGAGGTCAGGGTCATGCGCGGGTTCCACGAAGGCTCCATCCGGTCCGGTCGCCTCCTGGCGATCCTCATCCTGATGGTCATCGGCGTCCTGATGGCCGGTTGCGGTGGTGGGGGCAGCGGCGGCGAACCGATCGAGCCGCAGCCGTGTTCGATCACCGGCGTCAGCACCGGGACGGAGTCGTCCTGGCTGGCCGGCCTCGACGGCCCGGCCAACCTGCGCTGGAGCCACACGGGCTCTGCGGCCGCGGTCAGGATCGAGCTCCTGAAGGCCGGCGTGGTGGTCGCGACCGTGGCCGCGTCGACGCCCAATGACGGCTTCTACGCCTGGACGCCTGCAACGGGCGGGCAGCCGAACGGCAGCGACTTCGGCCTGCGCGTCACCGCGCTCGGCGAGACGGGCTGCGCGGGCGAGAAGACCGGGCTGACCCTGACCGACGTCACGGGCTGCAACCTCGCCTGGACGAGCACGGTGGTCGATTCGCTCACCGCCGGGCAGTCGACGGTGCTGACCTGGACTGGCGGCAATACCAGCGACTCGGTGGACATCGAGTTGTGGCAGGACGACCTCGGGGGCGAGCCGCAGCTGGTGGGCGTTGTCGTCGCCGGCACGCCGGACGATGGTTCGTACACCTGGAATCCGATCGACAGCTTCAATTTCGGCACCAACGACTGGTTCGAACTGCACATTGCCGACGCGGTGGTGCCTGGTTGCGAGGCCGTGAGCGACGTCTTCCGGCTGGTCGACAACGTCAACTGCGCATGTACGATCTACGGTATCTCTGATAGCGCGTCTTTCACGTTGGGCCAGACCGTGCCGCTGACGGTCAGCCAGGAGCACGGCAACGGGCTCGTGATCCTGAAGCTGATGGCGGGCGCCGAGCCGGTCCCCGGCGGGACCATCGTCGTCGACATCCCGGTCGAGGTGGCGTGGGATTGGGCGGTCAGCGACTACGGCTACACGGGCGCCGACCGCACGAAGTTCCACGTCAAGGCCATCGATGCAACCGACGGCTACTGTGTGGGCATCAGCGACGTCTTCTCGATCCGCTGATGAAAAAAGCGTTTCGGAGCCCCGGTGGCGCGGGAACCGCCGAGTGCGGCGTGTCGGCCTGCGTGATGGCCGTGCTGCTGCTGGTCCTGGCTGCGGGCAATGCGAGCGCCGGCTGGGACGAGTTCGGCCTCGCGCCGAAGGAAGTGACCGCTGCGCCCGATACGATCCTCGAACCGTTCTTCGCCTTCGTGATCGGCATGGCCGAGACCGATTCGCTGGGCTCCTGGCGCGGCAGCGATGTCTCGGCCTTCGCCTTGCACCGGGGGCGGGAATCGCGCCTGCCGATGGAGCGCCTGGCGACAATCGAGCGTCGCCGCCCCGAGCCAGGTTCCGGCGGGAGGTATCCCGGCGCCATCGTGCGCGCCGAGTGGGTCATCACGTTCGACAGCGCGCTCGATTTCCCGCTGCCGTACAGCATCGTCGGCTACCATCCGGGCAGCCTGCGCGTATCATCCGCGCTGCGACTGGTCGAACTGGCGCCGCAGGACATGACGCTGGCCTGGCGCACCAAGCGCGAGATCGTGCGCCATCCCGTCAGCACGGTCCGCGTGTTCACCTGCGAGAGCGGGTACATGCTGCTGGACGCCGACGCGGTGGTCGACCATTTGCTGGGCGACCTGCTCGACGACGCCTGGACGGTCGGCTTCGTCGCGGCGCGCGACGGTGACCAGCTGCTGGGGCTGAGCATCATGGTCGGCCGCGACCTGCGGTCGATCTACGGGGAGTTCGATTTCGCGCGTGACCGCATCGAGCCCAACGGGCGCCCGCTGGCCTCGGCGCTGGCCGGCGTCACGCGCCGCTGGCTGGACCCGGAGCTTGAGCTGTTCCCGGACCCCTGGGTCGAGAAGTGACCCGGCGCCCCGACGAAGGGATCGACGTGGAACGCCTGGAGATCATCGTCACCGGCCGTGTACAGGGCGTCGGCTTCCGCTATCACGCCCGCGAGGAGGCGACGCGGCTGGGCCTGGTCGGCTGGGCGCGCAACCGCGCCGACGGGTCCGTGCAGATCGTCGCCGAGGGCGAGCGGGCGGCGTTGGCGGCCTTGGCGGACTGGGCCGCAAGGGGATCGGCGCGGTCCCGCGTCGACGGCTGCGAGACGTCCTGGACGGCTGCGGCCGGGTCCCTGACGACGTTCGGGGTCACCGGGTGAGCGGCGCCCGCGCAGGCAGGCAGCGGTTGCTGGTCGCGGTCGATGTCGACGGCACGCTGCTGGATACCGAATTCGACGAGGCGCTCCGGCCGCGCGAGATCGCCGCGCTTGAGGCCGTGCGCAGTGCGGGCCATGTCGTGGCCCTGTGCACGGGCCGCAACCTGAACTCCACGACCAGCCTCCTGGCGCGCTCGGGCTGGGCGCCTGACGACCTGCCGCTGGTCCTGCTCAACGGCGCCGTGGTCTGGGCCGACCAACCGCGCCGGCGCATCGCCTGCCATGTGCTGGGCGGTGACGAGGTGCGGGCCCTGGTCCGCCTGTTCCGGGAGCACGGCACGGTGCCGATGGTGTATGGTACCGACGACGACGGTGGCCTGCTGCGTTTCGAGGAGCGCCCGGTCAACGACGTGCTCGGCCGCTACCTGGCCGGGCGGCGCGCCAACACCGGCGGGGTCGAGGTCGTCGACGACCTGCTGGCCCTGGACTGGGAACAGGCGCTGGAAGTGGGCACCATCGACGAACAGGCGCGCATCGCCGACCTCAGCCGCGCCATCGCGCGCGAGCTGCCCGGCCGCGTCAAGGTGATCAACACGCGGTCGCTGATGGGCGGCGGCGCCTACTACTGGGCCGAGGCGTTCCACGTCGGCAGCGACAAGGGCGCCGGGCTGCGCACGCTGGGTGGGCACTGCGGCATCGCGCGCGAGTGCACGGTCGCGATCGGCGACAACTACAACGACCTGGATATGTTCGCCTACGCCGGCGTCAGCGTCGCGATGGCGGGCAGTCCCGAAGACGTGGCGGCGCAGGCCGACTACGTCACCGGCGCGGTGACCGACGGCGGCGCCGCAGACATCCTCGAGCGCATCGCCGCCGGGACCTTCCCCGACGTCGATCGCGTTCCACGAAAGGGGCGCCCATGACCGGCCGCGCCGACGAGCACCTGCGCCAGGGGCGGCCCTTCGCCGCAGGCAAGCCCGAGGATCCGATCGTCGACAAGCGTGAGCGCGCTGCCGTCGAGGGCCCGGTCGACGACATCGGCCTGCGCGAGATGGGCTACGCAATGGTCGACCTGGTGGTGGAATACATCCAGGGGCTCGAGGGCAGGCGTGTCTACGGGCCGCTGACCCCAGCCGGCCTGGACGACACCTTCGCCGAGCCGATGCCCGAGGAAGGCACGCCATTCGCCGAGCTGGTGCAGGACTGCCGCAGCCGCGTCTTCCCGAATACGATGGCCATCGGCAGCCGCCGCTACTTCGGTATGATGAACCCCGCGCCGCTGCCCCTGGCCATCTTCAGCGAGGCGCTCTGCGCGGCGATGAACCAGAACACCGCCTCGTGGCGGCACGCGCCATCGGGCACCGCCATCGAGAAGCGCGTCATCCGCTGGCTGTGCGACCTGTTCGGCCTGCCCGAGCGCAGCTTCGGCACCATGACCGACGGCGGCTCGCTGGCCAACATCACGGGGCTCAAGCTCGCGATCAACCGCGTGCTCGGGCGCGACCTGTCACGCCTGAACGACCCGTCGGCGCCCGGTCCCGACCTGGCGCGGTTGACGTTCTACGTCTCGGCGCAGGCGCACTACAGCTTCGAGAAGGCGATCGACCTGCTCGGGCTCGGCCGCGGCCAGTTGCGGCGCATCCCCGTCGACGAACTCTACCGCATCGACCTGGTGGCGCTGGAGGCGGCCATCACGGCCGACAAGGCGGCGGGGCTGCGCCCGGCCTGCATCATCGGCATCGCCGGCACCACGAATACCGGCAGCATCGACAAGCTGGACCGGCTGGCGGCCCTGGCGCAGCAGGCCAACTGCTGGTTCCACGTCGATGCGGCCTATGGCGGCGCCGTCATGCTCAGCGAGATGTACCGCACGATGCTGCGGGGCATCGACCGCGCCGATTCGATCACGGTCGACCCGCACAAGTGGTTCTACATGCCGTTCTCGTGCGGCGGCATCCTCGTGCGCGACGGCGATTTCCTGCGCCGCAGCTTCCTGGTGCACCCCGAGTATTACATGGAGAAGGTGCAGCGCGACAGCGAGGCTGCCCCGGGGGAGGAGCCGGCGCCGACGCCGCCGGACCGGCGCGGTTTCCACCACGGCGACAAGGTCAACTTCTTCCAGTACGGCATCCAGGGCAGCCGGCGGCTGAACGCGCTCAAGCTGTGGCTCGCCATTCGCTCCGTGGGGCGCCGCCAGTACGCTGCCTGGGTCGAGAACGACATCGAACTGGCCCGTGTGATGGCCGCCCGCATGCGCCGGCAGCCTGATTTCCGCATCCTGGGGCCCAACACGCTGGGTATCTGCAATTTCCGCTGGGAACCGCAGCGCGCTGACGGTAGTTTGCGCTTCTCTGACGCCCACAACGACCGGCTCAACCGGCAGTTGCAGGACCTGGTCGAGCGCGAGGGCGATGCGTGGTTCAGCTTCACGGTGCTGGACGGCCTGGTGGCGCTGCGCGTGAACGTCGAGAACCGGAATATGGAGCAGCAGGACATCGAGCGCCTGGTCGGGGTGATCCGGCGCGCGGCCGATCGGCTGCTCGAACAGAACAACCTGCCCGAATCCTGAAGGAGCGTCCCCTGATGAAGCGACTGCTGGTGGCCCTGCTCGGCCTGGCCCTGTTTGCGGCGACTCCCGCCTCGGCGGCCCCCAAGGCTTCGGCCGATGTGGTCAAGGTGACGTTGCGCCAGAAGATGCTGACGGCGGCGGCGGGACAGCGGATCACGTTCCAGGTGGCGCTGGACATCGCGCCGCACTGGCACCTGTACGCGCATGGCGACACGAACTTCATCGGCATCGACCTCGATCCCGACGAGTCGTTCCCGCTCGAGGAATACGAGGCGACGTACCCCGCCGGGCAGCCAGGCGAGTTCTTCGGCGAGACGGTGATGACCGTCGTCGGGAAGCAGGTCATCAACGCCGAGGCCATGGTGCCCCCGAAGCTGGCCAAGGGTGTGCACAAGGTGCGATTGGCGCTGACGGTGCAGGCCTGCGACGACAAGATGTGCCTGGCCCCGGACCTGGTCCCGGTCGAGTTGGAGCTCACGGTCAAGTGAGCGAGCCGTTGCGGATCTACCTGGGTAACCTGCCGCCGGACGTGACCGCCGACGACATCCGCGGGCTGTTCGCGCCGCACGGGACGGCCACCGACATCGAGCTGATCACCGACCCGCAGACCGGGCAGCCGCGCGGTTTCGGGT
Organism: uncultured bacterium; assembly: GCA_903912525.1. GTDB lineage: Bacteria > Krumholzibacteriota > Krumholzibacteriia > LZORAL124-64-63 > LZORAL124-64-63 > CAINDZ01. Next base: position 13,929 of record CAIWHK010000014.1, on the reverse strand, counting down.
TCGCGACCATGGCAGCGGACGAGGCCGGTCCGGCGATCGCCGAGCTGGACGGCTGCGACTGGCGCGGCCACACGCTGCGCGTCAACGAATCGTACGACCGCGGGGCCCGGCCGCCGCGGCGTTCCTGGTGAGCGGGCGGCCCCGCTCGCCCGTCCCATTGCTCCGCCATCCCTGGAGGGATCCCATGCCGAACTACAGCCGTCCGGTCCCCGGCGACTACCACCCATACCACCAGCAGTACCTTGACCACGTCCCGGCCGAGGTGACGGACGTGCTGGGCTTCCTGCGGAAGCAGGGGCTGGCGGTCATGGAGGGGTTCAAGAAACTCGATGGCGCGGCCGGCGACCACCGCTACGCGCCGGACAAGTGGTCGGTCAAGGAAGTGCTCGGCCACCTGCTCGACACTGAGCGTGTGTTCGTGTTCCGCGCACTGTGGATCGCGCGTGGCGAGCCCAACGAGCAACCCGGCATGGACGAGCAGGTCTGGGGGGCCAACTCCAACGCCGGGCAGCGGCCTCTGGACCAGCTGTGGCGCGAGCACCATGTTGCCCGCACCGACCACCTGCGCCTGCTGCGCACCTTCGATGCGGCCGCCTGTGCGCGTCGGGGCCGGGCCAACGGGGCCGACCTGACAGCGGCGGCCATGCCCTGGCTGATCGCCGGCCATGAGCGCCACCACCTGAACATCCTGCGGGACCGCTACGGCATCACCCTCTGAAACACCCTCGGAGTTCCCTGCAGGTGACCGGGCCCGGCCGCACGGAAGCGGATCGGGCTTGGCGTTTTCCCGCGGGAGCGATACGATGGGCGTGACCCGGATCGCCTTGAACACCGGGCTGCACACTGTTGGCAGGCACGGAGGTCTGGCACCATGTCGCGGAAACATCGCACTTGGCCGGGAATGGCCGGTTTCCCGGGTCTCCTGATCGCCCTGCTGCTTGCGCTGCCGCTGCCCGCACTCGCGACCCCGCCGGTGGGCGTCTGGACGCACGATCCTCTCCTCAACGACGCCATCTGCTCACTGAACTCCGCCCAGAGCGACACCCGGGTGGCTCCCGATGGCGCCGGCGGCTGGATCGTCGGCTGGCTCGACGCGCGCGGCGGTGGCCTGCCGGCGATTTATGTCCAACGGCTCAATGCCTCGGGCGCCAAACTCTGGGCCACCGACGGCGTCCTTGCTTTCCAGAGCTACGGCTTCCTGACCGAGTTCACGATGACGGGCGACGGCCAGGGCGGCGCCTTCGTCGCGACCGTCGACAGCCACGACGCGCTCGCCTATCACGTCTACCTGCAACGCGTGAACCCGGCGGGCGTCCGCGTCCTCGGCACCGGCGGCGTGTCGGCCGTGACCGGCACGTCGTCGGGCCAGGTCATGCCCACGCTGGTGAACTCCGAGCCTGGCGTGGCCGTGGTCGCGTTCCAGGACTCGCGCGCAGCCGACGGCGACATCTATGCGCAGCGCATGACCTCGGCCGGCGCGCTGACCTGGGGTTCGGGCGGGGTCGCCGTGTGCGCGCTGGGCGGCGCCCAGTCCGAGCCCGTCGCCGTTCCCGACGGCAGTGGCGGCGCGCTGGTGTTCTGGGAGGACGGCCGTGACGTCGGCACGACCGGCATGGACATCTACGGACAGCACCTGTCGGTGGCCGGGGCGCAGCAGTGGACCGCCGCCGGCGCCGTGGTCAGCACCGCCACCGGGTCGCAGGCGGGCGTCGCCGCCGCCGCGGACGGCACGGGCGGCGCCCTGGTCGTCTGGGAGGACATGCGCAACCTCGGCCTGGACATCTACGGGATGCGCCTGAACAGCTCGGGCACGGCGCGCTGGTTCGTCAGCGGGCGGCCCGTTTGCGATGCGTCCGGTTCCCAGTACGACCCGGTCGTGGTGGCCGATCCCTATGGCGGCGCCTGGGTTGCCTGGACCGATGGCCGGGCTGATGCCTGGAGCGACGAGCAGGTCTATGTGCAGGCCCTGGGCGGCGACGGCCTGCCGCGCCTGGCGACGAACGGCCAGCCGGCCGGGCCAGCCGACGGCAACCAGGCGGCGCCTGCGATGGCGGCCACCGACGCCGGCTCCGTGTCGCTGGCCTGGGTCGACCAGCGAACCGGGATGAGGGATGTGCGCGGCCAGCGGTTCGATTACGCCGGGGGGGCGCAGTGGGCCGCTGCGGGGCTCCTGGTGGCCGGTGCGGCGTTCGACCAGGCGGGTCCGCGCCTGGCGGCCGGCGCCGCGGGCGAAGTGCTCGTGGCGTGGGACGACGAACGGGTGGGTCAGGACATCTACGCGCAACGCGTCGACCGCACGGGCTGGCTGGGCGATCCCGCCCCGGTGCTGGCGACGGTCACCGACCGCCCCGAGGACCAGGGCGGCCAGGCGCGCCTGAGCTGGAACGGGAGCTGGCTCGACGCCTGGGGGCAGCCCGGCGTGACCGCCTACCACGTGCTGAACCGTCGGCCGGGCGTCAAGAACGCCACGCCTGGCACCGGTCCCGCCGTGCTGAAGGCGTTCCTCGCCGACGGCTGGACCGAGGTCGGCCAGGTGCCGCCCCTGCAACTTTCGCAGTACGCCTGCAACGCGCCCACCTACGGCGACTGGACCGCCAGCGTGCAGCCACTCACCGAGTTCATGGTCGTGGCCGAGTCCGGCGCGTACCTCTTCCCATCCGGGACGCTCTCGGGGTACTCCGTGGACAACCTCTCGCCGGGCGCGCCGGCGGGCCTGCAGGTGCAGACCGACCACTTCGACGTGCTGCTGGCCTGGCAGCCGTCGGGCGTCGACGACGAGGACCTGCACCACTACAACGTCTACCGCAGCCGCTATCCCGACTTCCCGCAGGGCGAGGTTTCGCTGCTGTCGGACGCCGCCCTGACATCGTACTTCGAGGTGCGCGTGCCCCAGGGCCACTGGTACTTCCGCGTGACGGCCGTCGACATCCACGGCAACGAGAGCGCCCCCAGCAACGTCGCCGGCATGCTCAGCCTGGTGGCCGTCGATCCGGACGGCGTCCCGGCCGTGCTGGCCGTGCGTTCGGCCGCGCCCAACCCGTTCAACCCGGTCACCGAGATCCACTGCGAACTGCCGGCCGATGGCCAGGTGACGCTGGCGGTCTACGACCTGGGCGGGCACGCCGTCAGGAACCTGCTGGACGAATCCCGCAGCGCGGGGACGTTCAGCGTGATCTGGAACGGCCGCGACGACAACGGGCGGCAGGTGCCGAGCGGCGTCTACTTCGCGCGGCTGTCGGCCGCCGGCCACGAGTCGGTGCTGAAGCTGGTGCTGGCGAAGTAGGCGCGGCGCCACGCGCGGCGGCCGGGAGGATCGCGATGTCGGTCGATTTCGAGGCGATCGTTGCCGCTGCCGCGCGCATCGACGGGCACATCCACCACACCCCGGTGCTGACCTGCGCCACGCTGGACCGCATGGTCGGCGCCAGCCTGTTCTTCAAGTGCGAGAACCTGCAGAAGGTGGGCGCCTTCAAGATGCGGGGCGCGGCGAACGCCGTGCTTTCGCTGGCGCCGCAGCAGGCCGTCCACGGCGTGGCCACGCATTCGTCGGGCAACCATGCGCAGGCCCTCGCCTGCGCAGCGAAGGCGCGCGGCATCCCGGCCTGGATCGTGATGCCGACCACGGCGCCCGCCGTCAAGCGTGCCGCCGTGGCCGGCTACGGCGCCGAGATCATCACCTGTGAACCGACCCTGGCCGCGCGCGAGGCGACATTGCGCGAGGTCGTGGCGCGCACGGGCGCGGTCTTCATCCCGCCGTACGACGACGAACGCATCATCGCCGGGCAGGGCACCGCTGCGCTCGAGCTGGTGCGCGAGGTCCCGGGGCTCGATTGGGTGTTGTGCCCGGTGGGCGGGGGCGGCCTGCTGGCGGGCACGGCGCTGGCGACGCGGGGGTTGCTGCCGGATGCGCGCGTGGTCGGGGCCGAGCCCGAGGGCGCCGACGACACCGCGCGATCCCTGGCGCTGGGCCAGCGGCTGCCGGCGGAAAACCCGCGTTCGGTTTGCGACGGGCTGCTGACTTCGGTCGGCGAACGCAATTTCCCCATCATCCAACGGCTCGTCCACGCCGTCTGGACCGTGCCTGACGAACGGGTCATCGCCGCGATGCGCCTGCTCTTCGAGCGGATGAAGCTGGTTGTCGAACCTTCGGGGGCCATCGGACTGGCGGCCGCCCTGGCGCATGTGGCAGAGTTGGAGGGCGGGCGCGTCGGCATCATCCTCTCGGGCGGCAATGTCGATCTCGACCGGTTGCCGTGGCTGCCGGCGGCCGGAGGCGCGCGATGAACGCCGAGGCGGCTGCGCTCATCCGTGCGCTGGGGCTGGCGCCGCACCCCGAGGGCGGCTGGTACCGCGAGACGTGGCGTGCCGAGGCAACGTTCGAGACCGGCCGCGGCCTGCGCGCCGCCGGCACCTCGATCTACTACCTGCTGGCCGACGGAGCCGTCAGCCGCCTGCACACGTTGGCCTCGGACGAGGTCTGGCACCACCACCGTGGCGATCCCGTCAGCGTGCACCTGTTCGGCATCGACGGCTACCGCGAGGCGAGGCTGGGCGACGCGACCGAGTCACAGCCCGCGTGGCAGGCCGTCGCGCCGACCGGGACCGCGTTCGGCGCCGAAGTGGCCGTGCCCGGCGGGTGGGCCCTGCTCGGCTGCACGGTGGCGCCGGGATTCTCCTTCGTCGATTTCGCGTGGGCCGACCTGGAGGCCCTGCGCCGGCTCCATCCGGCGCGCGCCGAGGTCATCGCGCGCCTGGGCTGAGCCTGCCCGCCGTGGCGCCATTCTCAGCTTTACCGGGGTTCGAACGGGGACCATCATGGGGGCCCACCGGAAGGGCGCGACGGACGCGCCCCAAGACCCGGCGGCGACCACGGAGGGCGCGATGCCGCACGAGATGACCATCCGCGTACGCGGCTACCACTGCGATTTCTACGGCCATGTGAACAATGCGCGCTTCCTTGAGCTGTTCGAGGAGGCGCGCTGGCGCTGGGCCGAGACCGTCATCGACCTCCCGGCCTGGCAGGCCGAGGGATTCGGGTTCATCGTCGCGGGTATCGACATCCGCTACAAGCGACCGGCTCCCGAGGGCCTCATGCTGCGCATCACGAGCGACATCAAGCGACTTGACGCGAAGTTCGGCGTGTTCCGCCAGGAGATCCACGGCGCCGATGACGGTCGCCTGCTGGTCGAGGCCGACATCACCTTCGCCGTCGTCGACGTGAAGAACGGCCGCGCGCTGCCGCTGCAGGGCCGGGCCGACGCGCCGTTCACCGATTGGCGCCGGGAGCAGGCGTCGTCATCGTCCCCCGAGCGGGACAAGGGGGAATGACATGTTGCCGATGCCGCTGGAAATAGGGGAAATCGTCCTGCGCCTGGGACTGGCAGCGGTGCTGGGCGGGCTGATCGGGCTTGAGCGCGACATCCACGGCCGCGCCGCGGGCCTGCGCACGCACCTGCTGGTCAGCCTGGGTTCGGCGGTGTTCATGCTGCTGTCGATCTTCGTGGCCGCCACCGCCCAGGGTGACACATACACCGCCGACCCCGGCCGCATCGCGGCGCAGGTCATTGCCGGCATCGGCTTCCTGGGCGCGGGCGTGATCATCAAGGAGCGCGCCACCGTGCGCGGGCTGACGACCTCGGCCTGCCTGTGGCTGGTGGCGGCCGTCGGCATGACGGCCGGCGCCGGCTATCCGCTGGTGTCGGTGATCACCACCGCGTTCGCGCTGGTGGGGCTGATCGTCCTCAAGTCGTTCGAGCGGCTGTACCCGAAGGACTTCTACCGGACGCTGGAGGTCACGACGGGCATCGGGACCAGCGCCTCGGAAGTCATCTCCCTGCTGAAGTCGCAGAACCTCGCCATCCTCTCCTGCGGCATCACGCGCGACTACGTCGCCGGCACGGCGCGCATTACGCTCGGCCTGCGCTTCTTCCACAAGGGCGTCACCGACAAGCGGTCGCACGCGATCTTCGAGATGCTCGAGAAGTCCGGGCTCGAGATCCGCCGCGTGGAATGGCGGCGCACCTGAGCCCGCGGGTCGGGTGGCAATCAAACGGCCGCCGCTCCTCGCTGAGCGGCGGCCGTTGTCTTTCGATCGGGCGTCTCAGGCGCTCAGGCGCCGTGCCCGTGCGCGATCTGGTCGAACGCCTCGCGCATGCCCTTCTGCAACGCGGCCACGTCGGCGGCCGGCCACTGCGAGGGCTCCTCGCGGATGAACGAGGTCTTGTCGACGCGGTTGTCGAAGCGGCCGAGCGCCAGATGGAAGTCCTTGCCGTCGCGCTCGACGCGCACGGTGTCGGGACGCCCCGAATGCTCCAGCAGCCAGGCCATGTCGTCGCAGCCGTAATCGCCGTACATCACGGCCAGCGGCACCCCGTGGTGCAGGATGCTGCCGGGATCGTTCGGGTCGGTGCGCGCGGCGTTCTTGCGACGCGACTCCTCGGGCGTCACCCAGATGTAGAGGATGCTCGACTTGTCGAGGATCGCCGGGCTCAGTTGCGCCAGGCTGGCGCGGTAGCCGTAGGGGTGGGGGATCGGCATCGTCTGGCCGTCGGCGCAGCCGCGCGCGAACTCGATGACGACCGTCTTGCCCTCGAGCGAGTCGGGGACCCCGGCCACCTTGTCGTCTAGGAGGGTGCGGGCCTCCTTCTCGATCGGGCCGGCGATCTCGCGGCGCAGGGCCGAGTCCAGCGTGGCGATGACGGCTTGGCCGCCGGCGCGGACACGCGCGGCGTCGATGCGATCGAACAGCCACAGCGCGGCCGATTCCGGCGCGGGGCGATTCCGGTTCACCAGGTCGTCGTAGTCCTCGTTGATCAGCTCGATCAGGGTCAGCCAGTCGATCGGGCTGCGGAAGGGCAGCGCCGGCGAGACGAAGAAGATCCCCTGGTGGCCGCGCGCCGTCAGTTCGTCGCTGACGCGCCGCATGATGTGCACGTAGGGGAAGTCGTCCAGCTGCACGGTCTGGCCGATGCCGAACTGGGTCTGGCACTGCTCGGGCGTCAGGCTGGCCAGGTAACGACGGGCTTCGGACTTGCCGCTGGCCGGCAGGGCAAGCAGCAGCAGGGTGTCGATGTGGCGGGACATGTCGGACCTCGCATCTGGGATGATGTTGGCTGACCGCTGTCAACGGGGGATGATCGCCCCTGCCGGGACGGTCGTCAAGGCGGTGGGGGTGGCCGGCGTCGGCGCTGATCGGGACCGGTTCTTGCCCCTGTGGGCCTGGGTGCGCATGGAAGGCCGCCGGCGTTGCAGAATGCCCGCGGAACCCCGGGGAGCCGGCCTGCTCCCGGTGGAATGCCCGGCGCCCGCGCGTCCCTTCGGGGCGCCTGGACCCCGGTGCCGCCGTCAGGCGGCGCCAGCCGCGCGGCGCCGCTCGCCCGGGCGCCGCGCGGCTTGTCCTTCCGGGTGCGGCGCTAGCGGTGGACGCCGGCTGCCTCGCTGCCCGTGGCGGTCACGAACTCCGAATAGGTGCCCTCGAAGACCAACGGCGGCCGTGCCGGCTCGCCGTCACCCTCCGGACGCAGTTCCAGTACGCGATTGCTCAGTCCGCGCAGGAATGTGCGGTCGTGGCTGACGAACAACATCGTGCCCTCGAACTCGCGCAACGCTGCCACCAGCGTGTCCTTCGTCTGCAGGTCCAGGTGGTTGGTGGGCTCGTCCAGCACCAGGAAGTTCGGCGGATCGAAGAGCATCAGCGCCAGCACCAGACGCGAACGCTCGCCGCCCGACAGGATGCGCACCGGCTTGTCCACATCGTCGCCCTGGAACTGGAAAGCGCCGAGGAGGTTGCGCAGCGTGCCGATGTTGGCCAGGGGGAAGGCCTTCTCGGCCTGCCCGTACACGGTCAGCGCGCCGTCGAGCTGCTCGAGCGCCTGCTGCGCGAAGTAGCCCATCTTCAACGACGCGCCCAGCCGTACCGTGCCCGTGTCCGGCTTGATGGCCTGCGCCACCAGCTTCAGCAGCGTCGTCTTGCCGGCGCCGTTGCGGCCCATCACGCACCAGCGCTCGCCGCGGCGGATCACCAGGTCGAAGCCGTCGTAGATGACGCGCGCACCGTAGCCCTTGCCGACGCCCTTCAGCTCGACGACATCCTCGCCCGAGCGCGGTGGCTGCCGGAAGTCGAACTCGACCACGCGGCGCTGCTTCGGCGGGGAGACCAGGTCCAGCTTCTCCAGCTTCTTGACCCGGCTCTGCACCTGCGCCGCCTTGGCCGCGTGCGAGGCGAAGCGCTCGACGAAGCGGCGTTCCTTGGCCAGCATCGACTGCTGTCGTTCGTACTGGGCCTGCTGGTTGGCCGCCTGCACCGCGCGTTGGCGCTCGAAGAAGTCGTAGTCGCCGGTGTAGGAGATGAACTCGCCGGCGTCGATCTCGACCACGCGCCCGACGATGCGGTTCATGAAGTCGCGGTCATGGCAGGTCATCAGCAGCGCGCCCGGGTAGCCCCTGAGGAACTTCTCCAGCCACAGGATGGACTCGATGTCCAGGTGGTTGGTGGGCTCGTCCATCAACAGCATGTCGGGCCGCCCCAGCAGCACGCGCGCCATGCCGACGCGCATCTTCCAGCCGCCCGACAGCGCGCCGACATCGCCGTCGATCTGCGCGTCGTCCAGTCCCAGTCCCTGCAGCACTTCGCGGGCGCGCGCCTCGAGTTCGTAGCCGCCGCCGTGGTGGTAGGCGTCCTGGACCTCCGCGTAGCGCTCGAGCAGCGCTTCCATGTGGTCGGCCTGGTCGGGGTCGGCCAGCGCCAGCTGGATGTCGTGGAGTTCGTGGTGCAGGTCGCCGAGGGTGCCGCTGCCCGCGATGGCCTCGTCCAGTACGGGTCGGCCCGACATGTCGCCGATGTCCTGCCGGAAGTAGCCCACCGTCAGGTTTCGCGGGATCGAGACGTTGCCCTCGTCCGGAGCCTCCTCGCCGACGAGCATGCGCAGCAGCGTCGTCTTGCCGGAGCCGTTGGGGCCGACCAGCCCGATCTTCTCGCCCGGGTTGACCTGCAGCGAGGTCTCCACGAACAGGATCTGGCTGCCGTAGCGCTTGGAGATGCTGGCCAGGGCGATCATCGGCGGCTCCAGGGGCGGTCGGTTCAGGGGCGGCCGCGCAGGGTCGCGGGCGGGACGGTGACCGGCGCCGGGGCGCCGGGGCCCGTAATAGTGGGTCGCCGGCCGCCGGGACGCCAGTGGCCACGTTGACCAGTGGCCACGTTGACCGGGGGCGAGGCGCGGTGATACGGTGTACCTTCCCGGTCGGCGCCCGGCGCCGGCCCGTCCCCGGCATGCCTGCCGGCCCGGCCAGAGCGTACCTGTCGGCAGGAGACCCGTCGTGCGCGACGACGACCCGACCATCAACCTGCCGAGCCCCGAGCCGGACCCCGTCGATCCGGACGCGACCATCCTCGAGCACCCGGGCCCACGCGGCGGCGTTCCGGCGGGCCTGAAGCCCGACCCCATCGGCCCCGGCCGCCGCATCGGCCCCTACCTGCTGAAGCGCCCCATCGGCGAGGGCGGCATGGGCCTGGTCTGGGAGGCCGACCAGCAGGAACCCATCCGCCGCCGCGTCGCCCTGAAGATGGTCAAGCGCGGCATGGACACCGCCGAGTTCATCGCCCGTTTCACGTCGGAGCGGCAGGCGCTCGCGATGATGAACCACCCGTCCATCGCCAAGGTGCTCGACGCCGGCGCCACCGAGGAGGGCCGGCCGTACTTCGTGATGGAGTACGTCGAGGGCGTGCCGCTGAACGACTACTGCGACGAGGAACGGCTCAGCCTGCGCCGCCGGCTCGAGCTCTTCATCCACATCTGCGAGGGCGTCCAGCACGCGCACCAGAAGGCGATCATCCACCGCGACCTCAAGCCCTCGAACGTGCTGGTGACCGAGACCGACGGTCAGCCGATGCCGAAGATCATCGATTTCGGCGTGGCCAAGGCCCTGGACACCGAGCAGTTCGACGACCTGCTGACGACCGGCGCCGGGCAGCTCATCGGCACGCCAGAGTACATGAGCCCCGAGCAGACGGGGCTCAGCGACGCCGGGCTCGACACGCGTACCGACGTCTATGCGCTGGGCGTGCTGCTCTACGAGTTGCTGGTGGGCCAGCGCCCGTTCCGCCGCGAGGATCTGGCGGCGATGAACTTCCTGGAGGTGCTGCGGACCATCCGCGAAGTCGAGCCGCCGCGCCCGAGCGTGCGCCTGGCGAACATCGACCGCCAGGATCCCGACGCCGCCATCCGTTGCGCCGACTGCCGCGACCTTGACCCGGACGCGCTCGTGCGTGCGCTACGTGGCGACCTCGACTGGGTCACGATGAAGGCGCTCGAGAAAGACCGTGACCGCCGCTATGCGTCCGCGGCCTCGTTGGCGGACGACGTCCGCCACTACCTCAGTGATGAGCCGGTCAGCGTGGGCCCGCCGTCCCGGCGCTACCGCACGCGCAAGTTCGTGCGCCGACACCGCACCGGGGTGCTGGCCGGCGCGCTGGTGCTGGTGGCCGTGCTCCTGGGCATCGCCGGCACGACAACCGGCATGGTTCGCGCTGTCCGCGCCGAGAAGCGCGCCCGCCTGGAAGCGGAAAGCTCGCGGCAGGTGTCGAGCTTCCTGGTGGGGATGTTCGAGGCGGCCGATCCCGACCATGCGCGCGGCCGCACGATTACTGCGCGCGAGATTCTGGACTCCGGCAGCGATCGCGTCGACCGCGAGCTGGGCGCGCAGCCGTTGACCCAGGCGCGCCTGCTGAGCACCATCGGCAGCGTGTACCGCAAGCTTGGCCTGTACGAGGAAGCCGAGCCCGAACTGCTTCGCGCGACCGGGATCCAGCGCACGACGTCGGGTGTGCCGCCGCAGGACAAGGCGGCCTCCCTTGGCGAACTTGCGGGCCTCTACATCGCGCAGGCGCGTTACGCCGACGCCGAGCGCACGCTGCACGAGGCCCTGCCGCTGTTGGACCAGGCCAACCACGATGGGCGCTTGCTGCTGGCCGGGGGCCTGGCCGATCTGGGCAGCGTTTACCGCCGGCAGGGTCGGTACGCGGAAGCGGAGCCCCTCTACCGGCAGGCGCTGGACATCCGGGTGACCGAGTTGGGCCCGCGGTCCGCCGAGGTCGCCGCCAGCGACAATTCGCTGGGCCTGCTCGCCTGGAACCAGGGCCGCTTCGCGGAGGCCGAGCGGTTCTACATGGAGGCGCTGTCGATCTGGGAGGAAGTCAACGGCCCGGACGACACGCAGGTGGCCAAGGGGCTGAACAACCTGGGCCTGCTCTACCACCACCAGAAGCGCTATGCCGAGGCCCAGTCCATGTACCGGCGGGCGGTGGGCATCTACGAGCGCATCCTCGGTCCCGAGCACCCCAATACGGCGACCGCCATCAACAACCTGGCCCTGGTCGTCCACGAGCAGGGGAATCTCCACGAGGCGGAGCCCCTGTACCTGCGCGCGCTGTCGATCCGCGAGAAGGCGCTCGGGCCTGCGCACCCGGATGTCGCGCAGACGCTCAATAACCTGGCCAACCTGCGGCGCGACCAGCGGCGCTGGACCCAGGCGCGCCGTGACTACGAGCGGGCGCTTGCGATCCGCACTGCGGCGCTGGGGGCCGAGCACTCGGACGTGGCCTGGACCCTGCGCGACCTGGGCCGGATGCTGCGCGAGCAGGGACAGGCCCGGGAGGCGGACGACTATTTCCGCAGGGCGCTGGCGATCTTCAAGGCCAGCCTCGGCCCCGACCATCCTGACCTTGCCGAGGTGCTGGACGATTACGCGAGGGTCCAGGTGGACCTCGGGCACCCGACGGCGGCTGATTCGCTCCGTCGGTGGGCCGACCGGGTCAGGCCGCAGGCTGTGGCTTCCACGCAAAAATAGTCACAACGTCATTGTGGATTATGTTAGTCTACTTTTCGAGAAGCGGGATTGCAGGTCGGCATCCTGATCGGGGCCGTTTTCGGGCAGCGCTTTCCCTCCTGACGAGGAGTGTCCTATGTCGTTACGTAATTTGATCTTGACCATGTTTTGTGGCGGCCTTTTGATCGCCGCGGGCTGCAGTCTCGACCAGGACGTCGGGACACCCGTCACCCCAGGGAGGCCCGGACCGGCCCTGCCTGGCGCCGACAAGGACGGGAGCGAGGTGCTCGGCCCGCCTTCGGTGCCCGTGCTCGGCGGGTCGGGGCTGTCCCAGGGCGGCGCCTGCCTGGCCAGCGTCACATCGGCCGAGGTGGTCGTGAATGTGCCCGCGGGCGCCCAGGTCAAGCAGGTCTTCGCCTACTGGGCGGGCGGCGCGCTGGCCGAAGCCGGCGACGGCCAGATCAAACTGAACGGCATCCCGGTGCAGGGGCAACTCATCGGCGGCCCGATCGACTTCATCTGGTGGCTGGGGCCGTGGTACTTCTCGGCGTACCGGGCCGACGTCACCGACCTGAACCTCGTCAATGCGGGCGCGAACACGCTGACCGTCTCGGAATTCAACGACACGATCGTGCCCGGCGACAAGAACGGCGGCATCAGTGTCGTGGCCGTCTGGGACGACGGGACTCCCGCCGACATCGCACTCCGCGACGGCATGGACACGGCGTTCTTCGGCTACACCGGCGTGCTCGAACCAACGGAGCCGCAGGTGTTCACCTTCGAGCCTGCGTCCGCCGCGCGTGTCGCCGACCTCGTGATCCTCGCCGCGAGTGTGGGTGACCACCGCCCCAACCGCGTCCGCGTGACGACCAGCGCCGGCATCCAGGATTTCGACAACGTGTTGGGGGGCACCGGCAACGACCTCTGGGATTCGCTCTCGCTGCCGGTGGACGTACCTGCCGGCGAGACGTCCGTGACGGTCGAACTGGTCTCGACCTATGCGCAGGCAACCCTCGGCGCGACGCTGGGCTGGACCTGCGCGGCCTTGTCCGTGCCGAGGCAGAGGGTGGAAATCGTTCGCTACGACGCCCCGGGGGTCGTGTTCATCGATGCCGACCTCGACGGCATCCAGGACCCGACCGAGCCCGGCCAGCCGGATGTCACGGTGCTCCTGTCGCAGCCCGGCAGCGAGACAAGCGCCACGGCCATCTCCGGTCCGGACGGGCGCTTCACGTTCAACGTTCCGGCGGGCACGTACACGATGGAAATCCCGTCCGACGGCCCCTCCGGTTCCTTCAATCCCGAGTTGGCCGCCTCGTTCACGGCGACCGGCGCGCTCTCGCGCGTGGTCACCGTCGGACCCGAGACGCCGACGGAGTTCTTCGGTTTCGTGCCCGACGCCGCCGGCATCCTCGACCGGATCCGCAGCGGGGACCTGCAGACCGACGGCTACACCCGTACGACGTGGCGCCGCTTGTTCCGCTGCGCGATCCAGAACGAGGAGGATCGCGAGCCCGAAGGGGAGGGCGGCGGTGATGACGACGACGACGACGGCCCGGATGGTCGCGGCGGAAGCCGAATCCGCGATCGTGACGGCCACGGCGGCGAGCACCCGCCCGACGACGGCTGCAACTGCAATCCGGATTCGCTGCGATACAACGGAGACGAACTGCGCGGGTTGCTGGCGACCGTCCAGACGCTGTTTTTGTCCGGGCCGTTCACCTTCACCGAGGGCAGGGAATTGCAGGAAGCCTACCGCTTCCTGTCCCGCCACTACACGACCGACGAAGACAAGCTTGCGCAGGAGTTGCTTGTCACCGAACTGAACTACGTGGCCGGTCGCGGCATCGTCGCGCACGGCGCCCTGGTGGGCGCGCTGTCCGCGTGGTCGGAGGCCCTGCTCGCCTCGGCCCCGGATGCGGCTGCGGTCCCCGAAAAGAGTCGCGCCAGCGACATCGAGGCGGCCCTGCTCCTTTTGAAGGCCGTCAATACGGGCGGGGGCGGGGGGGGCATCGAATAGGCGCTTGGCGACAGGCAACGCCGCACAACGAAAAATCCCGGCCTGTCCTCGCGCCTTTGGCGCTGCGGATGTCCGGGATTTTTCGT
>CAIWHK010000013.1 GCA_903912525.1 uncultured bacterium | reverse complement strand
ATCCAGCGGATCCACGGCCGGGTAGATGCCCAGCTCGGCGATCTGGCGCGACAACACCGTCGTGGCGTCCAGGTGGCTGAACGCGGTGGCCGGCGCCGGGTCGGTCAAGTCGTCGGCCGGCACGTAGATGGCCTGCACCGAGGTGATCGAGCCGTGGCGCGTCGAGGTGATGCGCTCCTGCAGCTGGCCCATCTCGGTGGCCAGCGTGGGCTGGTAACCCACGGCGCTCGGCATACGGCCCAGAAGCGCCGACACCTCGGAGCCCGCCTGCGTGAAGCGGAAGATGTTGTCGATGAACAGCAGCACGTCCTGGTTCAGCTCGTCGCGGAAGTGCTCGGCCATCGTCAGGCCGGACAGCGCCACGCGCAGGCGGGCCCCGGGCGGCTCGTTCATCTGCCCGAAGACCAGGGCGGTGTTCTCGATGACACCGGACTCCTTCATCTCCAGCCAGAGGTCGTTGCCTTCACGCGTGCGCTCGCCCACGCCGCAGAACACGGAGTAGCCGCCGTGCTGCGTCGCGATGGCGTGGATCAGCTCCTGCACGATAACGGTCTTGCCCACGCCGGCGCCGCCGAACAGGCCGATCTTGCCGCCCTTCACGTAGGGCGCCAGCAGGTCGACGACCTTGATGCCGGTCTCGAAGATCTCGTTCGCCTCGCCCTGGTTGGTCAGGGACGGCGGCTGCGCGTGGATGGGCGACCGCGCCTCGGGGTGCGCCAGCGGGCCCACGTTGTCCAGCGGCTTGCCCAGCAGGTTGAACAGGCGGCCGAGGCACTGCTTGCCGACGGGCACCGAGATCGGCGCGCCGGTGTCCAGACCCTTCATGCCGCGAACCAGACCGTCGGTCGAGTCCATGGCGATCGTCCGGACCACGTTGTTGCCGATGTGCTGGGCAACCTCGGTGATCAGGTCGATGCCCTTGGCCTCGTCCTGGATGTGGATGGCGTTGAGGATCTCCGGCAGGTGATCCGAATCGAACTCGAGGTCCACCGTGGGCCCGATGACCTGCTGGACCTTCCCGTAGTTCCCGGCCATGTGCAGTCTCCTTGGCTTTTGCCGTCGTCCGCGGGGCGCCTGCCCCGCTTTGGTCACATTGAAAGACTAGAGCCCGTTCGCGCCGCCGACGATGTCCAGCAGCTCGCTGGTGATCGCGGCCTGGCGTTCGCGGTTGCGCTGCAGCGTCAGCGCGCCGATCATCTCGCCCGCGTTCTCGGTCGCCGCGTTCATGCTGGTCATGCGCGCGGCGTGCTCGCTGGTGAACGCCTCGCTCAACGTCATGAACACGCGGTTGCGCAGGTAGAGCGGCAGCAGCACGCCGAACAGCTCGGCCTGGCTGGGCTCCCAGATGTAGTCCTTTTCCTTCTGCGCGGCGGCGCCGGGCGCCGCGGCTTCGGGCGCGATCGGCAGCAGCGGCAGGTCGACCGGCCGCTGCGTCATCGTGCTCTGGAACTGCGCGTAGATGACGCGCACCTCGTCGAAGCTGCCGCCCGTGAACGCTTCCACGCAGCGGTCGCCCACCATCTTGCCGCGGTCGGCGCTCATGTCGCCCGCGAAGTCGGTGTGGGCGTGGTACATCGTGTAGCCGCGCTTGCGGAAGTAGTCGGCGCCCTTGCGGCCGACGGCGTAGATCGCGGTCGGCGTGCCGCCGGCGATCGACGCGTCGACGGCCTTGTGCGCCAGCTTCAGCAGGTTCGTGTTGTACGAGCCGCAGAGGCCCTTGTCCGAGGTGATGATCACGAACAGACGGTTCTGGACGTGGCGCACCTCGAACAGCGGATGACCGATGTCGGCCTGCCCCGCCAGCTGCTGCATCAGCTCGGTCAGCTTGCGCGAATAGGGACGCGCCGCGAGCATCCGGCCCTGGGAACGCTGCAGCTTCGACGCCGCGACCATTTTCATGGCCTTGGTGATCTGCTGCGTGTTCCGCACGGAGCGGATTCGCTTGTTCAGTAGCTTGACCCCGGCACCAGCCACCGGTGACCTCCCGCTTTCCCTTTGCCCGTACTAGCCGCGAATCTTGATGAACTCCTGGATCGCCGCCGTCAGGTGCTCGACCGTGTCGTCGTCGAGCTTGCCCGTGGTGGAGATCGCCTGCAACACCGCCGAATGCTTCTCGTCCAGGAAGATGTGGAAGTCCTTCTCCCAGACCTTCAGCTGGTCCAGCGGCACCGTGTCGAGGAAGCCCTTGCTGGCGGCGAAGATGATCGCCACCTGCTTCTCCGTCGGCATGGGCACGTACTGGTCCTGCTTCAGGATCTCGACCATGCGCTCGCCGCGCGTCAGCTGACGCTGCGTGGCCTTGTCGAGGTCCGAGCCGAACTGCGCGAACGCGGCCAGCTCGCGGTACTGCGCCAGGTCCAGGCGCAGCGAGCCGGCGACCTTCTTCATCGCCTTGGTCTGCGCCGAGCCACCCACGCGCGAAACGGAGATACCGACGTTGATGGCGGGCCGGATGCCCTGGTAGAACAGGTCGTTCTCCAGGAAGATCTGCCCGTCCGTGATCGAGATCACGTTCGTCGGGATGTAGGCCGACACGTCCGAGGCCTGCGTCTCGATGATCGGCAGCGCGGTCAACGAACCGCCGCCGTTCTCGTCGGACAGCTTCACCGCGCGCTCGAGCAGGCGGGAATGCAGGTAGAAGACGTCGCCGGGATAGGCTTCGCGGCCGGGCGGGCGGCGCAGCAGCAGCGACATCTGGCGGTACGCGTTGGCCTGCTTGGAAAGATCGTCGTACACCACAAGGGTGTCCTTGCCCGCCCACATCTGGTGCTCGGCCATGGTGACGCCGGTGTAGGGCGCCAGGTAGAGCATCGGGGCCGGGTCGGAAGCGTTGGCGGCGATGATGGTCGTGTACTCCATCGCGCCGTGTTCCTTGAGCTTCTTGTGCACGGTGGCAACGGTCGACTGCTTCTGGCCGATGGCCACGTAGAAGCAGTAAACGCCCTTGCCCTTCTGATTGATGATCGTGTCGATCGCGATGGCCGTCTTGCCGGTGCCGCGGTCGCCGATGATCAGCTCGCGCTGGCCGCGGCCGATCGGGATCATCGAGTCGACGGCCTTCAGGCCGGTCGCCAGGGGCTGCTTCACCGGCTGGCGCGCCGTTACGCCGGGCGCCTTGAGCTCAATGTTGCGCGTCTGGGTCGAGGGAACCGGGCCTTCACCGTCGAGCGGCTGGCCGACGGCGTTGAGCACGCGGCCGATGACGCCGTCGCCGACGGGCACCGAGGCGATGGTGCCGGTGCGCTTGACCTGGTCGCCTTCCTTGATCTTGGTGTCCGGGCCCATGATGGCGACACCGACGGAATCCTCTTCGAGGTTCAGCACGATGCCGAAGATGTCCCCGGGGAACTCGACCATCTCGCCGGCCATGACGTCCTGCAGACCGTACACGCGGGCGATACCATCGCCCACCTGCAGGATCGTGCCGACGCTCTCGACGCCGAGATTGCGATCGTAGCTCTTCAGCTCCTGCGCCAGGACCGAGCTGATCTCTTCAGGCCTCAGTTTCACTTCCGGTCTCCTCGTTGAATCCCCGTTGGGGAACCGTCAACCCAGTCGCGTGCGATCTACAGCCGCACTTGGGCTAAAGCCGCACTTGGGCAGCGCCGAGCTTCCTGCGCAGACGATCCAGGTTCGTGCGCACCGTGCCGTCGATGATGCGGTCGCCCAGGGTGACACACACCCCGCCGAGCACCGCCGGATCGACCTTCTTGTCCAGGATGACGGTCTTGCCCGTCACCTGCGCGAGCTTGTCGCGCAGCTTCGTTTCCAGGTCGGCCGGCAGCGCGATGGCCGTGACCACGCGCGCCCGCACGATGTTCTGGTCGGCCTCGACCAGCTCGGCGAAGACCTCGCCGATGTCCCGCAGCGCCTCGATCCGGTTGCGATCGATCAGCAGGA
Organism: uncultured bacterium; assembly: GCA_903912525.1. Taxonomy (GTDB): domain Bacteria; phylum Krumholzibacteriota; class Krumholzibacteriia; order LZORAL124-64-63; family LZORAL124-64-63; genus CAINDZ01. The sequence continues at coordinate 7,188 of CAIWHK010000013.1, read as the reverse complement.
AGAAGAAGTCCAGCAGCACGGGCTCGAGCTTCTGCCCGAACACGTTCTTCAGGAGGCCCTTCTTTTCCAGCTCGCGCACCTGCGGGCTGTCCAGGAAGATGACCAGGTCGCGGTGCTCGGCCATGACGGCCAGCACGCCGGCGTACGATTCCGCGCAGGCCTGCAGCGTCCCGGCCGGCTTGGCCGTCCGCAACAGGGCCTCGGCGTAGCGCGTCGCTACCTTGCGGTCACGCATCAGGCTCCGCTCCCGGTCTTGTCCAGCTCGTCGATGTACTGGTTGATCAGCTTGCGGTGCAGGGGATCATCGAGCTTTTCGCTGATGACCTTCTCTGCCGCGCCGATCGCCATCGCCACCACCGAGTCGCGCAGTTCGAGCTGGGCCTTGTGGGCCTCGACCTCGATGTCCTGCTCGGCCTTGACGACGGTCGCCTCGGCCTCGGAACGCGCCTTGTGCACGATGCCGTCGGCGATGACTTCGCCACGCTTGACGGCTTCCTGCACGCGCTCGCGCTCGATGGACTTGATGTCCGCGATCTTGGCCTCGAAATCACCCTTCAAGCCCTCCGCGTCGGCGAGATTCTTCTCGGCCGCCGCGTAGTCGCCCTCGATCTTCTGGCGCCGTGCGTCCAGCAGATTGAGGATCGGACCCCAGGCGAACTTGGCCAAAATCCACACGAAGAGGATGAAGCCTACCGCCGTGGTCAGCAGGTTGGTGATATTTGGTGTCACGAACTCCATGCCGGATCCCTTCCAGTCACTGGTCCCCGCGCCTGCGGTTGCGAGGGGCGGGCGAACCGCCCCCCGCGATCACTGCAGCGCACGCAGGAAACCGACACGCTCGTCAGATCTTGCCCATCAGCAGGATGCTGACGATCAGTGCGTAGATCGTCAGAGCCTCGATGAAGGCGCAACCGATGATCATGGCCGTCTGGATCTGGCCGATGGCTTCCGGCTGCCGGCCCATCGCGTTCATGCCGCCCTCGATGGCCTTGCCGAGGCCGATGCCCGAACCGATCGCCGCCATGCCCAGACCGAGGGGAATAGCCAGACCGAGAGTGCTGCCGTCCATTGGGTCCTCCTTAACGCGTGCGCGCGTTGTCTGCTTTGCGCGGGTTCCCCCGCCGTGAATCCGGGCCGCCGTCGACCCGACCGTCCGGGCCCCAGGCCCGAAAGTTACCAATCATCGCAACTTCTAGTGCCCGTGGCTCTCTTCGGCGTGATGGCCGTGAGGCAGCCACAATGCGATGTAAACCGTCGCCAGCAACGTGAAGACCAGCGCCTGGATCGTGCACGACAGCAGGCCCAGGAAGTAGAAGGGCAGCTGCAACGGGATGCCGGGCACCAGCGCCATGCCGCCGGTGATCTTGAACATGATCCCGGCGCCCAGCAGCACCATCGTGGCCATGAGCGTGTCTTCACCGAAGATGTTGCCGAACAGTCGCAGCGACAGTGAAATGGGCTTGATGAGCTCGCCCAGCACGTGCAGCGGGAACAGCAGCAGCGAGAAGCCCCACTCCATCCCCGTCTTCGGCGAGCCGGCCATGTGGAACAGGTAGCCGCCGATGCCGTTCTCCTTCAGCGCGATGTACTGCACGTACAGGAACGTGAGCATGCCCAGCGCGAAGGTGGTGTTGGCGAAACTGCTGGTCGACGAGTGCCCCAGCGGCACCATGCCGAACAGGTTGTTGCAGAAGATGAACACGAACAGCGAGCCGAGGAACGGCGTGTACCGCCGCGCGCTGGGCCCGATGATGGTCGTGAACAGCCCGTAGAGCCCGCCGAAGATGAGCTCGACGGCCATCTGCGTGCGGCCCGGCTTGCGCGGGTCGAGCTTGCCGGACAGCGAGACGAAGAACACGGCCAGCAGCAGCGCGACCAGCAGCGAGAAGATGGGATCCTTCAGCTTGTTCAGCATCTCGGCCTGCTCGGGGGGCAGCTTGGCCTCGATGAACGTGAGCGCGCTGGGGATGTGCGGCATGCCGGTGCCGTGGCCGCCACCGTGGGCGCCAGTGGCAGCCTCGTGCCCGGCCGGCGTGACGCCATGGGGCGCCACGTCCTGGGCCGTCGCCTCGCGCGCCGCGGTCTCGGGCGCATGTTCCTGCGTGGCAACGTGTTCGGTGGGCACAGCCTCATGCGTCGCCGGGTGTGCCGGCTCTTCCGCCAGGCACACGCCCGCGAACAACAGCGCGGCCCCAATCAGCAGGGCCAGCGGGGCGGACCGATCAACTCTCATGCGTTGCATCGTCTTCCCGTCGAGTGGACAGTCGGATCTCAGCGGAGCGGGCCAGCGCCCCGAGGACCACCAAGACGACCATCATCAAGGTGAAGCCCACGGCGTGGCTCAGTACCGGAAGCGGACGGGAAAATAGCACCCACACCGCCACCCCGTAAACCGCGAATTTAGCAGCGGTCCACAGAATGATCAGCGGCGTGTTGCGCGGAGTTCCCGGCGCGACGACGGCCGCGCGCAGCAGGCGTTCGAGCACCCACAGTCCCGCCACGGCCCACACCGCGGTCAGGAAAACGCCCAGCGCGAAAGCTGCCGAAATGACAAAAACGAAGATGCCGGCAGCGACGGCCGCGACCAAAATAGTCCACAATCGGACCTGGGCAAGCAGCTTCTGGTTCATCGCATGTCCTCAGCGTCCCCAGGTCCGCAGCTTGGCGCGATGCTTGTAGATGTACAACCCCACCAGCGCGACCAGCGCGACCAGCACGCCGATGTCGATGGTGTGGCTGTAATGCATCAACTCGTCCCAGTTCTGCTTCAGCTTGATGCCCGCCACGGCCAGGATCGTGTTCCACAGGCCGGCGCCGATCACCGTATAGATGCAGAACGGCACCAGCGGCATGCGGCCCACGCCGGCGGGGATCGAGATCAGGTGCCGCACCACCGGGATGAAGCGGCTGATCAGGACGGCGGCCGGGCCGCGCTTGTGGAAGAAGCGCTGTGTGGCCTCGAGCTCGTGCATGTCGAGCAGGAAGTACTTGCCGAAGCGGCGGAAGAACGGCTCGCCGCCGACCGCGCCCATCCAGTACGAGAGCAGCGAGCCGGTGATGCTGCCCAGCGTGCTGGCGATGATGACGCCGGCCAGCGTGAACTTGCCGGTGACGACCAGGAACCCCGCGAACGGCATGACCGCCTCGCTGGGGATCGGGAAGACCATGCTCTCGAGCACCATCAGCGCGTAGACGCTGATGTAGCCGGTCGCATCGATGAAGGCCGTGATGTGTTCGGCCAGGTAAGCGGAGATGCCCAAGGTGCCCCTGTTCCGGACTGAGGAGAACTAACGGCCCGAGGCCCGCCACAGCAGCGACGAGGCGACCAGCGCGCCCAGCCCGATGCGGTACCACGCGAACGGCACGAACGACCGCCGCGAGACGAACTTCACCAGCGCGCGGATGACCACGAGCGCCGCGATGAACGAGACCACGAAGCCGATGCCGAACACGGGCAGGTCGGCCGCGCCCAGTTCGTGGCGCACGCCCCACAGCTTCAGCGCCGAGGCGCCGAGCATGGCGGGCACCGCCAGGAAGAACGAGAACTCGGTGGCCGCCACGCGCGACAGGCCCAGCACGAGCCCGCCCATGATGGTGGCGCCCGAGCGCGAGACGCCCGGGAACAGGATGGCCAGCACCTGGATGAGGCCCACGTACAGCGCCAGCTTCCAGGTGATGTCGTCGACCGACGTCACCTTGACGCGGTGCTTGCCGCGCTCGATCAGCAGGATGGCGATGCCGCCGGCCACCAGCGCGATGGCCACCGGCAGCGGCTTGAAGAAGTGCGCCTCGATCCAGTCGTCGGTCGGCAGCCCCACCACGACGGCGGGGATGGTGCCGATGACGAGGTTGACCAGCAACGTGCGCGCGCGGCCGGGCTTCCAGAAGTGCAGCGCCAGGTCGATGAACTTCGCGCGGTACATCCACAGCACGGCCAGGATGGCGCCGAGCTGGATGAACACGGCGAAGGCGTTTTCCTTGTGGCCCGTGAAGTTGAGCCAGTCCTGCACCAGGATCAGATGGCCGGTCGAGGAGACCGGAATGAATTCCGTGGCCCCCTCGACCAGTCCGAGCAATGCAGCTTTCAGCCAGACGATGGCGTCCACTTACACCTCTTCGTCCTTGATGCTCATATCGAAGAACGACTTCAGGATGTAGACGACCGCGACGGCCAGGAAGACGCAGGCGAGGGCCGTCAGCATCATCGGGTTCTTCGCGCGCGCGACGATGGCCAGCTCGATGGCCAGCAGGCCGAACAGCGTCGTGAACTTCACGATCGGGTTCATGGCCACCGACGAGGTGTCCTTGAACGGATCGCCGACGGTGTCGCCGACGACCGACGCCGCGTGCAGCTCGGTGCCCTTCTGCTTCAGGTCGACTTCGACGACCTTCTTGCAGTTGTCCCAGGCGCCGCCCGCGTTGGCCATGAAGATGGCCTGGTAGAGGCCGAACAGCGCGATCGAGATCAGGTAGCCGATGAAGAAGAACGGGTCGAAGCAGGCGTACGACAGCGTCGTGAAGAACACGGCGATGAAGATGTTGATCATGCCCTTCTGCGCGAACTTCGTGCAGATGGCCACCACCTTCTTGCTGTCCTCGGTCGACGCGCGCGTCGCGTTGCTGTCGAGCTTGATGTTCTTCTTGATGAACTCCACGGCGTGGTAGGCGCCGCTGGTCACCGCGTGCATCGAGGCGCCGGTGAACCAGTAGATCATCGCGCCGCCGGCGATCAGGCCCAGCAGGAACGGCGGGTTCATCAGCGACATCATTTCCATGTTCGTCTTCAGGCCGTCGGTGAGCAGCATGATGATCGAGAAGATCATCGTCGTGGAGCCCACCACCGCGGTGCCGATCAGCACGGGCTTGGCCGTGGCCTTGAACGTGTTGCCGGCGCCGTCGTTGGCCTCGAGGTATTCCTTGCCCTTGTCGAAGTCGGGAACGAAACCAAAGTCGCGCTTCACTTCATCCTTGATGTTGGGAATCGTCTCGATCAGCGACAGCTCGAACACCGACTGCGCGTTGTCCGCGACCGGACCGTACGAGTCGACGGCGATCGTGACCGGGCCCATGCCCAGGAAGCCGAAGGCGACGAGGCCGAACGCGAACACGGCCGGGGCGATCATCAGCGACGACAGGCCCAGCGTGCTGATGCCGAAGGCGACCAGCATGAGCACCAGGATGGTCATGCCCATCCAGTAGGCGCTGAAGTTGCCGACGGTCAGGCCGGCCAGGATGTTCAGCGAGGCGCCGCCCTTGCGCGAGGCGTTGACGACGTGCTTGACGTGCTTGGACTCGGTCGAGGTGAAGATCTTGACCAGCTCGGGAATCACGGCGCCGGCAATGGTGCCGAGGCTGATGATCGAGGCGAGCTTCCACCACAGCGACGGGTCAGGCATGCCCTTCAGCGAGAGCGCCGACAGCACGTAGGTGACGACGATCGAGAAGATCGAGGTGATCCAGACCAGCGAGGTCAGGGGCAGCTCGAAGTTCATGTGATCGGCCTTGCCCCACTTGGCCTTGGCGTACAGGTCGTTGATGAAGTAGGAACCGGCGCTGGTCAGGATCATGGCCAGGCGCATCAGGAAGATCCAGACCAGCATGGTGGCCTGGTACTGCGGCTGGACGGCCAGCACGATGAACGTGATCAGGGCGACGCCCGTCACGCCGTAGGTCTCGAAGCCGTCGGCGGTGGGGCCGACCGAGTCGCCGGCGTTGTCGCCGACGCAGTCCGCGATCACGCCCGGGTTGCGCGCGTCGTCTTCCTTGATATTGAAGACGATCTTCATCAGGTCAGAGCCGATGTCGGCGATCTTCGTGAAGATACCGCCGGCGATACGCAGCACCGACGCGCCCAGCGACTCACCGATGGCGAAACCGATGAAACACGGCCCGGCGTAGTCGCGCGGGACGAACAGCAGGATCATCAGCATCACCAGCAGCTCGACCGAGATCAGGAGCATCCCGATCGACATGCCGGCCTGCAGGGGGATCGCGTAGGTCGGGAAGGGCTTGCCGCGCAGGCCCTCGAACGCCGACCGCGAGTTGGCGAGCGTATTGATCCGCATGCCGAACCACGCCACGCCGTAACTGCCGAGGATACCGACCACCGAGGCAATCAGGATCATCGCGACCTTGATGAACGAGAAGTGCTGCATCCACCCGAAGTACGCCACGATGATGACCGCGATCAGCGCCTCGAGGATGATGATGAACTTGCCCTGGGTGATCAGGTAGGTCTTGCAGGTCTCGTAGATGAGCTCGGAGATCTCGGCCATGCTCTTGTGGACCTTCATGGCCCGCAGGGTGCGGTACTGCATCAGGCCGAAGGCGAGGCCGAACAGGCACACCAGCAGGCCGATCAGCAGCAGCGAGTGGCCGTCAGTGCCCAGCAGATTCACCGAGCGCAGATCCGGCAGGACCAGGTCGGCCTCGCTGGCGCGAGCAGCCGGCGCGAGGGCCAGGCTGGCCGCGAGGGCGGTCAGAACGCGGAATGTGGGCTTCAAGAGCACTTCCTCCGGAAAAAATGAATCGTGCCACTTCGGGCAAACGGACGCCCGAGAATACACTGTTTCATGGGAGCCCGCAAACGTTGGATTTATCGTGGGTTGGTCCGATTTGGGGCTTTGTTCGATAGGGAACGGTATCTTGTTTTATGACATTTTGTTGTGAATTTGAGTTTTGATATCTGCGGAGGTTGGGGGGTTGCGGCGGCGGGCGCGTTGTGGTGCGCTTGGGGGGTGCGGGAGGGTTGGGGGTTGTTTTGGGCGGGTGGTGCGGTGGTGGGTGGGGGTGGCGTGGTTGGGGGTTTGGGGTGGCGGGGGCGGGTTTCGGGGTGGGGTGGTTTGGGGTGATGGGTGGGATGGCGGGGGTTTGGAGGGGATTGGTTGGGGGTGGTTGTGGGCGAGGCGGGCTGGCGGGGCTGGCGGGGCTGGCGGGGCTGGCGGAACAAGTTGTTGCCCCCGGGTGAGCTCGCGGTTGCGCCGGCGCAAGTCGGACGGCGCCAGGCGGGGGTTGGTCGCGGCGCGCGGCGGCACTTTCGCCGGCGCAAGTCCGGCGGCGCCAGGCGGGGTTGTCCACGGCGCCCGGCTGCACTTGCGCCGGCGCAAGTCCGGCGGCGCCAGGCGGGGTTGGCCAACGCGCCCGGCTGCACTTGCGCCGGCGCAAGTCCGACGCGGGGCCAGGCGGGGT
>CAIWHK010000012.1 GCA_903912525.1 uncultured bacterium | reverse complement strand
GGTGTTCACAAACAACTGGTGGCGGGCTATCCGCAGCGCCGAAGGCGCGAGGACTGCCCGCCACCAGTTGTTTGTGAACGCCCTGTCGCCAGGCGACGGCGCGTTACTTCAGCAGCATCATCCGCCGGCTGATCGCCTCGCCAGCGACCTCGAGGCGGTACAGGTAGACGCCACTGCCCGCGAGGACACCGTTGTCACCACGCCCGTCCCACTCGACCGACTGCTGGCCGGCGGCGAAGGTGCCGTCGCGCAGCGTGCGGATCAGTTCGCCGCGCAGGTTGAACACCCGCAGGGTGCCGCGGCCTTCGCTGGCCACGGTGAAGCTGATCACGGTCTTCGGGTTGAACGGGTTCGGACTGTTCTGCTCGAGCACCAGGCCGCTGACCTGTGCCGACGGAACGCCGGACACGGGGCAGGCCTGGAAGCGGTCCACCGCCAGCACCTGGGGGCTGGCGACGGTGTACGTGTCGCAGTTGATCGAGAAGCTGCGGTCGCTCTCGCCGATGCACTCGAACACGCTCTTGTAGAGGAACTTGTACGAGACGTTCTGGTCGCTGCCGGCCGGGAACGTCACCTTGCCCGTGAAGATCTTGTCGCCCGCCACGAGGTCCGGCGCCACGCCGTTGTCGAGCAGGTTGTTCAGCGACGGCACGTCCCAGTTGAACGTGTTGTCGAAGTTCGGCGTGCCATCGACGCTCACCAGGTCGCCCGGCTTGACGCCGGCCCACGCGGTGCTGTTGAAGTCCACGCTGAAGACCACGGCCACGTCGCGCCAGATCTTCGAGCAGAAGTCGTACTTCACCACAGGCAGGTCCAGCGCCGGGCCGCCGTTGCTGCCGTTGCCGAACAGCGTGTCGTTCAGGTACACGGTGCGGTCACCCTGGCCGAGGCACTCGTAGACGGAGTTCTTGAGGAACTTGTACGCCACGTCGCGCCGCGATCCGGTCGGGAACGAGATCGTCCCCGCGAAGACGCCGTCGCCGGCAGCCGTGTCGCCGGCCAGGCCGTCGTCATGCAGCAGGTTGGTCGTCGGCCGGGTGTAGTTCAGCGGCAGGACGTTGCCGTTGATGCCGATCGAATCGGCGACCACAAAGCCCGTCAGGTTCATGTCCACGTGGAAGACGACGTCGACCGCGCGCGTCGTGAAGACGGTCGGGTCCTCGTTGTTCCACCAGAACTCCACCAGGTCCGCGGCGCCGTTGGCGATGTCCAGGGTGTGCGTGCGGTTGCTGGACAGGGGCTCCCACGTGCCGCAGTTGTAGTTGCACTTGAACTCGAAGGTATCCGTGCCCGTGCCGGCCGCGCAGTTGCCGCCGTACAGCATCTTCACCGCGTACTCCCACACGCCGCCGCTGCCGGTGTCGGTCATGACGCCGGTGTCGCACAGCGGGTCGAACGTCAGCGGGGCCTGGTCGCCCTCGACCGAGAAGGCGTGCGGCCCGGCGCCCTGGCCGGCCAGGAACTGGCTGAACTTGCCGCGGAAGGTGACGTCCTTCAAGCCGAAACAGGCCCGGTTCAGGACGTTGTCCGCCGGCACGGCATTGCCGGCCAGGTCGGTCACGCCGGTCACGGTTACCGAGTACAGCGAGGCGGAAGCGGCAGGGGCTGCCGCCAGCGTCAGGTGCACGACGTTGCCCGCTACGGTAGCGGCCGTCGCCGTGGCGCCGCCGCTGAACACGAACTGGCTGCCGTTGGCCAGCACGCTCGAGGCCTTCACGGGCTCGTTGAACACGACGTCGAACAGGTTCGTGATGGGATAGCCGGTGGCCTGGACGCCGGTCACGTACGGCGGGTTCGGGTCGGCCGCCGACTGCACCGTGTAGGTCGTCATGTCGATCATCGGGATCGCCGACGGGGTGTCCCACAGCGTGAGCGTCGGGGTCGACAGCTGCGAGCCGTCGTTGGCCATCGCGTCGAGCGGACCCTTGGTGGCGCCGTCCTGGGTGACCCAGGCTTCCCAGCGGATCGTGCTGCCGGCCGTCACACCGAGGGTCGACAGCAGGATGGGCAGTTCCTTGAAGCCCGTCGTGGTGCTCCAGCCCAGCCCGCCGGGCCCGGCCGCGCCGATACCGGTCCAGCCGGTGCCGTTCCACTGGTATCCGGCCTGCCAATTGTTGCTCAGGTTGACGTAGAACATGAAGTCCGGCATGTACGGCGCCAGGCTCCACTCCAGCTTGCGGCCCCACGGGTCGACGGCGCCGCCGGCGGCGGTGTTCACGTCGATCGCGATGCCGAGCTGCACGCCGCTCCAGCCGGCCGGATTCTGCGTCAGGCCGAGGAACAGGTTGACCGCGTCGTTGGTCGCGTAGGTGTCACCCAGGTCGATGTTGGGGAACTGGGTGTCGGCGCCGTCGGCATCGACGAGGTTGGCGGGCAGGAAGTCATTGACCCCGTCGATGACGATCGTCTGCGGCGTGGTGGCCCAGGACCAACCGACCGTCGCCACGACCATCAACAGGGCCACCGCCAGCAGGCGCGGCAGGCTGTAACGAGCACGCATTGGGACTCCTCCTTACTTGACGAGCGAAAGCGGACGGGTCGAAACCAGCCCGCGTGCGGACAAACGAGCGAAATAGGTGCCGGCGGCCACGGCGCGCCCTTGCGCATCGCGGCCATCCCAGACCCGGCGATGCTGCCCCGGCTCCAGGCGTTCGGCGACGAGCGTGCGCACGAGGCGACCGCCCATATCGTACACGGACAAGCTGACATCGGCACTGTCCTGCCCGTCGATCTCGAAGACGAGGTTCGTCGACGGGTTGAACGGGTTCGGCTGGTTCGGCAGCAGCCGGATTCCCGCCGCATCGGCCCGCGGCACGTCCGACGTCCAGGTCCCGTCGGGGCGACCATCGTTGTTGCCGTCCACCGTCACGGTCCAGGCGCGGTCGACAGCGGGCAGGGCCGCCGCCAGGTTGCTGGGCGCCGAATCGCCGCCGAGAACGCCGGCCGGCTCGGGATCCCAGCACACCGACGCGACCAGGGCCACCTTGGCGCCCGCCGGCACGACCCCCGCCCCCAGCCCGTAGATGACGCTCCAGGGAATGGCCAACTCACTGCCGCTGGCGCTGCCGAAGTTGTGGAACGAGTCGAAGGCCTTGGCGATCTCCGAACTGCGGACCAGCGTCGTGGTCGGCGACAGCAGCTGCCAGAAGCCGTCGCCGTCGAACTGCGTCTGGTGCTGGTAGCAGCCGTACTGGAAGTCGGGCGCGAAGCCCGCCGCCGTGAACGTCGCCCCGCGCTCCCAGGCATTGATGGCCGTCAGGTTGGTCTGCCCGTTGGCTGTCCCCGGGTCGCGGTCCAGATAGAGCAGCCAGCTGTTGCCGCTGACCTGGCCGTCGATGGCGACGTACAGGTACTGGGCGTCCCACTTGACCAGAAGGCGGTCGATCTCGTTGGCCGCGCCCCAACCGGAGTCGGAGGCGTCGTCCAGGACCTGCGCTCCCGCCCACTCGGTCGGGTCGACGCGACCGTCGATGATCACGCTGGTGCCGAGCACCGACACCGCCAGGCCCGGCGCGCCCAACGCGGCATTCCCGTTGCCGCCGGCGTCGGTGACAGCGCCGGCGTTCAGGCGCAGCGTGACGGCGCCCAGGGCGGTCTGCGCGTCGATCAGCGCCGCCGTGGCCGGGTCGACCGCGAGCGTCAGCGACACCGAAGGCTGGCTGCCGACCACTGTCGTCCCGGCCGGCAGCGCCACGGTGGCACCCAGGCCGGCGATGGAGATGCCCGCCGGCGAGACCAGCTGCGCGGCCTGGTCAAAACCCAGCACCAGTCGCTTGGTCTGCGGGTACCACGCGGCCGCCTGCGCCGCCGGCCCGATGGTATCGAACAGGTTGTCCGCCAGCGTGCGCAACTCGGCGATCTCGCCGCCAGCGCCCGGGGCCGACGTCGTCCCGGCATAGAGCAGGCACTGGAAGACGCCGGCGCCGCGGATCTCGTCGCCGCGCATCAACGTGCCGCTGATCTCCTGCTGGTGCAGCGCGCCGCCGCCGCCCAGCACGAACGCCGCCGCGACGCCCGTGTTCGGGTTGCGGAAGCCCATGTAGGAGGCGTCGCCCACCCACACCCGGTCCATCTGCGCATTCCACACAAGGTCCACCAGCGAGGGCGAGAAGCCGGCCTTGATCCAGTGGGTGGCCGGCCCGACGCTGTAGGTGATCGCGCAGTAAGGATCACCGGTCGCCAGCGAGACGGTCTTCGTCACTTCGGCGTGCTGGAGCACGATCGAAGCGTTGCCACCCGAGGCCGACGGCGTCATCGAGTAGCCCAGGTGCTGGTAGTCGGGCGAGACGTCGCTGAGGCCGGTGACATGGTTCGCGTCGTTGAAGTCGCCCTCGGTGTCCGACCAGTAGGCGTTGTCCACGCCGATGGCCGTGTCGTCGTAGCCGGCGCCGCGCACGAACAGGTGCGTCAACCGGCCGCCGTTGCCCTCGAACACGGCGAACAGGCGGTCGTTGTGCAGCACCGCCTCCTGGTAGCCGTCATTGTCGATGTCGCCCAGGTAGGCATTCGTCGTCGTCGCGTACTCGCCCGCGGCCCAGTGCGACGCGGCCGCGTAGACCATCGCGTTCTTCATGTGGGCCGAGTACTTGTGCTGCCAACCGCTGATGGCGCCGCCCATCCCGTCGTGCCAGGCGGTCTCGTGCAGGTTCGTCATCAGCACGTACCAGCCGGCCTGCGAAACGTTGTTGTCCGGGGCCGCCATCAGGGCGTTGTAGGCATCGCTCCACAGCGCGCCGTAGTTCTTGCAGTTGCCGCCGATGGCGCCGCACGAACCGCTGCCGTTGCCGCCGTTGGCGAACGGCACATAGCCGGCCCAGTGCGTGTACCAGCCGTTGTCGCCGCCGCCGTAGCCGGCCGTGCCGCCGATCTCGCCGTAGGTGCCCGGCGCCACGCTCATCGAGTCGCCGTTGAAATTGGCGTTGCTCAGCGCGTCGGCCAGCTTCCAGGTGTGCAGCCAGGCGCTTTCGGTGGCGCACTTGCCCACGAACCAGTCGTAGGTCTCCTTGGCGTTCGGCGTGATCGTGGCCCAGCCGCCCATCTCGCTGATGGCTTCCCAGTCCTCGGCCAGCACGGCAATGCGGTAGGTGCCCAGGCCGCTGCCGGCCAGGCCGGTGAGGATGTCCAGCGAGCCCTGCCCGTTGCCGCCGACGATGTTCCCGGTGAAGGTGCGGTCGCGCGGGATCAGGCGCAGGCCGTTCGTGTTCAACGTGTGGATGCGGTGGTTGTCATGGCCGGCCAGGTGCACGTCGTCGTCGAGGATGACGCCGTTGATGCCGTGCGACTGCCAGTTGTCGCCGATCCAGTCGTTCACGCCGCTGCTCGGGTAACCCGACGTGTTCAGCCACACGCGCTCGGGCACCCACGCGACGCGCGGCGTGGTGCCGTAGCGCGAGGCGACCATCTGGGCCTGCGTCTCGACGGCCCAGTCGTTCATCGCATTGTTGACGAACGGCATGATGTGCTGTGCGTAGGCCGAGGAGATCATCCCCGCCCAGCCGGCCGTGACGCCGGCGGACAGCCAGGCATTGAAGTCGACCGGGTCGCCGTTGTTGGCGGCCCACTCGGCCGCCGTCATCAGCGTGCCGCTCATGTGGAAGTTGCCGGGCACGCCCGTGCCCTGGTGGACCTGCAGCGCCTCGTCGAAACCGCTGCCCTCGAGGTTGCTGCTGGTGCCGTGCAGCACATCGGTGTAGCCGAGGCCCTGGTTGCCGTGCAGCACCAGCGCACAGTTCGCCTCGTAGGCCTTGTCGGCCGGATAGGTCGCATCCATGCGGTCGCCGCCAGCGGCCGCAGTTGTCGCAATGGCGACCGGCCACGTGCCGCCCGCTTTCGCAGGGTCGGCCGGCAACACCAGATAGAGCGCATCCGCGTCACCCTCGACGGTGTACCACGACGACGTGCCGCGCTTGGCCGGGTCGACGGCCTGGTCGGCAAGCCAGCGGTCGCCGTCGCGACGCAGCGTGGCCGCGGCGTCGACGCCCGGCGCGCGAACCGACACTTCGACCGCAGCGGGGCGACCCGCGGCAGCCTCGGCAGCCACCAGCGAAGGCACTCCCGCCGGGGCAAGCGAAAGGAAGCTGATCCTCAGGACCGACGCGCCATCGGCGCTGCGGTGGTACAGCTCGGCGGCCAGGATGTCGGCCGCGGGCGCCAGCGTGAGAGACTCGCCGACGCGATCAACCGCGAGAACCTGGTCAAGCACGAGGCCGGATTTCTGCGCCGGGGAAATCATGGAAGGCGCAGCGGCGAACGCGGCCGTAGACAACAGGGCGACCAGCGACAGGCAGGCGAAGCGCAGCGGCCAGGGGCGAGCACGCATGGTCTCATCCTTCGATCCGGACATGCCGCGAAGCACCCCGTCGCCGATCATAGGCAACAGGGCGCTGGCGGACGAAATGTAGGGCATATGAAATCATACAGCAAAGAAACCATCCACAACAAGTGTTTTCCTGCCAATTCGGCAGAAAAGCGGTGCTAACCTCTTGTGTTTCATCACGCTCGGCCATCTGACCAAAGAAAGCAGCCGGACCCCTGGGAGCCCGACTGCTTTCCGGGGAACGAGCCGGAAGCTCCAGATTACTTGAGCATGGTCATCCGGACATCGCGAATGCCGTCCGGCGTGACCAACCGCACCAGGTACACGCCCGAGGCCAGGCGTCGGCCGCCCTCGTCGGTGCCGTCCCAGGTGTAGGCATGGTTGCCGGCCGGCAGGGAGCCGTCGGCCAGGACACGCGCCAGACGACCGTCCACGCCATAGACCATCAGCCGCACCTGCCCCGGACGCGCCAGGTCGAACGACACCGTTGTCCGCGGGTTGAACGGGTTCGGCTTGTTCTGGTGCAGGACCGTCATCACCGGCGTGGCCGGCAGGTCAGGAGCGTCCGAGACGCCGTTGATGGTCACGGCCGCCGCGGCGTTCTCACGGCTGCGCGCCGTGACCGTGCCGAAACCGAACCGAGGCTGCCCCGTGCCGACGACCTCGAACGTGACCACGGCCAGGGCGCCCGCGCCCGAGATGCCGCGCTCGCGCAGGCCGAGCAGGGCCACATCGATGAGCCCCGGCTGCGGCATGAAGACCAGCGACGAACCGCCCTGGCCCGACAGCAGCGCCCCGGAGACTGCCGCGACCGGCGTCACGACGGCGTTGTCCCACGTGAGCGGGATGCTCAGGCCCTGCACGGTGCCGTCGCCCGCCATCACGATGGTGACCGGGAACGTCGACCCGACTCCCGGCAGCGTGTCGGGGGTCAGCATCAGCGCATTGCCGCCGGCCGGCGCCGGCGAGGACGCCAGGGACGAGGCCCCGCCCACGGCGTCAAGGCCGTGGCTGAGGCTGAGGATCATCAGGTCCTCGAAGTCGATGCGGTTGTCCGTCGTCGGCAGCGAGAACGGCCCGGCATCCGCCGTCGGGCCCACATCGCAACCGTTGCGGTAGGACGGCTGGCCGTCCAGCGAGCCGTACGCGCCGGAGAAGGCCGCGACATCGGCCCCACCCACCATGTCGTCGCCCACGTTGCCCACGCCGCCTGCCACATCCGCGAGGAGGTAATCCAGGGCCACGGCAAGGGTCGGCGTCACGGCGCGGTTGCCCGCGGCGTCCACCGTGCGGACGTGGTAGTACCAGTAGTCGCGCGTCACCGGGTGGTCGAGCACCCCTGCGGCGCTGCCGCCAAGCACGCCCGCCAGCTGCCAGCCGACACTGGCCGGGTCGGTGCCGGCCGCAGGGATCGCCGGCACGGCGCCGCCGCCATCGGAGAACTCGGGCTGCGCACCGAAGCCCTTGCGCCACACCTCGATCGACTGGACGTCAAGCGCAGGCACGGCGGTCCAGGCCACGTTGATCGCCGTCAACGAACCGGCGGCGTTGCCGGACATCAA
Organism: uncultured bacterium; assembly: GCA_903912525.1. Taxonomy (GTDB): domain Bacteria; phylum Krumholzibacteriota; class Krumholzibacteriia; order LZORAL124-64-63; family LZORAL124-64-63; genus CAINDZ01. Next base: position 25,941 of record CAIWHK010000012.1, on the reverse strand, counting down.
GGTCGCGGCCGTCAGCCCCGTGGCAGGAGCCGGCGGCGTGTTGTCGATCGTCACCGTGCCGGGGCCCGTGGCTTCGACGATGCGGGGCAGGTCGTCGCAGCCGCGCAGCTGAACCGACGTGACCGTGACCGAGCCGGTGCCGTCGCTGATGAGCGCCGACACGTCGAGCCAGGCCAGCACGCCGGCGGGCTCGCTGGCGCCGCACGGGCCGCTCAGGAGCGTGCCGTCGACGGTCAGCGTGCTGTCGCTGGTCTGCGTGACGACGAACGACACGCTGCCGTGGGCGCCCAGGTAGCCGCCTTCACGGACCGAGGCGGCGCCGCTGCACAGCGCCAGGTTCGTGAGCTTCAGGCCGAGGCTGAACGAGTGGATCGGGTCGGACTCGAGGCGGTCCAGGCGCACGGCGATGCTGTCGAGGCACGACGTGATCGTCGAGAGGCTCTGGCCCGCCGGCGCCGCGATACTGACGAAATTCGGCGTCGGCAGCTGCACGAACGATGCCGTGACCGAGCGCGCGCCGGACATCACCAGCGTATCGGGGTTGGCGATCCCGCTGAGGTCGCCGCCCCAACCGGAGAACGACCAGCCGAAGTCGGGCACGGCCGTGACCGCGACCCGCGTCCCTTCGTAGTAGAGGCCGCCCGCCGGGCTCACCTGCACCGAGCCCTGCCCGGAAGCCGTGCCGACACTGAGCGCGTACTGCGGCAGGACCGTGAAATGCGCCACGACGGTGGCCGGCCCGGACATCGTGACCGCGATGGGGTTCTGCGTGCCGGTCACGGCGCCGCTCCAACTGCTGAACGCCCAGCCCGGCTGCCCGACGGCCGTCAACGTCTCCACCTGGCCGCACCCGTAGCTCGGCAGGTCCAGGGTCCGGTTCACGACGCCCGTCCCGTCCACCGTCACCGTCAACGGAGCGCGGTCGGCGTCCTCGCCCACGGGCGCGCCCGCGGTGTTGCGGATGTAGTCGACGACCACCGTGTGGGCCGGCGGCGCGCTGCCGCGGTTGCCGGCGAACAGGCCCGCCGCGGTGACGGTCATGTGGTACGTGAACGGACCGCTCGCGACGTTCCAGGTCACGCCGTCCGACGACCACGACTGCACCCAGGTGTCGCCCGTGCGCGTAACGCGCATCCACAGCGGCGCCGTCAGGCCTTCCGGCAGGTACACGTCGTGCGTCAGGATGTCCGGACCGCGGTCGACCGCGACCCGCAGCCGGTTGAAGTCGTCGCGGAAGATCTCCGCGCGCACCCAGCGCGCCTCGCTCTCCTTGATGACGATGCCTTCCTGCGCGAAGTTGCCCGGCAGGTCCGCGTCGAACTTCGCCTCGATGGTGAAGTCCACGTCCGGCGCCGGCTGCAGGATGTGCGTCGCACCGATCTGGCCCGCCCAGATCTCGTGCTCGAAGCCGCCAGGCACGCTGATCGCAACGCCGGCGTCGTTCGTGTAGCCGCCCGTCATCTGCGCCGTGCCGCCGTCGCCGTACGGGTCGACGACGGTCCACGTCGCGCCCAGGTCGCAACGGTTGAAGTCGTCCGACGCGATGACCGGCGGGATGATCTCGAACGTCGCGCCCACCGCGTGGTCAGCGCTCATCACCAGCGAGTCCGGCGTCGCCGTCCCCGCCAGGTCGCCGCTCCAGCCCAGGAAGCGCCAGCCGGCATCCGGCACCGCCGCCAGCACGACCTTCGTGCCGTCCAGGTAATCGGCCTGGTTCGGCGCGCGGACGATCGTGCCCGAGCCGCTGACCGTCGTCGTCAGCACGCGCAACGGCAGCGCCGTGAACGCCGCGGTGACCACCTTGTCGGCGTCGACCACCAGCGAGTCGCGCGTCGCGACACCCGCGAGGTCGCCGCTCCAGCCCGTGAAGACCCAACCCTGCGCGGGGATCGCCCGCACGACGACCTTGGTGCCCGCGTTGTAGGTGCCGCCGGCCGGGTTCAGCGTGACCGTGCCCGACGAGGCCGGGTCCACGTTCGCCGTCACCGTGTACTGGGCCACCGAAGTGAAAGCCGCCGTGACCGCGCGGTTGCCGTTCATCGTGATCGTCTGCGGATTGACGCTGCCCACCAGGTCGCCCGTGAACGCGTCGAACGCCCAGCCCGGGCCGTCGACCGCCGTCACCGTCACGACGGTGCCGCGATTGTAGATGCCGCCCGGAGGCGACAGGCTGATCGAGCCGCCGCCGCTGACCGCCGTCACCAGCGTGTCGACCGGCACGGGAACGAACGTGGCCAGGACCGCGCCCGGGCCGTTCATCGGCACCGTCACGGGATTCTGCGTGCCGGTAGCCGCGCCGCTCCAGCTGCTGAACGCCCAGCCCGGCTGACCGACGGCCGTCAACGTCTCCACCTGGCCGCACCCGTAGCTGGGCAGGTCCAGGGTCCGGTTCACGACGCCCGTCCCGTCCACCGTCACGGTCAACGGGGCCCGGTCGGCGTCCTCGCCCACGGGCGCGCCCGCGGTGTTGCGGATGTAGTCGACGACCACCGTGTGCGCCGGCGGCGCACTGCCGCGGTTGCCGGCGAACAGGCCGGTCGCCGTCACGGTCATGTCGTAGGTGAACGGCCCACCGGCCACGGTCCAGTTCACGCCGTCCGACGACCACGACTGCACCCACGTGTCGCCGGTGCGCGTCACGCGCATCCACATCGGCGCCGTCAGCCCCTCGGGCAGGTACACGTCGTGCGTCAGGATGTTCGGACCGCGGTCGACCGCGACCCGCAGGCGATTGGTGTCATCGCGGAAGATCTCCGCGCGCACCCAGCGCGCCTCGCTCTCCTTGATGACGATGCCTTCCTGCGCGAAGTTGCCCGGCAGGTCGGCGTCGAACTTCGCCTCGATGGTGAAGTCCACGTCCGGCGACGGCTGCAGGATGTGCGTCGCACCGATCTGGCCCGCCCAGATCTCGTGCTCGAAGCCGCCCGGCACGCTGATCGCCACGCCGGCGTCGTTCGTGTAGCCGCCCGTCATCTGCGCCGTGCCGCCGTCGGCAAACGGATCGACGACGGTCCACGCCGCGCCCAGGTCGCAGCGGTTGAAGTCGTCGGAGGCGATCACCGGCGGGATGGCCTCGAACGTCGCGGCCACGGCGTGGTCCGCGCTCATCACCAGCGAGTCCGGCGTGGCCGTCCCCGCCAGGTCGCCGCTCCAGCCCGTGAAGCGCCAGCCGGCGTCAGGCACCGCCGCCAGCACGACCTTCGTGCCGTCGAGGTACTGCGCCTGGTCCGGCGCGCGGACGATCGTGCCCGAGCCGCTGACCGTGGTCGTCAGCACGCGCAACGGCAGCGCCGTGAACGCCGCGGTGACCACCTTGTCGGCGTCGACCACCAGCGAGTCGGGGGTCGAGACGCCCGCGAGGTCGCCGCTCCAGCCCGAGAAGATCCAGCCCTGCGCGGGGATCGCCCGCACGACGACCTTGGTGCCCGCGTTGTAGGTGCCGCCGGCCGGGTTCAGCGTGACCGAGCCGGAAGAGGCCGGGTCGACGCTCGCCGTAACCGTGTACTGCGCGACGGACGTGAACGCCGCCGTGACCGCGCGGTTGCCGGTCATCGTGATCGTCTGCGGGTTGACGCTGCCCGACAGGTCGCCCGTGAACGCGTCGAACGCCCAGCCCGGGCCGTCGACGGCCGTCACCGTGACGACCGTGCCGCGATTGTAGATGCCGCCCGGGGGCGACAGGCTGATCGAGCCGCCGCCGCTGACCGCCGTCACCAGCGTGTCGACCGGCACCGGAGCGAACGTGGCCAGGACCGAGTCCGGACCGCTCATCGTGACCGTCACCGGGTTCTGCGTGCCGGTGACCGCGCCGCTCCAGCCGGCGAACGCCCAGCCCGGCTCCTCGACCGCCGTCAGCGTCACCGTCTGCCCGCAGGCGTAATTCAACAGTTCGGGGCCGCGCGCCACGAGGCCGCCGCCGCTGACCGACGTCGTCAGGGTGTTGCGCTCGACGTCGTCCCCGGCGCCGTCCGTGCCGATCCAGTCGACCTGCACCGTGTGCGCCGGCGGCGTCTCGCCGCGGTTGCCGGCATAGATGGCCAGCCGGTCGGGGTGGAAGGCAAACGTGAACGCGGGGCCGGCCGTGGTCCAGGCGACGCCGTCGTTCGACCACTCGACCAGCCACGAATCGCCGGTGCGCGTGACGCGCATGTAGAACGGCGACGGCACGCTCGGCTCCAGGAACGTGTCGTAGAAGACCGTGGTCGGCGACCCGATGGCCGCGACGTGGAAGTAGCCCGCCGCATCGCGATAGAATTCCAGGCGCAGCCACTGCGACGCGCCCTCGCGGATGAAGAGGCCTTCCTGGGCCCACCCGGCAGGCAGCGCCGAGGCGAACTTCACGGTCGTCGTGAAGTCGGCGTCGGCCAGCGGGCGCGACAGGTGCGGCGCGTTGACCGCACCAGCCCATGCCTCGTGCTCGACACCGCCCGGCACGGACAGGGCCAGGTGGGCGTCGCCCGTGTAACCGCCGGTGATGGAGGCGCTGCCGCCGTCACCCAGCGGGTCGACGAACGTCCACGCCGAATCCACGGCGCAGGCGTGGAAGTCATCGGCGATGACCTGGGCGCGAGCGGCCGAGAAACCGGCGAGGACTACGCAGGCGGCGAGGGCGACCTGGCGCAGCAGTCCGCGCAGCGGAAAACGGGCGAGCGAGGTGGACATGAAATGGGAGTCCTTCCTATTGCCTGGCGACGTGACCAGCGGGGCGACCGCCCGGCGCGCCACCCGTGTGGCGGCGCACCTTGTTCCGATCACGACTGTCGCATCAGGCCGCCCGAACGCGTCCCCCGCGGATCGGGCAAGTCCTCAATTCATACCGTCAACAAACAACTATCTATTCAATTACTCCGGTAATTATACATTTGGTAACATCCACTTGGCAAGAGTCTTATTCGACAAAGTAGCCATGACGGCGCGGTCGGCAAGTGGCAGGGATCGACATGATGGGGAGCTTCAGGAACGCGCAGGGAACTCCCGGGAAGCATCAGCCAGCGTCGGGAACGGCCGCAGAATCTCGTCGAGCTGTGAGATGCGCAGGATATTCGCGATGCGATCGCTCGCGCACACCACAACCAGCCGCGCACCGGCCCCATCGAGCGAGCGCCAGAGCGCCACCAGGCGGCCGAGCCCCCGCGAGTTCATCCAGGGCACACGATCCAGGTCGAGGATGAAACGGCGGCAGCCGGCCTTGAGCGCGGCCTCGACCTCGGTCGCGAGCCCGGGCCAGTCATGATCCGGCTCGCCATCAACCGGGAGCGAGCCACAAGGCTCCTCTGCCGCCACACCGTCCCACCAGGCCAGGTGGATCGTGCCGCCGGCGATCTTCAGGACAGGCCTGATCACAAGGATCGCCTGCGGGCGCTGGCCCTGGGGCCGGGCGTCGGACGTGTTCATCGTACTCCGGTATCTCCTCGGCGGGGTTGTAGGCCGCGGCGGGGCTGCCGGACGCGGCGGGGTTGCCGGACGCGACCGGGCCACGATCGGCGCACCGGGCGCACAGGCCCGCGCGCCGGCATCCATACGCCGGCCGAAGCCGTTGGTTGCGCCGGGCGCGCCGCCGCGCAACCGCGCTCAGATCCTGCCGCTGGCCGTCAGTTCCAACATGCGCAGCTCGATCTGCCGTTCCAGGTCCGTGCGTTGCGCGTCGTGTGCGTAGCGCAACTGGATCCTCAGGATGGTCAGCAGGGTCTCGAGCGGCAAGGCTTCGAGCTGGCGGACGGTCGCGTCGGCGCCGGCCTCATCCACAGCCGCCGTCAGTTCGACCAGCAGCTGCTTCTGGCGTGCGTCCGCCACCGCGAGCGAATCGCGGATCTCGGCGTACATCGGCGACAGCTGCAACAGGGCGTTGCCCTGTGTCTTCAATCGGGCCTGCGGGATGAGGGGGCTGGCCGGTTCGGTCGGCGGCTTGTTGCCGGCGAAGGCAGTGGAAGCAACAAGAACCAGGACGAGGATGGACAGGACGGCACGCATGGGACGACCTCCTGATTGTCGCGGGGCTCATCGGCTGGCGACCTGAGCTACAGATTACCACAAGCAAGCCCGATCGCCCGGATATTTTTTGCATTATTATTATGTCACATCTCGACAACGGCCGCCATGGAAATAATCAAACACTATTCAATTGCACGCAATACGCTGGCCTGCATGCACTTGAAATCAGCTCTGGCACTCCATTCCCTGGCGCCTTACCCTGAAACCAAACCACAAAACCTTACGCAGGAGAATGCTCGTGAGCCGATGCGGATGGGTCCAGGCAGGGTCCCCGGCGGACCTGGCCTACCACGACAAGGAATGGGGCGTGCCGGTGCATGACGACCGGCGCTGGTTCGAACTGCTCATCCTCGAGGGCGCGCAGGCCGGCCTGAGCTGGTCGACGATCCTGCGCAAGCGCGACCACTATCGCGAGGTCTACGACGGGTTCGACCCCGCGAAGGTCGCGCTCTACGACGCGCGCAAGCAGGCGGCGTTGCTGCAGGACGCGGGCATCGTCCGCAATCGCCTGAAGGTCGCCGCCGCCGTCACGAACGCGCGCGCGTTCCTGGAGATCCAGCGCGAGTTCGGGAGCTTCGACGCCTACGTCTGGCCCTTTGTCGGTGGCGAGCCTCTGCAGTCCGACCGGCGCGGCCATTCCGGCCTGCCGACACGCACGACCGAATCCGACGATTTGAGCCGCGACCTCAAGCGCCGAGGGTTCACATTCGTCGGCAGCACGATCTGCTACGCCTTCATGCAGGCCTCAGGACTGGTGAACGACCACGAGAAGGGCTGCTTCCGCCACGCTCAGGTGCGGCGCATGCGCTGAGCAGCGAGGCCGCCGCTCAGGCTGGTCACGTGCGCGCAGCCCGCGCCGCGCCAGTGGCGCACCAGTTCCAGCGAACGCACCCCGTGCCCGCAGAAGACCAGGCAGTGGCGACCCGGCGGCGGCCCAGCCGCGCCGAATTGCCGCCACGAACAGGTGAACAGTTCACCCAGCGCCGATGGCCGCGGATCGGCGGCCTGGTCGGCGTCGGTGCGCGCATCGATCCACAGGAACGCCTCGGGCGCGTGCAGGTCCTCCCAGCGCGCCTCCTCGGCGCCACCCCCGGGCGCCGGGCCCGCGCCGGGCACCGCTTCGCCCATGCCGCACAGCGGGCACGTCGGCGAGATCTCCCAGGTCGAGCGCCATGTCGAGAGCGTCGGGAGGTCCACGTGGACGAGCGTGCCCGGCTCAAGCGGCGAGGCCTCCAGCAGCACGCGCAACGCCTGGTCGGCCTGCATCACGCCCAGCACGCCGGGCACCGGGCCGAGGATGCCCTGGTCGCGGCAACCGCTCCCGCAGGCGGCTGCCGCCGGCGGTGCCGGCCACAGGCAGCGCCAACACGGGCCCGGGTCGGGGCGATCGAAACGCAGCACCGCCAGTTGCCCGTCATCGTGGTGCACTGCGGCGGTCACCAACGGGCGCTTGTTGCGGCGACAGGCGTCGTGCAGCAGGTAGCGCGATGCGAAGTCGTCGGTGGCGTCGAGCACGATGGCCGCGCGCCCGACCAGCGCGTCGGCGTTGGCCGCGGTCAGCGACATCGCCACCGGTGTCACTGCGCAGTCGCGGTTGAGCGCGGCCAGCCGCTCGGCCGCGACATCCGCCTTCGCGCGCCCGACATCGCCATCGCCGTAGAGCACCTGCCGCGGCAGGTTCGAGGGCTCGATGCGATCGCCGTCGCAGATGATCACCTGGCGCAGGCCCGCGGCCACCAGGTACGGCAACGCCGCGCAACCGAGGCCGCCGGCGCCCACGACCAGCGCGCAGGAGCCGCGCAGGCGCGCCTGCCCCGCCTCGCCGACCTCGGCCAGCTGCAGGTGGCGGCGGTAACGATCTTCCGGTGTGAACGATGCGTCGGATGCAGAACTCATGGCGCCTCTGTCCCATGGTGATGACAACCGCAAGCCACCCAGGCGCGCGTCCCGTCGGCGTAGTGCTCGCGCTTCCACACCGGCAAGCGGTCCTTGATGGCGTCGATGACCCAGCGGCAGGCCGCGAACGCCTCCTGGCGGTGGGCCGACGCCGCGACGACGACGACCGCGGCCTCGCCCAGGCCCAGGCGGCCGTGACGGTGCGCCGCAACCACGCGCACCGGCGAGAACCGCTCGGCGGCTTCCTCGAGGATGCGCGCGCCCTCGGCCAGCGCGAGCGCTTCGTAGGCTTCGTACTCGAGCGCCGTCACGGCGCGCCCCTCATGGTGGTCGCGCACCCGGCCCTCGAACGTGACGACGCCGCCGCAGGCGTGGTCAGCCAACGGCAGCAGGTCTTCCGGCGACGGCAACGGCTCGGACTGCAGCAGGAACACCCTAGCCTCCCGATACGGGCGGAATGAAGGCGACCTCGTCGCCGTCGCCGAGCAGAACATCGAACGGCACGTACGCCGCGTTCACGCTCACGCGCAGGTCGCCCGCGCCGAGCGGGAACACGTGGCGCGCGCACAGGTGCGTCCACAGGTCGGCCGGCGTGCGGAACTCGCCGGTGACGTCCTCGGCGCCCGTGCCGGCGGCGTCGCGAAGCTGCGCGAAGTAACGGACCCTGACGTTCATCATTCGCCTTCCGGGCGTGTGTGGCCGAGCAGCCAGCCCGGCAGTTCGGACTCGGCGTAGGCGGCGTCCCAGCTGTTGTGGCCGGCTTCGGGGTACAAGGTCAGGCGCGCGTCGCCGTCATCGCCCCCGGCCTCGCGGCGCAGGCGCCGCACTTCCTGCATGATCGCGATGGTGTCCTCCGGGTCCACCACGTCGTCGCGCAGGCCGTGGAACGCCCAGACCGGGAACCGGGCGGCGTGCGACGCCACCGTGCGCACGCGGCCGTAGCCGCACACCGGCGCCAGGCACGAGAACAGCTCGGGATGGCGCGAGCCGATCATCCATGTCCCGTGCCCGCCCTGCGACAGGCCGGTCAGTGCGATGCGGGCCGGGTCGATGTTCCACTGCGCGCGCACGTCGGCGATCGCCGCCAGCACGAGGTTCTCGTGCTCTTCCCACTCCTCGTCGGACGAGGGTTTCTGCGGCATCAACACCACGCACGGCCACAGGTCGGGCCGCGCGTTGACGGCCGGCAGGAGGCCGACCTGCGTCTGCCTCACGCCGTCGGTCCCGCACTCGCCCGAGCCGTGCAGGAACACCACCAGCGGCCAGGCGCGCGCCGGGTCGTAGTCGTCCGGCACACGGACGGCGATGCGATGGGCAGTCCCGTCCACGAGAACCTCCCGCAGCACCGGCCCCGCGGCAGCCGTGCTCCCGGCGACGGCCAGCAGGGCCCCGATGACCAGTGGTTTCAACGTCTTCATCCCCGCCCCCGGACTTCCTGCGACCCGCCGGCGCGACGATACGCACCCGCGCCCGTTGGACCGGGGAAGCTAGCACGGGCGGGGGTGCGCGGCCAGCGGTAGCCCCTGCCCGGGCCCGGGGATTGCCAGCCGGCGGCCGGTTGGCGTATCCTGTTGGACGAGTCCACACCCCTGGATCAACCGCCCGCCATCCCGGAGGTAGGCCATGCCTGCCCACGTTCCGTCGCCGCGCCGCCGCCCGGCCTTCACGCGGTTCACGGCCGTCGCCCTGGTCGTCATCGCGTTGCTGCTGGGCGCGTGCTCCGATTCGGTGAGCCCGCCCGCCGACAACGGCAACCAGCTCGACCCGGCCAACGGCACCTTCACGCTCAAGGACATCTCTTTGCCCGGCACCGGTGGCGCGGACATGCTGTTGCGCCTCGAGGGCTCGGACCTGCAGTCCGACCCGGCCACCGGCACGGTCTCGCTGTCGGTGCAGGTGCGCAACCTGTCCGACCGCGACGTGACCGCGCCGCTGGTTGTCTGGCTGCGCGACCTGCGGCCGGCGGATGTCGTGCCGCTGAACGCCGACTTCGGCCCGCCGCTGCCCGACAAGTTCGCTACGACGGACACGACGATCGTGCCGCCCGACGCCTCCGCCTGGGGCTTCGACTACACCGGCCTGCTCGACGGCGGACGCCTGCCGGCGGGTGACGTCACCGCGGCGAAGACGTGGATCTTCAGCGACGCCTCGCTGGGCGCGTTCTCGTTCAGCGCCGACATCACGTGCGGCGACCCGGCGCCCGGCGCGCAGCTGGGCGGCCTGTGCTTCGTCGACACCGACGGTGACGGCGCCGCGGACCCGGATGAGCCCCCGTTCTTCGCGGGCGGCGTGCAGGTCACCGGCCCCGACGGCACGGTCACCTGGGCGATGCCCGGCCCCGACGGCCGCTGGACGGTCGACGTGGCCGTGCCCGGCCTCTACGAGGCGTTCTTCATGTCGCTGTCGATGTCCCCGCTGCCGGTCGAGCTGACGACACCCAACCCGCTCAGCGTGGTGATCCCGGCCGGCCCCGACGGCGAACCGCAGGGCTGGCTCGGCGCCGACTTCGGCATCGCGCGCGGCTGGACGCCGCCCCCGGCGCCGGGCGCCATCCAGTTCACCGACCGCCGGCCGGGCCAGTTGCACGTTGCGCCGTGGACGCTGCTGGGCTCGGACCAGTGGGGACCGCTGCTCTCGCTGCAGGTGGGCTACTCGGGCTGCGGGCCCGACCATGCGTTCTCGCTGTGGATGTCCGGCGGGTTCCAGGAAACGTCGCCCCCGCGCGCGGTCGTGACGCTGGTGCACGAGACGCAGGAGATGTGCGACGCCTATTTCACGCAGAACGTGGGCTTCGACCTGCTGCCGCTGTACGAGCGCTACCTGCAGCAGTACGGGCCGGGACGCCTGGTCCTGGTGCTCAACGGGCCGGACGGCTTCACGCAGGAGCTGCCGGTGGCCGTGGTCGACTCGATCTACCCGATGAAGTCCATGCGATAAGGAAACGACCGGTCGTGTGAGCGGTCGCAGGATACTGTCGGACAGCACGGGCGCCGTTTCGCGGAATCAGGACCGCGGGACGGCGCCCGGCTTCTTGACGACGACCAGTTCCACCTGCAGGTCGCTGGCGGCGATGCCGCGCAGCAGCGAGTGCTCGTAGAAGTACGGGAACGCGTTGGCCAGCGCCTGCAGCGGCCACAGGTAGCCGAAACGGACGTGGCCCTTCCAGTTCGAGTTCGCCGGCCAGAAGAGCAGGCGCCGCCGCGCGATGCGGAACCGCGCGTCGGCGTAGAACGACGGCACGTTGCCGCTGTCGGTGAAATGCTCGAACGTCTCCCAGGTGAAGAAGCGGCGATGCGTCGGGTCGCGGAAGGCGCCGATCGAGTTGAAGTAGGGCACCGCGATCGACACGCGCGCGCCGTCGCGGCAGACGCGCCAGACCTCCTGCATCACGGCCAGCAGGTCGGCCGTGTGCTCCAGGAAGTGCATCGTGAAGATCTCGTCGACGCTGTCGTCGGGCAGGGGAATGGGCTCGCGGTCCAGGTCGCAGACGAGGTCGACGCCGGGCATGGCCAGCCGGTCCAGACCGGTGAAGCCCGCTTTCTTGTTCTGCCCGCAGCCGAGGTCCAGCTTCATCGCGCCCTTCCGTCAGCCCTTGACGCTGCCGAGCGTCAGCCCCGAGATCAGGAACTTGTTCAGCGCCAGGAACAGCGCCACGACGGGAATGCAGACCAGCAGTGAGCCGGCCGCATAGTTGGCCCACTCGGTCTGGTAGGTGGTGAACAGCGACTCGAGCCCCAGGGGCAGCGTCATCAGGTCCTGGCTGGCCAGCAGCACGCGCGCGACCATGAACTCGCTCCACCCCGTCATGAAGCTGAACAGCGCCGTGATGACCAGCGCCGGCGCGCTCAGCGGCAGCGTCACCCGTATGAACGCGCTCAGCGGCGTGCAGCCGTCGATCAGCGCGGCCTCGTTCAGCGCGGCGGGGATGGTGTCGTAGTAGCCCTTCATCGTCCAGATGCAGAACGGCAGCGCGGTGGCCACGTAGGCGATGACCACGCCGCCCAGGGTGTCGACCAGGTGCAGCTTGCGCATCAGCAGGTACAGCGGCAGGAGCAGCATCGTGGCCGGGAACATCTGCGTCATCAGGATGCCCTGCAGCACCGCGCCTCGGCCGGCAAAGCGGCCGCGCGACAGCGCGAATCCGCCCAGGCTGGCCAGCGCCACGCCCACCAGCGCCGTGGCCAGCGAGACCAGCAGCGAGTTGCCCAGCCAGTGGAAGAACGGCTTCTCGGTCAGCATGATGCGGTAGGCGTCGAGGGTCGCGTGCGGCGGCACCAGTTCCAGCTTCGTCGAATAGAGCTGGTCGCCCGGCCGCAGGCTGATGCCGATCACCTGCAGCACCGGGAACACGGCGAAGAGCACCAGCAGCCAGACCAGCGCATGGACCCAGACCATCTCCCACGCCTTTGCGGCGCGACGCCTGCTGTTCATCAATAGACCTCCTGCTTGGCCACGCGGTCGTAGCCGCGCACGATGAACATCAGCACCAGGAAGATGAAGACGCTGAATGCCGCCGCATAGCCGTAGCGGTAGTAGAAGAACGCCGCCTTGTAGACGTAGGTGACCAGGATGTGCGTCTTGTCGGCGGGCAGGCCCTGGTCGGTGACCAGCCAGATGACGTTCAGGTTGTTGAACGTCCAGATGGTGCCCAGCACCAGCGCCGGCAGCAGCACCGGCTTGAGCATCGGCAGCGTGATATGAAAGAAGCGGCGCACCGGGCCGGCGCCGTCGATGCGCGCGGCCTCGTACAGCTCCTGCGGGATGCTCTGCAGGCCGCCCAGCGCGATCACCATGATGAACGGGAAGCCCAGCCAGATGTTGGTGATGGTCGGAGCCATGAACGCCCAGAATTCCGAGCTGAACCAGGGTATCGGCGCCGCGCCGACCTTGGCCAGCAACTGGTTGATGACGCCGTACTCGGTGTTGAACATCCCGCGCCAGGTCAGCGCGCTGATGTACTGCGGCATCGCCCAGGGCAGGATCAGGAGCGCGCGGTAGAGGCCGCGCGCGGGCAGCTTGCGGTTCAGCAGCAGCGCGGCGCCCAGGCCCAGCGTGAAGTGGAAGACCAGGTTGACCGCGGTCCAGGCGAAGGTCTTGCCGAAGATGTGATAGAACTCGTTGGCGGCAAACGCGGCCGGCCACTGCGACAGCGGGCGGGCAAACGGCTCGCCGATCATGCGCACGATCTTGGCGTAGTGCCCCAGGCCCTGGAACTGCGGATGCTGGAAGTGGAACATGTTCCAGTTGGTCATCGAGATCCAGAGGTTGAACACGAACGGGTAGGCCACCACCCCGGCCAGCACCAGCAGCGACGGCAACAGGAACCAGAGGACGAGCCCGCGGCGACCGTTCATTCGTGCATCACCTCGATCGACTCGACGGCTTGCTTCTGCATCGCGGCAGCGGCGGCAGCCGGCGTCAGCTCGCCGTTCATCACGCTCTGGTACGACGGGCGCATCGCGTCCCAGATGGCGCGCATCTCGGGCACGATCGGCATCAGGCGGCCGCGGGCGATCTGCTCGCGGCTGGCCATCATCAACGGGTCGTCCTTCAGTTCGGGCGCGGCGGCGGCCGTCAGGTCGCCCGGCTGCACGCCCAGCTTGCGCGCCAGGTCCAACTGCACCTCGGGGCCGGTCAGCCAGGCCAGCAGCGCGGCGGTGCATTCCTTCGTCGCCGGGTCCAGGTAGCGATTGATGCTGTAGCACTTGGCCGAGATGAGCGGCGCCGGCCACTGGCCGGTCGCACTGACCATCGGCAACGGGGCCAGCGCGATGTCGATGCCGCCGTCGCGGTAGCCCTGCCACGACCAGGGGCCGTTGATCAGGTAGGCAGCGCGGCCTTCCTTGAAAATGGTGTCGGCCAGCGGGTAGTCGCACTCGAGCGGCACGACATGCGCCCGCTTGAGTTCGGACAGGAAGCCCAGCGCCTGCGTCATCGCCGGCGTGTCGAGCGTGGGCCGCGACTGGTCATCCATCACGACGCCGCCGTAGCCGCCCACCCAGGGCACCAGCCAGAACGGCTCGAGCAGGTTGAACACCAGCCCGTACTGCTCGGGCTTGCCGTCGCCGTCCTTGTCGATGGTCAGTTCCTTCAGCTGCCGCAGCCAGGTGTCGGTGTCGGTGGCGACCGTATCGACGAGCGCGCGGTTGGCCACCAGGGTCAGGTGGTTGCCGACCTGGTCGGGCAGCCCCCAGACGCGGCCCTGCAGTTCCGGCAGGGTTCCGGGCTGGAAGCGCGCCAGTTCGGACGCCGGCAGCAGCTCGTCGACCGGCATCAACAGGCCCATGATCGAGTAGGGGCCGATTTTGTCGGAAGGCCCGTAGACCAGGCTGGGACCGCCGAAGGCCAGGGCCGCGGTCTGGAACTGGGTCTGCAGGTCCTCGACGCGGTAGTGGACCCGCTCGATCGAAAAGGAGCCGAATTCGGGGTGCTGCTGGCGGAACTGGGCGACATGGACGTCGAACAGCTCCTGCTCCTTGGGGTCCATCTGCTCCCAGATGACCACCGAGCGGGCGCGATCAGATCGGCTGCAACCGCCCAGGAACGCCAGCAGAAGCAGGACTGGCGCGAAAACGCGCCCGGTCCGGCGAAGGCGGCCGGGGTGACGGGAATGGCGACAGGTATCCATGGGAGCGCACCTTACACCGGATCGGCGCTCCCAACAACCACCCAACCGAAAAGACGGCTGCGGAAATCCCGCATGGATTGGGGACATTTAGGAGGGCTTGGGGATTGAATTACACCCCCCTCATCGCTTACCTTGCCCCGCTATGAACACCAACAAGCCCAAGGGGTGGCCGACGCCCCCCGCGGCCCCCCTCGGGGGCCTTCTCGTGACCGTCGCCGTCGTCCTCCTGCTGGCCGCGCTCGCGGCCCCGACGGCTCGCGCCGTGCCGTTCGACACGCCGACCCTCAACGGGATCATCACCGTCGATGCCGCCGACTGGGACCTCGCCGACAAGGTTGTCGACGATATCGCCGACGACAACACGGCGACACGCCAGTCGAACGTGCGCCGGATGTGGATGACGTGGGACGCGGGCAACCTCTACCTCGGCCTGACCTACCAGGACTACTCGGCCGACGACGGGCTCAGCGTCTACCTCGACCTCGACCGCGGCGTCGGGCCGACGAACGCGGCGCTGCTCGACTCGCTCCCCGCCAACGTGATGCTGCCCGCCGGCCATCACGTCGACTTCGTGATCGGCCGCCAGGCCGCCCAGGTCTACCCGGGGCTCAAGCCGCGCGCCTACCTGGTCACCGACGGGACCGGAACCGTGTCCCCCGTCTTCGGCCAGGTGACGATGGCGCAGGCCAACGACACCGGGACGGCCGCCGATGCCAAGGCCCTGTGGCCGTTCTGGAACACCGTCGAGATCGCGATCCCCTGGAACGTGCTCTATCCCGACCTCGGCGGCGAGGTGCCGACGCACGCGGTCATCAAGGCCCTCGCCTTCGTGGGCCACGCGGATGCGGCCCGCAACGGCATCGACCCCGCGCCTAACAACACGAGTTTCGACAACACGACGGCCACGGCCACCGTGTCGGCGATGCACGCCTCGGTCATCGACGTCACGGGCGACGGCATTCCCGACGCCGCCAATGCGAGCGTCAGCGGCACGGCCACATTGCCCGCGGACGACGGGCTGACGCGCCTGACGATCACGGCCGAGATGCTCGACTTCGCGGGCCGGGCCATCGGTTCCCCGGTCAGCACCGTCACGCCGGCGGCCGGCGTGCGCACGTGGACGCTGCCCCGCCTGCCGGCCGGCAGCTACCTCGTGACGACCAGCGCCAACGGGTACTTTTCGGAATCCACCACGGTCGGCGTCACCTCTGGCCAGGCCCTGACGGGGGTCGACCAGGTGCTGGGCAAGTCGACGGCCATCCGCGGCGCCGTGCGCTTCGCCACGCGCGAGGGCCGCGCCGGCACCATCGAATTGCGCGCTTCCGGCGGCGCCGTACTCGACTCGCGCGCCTTCACGGCGACCGACACGACGTTTGCGTTCTTCGTCGAGGAGGGCGGCGCCTACGTCCTGGCGGCCACGGCGGCGACCTACCTGCCGACCGAATCGCCGATCAACGTGACTGCGGGCGTCGACTACACGGGCGCCGTCGTCACGCTGCTCAGCCAGACCCGCATCGCCGGCCGCATCGGCTTTGCCGAACTCGTCAGCGGCCTCGGCAAGCCGGGCACCATCTGGTTCCGCGACGGCGAAGGCCGCCAGTTGGACATCGGCGGCTTCCCCTACAACGGCGGCGACTACGAGTTCTTCACGCCGGTGAGCGGCACGTTCACGCTGAGCATCGCGACACTGCCGGCCGTCTATGCCCAGGTCGACACCACCTTCACCGTGATCGCCGGGCAGGATGTGACGAACCTTGACTTCGATTTGACCCTGGTGCGTGCGACGCACTTGGAGATCATCGACGATCAGGGCGCTCGACAGTCGGAAGTGCGAGCCACGTATTACGACCCGGAACGCCACCCGTTTACTTCAACGCGCGTGCTGCTGGCGGCCCGCGACGACGCCGGCCACGACGACCTCTACGACATAGACGGCCGGCTCACGAACTTCCGGTTGTCGGCCCGAAAGATGGACGACGTCTCGCCGACTCGCGGCACGCCGGTCTTCTACCACGGACCGTTGCAGACGGATGTGGACTCGACGGTCTCGTTCACGAACGGACGCGCCGAGTTCTGGATGAGCAACTCCGCAGTCGAGGTCCTGCGCGTGTACCTGGCGCAGCCGGCCAAGGCACCGATCGCCGGTCGCATCATCGTGGCGTTCCAGGATCCGCAACCGGTGACCGTGGTCCTGACGGCCGCTCGCGACACGCTGGTCGCAGGCGGGGTCGAGTCCATCCGCATCGAGGCACAACTCTACGACTCGGCCCGGAACCGGAGTCAGCTGCCGGACGTGCCGATTTCGTTTGCGCAGGTGCCGGGCTTCGCCGGCATCGGCCGCTTCGAATCCGCCACGGTGCTGACCAACGGCGAGGGCCGGGCGATAGGCGTACTGTCGGCCACCGGCGCCGGTCCCGTGCATGTGACGGCCGCGGCCATCGTTCAGAACCGCACACTGGACGTGCGCGGCGAATCGCTCGACAGCGGCCTGGACCACCTGCCGATCACCGTTGTACCGGGTCCCACTGCCGGTTGGCGGCTGTCACTGCCCACGACTGTCAGCGACCTGCATTCCCCAGTCGCAATCACAGCGATGCCGATCGACGCCTGGGGCAACGACACGGGCGACAGTAACCTGACGGCGCAGTTCACGACTGAACCGTCCACGCACGGAGGCTTCTCGCCGGCCACGGCGATGACCGACGGCCACGGTCGGGCGGTCGCCGATTTCCAGCCGTCCGGCCTGGCCGGGCTGGTCACCTTGGGAGTGTCCGGCGAGGGCCTGGAACCAGCCAGCGCCAACCTGCAGTTGCGCGACGTTTCGGTCATCCCCGACGCGCCATGGAGCGACGAGCCCCTGGACCACCGCACGTTTGACACGACCGACCTGACGGCCCTGGTTGTGGACAACGACCCGGGCGGGCTAAACCTCGAGATCCCGTTCGTCAGTTCTTGGAACGGCCTCCAATTGCACGTCATCTTTGAGACGAATTTCGATGCTGCTGGTGCGACGGACGACCCATTCCTGCAGCCGGTCACCTACGCGCATGCGAACAAGCCCGACTTCGCCTTGGTCACGAAGTACTCGGCGAATGACTACGGCGACTTCCGGCGCTGGAACACATCGGCCGTTCCGGCTGCTCGCTGGGAATGGTGGGACTTGGCCGCGCAGGCCTACAGCACGGTCGACGGCGGCACCTACAACATCCAGCCCGTGTGGGTACGCAAGCTGGCCGACCGCGTGGTGATCCGCGTGCCCTGGACGCCGTTCGGCACCGTACCCGACTCGCTGCGCATGGAGGTCTACCTGACGCAGGAGGACGGGGTCAAGCGGGCCGCCTTCGACTCGGCGCCGCAGGACGCGACGCTCAATCTGACGTTCGACTACAACAACCCCGGACCCGACGACTGGGCGATCGCGCTGGGGCCCACAGTCCTGCAGGC
The DNA here is from genome assembly GCA_903912525.1 of uncultured bacterium. GTDB lineage: Bacteria > Krumholzibacteriota > Krumholzibacteriia > LZORAL124-64-63 > LZORAL124-64-63 > CAINDZ01. Next base: position 7,982 of record CAIWHK010000012.1, on the reverse strand, counting down.
GTGGAGTCCCACGTACGTCGTAAAGAAGGATTTTCCGACACCGCCGGCGCTCACCGAAGCCACGGCGACGCCGGCGGCACCGACAGCCGGACAACCGGTGACCGTCTCGGTGCTGGCGACCGACGCTGGCGACGGCATCGGCGACGTGCTGGTCGACCTGTCGGCCCTCGGCGGCAACGACGCGCTGCGCCTGTACGATGATGGCCTGTCCGGGCACGGCGATGCGGCCGCCGGTGACGGGCGTTTCGGAAACGTTCTCCTGGTCCCGTTGGGGAACCCCGGCGGCGCCCAAGACCTCGTGTTCCGGGCCTGGGACGCCGGCAATGAACTGGCCTCGGCTGACACGTTGACCGTCGACGTCACCGCCATAGTCGATCCGATCATCCAGACGAGCGATCCCGCCGGCGACGACCATGGCCCCAACCTGCAGGGCAGCCAGCGCAAGTACGTCACCTACCCGACCAACATTGTCTTCGTGCCGGGCGCCTTCGACCTGACGGGGCTGACGGTGTACGAGACCGTGGCGACGGTCGGCGGCGTCACGGTGCCGATGATCGCCTTCCAGGTCGCGATCGGCGACCTGCCGAACCCGGCGGACCCCGGCATGGCGGACTGGAACCCGCTCTACGGCGAGCTCAACATCGAGAAGATCGACATCCTGATCGACAACGGGCCTGGCGGGGCCACCTCCAGCCTGCCCAACCGCGGCGCAGCATTCCAGCGCTGGGACGCCTGGGACTACGCCGTCATCATGGACGGCTGGTACAAGGCGCTCATCCCCTCGTTCAGCCAGAATACGCTCGACTCCTGGCGCGCAAATGCGCTTCGCACGGACAAGGACATCCTGATCATCGGCGATCCCGACGCCAATACCGTGACGGCCTTCGTCTCGAAGGCGGCGCTCGGCGACCCGACGCCCGAGGCCATCCGCGCGTGGGACATCGCGGTGTGCATGTCGAGCCACGACAGCGGCGGCGAGGAAGTGCTCGGCGGCATCCGCTGGATCAACGAGTCACGCAGCGAATGGAACCTGGGCGGCGGGGCGAACGGCGACCGCGATGCGAACCTCATCGACCTGCTGCTGGTGCCGGGCATTGGTCACGCGCCGGGCAAGACGCAGGAGGAGATCCTCGACTACGAGTCCGCGGCTGCCCAGCAGCGCCTGACCGACCGTCTGACGCCCGTCGCCATCGAAATGTCGGCCTTCGAGGACACCGGCCCGCCGGTCATCGACACGGGCGGCAAGGGTTCGGTCGTCACGCGCGTCGAACCCTTGGCCGACGCGCCGCTGGCGCTGGCCTTCCGCATCACGGACGATGACCGCGTGAGTTCGGCGACGTTCCGCTACCGCTCGACCAACTTCACGGGCGCCGGCTGGGACCAGGAGGTGGCCATGGGCTACCTCGGGAACGACATCTGGGTGGTCGACATCCTGCCGCCGTACCTGGAGACGCTGGCCGTCTCGCCGATCGAAGGAACGCGCTACCTCGAGTTCGAGATCGAGGCAGACGACAGCCCTCAAGCAAATAACGAGCCGACAGTGTCTCCGGTCACCACGCTCGAGATCACGCCGACGGCAAGTTCCCGGAAGGTGTCGAACACGCTTGCCGGGCCGAACGTGAACCTCCTGCAAGTGGACGGCTCGCAAGTGACGCTATCGGAGCCGCTGCGCGCGCAAATGGTGGCCCGCCACCTGACGCAGGCCTGGACCGGCGGGGCCGCGACGGTGGACACGATGGGCGCCCACATCGCGATCGACTGGGAGATCGGCACGACGCCCGCCGGCATCACCACCGACCCGGCCGTCCCCGAGGGCGTGCCGTTGGGCGTGTTCCGGGACATCGGCCTCGCCACCGCGGACTCGCTCGGCGGCGGCCTGGCCTACGACGGCGAGCTGCCCGGCACCATGGAACTGAGCCTGCACTACCCGCAGGACTGGGTACCCGCCGGCGGCGCCGAACAACTCGTGGCCCTCTACCAGTACAACGCGGCCGCGAGACGCTGGCTGCTGGTCGGCGGCAACGTCACCTCGACCGGCAACAACGTGAAGGCCACCGTCAAGCGCGCCGGCAGCTACGGCCTGTTCCTGACCGACGCCGTGGCGGCTGCCGGCGGCGAGGTCCTGTCGGGCATCACGGTCTCGCCGAACCCGTTCTCGCCGAACGGCGACGGGCTCTACGACGAGACCAACATCAGCTTCTACCTGAGCGGCGAGGCCACGGTGACCGTCGAGATCTACAACATCTCCGGCGTGCGCCAGACGATCCTGTCCGAGACGTTCCCCTACAGCGGCGCGGACCTCAACGATCCGACGCCCAGGCGCGTGCCGGGCCTGATCTGGGACGGCCGGAACGGCCGTGGCGACTATGTGCCGTACGGCATCTACATCCTGCGCGTGATCGCGACCTACAATCAGGCCGGCGGCACGCGAACGATCCGCAGCAACCATTCCGTGGCGGTGATCCGATGAAGCGCGCGCGCGTGAAGATGGCGCGGTGGTGCGCCACACTGGCCATGGCGGCCTGCGTAACGGGGGCGGCGGGCGAAGCCCGGGCCGACTTCCGCCACCAGTACATGGGCGCCCGGCCAAAGTCCATGGGTTCGGCGTTCGTCTCGCTGGCCGACGACGCCAACGCCGCCTACTGGAACCCGGCCGGACTGACGCGCAGCAATCGCCTGGCGCTGATGGCCACGCGGGCCTGGATGTACGGCACGTCGGACCTCGAGAACGACTATCTGGCGCTCGAGGTGCCAACCTGGCGCAACTGGCACTTCGGGGCCAGCTGGGTGCGCGTCGGCATCGACAATTCCTATTCGGAGGACACGATCAACCTGGCCGTCGCCCGCGAGCTGTCGTTCGCCCCGGGCCTGTCCGTGGGCGTGACGGGGAAGATGTTCCTGCTGGCCGCCCCCGGCTACGAGCAGTACAACGACCCCAACTACAACGGCGGCGACCACGGATTCTCGGCCGACGTCGGCGTCCTCTACGACACGGGCGCCCCCTGGACGCTGGGCGCCGTCGTCTACAATCTGCACCAGACGAAGCTGCAGCTGCTGAACAACACCTCGGATCCGGACCCGGTCTTCACCGAATGGGCGGCCGGCGGCAGCTGGCTGTTCCGCAAGACGCTGCTGGTGACGGCCGACCTGCGCAACCGCGACGGCCAGACCACGAACGTCGTCGTGCACGGCGGCGCCGAGATCTGGTTCTTCAATGCGCTCGTCCTGCGCTCGGGCCTGGACCGCGGCCTGGTCACGATGGGCGCCGGCCTGCAGGACAAGCGCTGGGAAGCCGACTTCGCCGTCGAGACAGACCGCAAGCTCGGCAACGTCTACATGCTGTCCTTCACCGTGAGGAAATGATCGTGCGCCTGCGATTCACCCGTTTCCCCAAGCCGCTGCCCGGTCGTGCCCGCGCCGCCGCGACCGGCGCCCTGCTCGGGCTGCTTTTCGTGGCCCCTGCCGGGGCCGCCACGCGCCTCGAGGGCTATTTCTCGACCGAGCTGGCCGCACAGAAGGATGACAGCCGCTGGCACGTCGGTTCACCCGGCGCGAACGGCATGCCTTCCTTCTATTCCGACCTGAAGCTCTACTCCAGCCCCAGCGACAAGGTGGAGATCTTCTCCAAGCTGTGGGCCAATTCCAACCGGGACGACGGCCAGACAGCAGAGGTCGACTATTACCACCCGCGGTGGATCAACGGCGAGGGTCACATCAAGCTGAAGCGGAGCAAGTCGGAGGCGTACCTGTTCTATCGCCAGAACCGGTTCTACATCAACGACGAGCCGCTCCTGAGGCTGATCGACGACAACACGCTCAAGAACGACGACTGGGGCCCGAAGGCGCAGGGCATCCGCCTTGAGTTCTGGGACGGCTGGTTCATGGGTGTGCGCAACCTGGGCGGCACGTTCATCGTCAGCGACAACGGCGGCACCTACAACGACAACGGCGTGGACGTGCCCAACGGCGACAACGCCCTGATCATGCGTCTGCGCCACAAGGCCTGGGGCGGCCGCATCGAATCCGGCGCGATGTTCCTGCGCAAGGACTGGACGAACACGTCGCTCACCGAGTGGCGCGACCTGACCTCCCTGATGCACAACGACGTGGCGTCGGTGGACGCCGCCTTCAGCCCGCGGAACCTGACCCGCACCGGCCTGAGGCTCGGGCCGCTGAACCTGGAGCAGTCGCGGCTGACCGTGGAGGCCGCGCTCAGCCGTCGCCCCTACGACCAGCGTGTCTTCAGCGAGCCGACGGCCAAGGCGCACGCCCTGGCCATCGAGGCCCGCGACATGCATATCGGCGCGCTGACGGTGCACTCCTGGTACCGCGACACGGGCGAGCATTTCCGTTCGTACATGTCGAACCGCGAATACAACCGCGTGCAGAAGCATGTCGAAGGCATCTGGCTGGTGCCGCGCAAGGCCATCACCGCCAAGGTCGCGTACGACACCTATCACAAGCGGTTCGCCGACGAGGTGGGCGGCGGCCTGCGGCCGACCAACGAGTTCTACGGCGAGCTCTACATGGAGTTCGTCAAGGGTTTCAAGGCCCGGTTCGCCTACAAGCGCTGGCACGGCTACGACGGATCACTGGAGATCAACGACTTCTACACGTATCCCGACTGGTTCGGCGAGGTGTCGGTCGAAAACTTCCTGGCCAAGATCCGCCTGCAGGCCCGCGTCAAGGACGCCGGCACGTTCCGCCAGGTGACAGCCATGGGCTTCGACATGAACGTGAACCTGACCGAACGCCTGAAGGGCTACCTGCGCGCGCTGAACGTGAACGAGGAGACCGAGGCCCGCAACACGCTCTTCGCGCAGCTCAAGTACGACCTCGGCATGGGGTCGCAGATTTTCTTCGAATACGGTGACGCGGGCCAGTCCGACAACCTGGCCTACACCGACTGGTTCCTCAACGATGGCAACAACGACAACCTGCGCGACCGGTTCAAGCTGGCGCTGCAATCCTGGTTCTGACGCCGTGCGGCGGGCCCCGGCGCCCGCCAGGGAGTAGACGATGACCGCGTACTGCAATTCCCCGAGCCCGCGCCTGCGCCGGGCGCTCACGATGCTGACCGTGCTGGCCCTGACCCTGGCGGTCGCGTCCGGAGCGCTGGCCGGCGTCGCAGCCGGCAAGAACGGCGTCACGTTCACCTGCCGCGCGCCGTCGGCCAAGGCGGTGTTCCTGGCCGGCGACTTCAACGGCTGGAGCGCCACCGCCCAGGCGCTGGCGCTCGACAAGGACGGCGCCTGGAGCGCGACCGTCGCCCTCACGCCCGGCGACCACGAATACAAGTACGTCGTGGACGGCGCCTGGCAGGAGGACGCGGACAACCCGCGCAAGAAGGCCGACCCGTTCGGCGGCAGCAACTCGCTGGTCACCGTTGCCGAGGACGGCACGCCGGTCGTGACAGCCGCGCCGGTCGCAGCGCCCGCGCCGGCCGCCGACAAGGCGAAGAGCGCCCCTGCGAAGTTCACGGTCGGCGCGCCCCACGCGGTCGACGGCGGCATCCAGTTCACCTACCACAACCCCGACGCCGGCAAGGTCACCCTCGCGGGCACCTTCAACGGCTGGAATGCCGACCAGCTGCCGCTGGTCAATGACGGCAAGGGCAACTGGGTCATCGTGCAGAAGCTGCCGGCGGGCAAGCACGAGTACAAGTTCGTCGTCGACGGCTCGTGGTTCGCCGACACGGCGAACCCCGAGACTTCGCCCGACCCCTACGGCGGCACGAACTCGCTGGTGACGGTGGGCGCCGACGGCAAACTGGTCGCGGCCGGCGCAGCTCCGGAGAGCAGCCGCCCGACGTCCAACACGACGTTGAGCCCCAAGGTCAACATCGGCGGCCGCTACCTGACGCGCTTCGAGTTCGCGAAGAACCTGCGCTCGGACCCGCGTTTCCGCCTCCAGCGCCCCTCGCAGTCGGTTGACCTGAACTTCGACGCGAAGATCTCCGACCTGACCGACGCCTCGGTGCGGATGCGGCTGGATTCCAACGAGGCCATCATCCAGAACAACATCGCGGCGTTCCTGGACGAGGCTTCGCTGACCACCCACCCGGCCAGCTTCATGTTGCGGGCGTTCTGGAACCAGGAGACGTTCACGGGCGGCGACCTGATGCGGATGGGCGGCGACCTGGACCTGCCGGGCACCATCCTGCCCGACCACCTGAACTACGGCAAGGGCACCGCGGGTGCGCTGTTCGCGGCCGATCCCGTCGGCGTGCACATGGACGCGTTCTTCGCGAACGTCCACAACCACGACTTCTACAACGACCCCGACCTCTTCGACAACACGGGCGAGGACCGCATCGGCCTGCGCCTGTCCCGCAAGGTCGGCAAGCTTGAATTGGGCCTGCCCCTGTGGGCCGAGCGCTGGATGATCTGGATGGACTTCGCCACCCGGGTGGGCCAGCCTTCGACAGGCTTCCCCTCGCTGGACGAACACCGCGCCGCCACGAGCGACGGCAGCGAGTGGTACGAGGTCGAGAACCACGTCTACAATCTGGGGCTCGACGCCCGCTACCGCGCCAATAACCAGTGGCTGCTGGGCGTCGAAGGCGTTGCCGTCGATCGCATGCAGCGCTTCGTCACCGGCAACAAGTACGGGCAGAACGGCACGAACGGCGCCATGGACGTGCCTTTCCTGGACCGCACGCAGATGCGCTTCCAGGTCGAGGCCGACTGGACGCCGCGCGAGGGCCTCGACGGCCGCCTGCGTCACATGTGGGATTCGACGAGTGGCGGCACCGGCACCGAGCGCGAAGTGGCGATCTCGTTCCTGCCGCAAGCCACGGCCAGCAACCGGGTCCAGTACACGGACCTGCCCAGCCCCGCCGTCGCCACGCTCGACTCCACCGAGCTCTCCCTCAATTGGAAGCAGGGCGACCAGTCGCTGACCCTGTGGGTGCGCCGCTCCAGCGTCGAGATGGACTATGCCGCCGTCGGGCGCAGGGCGCCGGCCGACACGACGCTCGGTTCGCACCGCCGGGACAGCGCCTACTTCGCGGGCCGCGCCACCAAGGGCCTGCCCGCCGACAAGTACGGCCACTTCGAACTGGAATGGGGCCTGAACCGCATCGACCAGGGCGTGGCCGGCCTGAACGACCGCACTTTCGAGGGTATCCTGCGCTGGGATCGCGACATCACCCGCGCGACGGGCCTGATCGCCGACCTGCGCTGGATCCGCTACCACCGCGAGCAGGACGGCAGCGCCGACCTCGACCGCGACTTCTTCGCGCCGTTCCTCGGCGTCCGCTACACGCCGGTTCGCCGGCTCGATCTGGTGGCCGGGTGGGGTGTCGACCCGGTCGACTTCTCGATCGCCTACGACGGCCGGCAGACCGGCCGCTGGTGGTACCGCCAGCGCTGGCTGTTCGAGAACCCGACGGCCACGGCCCTGGACGCCGAGGACCAGTTGGCCAAGGCCCGCGTCATCACCCTGCGCGCGCAGATGCAGTTCTAGGGGGCACGAACATGACTTCGCACACCATCATCCGCCGGGGCCGTTTCGCATCCGCGCTGCTGGCCGTGGCCGTCATGGTCGCGGTAACCGGTTGCGGATACTCGCGCATCCTGCGCAACCGGCTGCCGACCCCCCATCGCGTCGACGACTTCGAGCACGCCGTCCGCTTCGTCTACGAGGCGCCGCAGGCCCGCCACGTCAACCTGTGCGGGAACTGGGACGAGAACGGCTGGTGCGGCACGATGGCCGCCGGCCGCTTCGACAACGCGATCGGCGCCATGCAGGACGACGACAAGGACGGCGTCTGGGAGTGCGTGGTGCCCCTGAAGCCCGGCCGCTACCTGTACAAGTTCGCGCTCGACTGGGGCGTGGGTAAATGGGAGCAGGACCAGAACAACCCGCTCGGCGAGACGGACGGGTACGGGGGGCAGAACTCGATCCTGATCCTGCACTAGAAGCGCCTCGGCCAGGCCGTCAGGCACAACGAACATGGCCGGCAGTCCTCGGCGCTTCGC
>CAIWHK010000011.1 GCA_903912525.1 uncultured bacterium | reverse complement strand
GCATTCGCCTTGGGTAGCCAGTCTTGGGCTCAACAGGGTCGAATACGTCCGTTGAACCGGTTGATCGTATCATGACGGTGCATGCATCGCTAGGAGTGACGGTTACGATCGGACGCCACAAGCCCCCCGAGCGCTAAATCAGAGAGGGTTGTGAAACAGAGATTCCGAGAGTTTTTCTACCACCGACCGGGGTCCGGTCGTAAACCCTGACTGTTCCCACCGACCCCCAAACTCTCCTCCCAAAACAGAGATTCCGACCCCACCCGCCAGAACCGCGCAATCCGTTGCCAAACATGGGGATAAACAAAAAGCCCGAGAGCTCTCGCCCCGGGCCACGTCGTTAACCGGAAGGTATGTCGAATTCCGCTGAAAAAGGATTGGCTCCTCGGGTAGGGCTCGAACCTACAACCCTGCGGTTAACAGCCGCATGCTCTACCATTGAGCTACCGAGGAACCAGAATCCGCAGCCACAAACAGTCACGCCCATGTCTATCGGCACGGGCGGGCCCCGCTTGAAGCGTCTGATATTATAACCTGCGGGCTCGGCAGCGTCAAGAACGTCTGGTTTTCGGCCAGTTATCGATTCAATGCCCCGGACATGGGCCGAATCGTCATGCCTTCCCGCCGTCAAGCAACGCGTCGGCCTCCTTGAGCACGTCGTCAAGGCTGTGGCCTTCACCCGCGGCAATGTCCCGTTCGCCCGCCGCCAACTCTCGCAGCAACTGCCGTTCGTTGACCACCTTCTTGACCGCAGCCTTCGTCAATCCGGCCCGCTTGGCCTGGCGACGCGCCTCACGGATCAGGCCGTCGAAGTCACTCAGTGACGGCGGATTCAACGCTTTCAAGATGACCACGTCCCGGTCTCCTATGACGATGAATTGCGTTCCGGGCACCAGGCCAAGCTGGTTCCTGATCTCTTCAGGGATGACGACCTGACCCTTGGAGGACATCTTCGTAGTGGACGGCTTCAAGGTACCTGCCTCTCGTGGCTTGTGTCTTACTGGTAAGACTACCGCGACCACGGGAAACCGTCAACCCTCACCTCCCGATCCCCACCACAACCCGCCAATCCTGCCCCTCCGCCCCCTCGCCAACCGCTCGCGCCGCCCGCACTTCCAGCCGACTGCCCGCCCCCACCAGCGGCAGGTCCACCCGGCGGCTGAACCCCAGCCCCACATCCGCCCGCGAGCCCGTGGCCGCGCCGTCAACTGCCGACCCGCCCCACGCCCCGGCCCACTCGGCGAACACCAGCGGCTGCAGCCGCAACGATCGCAACCCAGGCACGCGCAGCGACCGCCACGGATCCACGTTCAGGTCCACCGCCAGCGAAGCCCACGCGCCGTGATCGCCGGCCAGCGTGCCGGCGGGCCAGCCGCACAATGAGCCGCCGCCCGCGTCCACGTCATCGCCTGGCCACCAGTCGCCGGCCCAGACCTTCAGTTGCGCCGGCGCAACTCCGCTGAAGCCACGCCCCCCCGCGCGCAACGTCCACCGATCGCCCAGCGGGTCCAGCCGTTGCGCCTTCATACTCAGGCGCCATTCGTCCAGCGTGCGCTCATCCCCGATGCCATCACGCGCCCGCAGCCAGTGCCGCGCCACTGCGGCGTGTGACGTGACGATGCCCACCCGACCGCCGCCCGCCACCCGCACCACGCGATCATCCAGCGCCTCGGCCACGCGCATGCCGTCCGGCGACAGCTCGTGGCCGGCCACGTTCCAGCGCGTGCGCACGCCCAGCGGCAATTCGCGCGCGCGCTCGGCCGACGCCTTCAGCCACGCGTCGTCGTCGTGTCGCCACGCCAGCGCGGCGGTCCACGACGTGCGGTCGTAGTAGTGGTTCGGGTCGCCACCCCACAGCACCGCCGACCAGAAGCGCCAGCCGGCGCGGCCATCGCCGGCGAACGCCGCCGTCTCGCGCGCGCCGGTAACACTGAACGTGAACGCATTCGAGAGCGCCGCCTGCGCGCCCAGCCCCCACATCGCGCGATGATCGGTCAGGCCGAGGCCGCCCTGCGCGTCCAGCCGCGTCCGGCTGCCCACGCGGCCGAAACGCAGCCCCACGCGCGGCGCGAAGCCCTGCGCGCGGTTGTACGCGGGCGCCAGGGGCCGCACGCGCAGGCGCCACGGTGGCGACGACGGCATCGCCGCAAGGATGCGCTCGCCCTCGTGCGAAAGCGAGTCGAGTTGCGCCGGCGCAAGTACGGGCGCCGAATGCAGCGTCGCCGGCAGCGCCGCCTCCCACGCGCCATCGATCGCCGACCAGAACGCGACGCCCTCATCGACAACTGCTTCAGCGGTATCCGGCGCCGCCACCGCCACCTCGTCCTCGCACGGCTCCCCGTTGATGACGATGTCCAGCAACTCCACCCGCACATCATACACACCGCCGCTGTCCACCAGCGGCAGGTCGCGCAGCACCACGCGAGCCGTCTCCGCGACCGGGAACCACACCCCACCGCACGGCGACTGCCGCAGACGGTAGTCCGGCACGCCACGCAGGATCCACGGATAAGGCACCGCGTCCGCAAAGCGCGCCGCCACGCGACGGATGGCCCAGTCGGCGATGTCGACCCAGATGGTGCCCGATGGCAAAGGGGCGAAGCGGTCGCGCGGCGCAAAGTCGATCTCGTGGACGAGGCTCGTGCCGACCAGGGTGCTCGCGCGCAGCGCGTAGCGGTAGCGGGCGGCGCTGCCTTCGGAGAACGGCAGGTCGGCCGCGATGTCGGCCGCCTGCGGCTGCCAGCGCGGCGCGCCGACGGCCTTCTCCTTCGCGGGCTGCAGGACGCCGTCCTTCATCTTCTGTTTGCGCTCCCACAGCCGCACGATGCGGTCGGGGCGGCCCCGCTCCTGGATGGTGCGCAGGGCGGTCTGTTCGATCGACCAGGTGCCGGTGCTGTCGATGGCGCCGCCGTCCGGGGTGCGGACGACCGTCACCACCGCGGTCACGGCGACGCTGCGCAGGCTGTCGCGGTCGGCGCGCTGGCGGCGGCCGATGTCCGCCAGCAGCTCTTCCACCTTCAGCCGGGGAGCGTCCACGCGGGTCGTGTCGGTGGCCGCGTCGGCCCACGGGAAGCTCGCCTCCAGCGTTCCACGGTACGGAACGGTCGAATCGGCACCCGCCACCGCGGCCGGGTCTGCCCAGACCCGCGGCGCCGCACCCAGAGCCAGCCCGACCAACACCCCGCCGAAAACAGCCCACCACTGCCGTAATGCCATGTCCCACCTCATGATAAGTCGCCACGGCGTCCCGGGCGCAGCCGGGTCCCCGCTGTGCGTGGGGACCGGGCCGCCGCCCGGCAGGCAGCCCCTGGCCGCGACAGCGCCGGTCGGGCCCGGGCCCCCTCGATCCCATCTCGTCACGGGTGCGGGTCGGGGCCGGCCGTTCCGGCTGCGCGCGTGCCTGCGCCGCCCGGTTCGCCGTGGTTGCCCCTGCCCACGCAGAAACCGCGCCCCCGTGGGCGGCACCCTCCAGACACCTGCAACCCGCGCGGTGGGCCCACATTGTCCCGGTCCGATCTCCCACCGAACTGGTCCCGATCGCTCCCTCAGGTTGTCGATTTCCGCGCACCTGTCAAACCGAATAACCCGTAAACAACGATCAAGTTAGCCGGGCGCGCGCCGATCAATCGCAGACGGGAACATCCGGGCGCGAAGGGGCGTCCCCGGAAGTTCATGGCCATCACCGGAAGCAACAGGTGACGTGAAGCGACGGATCCACAACCTGCCCGCGAAGCTGCGGTTCCCATTCCTGATGGCGGCGACGTTCCTGTCGCCGATCGCGCTGCATGCATCGGGGCTCGTCACCGAATGGGGCGCGGTCTTCATGGCCGCCGGCTTCGCCGTCACGACCATCGTGCTGTGGCGCGCGCACCTGCTCGAACACGAGCATCACCGGCAGCGCCGCGAGCACCAGTACCTGCGGTCGGTCATCGACGCCATCCCGCATTTCATCTTCGCGCGCGACGCTTCGGGGCGCTTCACGCTGGTCAACAAGGCCGTCGCCGACTTCTACGGCATGCCCGTCGACCAGGTCGAGGGCCGCCACCTGCTCGAGGTGCACCCTGACGCCGATCAGGCGCGCGCCTGGCTGGAAGAGGACCGCGAGACGCTGGCCAGCGGCGAGCCCTGGTCGCTGCCGGTCACCGACACCACGAACGCCGACGGCCGGCCGATGTGGATCGCCGCGATGAAGAAACCGCTGCCCGCCGACATCGGCGGCGTCGCGCAGGTGCTGGGCGTCTCGATCGACATCAGCGAGCAGATGCGCGCCGAGAGCGCCCTGGCTGCACGGCTCGACTACGAGCACACCGCCGCCGCGCTCTTCCAGACCTTCGTGCACTGCGGTCGCGAGCAGATGGAACAGATCATGGACCGCGTGCTCGGCCGCATGGGCCGCTTCACCGGCACCTCGCGCGCGTTCCTCTACCGCTTCGACGCCTCGACCAGCGTGGCCGTGCGCCAGTACGTGTGGGGCGACCCGCAGGCCGAGTTGACCGACCTGCCGCCCACGTTCATGCCGGTTGCCGACCTTGAGTGGCTGCAGGGCCTGTTCGAGATGAAGATCCCGGTGATGAGCGAGGACCTGCGCCGCCACGCCAGCATTCCCCAGCGGTTCCTCGACACCTGGGGCACCTCGCGCGCCGCGTTCCTGGCCGCGCCCATCATCCGCGACCACCAGGTGTTCGGCTTCGTGGGCGTTGACAGCGACACGGCCCGTGGCTGGACGCAGGAACAGATCAACCTGGTGCATACGGTGGCCGACCTGTTCATCACCGTGTGGTCGAAGCACGAGGTCGAGCGCTCGCTGGTGCAGGCCCGCGAGGCCGCCGAGGCCAGCAACCGCGCCAAGAGCGAGTTCCTGGCCAACATGTCGCACGAGATCCGCACGCCCATGAACAGCGTCATCGGCCTGGCCGACCTGCTCTGCGACATGCACCCCACGCCGCGGCAACGCCAGTACCTCGAGATGATCCGCGTCTCGGGCACCGCGCTGCTGAGCCTGATCAACGACATCCTCGACCTCTCGAAGATCGAGGCCGGCCAGCTCGAACTCGACCTGGTCGACACCGACCTGCCGTCGCTGGTCGACGAGGTCGCCGGCCTGATCGCCTTCACCGCGCAGAGCGCCGGCCTGGAGATGGTCTGCCGCCTGGCCCCGGGCGTGCCGCAGCGCGTGCTGCTGGACCCCTGCCGCCTGCGCCAGGTGCTGATCAACCTGCTGAACAACGCCGTCAAGTTCACGCAGCGAGGCCACGTCTACCTGAACATCGAGCCGGTGGGCGCCGGCGACAACCACGTCGACCTGCGCTTCGCCGTCACCGACACGGGCATCGGCATCCCCGAGCAGTCGCTCGCGCGGATCTTCGAGAAATTCACGCAGGCCGAGGCCGGCACCACGCGCCGCTACGGCGGCACGGGCCTCGGCCTGGCCATCTCCCAGCAACTGGTCACGCTGATGGACGGGACGATCGTTGCGCGCAGCACGCCGGGCGCAGGCTCGACGTTCGAGTTCACGCTGCGGTTGCCGGCGCTGCGGGGCCCGGCCGTGCCGGTCGTGGCCCACAACCCCGCCAACCTGCTCGTCGTCACGCAGCACACGCTGACGGGCGAGGTTCTGCTGGAGAAGGCGCGCCTGCTCGGCCATACCGGGCGCGTCATCGCCGGCGGCCCCGAGGCTCTGGACCAGGCCGGCGGGTGGGCGGCAGCGACCGACCTGCCGTTCACGCACCTGTTCTTCGACCATGAGGCCGCCCTGGAGAGTCCGCTGCCCGACCTGCGCCCGTACATCGCGCGTCTGGCGCCGCGCCACACGCCGCACGTCATCCTGCTCACCCGCCTGACCAGCCAGGTCGACGAGGTGGAGATGGGCGAGAAGGGCTACGAACAGACGCTCGCCAAGCCCGTCCTGGTGCCGCGCCTGGCCGCGCTGCTGGCCGATTCTGCGGCACAGGCGCTGCCGGCGGCGCAACCACGGTCGCCCGCACCGATCGACCTGGCCGAAACGTGCGACAGGGAACTCGAGGTCGATCCCGCGCCGGCCGCCGGCCCCCGCGTGCTGCTGGCCGAGGACAATCCGTTCAACCAGAAGGTCGCTGTGGCGATGCTCAGCCTGCTGGGCTGCAACACGAAGGTGGCCGCCAATGGCGTTGAGGCCGTGGCGATGGCCCGCGAGGGCGGCTACGACCTGGTGCTGATGGACTGCCAGATGCCGGTGATGGACGGCTACGAGGCCACGCGCCACATCCGCGAACTGCCCCAGCCCGCCGGCGCCGTGACGATCATCGCCATGACGGCCAATGCGCTCAGCGGCGACCGCAAGGCGTGCTTCGCCGCCGGGATGGACGACTTCCTGAGCAAGCCGATCACCAAGGCGATGCTGCTGGACATGATGCGCAAATGGGAGATCGTCAAGAATGACAGCGCCCAGCCCGTGGAGCCGGCGGCGCGCTAGCGCCCGCGCGCGAGGTAGCGACGCACCTCGAAGTGGTCCAGCGTGTTGAGGATCGAATTGCAGCAGACTCCCGCCGCCCGCGCCATTTCCGCCCCGTGCCGATAGTCGACCAGCCGCGCCGCGCGATGCGCATCGGGGCTGATCGCCAGCCGCACGCCCAGCTCCTGCGCCAGCCGGCAATTGCTCCAGTCCAGTTCGGCGCAGGACGGGTTGGCCGTCACCTCGACCGCCGTGTCGTGGGCGGCGGCGGCCTCGAGCACGCGCCGGATGTCGACGCCCGCCTTGGCGCCCTGCAGCATGAACTCGCTCATCGGCTTGCCCAGGATGGCCACGCGCGGGTGCGCGACCACGCGCAGGATCTGGTCGGTCAGGCGCCCGGAATCGAACCCGCCGTTGGCCGGGAACGAGACGATCACGAAGTCGAACCACGACAGCGTGGCCTCGTCCAGGGGCAAACTGCCATCATCGTTGGCGTCCAGTTCCACGCCCTGCAGGATGTCGAAGGCGGGGTTCAGCGCACGCAGGCGCTCGATCTCCTGGCGCTGCACCTGCGCCGCCTGCATGTCCAGGCCGTCGTTGTGGGTCGTGCTGCGGAAGTGGTCGCTGATGCCGAGGTACTCGAGCCCGATCTCCTGCGCGGTCGAGACCATCGAGGCCAGCGAGTGCGCGCCGTTGGTCCAGCGGCTGTGACTGTGCAGGATCCCCTTGATGTCGCAGGGGCGCACGAGCTGTTCTCCGGAGGTCGCGTCGGGCATGGCCTCCGGGAAAACGGATTCCCGCGGCGGGCGCGCACGATCATCGTGGCAATCGCTGTTCAAGGCCGCTCCGGTCGGGGGTGACTCGTGATGGATGCACTCCGCTGCTGCCCCGCCGGCCGCGCCGACGGGCAGTCCTCACCTTAACGACACTCCCGGATGCCCGCAACCGCCCACCCGGTCCCGGCCCGCCGGCCCTGGTACGCCCTAGAGCGTGACCACCTTCTTGGCGGCCCACTGCAGCTCGATGATGTCCTTCATCGTCCCGGCCTCGCCGGCCTGGAGCTTGTCCAGCGCCTCGAAGTGGTTCAGGCACGTGGTGCACACGACCACCCGGGCGCCCTTGGTCGCCAGCGCGCGCAACTCGTCCAGCACGGGCGAGCCCTCGATGGCCAGCTTCACGCCCTCGCCATACAGGCAGATGGCGCTCGGCTGCCGATTGTCGGCATCCAGCAGGCCCAGGTATGTCTTGATCAGCTTGAGGCCCAGCTCGACGGGCGCGTGGCCCATCCCCTGGTTCGAGATGACGAGCACGGGCGGCCGCATCTTCGCGGGCTTCTCGTCGTGATCATCGCGATCGTGGTGCTTGTCGTTGTGCATGGTGGTCCTCTTCCGACCGGGGCGTGAATAAGGAACGTGCCGCCTAGTATAACTCGAACTTCATCAGCCGCCCGTCCAGGCCGCCGTTGGCCAGCGGCAGGCGGAACGCGGGCTTCAGCCCCAGCTCGCCGGCCAGCTCCTTGTCGCCCACGTAGATGTAGGCGTCCGAGCCCTTGCACTTCTGCTTCAGGAAGTCGCCGAACTCGCGCATGAACGGCTTCATGTCGGCTTCGGGCTGCATGCGGATGCCGTAGGGCGGGTTGCAGATGATCACGCTGTTCTCGATAGCGTCGATGTCGCGGTAGTCCATCGTCCGTACGCGCAACTCATCGCCGGTGGGGATGCGCGCGACGTTGTGGCGCGTCATCTCGACGGCGGCGGGATTGATGTCGCTGCCGCGGATCTGCCCGCCCCGCACCGTGCGGATGGCGTTGTCTTCCTCCAGCTTCACCTTGATCCACGTGCGCTTGTCGTGGTCCGGCAGCATCTGGAAGCCCCACTTCTTGCGCAGGCAGCCGGCCGGGATGTTGCCGGCCTTCAGCCAGGCCTCGGCCAGGAAGGTGCCCGAGCCGCACATGGGGTCGTACAGCGGCCGCTTGCCGTCCCACTTCGCGATGTCGAGGATCGCCGCGGCCAGCGTCTCCTGCATCGGCGCCTCGACTGCGTCCATCCGGTAGCCGCGCCGGTGCAGCGAGCCGCCCGAGCAGTCGATGAAGATGGTCACCATGTCGTCGAGGATGTGCACCCCGATCGACAGGTCGGGATCCTGCGTGTCGACGTCGGGCCGCTTGCCGTAGTACCGCGCGCGGAACATGTCCGCCACGCAATCCTTCACCTTCAGGGCCGCGTACTTGCTGTGCGAGATCTCGCTGCGGTAGACGTTGGCGAAGATCGCGAACGTCTGGTCCAGCGTCATCAGCCGCGTCCAGTCGATCTTCTTGGCGCCCAGGTACAGTGCCTCGGGCGTGGACGCGGGGAACTCGACCAGCGGCGCCAGCACGCGCGAGATCAGCCGCGCGCGGTAGTTCACGCGGCACAGGACATCGGGGTCGGCGCTGAAGATGATGCCGCGCTTGCCGGGCTGCACGCGCTTGGCGCCCAGTTGCTTGAGCTCTGCGGCAGCCAGTTCCTCGACGCCGGCGGCGGTCTGGGCATAGAAGCGGCGGCGCTGCTGGTACAGGTACACGGGTCGCGTCCTCTTCGTCGTTACGATTCCCGGGTCATCAGGATGTGGTCGATGCCGCACTCGTCGAAGACGCCGCCCTGCCGCGTGAAGCCGTAGCCGGCGTAGAAGTCCTCCAGGTAGACCTGCGCGTGCAGCTTCAGCTTCGTCACGCCCAGGCGCGCGGCCTCCTGCATCAGCACGCCCACCATGCCGTGCGCGATGCCGCGCCCGCGCCACTGCTCGCGCACCGCGACGCGCCCCAGCTTGGCCCAGCCGCCGTCCAGCAGGCACAGGCGGCCGCTGGCCACCGGTTGCCCGTCGCACTCGCCCAGCACATGCACTGCGGCGGCGTCGGCGTCGTCGAACTCGTCCGACCAGCCCACGCCCTGCTCGTCGTGGAAAACGATGCCGCGCACGACCATCACGCGCAGCACATCGGCCGCTGTGACGGCCACACGGAAGACGACGCGATCGTCGTCATCCCCGTCGATGCCATCATCGAGATCTTCATCGCGCGCTGACACGGGTGCCGCCTCCGTCCGTGTGTTATCATGGCCCGCAGCGGCCGCGCGGCCGCCCGCGGAATATAGTCCCACTGCGCCCGAAAGGCACCCCGCGATGCGCCTGCCCGGCTCCGGACAACACGTGTTCTCCACCGCGCGCGGCCCGGTCGGCCTGGCCTGGACGCCGCGCGGTATCTGCCGGCTCGAGATCGGCCAGCCCGACGCCGCCACCGCCCGGGAGTCGCTCGCCGAGCGGTGCCCCGACCTGCCCTACGTCGCGCGCCCGGCCGCCCCCGTCGCCGCGCTCGCGGCCCGGCTGCGCGCCGGCCTGGCCGGCGGCGACGACGACTACCGCGACATCCCCGTCGACGACGGCGATGCCCCCGAGTTCGCCCGCCAGGTCTGGCGCCGCCTGCGAAAGGTGCCGCGCGGCAGCGTCGTCACGTACGGTGAACTGGCGAAGGCCTGCGGCCGGCCGACCGCCTCGCGTGCCGTGGGCCGCATCATGGGCGCCAACCCGGTGCCCATCATCGTGCCCTGCCACCGCTGCGTCGGGGCCGACGGCTCGCTGACCGGCTTCTCGTCGGCCGGCGGCCTGCCGCTCAAGGCGCGGCTGCTGCACGACGAGGGCTGGGTGCGCGATGAGGAACACGCGCGCGGCCTGGCCCACCTCTGCAAGGTGGACCCGAAGATGCGCGCGCTCATCCGCCGCCATGGTCCGTACCTGGCGCGCGCCGACCGGACGCGGCCGCCGTGGGAATCGCTGGTGACCGCCATCATCCACCAGCAGCTCTCGTTGAAGGCGGGGCAGACCATCGCCGGCCGCGTAAGCGACCTGGTGCCCGGCCCCGGCTACCCGACGCCCGCGCAGATGCTCGCCATCGACCCGACTGTTTTGCGCTCGGTCGGCCTCTCGAACGCGAAGGCCGGCTACGTGCACGACCTGGCCGCGCGCGTGGCTGACGGGCGGCTCGACCTGCGCTCTCTGAGGCGGATGGACGACGACGCGGTGATCGAGGCGCTGACGACGGTGCGCGGCATCGGCGAGTGGTCGGCGCACATGCACCTGATCTTCCACCTCGGCCGCCTCGACGTGCTGGCCACCGGCGACCTGGGTTTGCGCGCGGCTGCCGGCAAGCTGTACGGGCTGGGCGGGCACGCGACGCCCGCGCAGCTGGCGGCCATCGCCGAGCCGTGGCGGCCGTACCGGTCGATCGGGTCGTGGTATTTGTGGGAAGGGCTGGACAGCGGGGGGATTTGAGGGGGGTGTCACTAAGGATGGGCGGCGATTCTGCGACGCCAATTGTCGGCCGCCACGTTGCCAGTTGCGCCGCCACTTGCGCCGGCGCAATTCCTTCGACAATCACTGCTCTTGTTTAAAGATCACGGGGCGGCGTGGCCCGAAAGCCAGCGCCGCCCCGACCCATCCCCACGGGTCTTCTGGTCAGTTGTCGAGCGCCCCGCCGACGATCCACAGCCGCACCTTCTCCAACTCTCCCGCCGACAGCGCCGCCCCACCCAGCGGCATGCGGTCGCCGGTCGACGCATCGCCCTGCAGCTTCAGGTACAGCACCGACGTCGACGGGCTGCCCGGCGCCACGCGCGAGCCGCCGTAGGTGGCCGACGCGACGCCCACGAGCATCGCCGTTCCCGCCGTCGAGCGCAGGTCCATGCCGGCACTGGCAACCGCCCCATGGCACGATGTGCAGTGCGCATCCCAGATCGGCTGCACGTCGGCCGCGTACGTCGCGGTCGGCGTCATCTCGATTGGCGGCGCGCCGGTCGGGTCACCGCTGTCCGAGCACCCTGCGAGCGCCAGCAGGAAAGCCAGGATCAGGGCCCCACCAACCACCGGCGCGCCCAGCGTCGCCATGAGTACTTGTGATGACTGCGACGACGCTTGAACCGGCAAAGCCGTTGCCCCGCGGGGCTGCCTCCTGGTGCGCATCATGGCGTCCTCTCGAGGGTGAGGGCGACGCGGACGAGCTGTTCCTCGGCCAGCTTCATCAGCAGCATCTGCGGGCGCGGGATGCCGTAATCCGCCAGGCGGACCGGGAAGGCGCCCTTCACGACGATCGTGCCCTCGGTCGGGCGCGACAGTTCCAGCGGCACGACCACCGGCCGGCGGACGCCGTGCAGGTCGAGCTCCCCCGAGAACTCGACGCTGACGGCCCCGCCCACCGGCAGGTCGGAAGCAGCGATCGCCTTGAGCACGCCCCCGCGCAGCCAGGCCTGCGGGAAGCGGTCGGTGTGCAGGTGGTTCTCGCGCATGTGCTGGTTGCGCTTGGACAGGCCCGTGTCGAACGAGGCCATGTCGACAGCGACCTCGAGGGTGATGTCGCCCACCAGCCGCGCGATGTCGCAGGTGCAGGCGCCGCTCACCAGTTTCGTCCGGCCGGTGAACGTCTCCATGGGCGCCTTCGAGACGAACTCGACGCGCGTGCCCTCACCCGGCTTCACCTGCCAGCGCGCGGTGGCCGCCTGCGTGGGCGCCCAGACCGCCAGCACGGCCAGCGCCAGCGACATCGCCACGAACGTCCGCTTCATCATCGTCCACCCCTTCGACTGTCGAGGCCTGTTCAGTACAGGAAGTGCACCACCAGCTCGGCGTCGTTGTGATCGCTGTCGGCGACGTCGAGACCCTGGTCCACGCGCCAGTGGCTGGCCATCGCCTGCAGGCCCATGCCGGGCCGCGCGAACCAGGCCACGCCGGCGCCGACGCGGTACCGTGCGCCGCTCTGCAGTTCGCGATCGGGATCCTGGAACCCGTACACCGCGCGCAGCGCCAGGCCGCGCTGCACGTCGAGGGTCACCTCCTGCGTCACCAGCCGGCCGCGTCGCCCGTCGCCGCGGGTCTCGTCGATTTCGCCCAGCCACGCCCACGGGCCGGCCGACGCGTACCAGAACGCGCCCGCGGCGCGACGCCCCCCCGCACCGACGCCGCGCTGCCACACCGACGAACCGACGCCGACACGCAGCGCGCCCACTTCGCGGCGCATCAGCGCGCGCGCCGCCCAGGCGTCGCCGATCTCCGCGCCGCCCTGGATCACGGATGTCGTCGCCGACAACCCGCCCACGGCGATGCCGGCCTCGACACCTTCGCCCAGCAGGGCGTGCGGCTCGTCGATGCCGTCGGGCGTAAACAGGTAACGTCGGGAGAATTGGCGATGGTCGTCGAAGCGCCAGCCGTAGTCGGGCGTGAAGCGCCCCGCCTTGAGGTAGCCGTGCGGGATGATGCCGTAGGCCAGGCCGAACACCTCGGCCTCGTGCGGGCCCATTTCGGCGTAGATCTGGATGTCGCCGGGCGCGGCAATGCCGACGTAGACGTCGCCCTGCATCGCCAGCAGCATGCTCGGGCCGCCCTCCTGCATCCAGGCGAGCGTGCGCAGGTCGGCGCCGAACGTCACGTCGACCGGCAATGCGACGCCGGCGACGTCCCCCGTCGATGGCCGTCCCGTGCCGCCCGCCAGTTCCGTGGGCACCAGGACCTGCGTCGCGTAGGCGTTGCGCAGCCCGCCGCCCGTCGGGTTCACGTGGCACAGCCGGCAATCCTGGCCGTACTGCGCGGTGTACCGGGGGAGGGCCATGGCGTTGTCGGCCGCGGTCCAATGCACCGCCAACGCCAGGGCCACTCCCACCGATCTCCGCATCGCTCCGCTGGCCAGCCGCGACCAGGGTCGCGTGATTCTTGTCGCAAGGCCGTGCATCGTTCCCCCGTCACCGCACTCCCCGCCAGCCGCGGCCGCAGGCGGCCGGGGGTCAGGGGCTGGAGAAAGGCGGTCCCGTCGATGCACCCGACAGAAGGGTCGCGGGCGATGCGCCCACCGTCGGTCGCGCAGGTTGCCCACCTTGGGACGGGACCGCCACACCTGCCGTCCTGAATCTCTCTTCGGGGATAACGATACTCAGAAGCGAAACCGCCATCTGTGACCGTGGTCACACATGGCGGCCTTTTTTTTCAAAATTCCGTAAGCGATTGCGGGGGATGCGGTTGCGCAAGCCCCTACAGGCCACTAGTCGCTGCTCGCCACTAGTCGGCGCTGGCCACGAGTGCCCGCATCCCCTCAGCGTCGTTCAGCGTGATGCGCCCGCGTCCCAGCAGGATGGCGCCCTGGTTCTCGAAGTCCTTCAGCAGCCGGCTGATCGGCTCGCGGGCGGCGCCCAGCTCGGCGGCGATGGCCTCGTGGGTCACCTGCAGCTCGCGCACGCCACCGGGGCCGAAGAAGCCGTCGGACAGGTACTGCGCCAGGCGCAGGTCCAGCTTCTTGAACGCGATCTCCTCGACCAGCGACATCACCTCGGTCATGCCCGCGGCCATGATCGAGAACACGTGTGTGCGCAGCGACGGCTCGGCGCCGATCCAGCCGCGGAACGTGTCGGGCGGGATCACGAGCGCGACCACTTCCTCTTCCACGCGCGCGCTGGCCGGCGACGTCACGCCCGTCAGCGCGCCCAGCAGGTTCAGCAGGCACAGTTCGCCGGCGCGCACCCAGTACAGCGTGATCTCGCGACCCGATGCACTCGACTTGTAGACGCGCAGCGCACCCTGGCCGATCAGGCCGACGCCCGGCGCGTGGTCGCCTTCGCAGACGAAGTAGCCGCCGGGCTTGACGCGCACAAGCTGCCCCGCGCCGCGCACCTTCTCCTGGAATTCGGGACGGGCGTTCCGGTAGAACTCGAACTTCTCGAGGATGCGTTCGCTGTGCATGACGATGTCTCCGTGGACCGGGCGGAGATGGCCACCGGCGTTCAGCAACCGGCGGGCCCATCATTGGAAATGATAACTATGTTCACAATACTGATGGGCCGGCGCGCTGGCCAGTCCGATTGTGAAAAACGAGGTAACATATTCAAAATTAACAAATTAGAGAGCCAACAAGACCGGCACCGGTCCGGATGGCGCCGTGACCGCCTTGTCCGAAACGCCCGCGACCGCCCCCGCAGGCAGGCCCTCGCCCAGCACCCAGCGACGGAGCATTTCGGTGACGAGTTCAGCGCGCACCGGCTTGCTGAGATAGTCGTCCATGCCCGCAGCGGTGCAGCGCTCGCGGTCGCCGGCCATGGCGTGGGCCGTCATGGCGATGATGGGGGTACGGGCCGCACGGCTGTCCATGCGGCGGATCCGGCCGGTGGCTTCGTAGCCGTCCACCTCGGGCATCTGGCAGTCCATGAAGACCAGGTCGTACTCGAAGTTCTCCAGCATCTGCACGGCCTCGCGGCCGTTGGCCACCATGTCGACGCGCACGCCGATCTTCTCGAGGATGTACTGCGCCACCTTCTGGTTGAACGGGTTGTCCTCGGCGACGAGGACGCGGCACCCGTGCAGGCTGCCGGCCGGCACGACCGGTTCGCCGCCCAGCGGGTTGCCGTCCAGTTCGGCCTGCGCGATCTCCACCTCGGACGCACGGGGCAGCGGCACCTCGAACCGGAAGCTGGAGCCCTGCCCGACGCTGCTCTCCGCGTCGAGCGAGCCCTCCATCAACTCGGCCAGCTGCCGGCTGATCGCCAGGCCCAGGCCGGTGCCGCCGTAGCGGCGCGTCGTCGACGAGTCGGCCTGCGTGAAGCGCTGGAACAGGTCGGGCAGCCGCTCGGGCGGGATGCCGATGCCCGTGTCGGTGACGCTGATCGTCCACACCGTGACGCCGCCGGGGCCCTCGCGCCACGCGCCCTCGATCGCCACGCTGCCGCTCTCGGTGAACTTGATCGCGTTGTTGACCAGGTTGGTGACGATCTGGCGGATGCGCCCGGCGTCGCCGACCACGGCCCCCGGCGCGCCGTGCGACAGCCGGCACGCGATGCGCAGGCCCTTGGCCTCGGCCGTGCCGCGCATCAGTTCGGTCACTTCGGCCAGCAGGCGATGCATGTGGAACGGCGCCGGCTCGATCTCCAGGCGGCCCGCCTCCACCTTGCTGAAGTCCAGGATGTCGTTGATGATCGCCATCAGCGACTGGCCCGAATCGAAGACGATGCGCGCATATCCGCGCTGTTCGTCGTTCAGGTCGGTGTCCAGCAGGATGCCGGTCATGCCCAGGATGCCGTTCATCGGCGTGCGGATCTCGTGCGACATGTTGGCCAGGAACTCGCTCTTGGCCAGGTTGGCGGCGTCGGCGTTCTCCTTGGCGACGGTCTTCTCGCGGATCTGCTCGAGCATGTCGTTGAACGCCTCGACCAGCGTGCCCGTCTCGTCGCCGCTCGTCCGCTGCGCGCGCAGCGAGAAATCCTGTTCGGCCGACACGCGCCGCGCCACCTTGACCAGTTCGCCCAGCGGCCGCGTGATCAGCCGCTGCAGCCGCTCGGACAGCGCCAGCACCACCAGCAGCGCCAGGACCATCGCCCCCAGCTGGATCATCACCATGCTGAAAAAACGCGCCTGCGCCGACTCGAGGCTCTTGCGCAGGTGGATGACGCCGATGCGCTCGCCGTCGAAGGCGACAGTGCGGTAGACGTCCATGCCGGTCCCGTCGAAGACGGTGCGCGGCTCCCCGGACTCGTGCGACTCGGGCACCTGCCCCGGATCGCGCGAGAAGCTCGCGAACAGCTTGCCGCTCTTGTCGAACAGGCAGGCTTCGACGATGGCGGGGTTCGCGCGCATCGACTGCAGGATCTCGCTGGCCACGGTGTGGTCGTCGAACATCAGCGCCGCGGCGCACGTGCTGCCGAACACCTCGGCGGTGATCTCCAGTTCGCGGGACAGGCGCGCGCGGAAGCTGTAGTGGTCGTAGACGGTCATCACCAGGCTGACCATCAGGACGGCCACGGTGACGGACACGCCCAGGATCCACCTGAGTTTGGTGCGAATCGGCAGGTCGTGCATGGACGACAAGGCGGGTTGTCCCCCGGGATGATGACAGCACATACGCGACCGCCTGTCCGCGGTCGCGCCGGCCTGTTCCCAACCCGGCAACAATCGGCAGGATAACAGGTTACTTTAGAAAGTTCCGTCGCCGGGGGCTGTCGGGCGGCCAAAGCGGAAACCCGCCCCCAGGCGCAGGCTGAAGGCCCCGCCGGAGAGGGAATCGGAGGCGTCGTCCCGGGCGTCCTGGGTGTCGTTGCGGGGGCCCAGCCACTCCCGGCGGGCGTCCAGGCCGAACACCACCGACCGCCCCGGCTGCTGCCACCGGACCCCGACGCCCAGGTTGGCGTTCATCGTCCCCAGGACGAAGTCCCGCTTGAGGAACGGGCGCACGCTGTCGTAGCCCAGCCCGCCGAAGATGTCGAACGTGACGGGGCCCGTGCGTACCACCGGTCGCCCCAGTTCCAGTCCCAGGTAGACGGCGTCGAACCGGTCCGACCAGTCCCGGATCCCGTCGTGCGCCACCACGTAGGGCCGTTGGGACCGCCCGGCGCGCACCTCCACCGGTACCCGCAGGAACCACCCCGGCAGGCGCTGCTCGAGCAGGACGCCCACCAGGACCTTGTTCCCGACCAGGGCCACGTCGCCCAGCGGCCGCCAACTGCCGACGGTCACCATCAGGCTGGTCGGCCCGTCCGGGTTGATGCCGCTGTCGCCGCCGCCGTCATCTTCGTCGGCAACGTAGTCCAGGCCCAGCGCCTGGTCGCGCGCCTGCTCGGGGTGGTCGCGGTACCAGCGCAGCCATGTCTCGGCCAGCTGGTCCTCGGCCAGCAACGCAGCGGCTTCGTCCAGGCGCCAGCTGTACTCCAGGCAGAAATACTCGGCCAGTGAACCCGTGACCTGGTGCGGCAGCAACTGGTCGGCGAACGCGGACATGAAGGCGTCGAACTCGTTCCGGCCGGTCGTCAGCGTGGCGGCTTCGCGTGTCTCCCACGCTTCGAGATGCGCGGCGATGTTCCCGTCGTACACGCTCTCATCGAAGGCGCCGTCCCAGATCGCCGCCAGGACGCGCGTACGCGCCAGCGGCTCCGACTCGCCGCAGCGGTCGTCCCAGAACACGAGGAAGTCGGCCAGCAGGTCGGGTCGATCCAGCTCGACCAGGCGCGGCGCCAGGTCCCAGGCCGTCTCGGCCACGCGCGCGGCGTCCAGGGTCAGCAGCTCGAGGCGCAGGTCGGTGAAGTCGGGCGTGTCCAGCAGCAGCGAGTCCGGGAAGACGACGGCGCCGTGGGTGACATCATCTTGGGCGACGGCACCTTGGGCGACGGCCGTCGAAGGCCGGGCGCACGCCAACAGCAGGGCGCACGTCAGCAGCAGCGGCAGCATCGACGACTGGCGTCGCACGGACGGCTCCCGGTCAGAGGATGGTGCCCGGCGGGATGATCGTTCCCTTGGGGATCACGGTCACGCCGTCGCGGATCCAGCGGTATTCGTCGCGATGCTCCTTCACGTCCGGCTGCGCGCGGATGACCACGCCGTCGCCGATGCGCGCATTCTTGTCGATGATGCAGCGCTCGATGCGGCAGTTGCGCCCCACGCCCAGCGGCGGCAGGTTGGCCCCGGGCTGGTGCTTGCCGAACAGCAGCTGCTCGCCCTCGTAGAAGTCGGCCCCCATGTGGATGACGTCCTTCAGGAAGGCGCCCTTGCGGATGCGCGCGCGGATCCCCACGATCGAATGGTCGATGTGCGCGCCGGTGATCGTCGAGCCCTCCACCACCAGCGAATTCTCGATCTGCGACTCGATGATGCGCGACGGCGGCAATGCGCGCATGCGCGTGTAGAACGGCCACGCGCCCTGGTGCAGGTTCAGCGGCGGGTTCTTGTCCACCAGGTCGAGGTTCGCCTCGAAGAACGACGAGATGGTCCCGATGTCGCGCCAGTAGCCGCTGAACGGGTAGGCCACCACCTTCATCTTCCCGATGGCGTCGGGAATCACTTCCTTGCCGAAGTCGGTCTTCGATTCGTCCTGCAGCAGCTCGTGCAGCACGTGCGGCTCGAACACGTAGATGCCCATCGAGCCCAGGTAGGTGTCGGCGTCGGCCACCATCCCCCGCGCGGCGAACAGCTCGCGCGGCGCGCGGAACTGGTCGATCACGTCGGGATCCTGCGGCTTCTCGACGAACTCGGTCACCTCGGCCATCTCGTTGGCCTTCAGCAGGCCCATGCGCGGCGCGTCCTCGCGCGACACCGGGTACACCGCCAGCGTGATGTCGGCGCCCATCTCGCGGTGGAAGCGCACCATCTGCGCGTAGTCCATGCGATACAGGTGGTCGCCGCCCAGGATGACCACCTGCGACGTCTTGTAGTACATCGTGTGGTGCATCGTCGCGCGCACGGCGTCGGAGGTGCCCTGGAACCAGTCGGAGCGATCGGGCGTCTGCTCGGCGGCCAGGATGTCGACGAAGCCGTCGGTGAACGCATCGAACGCATAGGTCTGCATGATGTGGCGGTGCATGCTCGCCGACAGGAACTGCGTCAGCACGAAGATCTTCTTCACGCCCGAGTTGATGCAGTTGCTGATGGGGATGTCGATCAGGCGGTACTTGCCGGCGAACGCGACCGACGGCTTGCTGCGCTGCAGCGTCAACGGGTACAGGCGCTGGCCGCGCCCGCCGCCCAGGATGATGGCCGTCACGTCTTTCACCGGTGGCTCCCGTCGTCCAGGGGGGGGCGGCACCGGGCGAGGGGACGCCCGGCGCGCGATCGTCTTGCGGGGTCATTATAGCGGGTGGACGGCGGCCCTCAAACGGTTATTGGCAACGGATTTGCGGCCGACTGCGCGGCTGCCCGGGGCGCCTACTTGCCGACCCCGTCCGCCGGTTTGAAATCCAGCGCGGCCGAGTTGATGCAGTACCGCAGGCCCGTCGGCTTCGGCCCGTCCGGGAAGACGTGCCCCAGGTGGGCGTCACACCGACTGCAGGTGACCTCGACCCGGCGCATGCCCAGCGTGGAGTCCTCGTGCTCGGTGATGGCGCCCTCGGCCGCCGGCCGGAAGTAGCTGGGCCAGCCCGAACCCGAGTCGAACTTGGTGTCGCTGCTGAACAGCACCTGGCCGCAGGCCACGCACAGGTAGGTCCCGGCCTCGTGATTGTTCCAGTACTTGCCGGTAAACGGGGCTTCGGTGGCACTGCACTGGGTCACGTTGTAGGCCTGCTCGCCCAGGATGGCGCGCCATTCCGCGGCGGTCTTCTTCACTTTCTGGGGTGGCTGCGCGGCGCCCGACCCACCGCCGCCTGCGGCCGAATCGGGGGCCGCCTGGGCCTTCCCGGACCCGCCGTCGCGGTAGGCCGCCATGGCCAGCGGCGCGCTGATGGCGCCCACGACGCGGCCGGACACGCCCGGTTCGGGGCGCACCCGCTGGGGGGCCGGCCGTTCGGAGGTCAGCCAGGCCACCAGGCTGGCCGAGCCCAGCACCAGGGTAATGAGAATCAGGACCTTGAACATGTATGGACCTCCGGGCATCCGGGTCACTCTCCTGTCGGGGACACGCCTTACGGGCGCTCAGGTTAGAAACGAATCGCCCCGGGCGCACGTGGCGCGCCGGGAAGCGGTTGTACCGGGCGCGACGCCGATGGTTCCGGGGGAGTTGCGCCGGCGCAAGTGATGCCGGAGGGTTCCGCCGGGCGGACTTGCGCCGGCGCAAGTCCGCCGTCAGTTCCGCCGCTCGGCCGCGCGTCGGCCGTCGAGCACGGCCTGCTCGATCTGCTCGGGGGTCGGCATCACCATTTCATAGCGCGCCGCGACGATGCGGTTCTCTCCTTCCGGCAGCGTCATGCGGACGACGGCGTCGTTCTTTCGGGAGCAGAGGGCAATGCCGATAGTGGGCTCCTCGTACGCCTCGCGCTGGGTGCGGTCGAACCAGTTCACGTACATCTGCACCTGCCCAAGATCGCGGTGCGTGAGCTTGCCGAGCTTCAGGTCGATCACCACGAAACACCGGAGCAGGCGGTTGTAGAGCACCAGGTCGACGAAGAAATGGTCGCCGTCGAGCGTGATGCGCTTCTGCCGCGCGATGAAGCAAAAGCCCTTGCCCAGTTCGAGCATGAATTCCTGCAGGTGGTCGATGATCGCCTGTTCGAGATCGCGTTCGCGCCACTGGGGGCGTTCGGGCAGGCCGAGGAATTCGAGGACGACCGGGTCCTTGATGACGTCTTGGGGAGTGAGGAGTTCCTGGCCCTTGTGGGCGAGCGCGAGGACATCGTCCTTGTCGCGACTGGCGGCGAGGCGCTCGTAGAGGTGGGAGGCGATCTGGCGTTCGAGTTCGCGGACGGACCAACCTTGGGTGGCGGCTTCGAGTTCGTAGAAGGAGCGGGCTGACGCGTCGGAAACGCCCATCAGCAGACGGAAGTGAGACCAGCTAAGCTCTTGTCGAAAATGTGGTTGCACCCCCGGCGCCAATTGGCTCCACAGTGTGGAGCCAATTTGTTGAAAATCATTTTCACCCGGCAGTTCTGATTGGATGCCCTTCGAAGCATAGACTCGGAAGAACTGCCGCATACGCTTGAGGTGTGGCACGCTGAAACCCTTGCCGAAGCGTTCGCCTAGGCGCGTCGAGAGGTGGACCAGAACCTGTTCGCCGTATTCAGCCCGCATGCCCCCCTGCTGCTCGACCAGGACGATCTGCCGACCGATCTCCCAATAGGCCTGGACCATGGTGGTGTCCACGGCTCGCGCAACGCGGCCCTGCGCACCGGATACGATCTCGACAACTCGCTGAAAGAGGGTGTCTGCGGCGACGATGGTGGCCTCAGTTGTCGCCGGCGGCTGACGTGAATTGTCAGACATGTTGACTCCTTCCCGATCGACTGCATGGCGTCCCGCCGGCTCGATCCGGCCGCCTTGCGGCCGACGCGGCAGGTACTTGGTGCAGCGTCCCATGGAAGGGTCGTGCCCGGAACGCGCGCCCTCACCCCACTTGCGCCGGCGCAAGTCCGGCACCCTCCGACATGAAAAAGCGGCGCCGGGCTCCACCGCCCGGCGCCGCCGTCTTCTTCGACTCGTCGCGCCGCCTATGGCGCGCCCTTCAACTAGTGCACGCCCTTCATCAACCTGCGCACCATTGGCGACAGGGCGATGAGCACCGCGCCGGAGATCAGCGCGTAGATGCCCAGCTGCCGGTAGCCGTCGGTGTAGGCGGACAGCTTGACCATCGCCGGCGCGGCGGCATCGGCTGTCGACATGCCGGCGCCCAGCAGGCCGGCCACGTACTGGCCGTAGGCGCTGGCCAGGAACCACATGCCCATCATCAGGCCCTGGATCGACGTCGGCGCCAGCTGCGTCATCAGCGACAGGCCGATGGGCGACAGGCAGAGTTCGCCGAAGGTGATCACGAAGTAGCCGAGCGTGAAGACGTCGAGCGAAGTCATGCCCGTCGCCGTGTTGGCGAACATCTTCGTCCAGGCGAAGACCAGGAAGGCCAGGCCCAGCAGGAAGAAGCCCAGGCCGAACTTCACGACCGAACTGGGCTCCAGCTTGCGCTTGCTCAGCCACACCCAGACGATGCCGATCAGCGGCGCGAACAGGATCACGAACAGCGAGTTCGACGAGTTGTTGACCACGTTCGGGTCCATGGGGATCCCGAGCAGCGAGTGGTTCAGGTTGTTCAGGGCAAACAGGCTGAGCGAACCGCCGCTCTGCTCGAAGAAGGCCCAGAACAGCACCGAGAACATGATGAAAACCAGCGCCGCGCAGATGCGCTTGTTCTGCTGGCGGTTGAACTTCCGCATCTCCCAGCCCAGCCACACCAGCGTCGCGGGGCCAATGATGTACATGAACAGGTCCGTGTAGCGCGAGTTGGTGACGAGCTTGAGGACCAGCGGGATCGTCAGCAGCGAGCCGACATAGGTCGCGATCTCGAGGAACTTACGCCGCGAGGCCGACACCCCGGGGCCGAAGGGCGACAGGCCGATCGGACCCAGGTTCTTCCGCGTGAACATGAAGGTGATCAGGCTGATCGTCATCGCCACCGAGACGAGGGCGAAGGCCAGCCGCCACGAGTGGTTCTTGCCCACCCAGATCATGATGGCGCCGCCCAGCAGCGCCCCCAGGTTGATGCCCGAGTAGAACAGGCTGAACCCGGCATTGCGACGGCTGTCGCCGTCCTTGT
Source organism: uncultured bacterium (assembly GCA_903912525.1). Lineage (GTDB taxonomy): Bacteria > Krumholzibacteriota > Krumholzibacteriia > LZORAL124-64-63 > LZORAL124-64-63 > CAINDZ01. The sequence goes on along the minus strand of CAIWHK010000011.1, from coordinate 9,588 downwards.
AGAGCTGCCCGACCATCGTCGAGATATTCGGCTTGAAGAAGCCGGTGCCGATGATCGAGAAGCAGGTGCCGATGTAGAACATGTCCTTCGGCGAGAAGGCGATCACCAGGCCGCCGACGATCATTGTCGCCGCGCCCCAGATCAGCGACTTCTGGAAGCCGAGGATCTTGTCGGCGAACACGCCGCCGATGAACGTGAACGCATAGACGAACGCCTGGATGGCGCCGTACTGCAGGTTCGCGTCCTTGTCGCCCAGGCCCAGCTGCGTCACCATGAAGACGGTGAGCATGCCGCGCATGCCGTAGAAGCAGAAGCGCTCCCACATCTCGATGGTGAACAGCGACCAGAGCTGCTTCGGGTACTTGCCCTCGAAGTTGCGGATCTGGTCGAGGGTTGGCGTGGCTGGATTCATCGGCTCCTCGATTCCGGTTGATGCGGGGTTTCCCCAGGCGGGGGCGGGCGGCGACCGGCCCGCCGGGGCCTGATCGGGGGACTTTTGCACATCGGGACGCCTGCCGTCAATCCGGGGTCGATCGTCCCGCTACCGGGTCACAGGCGGTCGCTGTCGGGCGCGCCGCCCGGGAAAACCCGCAGGTCCTTCGGCAGCACCCAGAATTTGGCGCCGACCGCGACCTTCAGCGCCCGGTACACATCCTGCGAGATGTCGGCCGAGAACGTGTGGTCGCCCTCGGCGGCCAGGGTCAGGCGCACGGCCGGCCCGGCGGCGTGGATGCCCGTCACGGTGGCCGGCAGGCTGTCGCTGCGCGGCAGCAGGTGTAGCGACAGCTCGTGCGGGCGGATGAACACCCGCGCCGGGCCCGCCGCCGACTCGAGTGCCACCGGGTGCTCGATCTGCACCGAGGCGAACGTCACCTTGCCGTCCTCGATGCGACCGTCGAACACGTTCACGTGGCCCAGGAAGTTCATCACGAACTCGGTGGCCGGATCGTGAAACACTTCCTCGGGCGCGCCCGCCTGCTCGACGCGGCCCTCGTTCATCACCACGACGCGGTCGGCCACTTCCAGCGCCTCGTCCTGATCGTGAGTGACGAAGATGGTCGTGATGGCGATCTCGTCGTGCAGCCGCCGGATCCAGGCGCGCAACTGCTTGCGCACGCGCGCATCGAGGGCGCCGAACGGCTCGTCCAGCAGCAGAACGCGCGGCTCCACCGCCAGCGCCCGCGCCAGCGCCACGCGCTGCCGCTGCCCGCCCGACAGTTGCGACGGAAACCGATGAGCCATGCCGTCCAGCTGCACCAGCTTCAGCAGGTCGTGCACCTTGCGGTCGATGACGTCGTTGGCCGGCCGCTCGTGCTTGGGCCGCACGCGCAGCCCGAAGGCGACGTTCTCGAACACCGTCATGTGCTTGAAGAGTGCATAGTGCTGGAACACGAAACCGACGCGGCGCTCCTGCACGCGGCGGTCGGCCACGTCCTCGTGGTGGAAGCGGATGGGCCCGCTGCCTTCATCGGGCTTCTCCAGCCCGGCGATGATGCGCAGCAGCGTCGTTTTCCCTGAGCCACTGGGGCCCAGCAGCGCCGTGATCTGGCTGTCGGGAATATCCAGCGACACCCCGCGCAACGCCTGGAACGCCCCGTAGCTCTTGCGGATGTTCTCGACAGTGATGCTCACGTCGGGTCTCCCGGGACAGCCGGACTGGCGGGAGCCGAGGTCATCCGCCACTCGATGAACGATTTCGCCGCCAGCGTCACCAGCGCCAGCATCGCCAGGAGCGACGCCACCGCGAAGGCCGCCACGAAGTTGTATTCGTTGTACAGGATCTCGACCTGCAGGGGAACCGTGTTCGTCTTGCCGCGGATGTGCCCGCTGACCACCGACACGGCCCCGAACTCGCCCATCGCGCGCGCATTGCACAGGATCACGCCGTAGAGCAGGCCCCAGCGGATGTTCGGCAGCGTCACGCGCCAGAACGTCTGCCAGCCCGAGGCGCCCAGCGTCAGCGCCGACTCCTCGTCCTCGGTGCCCTGCTCCTGCATCAACGGGATCAGTTCGCGCGCCACGAACGGCAGGGTCACGAACACCGTCGCCAGCACGATGCCCGGCACCGCGAAGATCACCTGCAGGTCATGCGCCTTCAGCCACGGTCCCAGCCAGCCGTTCAGGCCGAACACCAGCACGTAGATGAGGCCCGACACCACCGGCGACACGGCCAGCGGCAGGTCGATCAGCGTCGTCAGCAGGCTCTTGCCCGGGAACTCGAACTTTGCCACCGACCACGCGGCGGCCAGCCCGAACACCACGTTCACCGGCACGGCGATACCCGCCGTCAGCAGGGTCAGCTTGATGGCCGAGCGCACGGCCGGGTCGTCGAAGCCGGCGAAGTACGCAGCCACGCCCTTGCGCAGCGCCTCGGTGAACACCGCCACCAGCGGCGTCACCAGGAATGCGGCCAGGAACAGCATGGTGATCGTCAGCAGCAGCGTGCGCACCCAGCGCGGTTCAGCGGTGGCGGGGCGCAGGCTCATCCTACATCCCCCTCAGGTGCCGGCGGCCGGACCAGCGCTGCAGAAGGTTGATCAACAGCAGCATTGCGAACGAGATGACCAGCAGCAGCACCGCGATGGCCGTCGCCCCCGCGTAGTCGTACTGCTCGAGTTGCGTGACGATGAGCAGGGGCGCGATCTCCGTCTTGCCCGGCAGGTTGCCCGAGATGAACACGACCGAGCCGTACTCGCCCAGCGCGCGGGCGAACGCCAGTGCGAAGCCGGTCAGCAGCGCCGGCACGATGGCCGGGAAGATGACGCGCCGGAACGTCTGCGGCCGCGAGGCGCCCAGGCTGGCGGCGGCCTCCTCCACGTCGGCCTCGAGGTCCTCGAGCGCCGGTTGCAGCGTACGCACCACGAACGGCAGCCCGATGAACGTCAGCGCGATGACCACACCCCGGGGCGTGAACACGGCCTTGATGCCCAAGGGTTCGAGCGCGCGGCCGATCCAGCCGTTGGGCGCGTAGATGGTCGTCAGCGCGATGCCCGACACGGCGGTCGGCAGCGCGAACGGCAGGTCGATCAGCGCGTCGATGAACCGGCGGCCGAAGAAGCGATAGCGCACCAGCGTCCAGGCGACGATGAACCCGAACACGGCGTTCAGCGTCGCGCCGATGAACGCGGCGCCGAAGCTGAGCCGGCAGGCGGCCAGGACGCGGGGCTCGGTCACCGTCGACCAGAACCCCATCCAGCCCAGGCCCCGGGCGCGCAGGAAGAGCGCGCACATCGGGATCAGCGCGACCAGCGACAGGTAGACAACGGCAAAGCCCAGCGTCAGTCCGAAGCCGGGCAATACCGAATGTTGTCGCCGGGGCAGGCGCACCGAATCTCCCTATTTGGCGTAGATGGCGTCGAACACGCCGCCGTCGTCGAAGTGGGTCTTCTGCGCGACCTTCCAGCCGCCGAAGACCTGGTCGATGGTCACCAGTTCGAGCGCCGGGAACCGCTTGAGCAGCGCCGGGTCGACCATGTCGACGCTGACCGGTCGGTAAAAGTGCTTGGCCGCCAGCCTCTGTCCGGTCGGCGAGTACAGCCACTGCAGGTAGGCCTCAGCCACCTTGCGCGTGCCATGGGCATCCACATTGGCATCGACCACCGCGACCGTCGGTTCAGCGAGAATGCTGAGCGAGGGCACGATGATGTCGACCTTGTCCGGTCCCAGTTCGTTCACGGCCAGGAACGCCTCGTTCTCCCAGGCCAGCAGCACATCGCCGATGCCGCGCTGCACAAATGTGTTCGTCGAACCGCGCGCGCCCGAATCGAGCACCGGCACACGCTTGAACAGTTCGCCCACGAAGGCTTTGGCCTTGGCCTGCGCCGCGGCGACGGCGGCGGCCTGCTTGGGATCGTCCAGCTTGTTCAGGTCGCCCAGTTCGCGCTTCAGCGCCCAGGCCCACGCGGCCAGGTAGTTCCAGCGCGCGCCGCCCGACGTCTTCGGGTTCGGCGTGATGACTTCGACTCCCGGTTTCAGGAGGTCGCCCCAATCCCTGATGCCCTTGGGGTTCCCCTTGCGCACCAGGAAGACGATGGTCGAGGTGTAGGGCGCGCTGTTGTGCGGCAGGCGGGTCTGCCATTCGGGCGCCAGCAGCTTGCTGTGTGAGGCGATGGCGTCGATGTCGTAGGCGAGGGCCAGTGTGACGATGTCGGCCTGCAATCCGTCGATGACGCCGCGCGCCTGCTTGCCCGAGCCACCGTGCGACTGGTCGACGGTCAGCACCTGGCCCGTCTCCTGTTTCCAGTGGGCGGCAAAGGCGTCGTTGTACTCGCGGTAAAGTTCGCGGGTGGGGTCATAGGAGACATTGAGCAGCGTGACACCCTTGCCCGCCCGGGCCGGGGCCGCCGTCCCGACCGCGCAGATGACGGCCAGGCCCACGATTGCGAGGGAACGCCAGTTCTTCATGCCATGACGATACCACATGGGCGGACTCCTTGTCGGGTTGAAGGTGTGTCGCCCGTCAACGCAAGCCTCGGGCCAGCGGGGGGATTACGTCAACTGATTTGATCGCAACGGCCACCGCTACACGGTGTACTGTATACAGCATATTTGCTTGCTGTTCCGTTATATTTGCTTTACAGTGCCGTTGTATTTGCTGGTTCACCGATCGGGAGCCGTCGATTGTCCGACCTGCACGAACTGTGGCGCGAAGCCAGCCTGCACCTCGACCTCGAGGGATTCGCGGGGCATGCGTCCATCTGGCTGGGCGGACGGTTGCCCATCTCCGGATTGAAGGTCTGGCGACTGCGGCGCGACGGCGTGACGCTCGTGGCCGTGGGGGACGGCGCCACCGGTGACGGACGGCGCGAACTGACCCCGGCCCAGGCGGCGATGTTCACGGCCTGGCTCGCCGGCGGCCAGGTCGCCACCTGCCATGCCGGCGCCGCGGCACCCCCGGCCGTGGCCGCGCTCGTCGATCCCGGACATCCCGCCTCCCTGGTCGCGGTCCCCCTGCCCGGCGAACCCGGCGCCCGCGGCGCCCTGCTGGTCGCCCTGCGCCCGGGCGTGCCCGCCGATGCCGCCGTCTGCCGCCAGTGCGCCGAACTGCGCGAACCGTTCGCGACCGCGCTGGAGAACGACCGCCGCCTGCGCGAACTGGCCGCCCTGCGCAGCGCCGCCGAGGCCGACCGCACCTCGCTGCTGACCCGTCTGGGCCGCAGCCAGCTGGTCGACGCCGTCGTGGGCGGCGACGGCGGCCTGGCCCCGGTGATGGAACGCGTCGAGATGGTCGCCGGCTCGGACGTGCCGGTGCTCATCCTCGGCGAGACGGGCTCGGGCAAGGAAGTCATCGCGCGCGCCGTGCACACGCGCTCGCGCCGCGCCGAGGGCCCGTTCACGCGCGTCAACTGCGGCGCCATCCCGTCCGAACTGGTCGACTCCGAGCTGTTCGGCCACGAGAAGGGCAGCTTCACGGGCGCCGCGGCCCGCAAGCGCGGCTGGTTCGAGCGCTCGGACCGCGGGACGCTGCTGCTGGACGAGGTCGCCGACCTGCCGAAGGCCGCCCAGGTGCGCCTGCTGCGCGTGCTGCAGGACGGCATCATCACGCGCGTCGGCGGCGAGACCACCATCACTGTCGATGTGCGCGTCATCGCCGCCACGAACGCCGACCTGCCGGGCCTGGTCCAGCGCGGCGAGTTCCGCGCCGACCTCTGGTACCGCCTCGCAGTGTTCCCCCTGGTGCTGCCGCCGCTGCGCGAGCGCCCGCAGGACATCCCTGCGCTGGTCGAGATGCTGGTGCAGCGCGCCTCGCGCCACTTCGGCATGCGCCCACAGGCCGCGACGCCGGCCGACCTGGCGCTGCTGTCCTCGTACGACTGGCCCGGCAACGTGCGCGAACTGGGCTCGGTCATCGACCGCGCGGTCATCCTGGGCGGCGGCCGCCGGTTGGAAGTGGCCAAGGCGCTGGGTTATGCGCAGGGGCCGGTGGAAGGCAGCGCGTCGCAGACGCACGGACTGCCGGCGGCACCGACGGCGGACCAGCCGGTGGTCCCGCTCGACGAAGCCATCGCGCGCCACATCCGCACCGCGTTGGCCGCATCGCAGGGTCGCATCGAGGGCCCGCACGGGGCCGCGCGCGTGCTGAAGATCAACCCGCACACGCTGCGGGCGAGAATGCGGAAACTGGGCATCGATTGGGGTGCATTCCGCTAACGGAATTGCGCCGGCGCAACTGTCAGGATGACGAGGGTCCCTTGGTCGACGGAGCGACTGTCGACGGATCGACGGACTCGGGTTGCGCCGGTGCAAGAAACACGGAGGATCACGGGGCCGAAGGATCGGCCAACATGACTTGTGCCGGCGCAGCCGTCAGGATGACGAGGACCCCCAAATCGACGGATCGACGCTCGACGGATCGACCATCGACGGATCGACGGGCCCGGGTTGCGCCGCACAAGTGCACGGAGGAAGCGTGGGCCGACGGATCGGCCACCATGATTGCGCCGGCGCAACTGTCAGGATGACGAGGACCCCTTGGTCGATGGATCGGCTGTCGACGGATCGACGGGTTCGGGTTGCGCCGGCGCAAGTCACCTCACCCAGCAAACGGACACATCAAGTTGGGATCCCGAGCCGCGAATGTCCGTCGATCACCGTGCTAAAGTCATCATCACCGACTCATGGATCGGTCCCGCGTCGATCCGCGCGCAGTAGGTCCCTGATGCGACGTCGGCGCCACGCCAGTCCCGACCATCCCAAGTTGTTTCATGGCTGCCACTGGAGAGATTCGCTTCCAGCAGCACGGCAACGAGGCGTCCGCGAACGTCATAAACCGCCACCCGGGCGCGCGCGGCCTCCGGGAGCACGAAGGCAAGTGTGGTGCGTGGGTTGAACGGGTTCGGGACGGCATTGCGAAGAGTCGAGTGTGGACCGGAATTTCCGTGGGTGACGACAGGCGCTGGCGTCGGATCGTGCCAGATACCAAGATCAATAGAGGCTTTGCCCCCTACCGTGGCGAATTTGCCGCCCATGTACAGGGCGCCACTGCCGTCCACAGTCAGGGCGTAAGCGTAACCGCTCGTCCCTGAGCCCAGCGTGGACCAGGTCGCCCCGTTCCACTTGGCGATCCGGTTCGCGCCAGCTCCGCCTGCCGTCGAGAATTCTCCACCAACATACAGGTTGCCACTCGCATCCACATCCAGAGCGGTTACGTAACCATTCATCCCTGAACCCAGCGCGGACCAACTCGTCGCATCCCACTTGGCGATTCGGTTCGCGCTCACCCCACCCGCCGTGGTGAACCATCCACCCGCATACAGGTTGCCGCCGCGATCCACAGCCAGATCACGGACGGAACCGTTCATCCCTGAACCCAGCGCGGACCAGCTCGTCCCGTTCCACTTGGCGACACAGTCCGCGCTCACCCCACCAGCCGTGGTGAAAGATCCGCCTGCATACAGGTTGCCACTCCCGTCCGCAGCCAGCGATCGAGTAACGCCGTTCATGCCTGAGCCCAACGCCGACCAGTTCGTCCCGTCCCACTTGGCGACCTGGTTCGCGCTCACCCCGCCCGCAGTGGTGAAGAACCCGCCCGCATACAGGGTACCGCCACCATCCACAGCCAAAGCCGTGACGGTACCGTTCAGCCCGGCGCCCAGCGCCGACCAGTTCGTTCCGTCCCACTTGGCGATCCAACTCGTGCCCACCCCGCCGGCCAAGGTGAAAGATCCGCCCGCATACAGGGTGCCGCGACGGTCCACAGCCAAAGCGTAGACGGTACCATTCATCCCTGAGCCCAGAGCCGACCAGCTCATCCCATCCCACTTGGCAACCCGGTTCGCTCTCACTCCGCCTGCCACGGTGAAATCCCCGCCCGCATACAGAGGGCCGTCGCCATCGGCAACTACGACGTTGACATAGTCGTTCATCCCCGAGCCCGGCGTCAGCGCCGACCAGCTCTTCCCGTTCCACTTGGCGATGCGGCTCGCGATCAGCCCGCCTGCCTCTGTGAACACCCCGCCTGCATACAGGGTGCTGCTGCCGTTCACGGCCAGTGCCAAAACGGAACCACCCGTCCCTGGGCCCAGCGTGGACCAGTTCAGCCCGTCCCACTTGGCGACGTTGCTCGTGCTCACCCCGCCTGCCGTTGTGAACCACCCGCCCACATACAGATTGCCGTTTGCGTCCGCAGTCAGGGCACTGATGATACCGTCCGTGCCCGACCCCAGTGACGACCAGCTCGTCCCGTCCCACTTGGCGACATAGCCCGCATACACCCCATTCGCTGCGGTGAAATATCCGCCCGCGTACAAACTGCCGCCGCGGTCCACCGTCAGGGCGTCGACGCGCTGGTTCATCCCTGGGCCCAGCGCCGTCCAATTCGTCCCATTCCATCGGGCGATGTGGTTCGCGCTCGCCCCGCCTGCCGTGGTGAATTCCCCGCCCACGTACAGACTGCCGCTCGCGTCCGCGGACAGGGCATGGATAGTGCCGTTCACTCCTGATCCCAGAGCCGACCAACTCGTCCCATTCCACCTAGCGATACCGTTCGCGGACACGCCACTAGCCCAGGTGAACGCCCCGCCGGCATACAGGTTGCCGCCGCCGTCCACAGCCAGAGCATAGACGTCAGAGTTCATCCAAGAGCCCAGCGTCGACCAATTAGTTCCGTCCCATTTGGCGACATAGCCCGCAAGCATCCCACCTGGCAGCGTGAACCCTCCGCCCGCATACAGGTTGCCGCTCCCGTCCACAGCCAGTGCGTAGACGGTACCGCTCATCCCCGAGCCCAGAGCTGACCAATCCGTCCCGTTCCACTTGGCGATACAGTTCGCGCTCACCCCGCCTGCTGTGGTGAATTCCCCGCCCGCGTACAGGTTGCCGCGTCCGTCCACGACCATGGCATTGACCCTGTCATTCACCCCCGGAGCCCCGAAACGGCCGTCCCAGTGGACATCCTCAGGAACGGAAGTCAACTGCAACGCATTCGACGGAGCAGGGCCGGTTGACGCTGTTTGGTCTGTATCCGGAACGAACCTCGGTTCCCCAGATGCGCCCGCCGCCATGCGCCAGCCAGCCGTGGACACACTTCCCGGGTATCCATTGGCGAGATCCAATGTGCCGCCAGAGTTCACGAGTCGTTCCTGGGGTATCGACGCCGGGCCAGAAGCACCAAGCGACGGACACTCGGGGATCGGCGGCTCCAGTGATGAGGATAGAGATCCGCTGCCGGAGCAGAGTATGGTCGCCATGCAAAACGACACAACGGCGGAAGGTATCGGAAATCGCATTCTGGCCTCCGAATCTTTTCCGATCGACAATGCGAAATCATTATAGCACGAAGTACCGCCTGGAATACCCCGGGTTCTCCGTCCGACCATTCGATGCTTGCGGGCACTTGACGCACCCGATCAATCGCGCCATTCCCGCCCATCCACCGCCCGCCAACCTGCACTCGGCCGGCATCGCCAAACGCTGTTTCCGGGATACGGAACGCCGAACACCGCCACTTGCGCCGGCGCAAGTCACGAACCGCGATGCCCGCAAGGGCGAGCGCAACCAGCCCCGCCGGCCTGAATAAGCACGCCGGCCTGAACACAACATCGCGGGGACTATCCGCAGGCGCGAAGCGCCGAGGACTGTCCCCGCGAT
>CAIWHK010000010.1 GCA_903912525.1 uncultured bacterium | reverse complement strand
TGGCGTGATACTGAGCGACGATGTTCGCGATCTCGGCGGGCGTGCGGCGACGATTGGACATGAGACACCTCCGGGTTGGGGAGGCGGCATCATGCGGTGAATTCAGGGGCAAGGGAATACGCGCGCGGTCGGACGCTTACGATTCAGCGGCTGCAGGCCTGCATCCGGGGGGTCGATTGACGGGCGGGAGCGGGGCGTGTCACCATCGATGGGTGGCCGGGACGTGATCGTCGGGCGGTCGCGGGAGAAATAGCGGTTGTTCTTCTTATCCGTGGGGAGTTCTACGCGCAGCTCAAAGCCCCGTCACGTGTCCGTGACCTCTCTACCGGCGAACTGCGATACCGGTGGACGGAGACCGGGGCCCTGGATCATTGCCGGTATGCGCACGCGTTTGATCATCTGTACGGAGCGTTCAAACGGTCCTGTGGGGTGGGGGTGTACTTCGTTTGAGGGGTGCGCTTTGTGCGCCGGCCCTCGACCTACGGCACACGGCCGCGTCCCTCGCGATCGACGCCGGAGAACCGTTGCACCGTCTGCGGGATCGGTTGGGACATTCGAGAGTGCTGGTGACTTCGCGGTACCTGCACGTTGCTGAGAACCGTACGGGGGGTTGGTGACTCTCACCTTGGATTGTCGCCGGAGCAGGCAGGGGGGTGGAGGTGGAGATTGAGGGCGTGAATGACCGACTGGGGCGTTCGAGCGTGGCGGTAACACTCTACGTGCCAATAGTGCGCTTGCGTTCCGTCGGGCGGATCGATAACAGCATGGTTCCTTTATGCGCTGTGCTCAATTGTCACGATATGTTGGTGGTGCGGAGGGATCTCGTCGTGAGGCGGGCCCCAAAATGCCGTTGACGGCGACTGTTTGATTCCATAGGCTCACTCCACGAAGCGCGTTGCTCCCGCGACACTATGGATCGCACTTGATGGGGGCGGCGCTGAGATCGCATGATGTACGGTTTGGCCGCTTGGAGGGATCATCATGAACGGGATCGTCTCGACACACGCGAGCCATGCCTCAAGAGTCCATTTGCGAAACTCCACAGAAAGCAAGCACCTCCCGCAAGCCGTTGAAGGTCGGACATGTTGTCGCGAACTAGTGCCGTTTGTTCGCCGCGCTTTGAGAGATGCGATTAGCAAGAGACACTCTGGGGAGATTGGAGGCTCGACAATGATACGAATTGCATTGAGAGGGCTTGCAGTTCTGCTTGGTCTCGCGGCCGTGGCCATGCCTGGGGCAACGCGAGCATTTGACTTCGGAATGCCAACAAGTCAGGTGTTCCTAGAATTCAAAGAGGGAATATTGCTGACAACCCCAATGGTTGTCGACGGTGAGATTCAGCTGAATACCGCAAGCGGAACGGTTTCAATCAGCGCGCTTCCTGGAGTAATCGCGCTCGAAAACACAGTGCCGCCGTTGAGCGGACCCTCGCCGCTGGAGGGGCCGTACATAGTACATGTCCTAACCGCGAGCTTTCAGTCAACGCAGTTTCCATTTTCCATGCCCTCAGTTATCGAACATATGGAGACTCGCGAATTTGCGCAGCCGGTTGTTGGCGAGCACACAGCCGCCGACTTCCCACCGCAGTATAAGACCGCCTTTTGCAGTGACCAGTCTCATTTGCATGTGAGACTTGAATCTGAAGTGCAATACCCACAAGAATGGTGCAGTGCATACGGCGCCGGACCGGCGGACCACGATATGGACCTAGTACAGGCCTGGGGCATTACAAGAGGCTCGCCAAGCGTTCTGGTCGCCGTGCTTGATACTGGATTTGATTGGATGCACCCGGAACTGGGTGGCGACGGCCCACCCGCTCAATGTTCACCTGAAGATTCGCTGCTGTATTACAATAACGGCGTGTTGTACACAAACACTCAAGAACTGCCCGGAGACGGCAACAGTGATGGACGCGCTGGTGCCGCATTTGAGGATGACGACAATGACACATTGTTCGATGAGGATTCGGCGGGCCGCGACTACCGGAATGATGCTGAATCAGACGTATACATCGGAACGGTCGGATCAGTTTCAGGTTTGTCAATTTCCGACTTCGGGGCGAATTGGAACGTCGACAAGATGGCAAATCGGAGACTCTACCTAACGGCGGGCGGGTCCACGATGGGGCTGAGCGCGCGCATAGTCTCGAACACCGCAAATACGCTGATGGTGGATCCCATCTCTCTCGCTGGGGTCAACTACAATTCCCTCAGCGCCTTCCTCAATGTTGGTGATACATATCGCATGGGCGATGGTCTCAACAACAACGAGGTAGAGCCAGATGTCTATGTTGATGATGAGGGATGGCTGAATGACCTATCTGGTGACGACGACGAGAACGGCGTGGTTGACGATTTCCACGGCTACGACTTTCTCAATAGCCTCAGCTCGAATTGTCCCAATGAGGACGATGCGGTTCCCGACAACAATGTGTTCAGTCACAATTCGCATGGCTCGGCGGTTGCGGGCATGGTCGCCACAAGCATCAACCACGGCAAGGTCGTGGGCGTGGCTCCAGGCATAAGGATCTTGCCTGTGCGAATCGGCTACGGCGTTCTGGACTCAGAAGGTTACTGTGAGTCTGGCCGGTGGGATCCGGCGGCACTTGTCGCGGGGCTCAAGTACGCGGAATCGTTCAGACCGGACATCATTGTTACGGCAATCGGCGGCGGCGGCGGAGTCGTTAACCAGGCCGCACAGGCGGCCGTGGATGCCGGCGCGGTCTATCTTAACGGCTCGGGAAATTCCAACAGCTCGTTTCCTCATCCGCTTTCCACTGTCAACCCCATCGTGATGGTTGGTGCTCTCGACCCCGATGATGTGCGATCCTCGTTTAGCTGCTACGGGCCGTGGGTAGGAGTAAGTGCGCGCGGCCGATGGTTATATGTAGTTAACACGTACTTGAATGGCGTTCACTTGTATCGGAGGGACTGGTTCGGAACTTCACTTTCGGGACCGATAGCGGGCGGTGTTGCAGCGCTCATTAAGTCCGCCTATCCGGATTTTGGCCGTGACGACGTTATCTGGAAGCTGAAGCGCGGAGTGGACAACATTGACTCGTCGAATCCGCTATTTGTCGGACGGCTTGGTACCGGGCGGGTAAATGCCTACAAGGCCCTGACGTTTTACGGCAATGTGGCAGCAACCGGCGATACCACCTGGGCCCACAACATCTGGATCGGCGGCGACGTTAGCGTGCCTGAAGGTCATTCGCTGACGATTGCTGCAGGAGATACGGTACGCGTTGCCATTGACGATCTCTTGTCCGCTGGCGCGAATCCGAACAAGATCGAGTTCGTGATCAATGGCGAGTTGCACATCAACGGCACGCTGGCGGCCCCCGTCGTGTTTCATACTATCGATGACCCCCAACTGACGTGGCAGTACAACACGACAGTCAACGTGACCGGATCGACCTTCACGATTGGCGGCATTGCGCAGATCGAGGCGACGGCGCGCTCGCCGCTGATGGCTGGTGTCAGCACAGCGTCTCAGGTGTTTTCGGTCGGGGTGTCTGCGGCATCCGCACTGGATTCGGTGAAGTTGGACCTTTCCGGCCTTGGGGTCTCGGGTACGACCTTGAGGCTCTATGACAACGGTCAAGGCGAGGATCTCACTGCGTCAGACGGGATCTACACTTCGGGGCTCTTTGCGGCGTCTTTGACGGCCGGGGGCACGTATTCGGCTGCCGTCACCGCATACGTGGCGGGTGGTGGCTACTCAAGACGCAACGTGATCGTAGACGTTTCGGCAAAGGTGGCTAGGTTTGTGGACGTTTCGTCGCAAACGGGTCTCAACTATCAGGGTGTGCCGTACAGTGCCGCCTCTGGTCAGTTTAGCACGGCATTCCCGAGCGGGATGATTATGACGGCATCCAACGCGGAGTCGGCCGCCCACAAGAGAGATTACGTTTTGGCTACTGGGGCTCCCTATTTCTCGTCGTACGGAATCCCGGATACGCCGAGTGGCGCACGCGGTGCAGCATTTGCAGACTATGACAACGACGGCGATGAAGACCTATTCGTGGCTCACGCGCAAACGCCGAAACTCTACCGCAATGACGCAGGCAACTTCGTCGACGTAACCGCCGCGATGGGATTGGCAACCTTGGCGGCTGGATCTACGACTGGCTGCTGGGGAGACTACGACAACGATGGCTGGTTGGATCTGTTTGTCACCCGAAGCGAGAACCTGGGGGGGGCGGAACCGCCGGATCACACCAACATCATGAGTGCGCAGCATCGCTTGTTCCGCAACACGGGCGGGTCTGGCGGGGGATTTGTCGACGCCACGTCGTCGTCGGGGCTTACAGGGGTGACTCCTGGGTCCGTGGCCGCGTCGTGGGGTGACTTGAACAACGACGGCAACTTGGATCTCATCGTGTTGTCGGCGGCGAGTCCGCCTTCGAGCGACACTCACCTTTATGTGAACCAAGGCAACGGGACATTCTTGGACCAGTTCATGTCGCGGATGTACTACCTGGGGAGCCACAACGTCGAGTTCGGCACCGGCGTTGTGTGGGCGGACATGAACAACGACGGCCACTTCGACATTGTGACGAGTTGTGCCGGCGCGGGATCAATGGTCTATTTGAACAACGGGTCTGGTGAGTTCCCCGGTGTTCAAAGAGTGCTGCTCCCGCCACAATCGGGTGAGCCGGGCACCTGTTACAGCGGTCTGCAGGTCTTCGATCACAACCTCGATGGATGGCAAGACGTTCTATTGCTCTCGGGCAACCCGAACAAACCGTCGCGCGTGTTTTTGGGCAAGTCGACGGCGGGTGGCGGCGTGGAGTACGTGGAAAATACCCACAACGCGGGATTCTCGCACACGACTAAGGGCATTGGCTCACTTGCGGCCGATTTCACGGGCGATGGCGACATGGACCTGTTCGTCGGCCGACCCGTGGCCAGCGGCGAGTTCTTCTACAAGACTGACGACCAATCCGGCGCCAATTCGCTGGGCCAGAAGTACGTCAAAGTGCGTTTGGTTTCGCCGACTGCCGACAATGTCAATCGCGGGGGCATTGGTGCCACGGTTACTTTGACTGCAGGCAGTTTGGTGCAGACGCAAATGGTCGATGGCGGAAGCGGCCGCGGCGGCCAGCGCGACCGGACGCTGACATATGGACTCGGGGACTACAGCGGTCCCGTGGCGGCCACGGTAAGATGGCCTGGCGGCACTGTGCAAAGCGATATCACCCTCATCGCCAGTGGCGGGGGCGCCAGCGAGTTCATCAACGTCATCAGTGACGCTACTCCGGTGATCAGCAACCTGAGTGTTGCGACGGTGGTCGTCCCGGGCACGACCTTCTTTGATTGGGTATTCTCGTGGGATACCGACGTTGCCTGCAAAGCGGCGAGCGACGTTCTGACAATCGACCAAGTGAACATCGCCAATCCGTGCTGGCCTGGATGGACCACGGTAACGCCCTCGTCGGGGATTCCCTTCGTCTACGAGGCAAAGTCGGGCGGGGGATACCGGCACAAGGTTCTGATCAACCACGAAGAGTGCAATTTGAACTGCAGCTTCCGGTACACGGTGACCAGCGACAATGATCTGCATTCGGCGCCAGGTCCGGTCAAGTTCAAGAAGGTCACGTTCTGCCCCTCGGGGTTCTAAAAGCAGGAGGGTTGACATGTCCCGTTTCCAATGGTTGCACGGGCTCTCGGCGCTGCTGCTTGTTGCGGCACCGGCGTGGGCCGATTCGGCACCGGTTTCTGGCCCTAAGGTGTTGGGAGCGCTTGGCCTGGCTCAGTCGGCGCACAACAGCTGCATCGCCGTCTGGATTCCGATTGCGGACAAAATGGCAATTAGCGGCATAAAATGGTACAATAATGACGGACTGTCGTCATTCCCGGAGATCCTGGTGCAGGGCGGGTCGCCGGAGTATCCGGTGGCATTGCCGGATGGGCTTCCGGTGGCCGTGAACGTGAGCGGACAATCGAGTGCATGGAGTGAGGTTGAGTTTTCCTGCGCGGTGGGAAGTTCCAGTGGGGGTCTGTACGTGATCTTCCGGGTTCCGGACGGAGCGTCAGCAATTTCGGACGGCGCTGGCGGCGGCCCGGCACTAGGGTATACGGACGCCGCTTCCGGTTACCCGGGCTGGATGAGTTCCGACGGCGTCGAGTGGGAGCCCCTGCACCCGAATTTCGGATTTGCCGTGCAGCCGGTGCTGGTGGCTGGGACATCGGGCACAACGATGAAGGCCCGGGGCAAAGTCGGGCCAACGGAGGGGCAGCCCGCGGAAGGGCTCGCGCAGGCCGCAGCTGTGAATTTTGTGACTGCGCTCAGTCCGGCGTCTCCGAACCCGTTCAATCCGCAGACGACGCTCAAGTATTCGCTGCGCGAGTCCGGGCATGTGGACTTGGCAGTGTTCAACGTCAGGGGCGAGCTGATCAAGAGGCTCGTGTCCGAGCAGAAGGAACGAGGCGAATACTCGGTCGTTTGGGATGGGAGCGATCGTGACGGCGCTGCTCTTGCCAGCGGTGTCTATTTTGCGCGATTCGTTGCCGGCGATGTTGCGATGACACAGCGTCTGGTTTTGCTCCAGTAGTCGCGAACTTGCCGGGGGTGGTTGTCCCGCCACCCCTGGCGGCCAAAGGCCGGGTTGCCATGCGCACATCTTGGAAGTGCTTCTTTGTTATCTCCACGCTGGCCCTCACGGCTCAAAGCGCGGCTTCGGCCAGGACATGGCGTGTGGAGCTCAACGGGACGGGGAACTTCAGGGATATTCAACCCGCCGTTGAGGCTGCGTCGCCTGGCGACACGATCCTGATCGGACCAGGTCGGTATCAGACGTTGCATCCGATCGTCGCACCAGCGTGGACGGAAGAGACGATCGTCGCAGTGACGAAGGACAATTTGACCTTTGTCGGGGCAGGGGTGGATCAGACGATTCTCGGCCTCCCTACTTTCTACGCTCCAGAAGGCAAGGACCCCAAGGGCATTTGCTCAGTTGATTCGTATGGGGTTCACATCAGCGATCTTACCATAGAGAATATGGAACAAGGTATCTATTGGTGGCGTGGGACACTTGACGTGCAGAATTGTCGCTTTCGACAGTTCGTCAGTGCAATTGGATGCTGGGTGGACGGAGGAAGCATTCGGGATTGTCAGTTTGAGATAAGCAATAATGGTGAAGCACTTGTTTCGGGCATGACTAGCTCCTTGAATGTCAGTGGCTGCAGCTTTGTAGGATACGGGCAGGGATTCACCACTGGGGCTTCCGCGCAGAACATTGTTTTCTCGGACTGCGAGTTCCGTGACAATCGTACTGCAATGGTTTACGATAGATGGAGTACGGGATCGATTCAGAATACGACCATCGCGGGGTCGATCTCCGCCGGCTTGATGGTGACCTATAACTCCCAAGTGGCCCTGGAGGGCGTTCACATCGACGGAGGTCAATACGGGCTATTCATATCCACCGGATCGGTCGTGACTGGGACGAATGTGATTTTGGAGCGGACGAGCGTGGAGTCTGTTCATGTTTCGTCCGAATCGCGACTGACTCTCAACAACAGTCACATTTTGCCCGCCATCGGATTAGGTGTTGGTAGCTATGGCTACAGTGGAGCACCCGTGGTGCTGGATCTAAGCGGCAATTATTGGGGCACATCCGATTCTGCCACTATTGCCGCCATTATTTTTGATGGCAACGATGATCCATCAAATCATTGCACAATTCAGTTTCTTCCATTCGCGAACGGCCCAGTCCCGTCCGAAACCACGACCTGGGGGGACTTGAAGGCGCTATTTAGATAAGGACGTCCAGAATCTCTCTCTTTCTCGTCACGCTGCGCGCCCCGACCGAGGAGCCAATCCTCTTTCGCGCGGGAATCAACGAGCGAGAAGTTAACAGCCGAGGGGCTGCGGAATCAGCCCGGCGCGCCAGGCACCACCGCCCCTATCGCCCCCGCACTTCCTTCACCCTGGCCATGAACGCCTTCGTCCGTTCAAGACTGACCGCCCCTTCCCACGACCCGCCCTCCTTCAAATACGACCCCACGATCAGCGCGTCGGCGCACTGCAGGTAGTCCTGCACGTTCTCCAGCGTCACGCCCGACCCCACCAAAACCGGCAGCTTCACGACGGCGGCCACGGAGCGCACCTCGTCCAGGTCGGCCGCATGCCCGGTCGCCGTGCCCGTGACGATGACGCCGTCGCTGGCGAAGAACTCGGCGGCGTGCGCCGTCTCGACGATGTCGACGTCGGCGGTCAGGGCGTGCGAGCTGTGCTTCTTCTTGATGTCGGTCAGCACCAGCACGTCGTCGGCGCCCATCTGGCGACGGTAGCGCAGCAGGTCGGCGGCGCAGCCCTCGAGAATGCCCTCGTCGGCGACGTGCGCGAACACGTAGCCCTCGGCGCGCACGAAATCGAGGCCGGCGGCCACGGCCGCGCCCATCGCCTCGCGGTTGGCGCCTGCCAGGATCTGGATGCCGCACCGCAGGCCCGTGGCCTGCTTCACCTCGTGGCCGATGACGGCCATGGCGGCGGTGATCTCGGGGCCCACGGCGCCGCGGCAGTAGGGCACGTCGTGCATGTTCTCGATGGCGAGCATGTCGACGCCGGCGTCGCGGTAGCGCAGCGCCTCTTCGCGCGCGGCGGCCACGACGGCCTTCAGCGAGCCGGCGTAGCGCGGCGTGCCGGGCAGCGCGCCGACGTGCACCATGGCGATGATGGCCTTCGAGCCCTTGAGGAAGTTCGGCATCGTACCTGACTCCTGTGTGTTTGGCGGCGTCACGAAGCGGCCGCAACTCCTACGCGAAGCACTCGCGAACGGTCTGTTCCAGCAATGCGGGCGTCAGCCCCGGGTGCACCGACGCGCTCACCTGCACGGTAAGATAGGCCGCAGCCATGCCGTAGCGCAGGGCGCGGGTCGAGGCCATGCCTTGCAGCAGCCCGTACACGGTCCCGGCCACGAAGGCGTCGCCGGCGCCGGTCACGTCGCGGGCGGCGATGACCGGCGTGCGCGTGATGTCGGCCGCGCCGTCGCGCACGTGAAGGATGCCGCCCTCGCCGCAGGTGACGAAGACCTCCTTCACGCCGCGGCCGAGCAGCGAGAGCGCGGCATCGGCCATCTCGTCGGTCGTGCCCACGCTGCGGCCGGCCAGGGCCTCGAGCTCTTCCACGTTGGGCGAGATCCAGGACACGCCGGCCAGGTGGTCGCGCAACCGACCGCAGGTGTCGAACGCGGTCGGCTCCATCCACAGCGGCGCGCCGGAGGCGCGCGCCAGGCCGGCGATCCAGGCGGCGGTTTCGCCGGGCGGGTTGGCGTCCATGACGACCAGCGGTGCGCCGGCGATGAGGTCGGCGTAGGGTGCCAGGAACGCGGGCGTCAGGCGGTCGAGGATCGACATCGCCGAGATGCCGGCGAACAGCTCGCCGTGCTCATCGAGGATGGCCTGGTAGACCGCGGTGGCCTCGCCGGGCTGGCGCGTGACGCGATCGGTGGCCAAGCCGGCGGCGCGGCAGCGCTGGGTGATGAAGTCGCCCTCGCTGTCGTCGCCGACGATGGAGATGAACACTGGCTCCAGCCCGAGCGCGGCCAGGCTGAGGGCGATGTTCAGGCCGACGCCGCCGGTGCTCTTGCGAAGCACGCCCAGGTTCGAGGCGCCGGGCTTGAGAGGGGCGCCGGGAATCCCCTTGAGGTCGACCGCGGCGCCGCCGATGATCACTGGTTTCTTCATTTGCGGCGAGGATAGCAGAGGCGCGAAGGGCCGCACAAGGACGGAACGGCCGCGCCGGCGGGACAGTCCCGCCGGCGCACACATTCATCAAGGATGGAACCTACTTGTCCAGGACGCCCAGCTCCGAAATCAGCGCCGCGTCCGCGATCGCCTCGAGCATCGGCGCCAGGGCGGCGACGTCGAGGTCGCCCGCCTCCTGGAAGATGCCGACGATGACGACACCGCCGAGGGTCTCGTAGCTCGCCGTCAGCTCGAGCTGGCCATCCCCGAGCACGAGCTGCGGGCCCGCATCCCAGTCGTCGGGCAGGTTCAGCGGGGCCACGTCCCGTTTCTCCACGTCGAAGGCAGCGAAGGCCGTCTCGCCGTCCATGCCGGCGAGGTAGGCAACCTCCATGCTCACGTCCGGCAGCGAGGGAGCCATGCGGTCGAGGAAGTCGGAGCCCGACTCGGCATTGTGGCGCGCGAGCCAGACGAATCCGTCGTCCGGGATATCCAGGTCGAAGCCCGCGTTGGTGAGCGTCACCGTCCGCGCCGCCAGCGTCTCGCCGCGGTTGCGGATCTCGGGGCGGCTGGCCGGGTAGGCCATGGCGAAGCGGCGCTGCGAACAGGCGTTCCATGCCGCGCGCAGGGCGCCGGTCTGCTCCAGGCCCGCCAGCATCGCATCCTGCGTCATCGTCGCGGGGTCCTCGCGCAGGAAGAAGTGGTAGAACAACGCCGACATCCCGCCGCCCATCGGCGTGCAGAGCACGGCGGTCGGGACGATGCCCAAATCGCCCAGGTCGAACAGCCCGCCGTGCACGGCCCAGTGGCCGCCCCACAAGTCGGTTTCCGCCAGCCAGTCGGCGGTCATCGTCGTCGCGGCGACGACTGCCGCAGGGTCGCCGGCGGTGAAGTACCCGAGCGAGACCCAGTTGCCGGAGACCAGCGAGTCGCCGCAGGCCTCATCGACGACGTCGCGCCCGTCGAACGAGTCGTCGTCGTTGATGATCCAGCTGCCGCTGAGTCGGTACGTGCAGCCGCCGGTGGCCGGCGGCAGGTCGATGGACAGGCCGGTGATCGGCAGGATCACGGGGCCGCCCGGGCTGTCGATCGGTTCGGCGGTCGCCGGCAGGACGAGGATGCCTGTGGCCGACATGATGGCGATCCCGAGGATCAGCAATTTGCTGAGGGTCCGGGCGAAGTTGAGCATGCTGGTTCTTCCCCTTTCGTGTCATGGGCATTGAGACGTCGCGGAAGGCACGTCAGCTTATCGGCCGGAAAATCAGCAACTGTTGTGTTTGGTTCGGGTTACAGGACGCCGGGTTGTGCCGGCGCCGCGGCTGTTGCGGCCACTTGATCATTCATGCTAGAATCCCCGCCTCATCTTCTCCTGCTCGGCAATTTTCGTGGAGGCTTCTTGTATGTTCACCCGCCATGTCGCGTCGTCCGGCATTACCCGGACGGTTTTGCCGATCGTCGCGCTGCTCCTGTTCGCGACCGTCGCCTTCGCCGAGTCCTCCGGGGACTACCGCTCTGCCGCGGATGGTGCGTGGTCGAGCGCGGCCACCTGGGAGACGTTCGACGGCGCCAGCTGGCAGCCGGCCGTATCGGCGCCCACGTCCGCCTCCGGCGTCATCAGCCTGCGGTCGCCGTTCATCGTGAACATCGCCCTGCCGGTGACGATCGACGAGACGATCGTCGAGTCCGGCGCCGTGCTGCAGATCGGCGCCGGCATTCCGCTGACCGTGGCCAACGGCGCGGGCGCCGACCTGACCGTCGACGGCACGCTCGAGAACCTCGGCAGCGTGTCCTCGAGCGGGGCCACCGTCGTGTTCTCGGCGACGGGGCAATATACCCACAAGTACACGACCAGCGCGGGCGCCATCCCGACGGCCACGTGGGCCCCTGCTTCGCGCTGCGTCTTCGCCGGGTACACCTCGAACACGACGCCGCCCAGCAACATCGGCCAGGCATTCGGCACCGTCCGCTGGGAATGCCCATCCCAGAGCGCAGCGATCAACCTCGGCGGCGGACTCACGTCCATCGCGGGCAACCTCGAGATCGCCTCGACGGGCACCGGTTCCCTGCGCCTGCAGGCCGGCGGGACGTTCACGACGAACATCGCCGGGGACCTGCAGGTCAACGGTGGCACGCTGGTGGTGACGAGCACGAACGGCAGCCCGGTCGTGCAGGTGAACGGCCAGTTGAAGCAGGACGCGGGCGTCATCGACCTGCAGATGTCCGGGACGGGCAGCAGCGCGGAACTGCGCGTGCGCGGCGACGTGACGCTGTCGGGCGGGCAGTTCATCCGCAGCGGATCCTCGACGCCCAAGCTGGTGCTCAACGGCAGTGCGACGCAGCTCTATACGTCGGCTGCGCCGCTGGGTTCGGGCGTGTGGGTCGACATCACCGGCGCCGATGTGCGCCTGGGCAGCAACCTGGCGCTGGCGACGCTGACGACGCTCACGGTCACGGGCACGCTGGACGGGACCACGTACGCGATCATCGGACACACGTTCACGATCGGCAACGGCGGCACCTGCCGGCTGGGTGCGGGCGGGCTGGCGCAGTTGTCCGCCGGCTCGCTCAACGTCCAGGCGGGCGGCCTGCTGGACGTCGGTGCGGCGAGTGTCTCGATGCAGTCCTCGATCAGCGCGTCGATCAGCGTGGCGGGCCGGCTCCGGATGACGTCCGGGTCGATCTCCGTCGCGACCCCGACCGGTGCGAATTCCCTGAGTGTCAGCAATGGCGGCACCGTGGAGCTCGGCAGCGGGACGATCACGCTGGGCGCCGGCAGCGCCAACGTGTATTCGGGCGGCGCTCTCCGCTGCGGGACGGGCGTCCTGACGGCGACGGGGGCCGCCAGCTTCAGTATCTTCGGCGGCGGGACGCTGGCCACCGCCTCGCCCGACGGCATCGCGGCCACGGGGGCGACCGGCAGCATCCGCACGCCGACGCGCAGCTTCGCCACGAACGCCCGCTACCTCTACGACGGCGCCGGCGCGCAGGCCACAGGCACCGGCCTGCCGGCGACCGTCCGCACGCTGCGCGTGACCGGCGGCGGCGCGGTGACGCTCACGGCCAGCGCCGTGGCCGACAGCGGCGTCGCGGTGACGGACGGCGCGCTCTATTTCGACGGCCGCACGCTGCGTTCGTCGACGGCGCTGGTCGTCGGCGCCACCGGCCTGTTGCAGAACACCAGCACCGGCACGCTGACGCTCGGCGGCGGGCTCGTGAATGGCGGCACGGTGAACCTGGACGGCAGCGGGGTCAGTTGCGGCGACGCCGACGCCGTCCTCATCCGTTCGGCCACGCCGGGCGTCGCCCAGGCGTGGAGCGGCTCCGGCACGTTCACGCTTGTGGATGTCGACGTCGCGGACCAGTCGGGCACGGTGAACGTGGCCAGCGGGACCGATTCCGGCAACAACGCCGGCTGGTCGTTCACGGGCTGCTCGACCGATGTGGCCGGCGACGCCCCGTTCAGTTGCCTGTTCGGCCCGGTGACGCCGAACCCGGTCCAGCGGACCGCTACGTTGAGTTTCGCGCTGCCGCGCGGCGGCGATGTCCGGCTCGAGCTCTTCGACGTGGCGGGTCGCCGTGTGCGTTCGCTGCAGTCCGGCATGCTCGAGGCGGGCTCGCACGTGCGGACCCTCGACACGAACGGCCTGTCGAGCGGCGTCTACCTGGCGCGATTGACGACGCCGTGGAACACCCAGGTCCGCCGGGTCGTGGTGGTGCGCTGACATGCACCGTCGCGAGGCCGGCATTCAACTCAAGACATGCAACGGAGGTACGACCATGCGTTCCCTGATCATCATCCTTGTCCTCTGCCTGGCGCTGCCTGCCGCCGCGGCCAACCGGCCGTCGGCGGGAGCCGCCAAGCCCCTCGACCCTTCCCACATCGTCTCCCTGCGGGCCGGGAGCCTGGCGACCCCCGACGCGACCGTCGGCAACACTAACGCGCCGACCACCATTGTCCCGGACTGGTTCTACGGCAAGGAGAGCTACACCTATCCCGTCTCCGCCGGCCAGATGCCGATGTGCACGGATGGGTTCGCGCCGCTGAGCGTGACGATCTACATGGGCTTCGGCCCCGAGGACGTGCCGGCGGTCTTCACGATGTCCGGCGCCCTGCGCACGACCACGACGGCGTCGCCCGGGTGCATCCAGCCCGGCGCGCGCCTGGTCGAGACGCCGCTGTACCAGGTCACGGTCACCGAGCCGGGAGACTACCGCGTCGACCTGCCGTTCGCGGATGCGGGCATGTCCTGCATCCCGGGTACGGGACCGTGGATGGCCGAGGTCTACTTCCCGGACTGGTTCCCTGATGGTATGCTCCCGGACGGCATGGCTGACAGCAGCCCGACGTCCTGCACGAGCTGGTACAACTTCTACGACTTCGGCTGGGAGGACCTCGTGGCCCTCTACGGCTGGAAGGGCAATGTCGTCGTGAGCATGGAAGCGGCGTGCTGCGCGAATGGCGTGCCCGTGCAGGAACAGAGTTGGGGGACGGTCAAGAGCCTGTTCCGCTAGTCATCATTGAGGTATTGCAGGCCGGCCGCCCTCGGTCCGCGGGGGCGGCCTCTGCCTGTCCATCCGTGGCGCCGCCGGGCCCGGGCCGACCGGCCCGCAAGCCGGAAATGTTCCGAAGTTGCCATAAACGTCCCCGGTCTGCTATCTTGTCCCCATGCCAACACCGCACATCAACGCCAGCCCGGGCGATTTCGCCAAGGCCGTCCTCATGCCCGGCGACCCGCAGCGCGCCGAGCACATCGCCACGACCTTCCTCCAGGATGCCCGTCGCGTGACCGACGTGCGCAACGTCTGGGGCTACACCGGCGCCTACAAGGGCAAGCCCGTCTCGGTGATGGCGCACGGGATGGGTATCCCGTCGTGCTCCATCTACGCCACGGAGCTGGTCCGCGAGTACGGCGTGCAGACGCTGATCCGCGTCGGCAGCTGCGGGGCCCTGGCGCACGACGTCAAGCTGGGCGACGTGATCATCGCGATGGGCGCGTCGACCGACTCGAAGGTCAACCGGATGCGTTTCTGCGACCACGACTTCGCCGCGATCGCCGATTTCGGCCTGGTCGAGCGCGCCGTCGCCGCCGCTCGCACCGCAAAGGTGCCGGTGCGCGTGGGCAACGTGTTCTCGGCCGACCTCTTCTACACGCCCGACACCGCGATGTTCGACGTGATGGAGAAGTACGGCATCCTCGGCGTCGAGATGGAGGCCGCCGGCCTGTACGGCGTCGCGGCCCAGGAGGGCGTGCGCGCGCTGACGATCGTCACCGTGTCCGACCACATCCGCCGCCACGAGCACCTGTCGTCCGACGAGCGGCGCACGAGCTTCGACGCGATGGTCCTCGTCGCGCTCGAGACGGCGATCGCCGACTAGGCTGCAGCGCCGGCCTGCGAATCCGGGATCCCCTCTGCTCGCTGAGCGGAGGGGTTTTCTGTTTCCCCTCGTTTCTCCGCATCCAATTGACGCGGTGTTCGCCATTCTGATGGCCCTGTGCACCGCCGTGCGCCCACCCTCCGCCTCACCCGCAGGATATTTGATTTTTCGATTGACGCCTTAGCGCAAAATATGGCATAATTACTCAAGTAAAGGGAGAGGATGTTAACGGGACCAGGAACACACCGTTCAACCAGTTTTCGAAGGAGCGATATCGACGAAAGGCTTACGCATGCTGAAATGGCTAGTCGCTTTCCTGTTGGTTGCCACCACGGCTGCCGCTGCGGACCATTCCAGGCTGAACCGGGCCTTTCAGGGCGTTGCCGAGACCGCCGTCTCCTTCCAGCATGTCAGGGATTTCGCTCCGCACCGCGCCGACCTGGCGAAGCACGCCATGGCAGGTGGCGCCATCTCGACGGTGGTCGGCTCACTGTCGACCCCGGACGCCGGCTGGAAGGCCGGCGTTGTCATTGCCGCCGGCAAGGAGATCGTCAACGACGCGTTCCTGGGGCGCGGCCACCCGCAGGTGGATGACTTCGTAGTGACGGCCGCGTCGGCGGTGCTCTCGAGCGGCACCGGGAAAGACTTCAGGACGCTGGTCTATTTCGACGGGAACAACGCCGAGGTCACGTTCAGTTACCGCTTCTGAGGATCCGCCCCGAACGCCGAGAGGGCCGGCAGCGCGCGGCCCTCGCCATCGAACAGCGCCAGGTTCTCCCACGACGACCCGAACCCCGGCGCCGCGATCCACTCCGCTCCCCACCAGAACACGCCGATACCGCGGCCGTCGGGCACCGCGTGCACAATGTCCAGCATCGCAGCGAGGAACCCCCGCTGGCCTTCGGGTGTCGCCGGATATGCCGGCAGCAGCTGCGCCGGCAGGCCGATGATGTTGTGCGTGTTGTCGCGCCAGGCGAGCGTCCACGGGTAGGCGGTCTCGACGACAATGATGTCCTTGCCGTAGCGCGCGGCGAGGTCGCCCAGGTTGGCCGCGAGGTCGGCCGGCGAGCCGTGCCACCACGGGTAGTACGACAGCCCGATCACATCGAAGGGCACGTTGCGGGACACGAGCCGGTCCAGGAACCGGCGGGCGCCCGCGTTGTCGCCGCCGCGGTCGAGGTGGATCATCACCTGTGGCCTAATGCGGCCGGCCACGGCCTCGTCCAGGCCGTCGATGCCCGCCTGTAACAGCCGGGCAAGCCGGTCCCACTGCACATCCGTGTCGAAGGCGCCGCCCACGCGCCCGGTGTCCCAAAGCATTCCCGCGGTGATCTCGTTGCCGAGCTGCACGCAGCGAGGGGTGGCGCCGCGCGCCGCGAAGGCGCGCACGACATCGCGGGTATAGAGCCGCACGCTGTCGGCGAGGACCGGCAGCTCCAGTCCTGCCCACGCGGCGGGCACGGCCTGGTGGCCGGGGTCGGCCCAGGTGTCGGAGTAGTGAAGGTCGAGCAGGATGTCGAAACCGCCGGCGGCGGCGCGCCCGGCCAGCGCCACAGCTTCCGTCAAGCTGCCGGCGCCGTCGGTGGGCGTGTGCCACACGCGGATCCTGATCGTGGTGACGCCGTGCGCGCGCAGGATCGCAAGCGCATCGCCCGGCGTCTCGCCGTCGGGACCTGCGTCGTCCCGGAACGTGCCTCCGGCGGCCTCGACCTGCGGCAGGTACGACGCGTCCACGCCGTTCATGAAGCGGCCCGCGCGCGCCGGCGCGGCGGCGAGCAGGGCCGCGAATGCGATCGGCAGGAAGAGGGCGGGCCGCATGGGACTCCGATGGCGTGGTTGACGGCGCAATCAGTCGGAGCGGGAATCGCCGGTTGCCCGCCGCGGGCACACGGGCAGCGCGCTGTCGCCGTTCCGTTCCGCGTGACCGGCTTCGACGCAGTGGACCGGGTCACAGCACGTGTGGCAGACGCGCTTGAACGCATGGAAGCCGAGCAGTTCGACGTCCGGCGACAGGAACCCGTCGCGCACGGGCTCGTCCTTCAGCAGGTCGGTGCTGAGGTATTTCTTGTTGTCGTCGGGGAAGATCGTGGCGACGACCGCGCGGCCGCCCAGCTCTTCCTGCACCATCAGGGCGCCAAGCAGGTTCGCACCGGAGGAAATGCCCACGCCAAGGCCGAGCTCGGACGCCAGGCGCCGCGCCATGAGGATGGCGTCGCCGTCGTCGACGCTGACCACGCCGTCGAGATCTCCCAGCCGGCAGATCGCGGGGATGAACTCGTCCGAGATGCCCTGGATGCGATGCTTGCCCACCTTGTGCCCCGTCGACAACGTCGGCGAGTTGGCCGGCTCGAGCGGGTGCACCCGCACGGCCGGGTGCAGGGCGCGCAGCGCGCGCCCGACGCCCATGATGGTGCCGCCGGTGCCGACGCCGGCGACGAAGGCGTCCGGGATCAGGTTGCGGAAGCGCAACTGCCACCAGATCTCCGGGCCGGTGGTCAGCGTGTGCGCCTCGCAGTTGTCCTCGTTCGAGAATTGCCGCGGCAGGAAGGCGCCCTCGACCGCGGCCGCCTGCTCTTCGGCCAGCCGGATGCTGCCCAGGAAGCCGCCGTCCTCGCGACTGACCAGGTGCACGTCGGCGCCGAGGCTGCGGATCAGGTCGATGCGCTCGCGGCTCATCCAGTCGGGCATGAAGATGCTGACCGGATGTCCCATCGCGCGGCCGATGGCGGCGAAGGAGATGCCCGTGTTGCCGCTCGTCGCCTCGACGAACAGGGCGCCCGGCTTCAGCACGCCGCGCTCGTAGGCGCGCGTGACGATGTGCAGCGCCATGCGGTCCTTGATGCTGCCGGTCATGTTGAGGTTCTCGGCCTTCGCATGGATCGTCCGCAGCTTGCCGCGGTAGCGCAGGTCGATGGCCAGCAGCGGCGTGTTGCCGATCAGGCACGAGAGGCCGCGCAGGCGCGAGGCCAGCGCGTCAGCCAGCGGGAGTCCGTCGGGGGAGTGCATGTCGGTCGCCTGCCTTCGGGAACGGAAGTGTCCGGAGATCAGACGCCAAGGATAGGACATGGGGCGGGGCGTTGACAACGCAGGAGACAAAGAGGACGTCCGGCATCGCCTATGGGACCGTCGTCGGCTCCAGCAACGGCAGCCACCTGTCCAGGGCCTCGGCCAGCGCGCGCCGCGAGACGGGCTTGGAGACGTAGTCGTCCATGCCGGCCTCCAGGCACTTCTCGCGGTCGCCCTGGATCGCGTTGGCGGTCATCGCGATGACCGGGACGCGGTGGTCGAGGACCTTCGAGCGCGGGTTGCGGATCGCGGCGGTGGCCTCGTAGCCGTCCAGTTCGGGCATCTGGCAGTCCATCAGCACGAGATCGTACGGCTTGGCCGCCAGCGCCGTGAGCGCCTCCCGCCCGTTGGCCGCCACATCGGCCGTCAGTCCCAAACGTTTCAACATCCCGAGCGCCACCACCTGGTTGGTGGGGTTGTCCTCGGCCAGCAGGATGCGGGTGCAACGATCGGCAAACATGTCCGGTGATTCGGGAGCGGCCTGTTTGGTGGCGGCAAGGCTGCCGGCGCCGACGCCGGCCAGCGACGCCTGCAGCGCGGCCTTCAGGTCGGCGAAGCGCACCGGCTTGGTGACCTTGGGCGGGTTGCCGATCTCCTGGAGGCGCTGGGCGTCAATGCGCGCGCCGAGCGGCGTCAGCATCACCAGCGGCGTGGCGCCCAGTCGCTTGTCGGCGCGGACGGCCGCGGCGAGCGCGAACCCGTCCATGTCCGGCATTTCGGTGTCGCACAGGACGGCGCGCATGGGGTCGTTGGCATCGGCCGCGGCCTGCAGCGCCACCAGCGCCGCGGCGCCGCCCTCCGCCTCGACCGGGCGCATGCCCCAGGTCGCCAGGCGCGTCAGCAGGACCCCGCGCGAGGTGGCGTTGTCATCCACGATCAGGACCGGCGCGCCTGCCAGCCCGGCCACCGGCGCCAGCGCATCGGGGTTGTCGCCAGGCTGGCGCTGCAGCCGGACGGTGAACCAGAACTCCGAGCCCTTGCCCTGCTCGCTGGTGACGCCCGCCGCGCCGCCCATCAGCTCGGACAGCTGCTTCGAGATGGCCAGGCCCAGTCCGGTGCCGCCGTACTTGCGGGTGGTGGACGCGTCCACCTGCGTGAAGGTCTCGAAGAGCTTTCCGATCTTGTCCTTGGGGATGCCGATGCCGGTGTCGCGCACACAAAAGCGCAGGAGAGCGTCACTGTCGCCCTGCGGGTCGTCGCCCTGCCCGGCATGCGCCGGCGCCATCGCGACCCGCACAGCCACTTCACCTTCGTGTGTGAACTTCAGGGCGTTGCCCGCCAGGTTGGTCACGATCTGGCGCAGCCGACCAGGGTCGCCGCGCAGGTGGGTCGGCACGCCCGGGTCGATGGCGCAGGTCAGTTCGAGGCCCTTCTCGTGCGCGCGGAACGCCATCGCGGCGGCGAAATCGTCGAGGACTTCCTGAAGGTCGAAATCGATCGACTCCAGTTCCAGCTTGCGGGCCTCGATCTTCGAGAAGTCGAGGATGTCATTGATAAGTGAGAGCAGCGACTCGCCGCTGGCGCGCACGATCTCGGCGCAACGCCGCTGTTCGTCGGTCAGTTCGGTGTCGAGCAGCAGGCCGGTCATGCCGATGACGCCGTTCATCGGCGTGCGGATCTCGTGCGACATGTTGGCCAGGAACTCGCTCTTGGCGATGCTGGCCATCTCGGCCTCCATCGCCATCGCGTTGGCGCGCCCGGTGGCGGCTTCGAGCTGCTCGACCGTGTCACGCAACTCGAGCTCTGCGCGCATGCGGTCGGTGATGTCGGTGTCGCTGCCGCGGTAGCCCTTGAGGCTTCCGTCGTCGTCGAGGATGGGGATGCCGTTCGTGCTCACCCAGATGACGGAGCCGTCGCCGGTCACGACTTCGTTCGGCATGTCCTGGAACGTCACCTTGCCGGCGAAGGCGGCCCGCGCCGCAGCCTTGAATTCGTCGCGGCCCTGCTCCGGGTGCAGTTCGTAGAAGCGCAGCTTGCCGACGATCTCCGCAGGCTCGTAGCCGAGCACCCGGGAGGCCACGTCGCTGACGTAGGTGAACAGGCCGTCAGCGTCCACTTCCCAGGCGACGGTCCGGCTCTGCGCCGCCAGTTGGCCGTAGCGCTGCTCGCTCTCGTTGAGGTTGGCCGTGCGTTCGGCTACCTGGCGTTCCAGCTGGATGCGGCGCCGCAACGTCATCCCCAGCACGTGCGAGCCGATGAAGGTCAGGAACAGGCCCGTCAGCAGCGTCGTCAGCCACGCGCGAGGAGGGTGCAGGCGCAGGAAGCCGTCGTTGGCGCGCGCTGTCACCGCAAACACCTTGCCGAACGCCAGGATCGGCCGCACGCAGGTCAGGCTGACCTCGGACCAGTCGGAGTCGTCGCCGGTCTCGGCCAGGGTGATTGGCGTCCCGTCGCCGCGCAGCAATTCCAGGTCCATGTGCGTGGAGTTGTCGCTCGTTGGGCCCGGCAGCAGGCGATCGAGCCGCACGGCGGCCATGGCGAAGCCGTGCACGTGGTCGTGGTTGTCATTGTCGAACACCGGGGTTGCGACGAGTATGCCCCGCCAGCTGCCGACGCCCTGCCCGAACGTGACCGGATCGGTAGCGCTGGGCAGACCGCTGCTGGCGGCCGCCTCGAGCGCTGCGCGGCGTGCCGGCTCCGAGCCGACGTCGTAGCCGAGCCTTGCCGCGTCGCCTTCGAGAGATGCGCTGTGCACGACCGGATAGTAGACATCCCGGTTGGCGGCGGGGAGCGGCCGGCCCTGGTCGTTGTTCTCCCAGATCCCCGAGTCACCGAGTCCGGCGTCGCGTGCCGTGGCCTCGAACTGTTCCCGGTCAGCCGCCTTCACGGCAGGGGCCCACTCCCAGGCCACAGTCGCCGGGTTGCGCGTCAGGTGGTTGGCGTAGCACTCGTAGCCGGCAGCATCGACATCCGGCGAATCCTCCATGAACCTGGCGAGGCCCTCCAATTCGAACCCGGACAGGTTGCGCATGGTGGCGGCGACGGCTGTCGATTGGCTCTCGGCGAGCTGTGCAAAGGACTCTGCGAGGGCGTGGCGTTCTTCGTGGTGCGCCGTCCAGGCGACGAAGACGGTGATGACGAACCCGGTTGCCAGCACGAGCGCGGGCTCGACGTGCTGCGCCCAGTCGGGCGCGTCCGACGCAAAGCGTGTGCGACGCTCCAGCAGCGCGGCGCCCGTCAGCAGGATGCCGGCCAGCGCCAGAGTCACAAGGGCGACCGGCAGCCCGGCGCGCATCAGGTCGTCATTCCAGGTGCGGGCGTCGATGTCCATGCCCAGCAAGGCCAGGACGTTGCCGGTCGTCGGATCCCTGATCGGCTGCAAGCCGGAAATCCAAGTGCCCCATTCGTCGGGCAGCGGTCCTTCGGCGAACGGCTGGCCGTTGTCGAAGACGTCGATCAGTTCCGCGGACGCATCGTCATACGCTTCTCCGGGAGCCGCCGATTCCGTGTCGGGATTGGTGCCGAATCCGCCCTGGGTGTCGACAAGGAAGCACACAGTTCCGTCCGGCTTGCGTTGCATCAGGTACAGGAAGCGGCATTTCGGATCAACCTGCGTGGCGGCGGTGAGCTGGTCGCGCAGGCGCAGGTAGTGGGGATTTCGCAGGTCGGCGTCCGAGCCCGTGAGCGTCGCCACTTCGGCGGGATTCACGGCCTCGGCGACCAGCCGCGTCTCGCGCAGCAACGAGGTGCGCAGGCGACGGTCGGCGGACGCCATGGTCTGCCACGTCAGCAGGCTGCCGCCGGCCACGACAGCCAGCAGGGCGGCGATCACGATCCTGTTGCGGAGACCGGGCATCTTGGCGGCCACCTTCAAGGAATAGGCGTCCCGGGAATGGGACATCCATGCCGCTTGTATCGTCAAGATTAGCAGGCACTTGAAGGAAGAAGGCTCGTCGTCGAAGAGCGGCGAAAAGGTGATTATTAAGTTGTTTCTTTAGTGTGGTTTATCCCGTTTTTGGCGCGTGCTCCACCGCGCGGATCGCCGCTCCCGACCCCGTCGGCGTCAGCGCGCCCCGGTGTCGAAGTCCCACACGGGCCACCCGCCGCCGACGATGGCGGCGTCGAGCGCCGGGGTCGGCGTCAGGTACCAGGCCAGCAGGCCTTGCCCCGGTCGCACCGGCAGCAGCACCAGTCGCACGTGGCCGATCGGTTCGCGATTCAGCGGCGCCGTGCGGGTGACCCAGTCGCCGGCCATCTGCCGCCACTGCGGATCGTTGCCGGCGACGGCGAAGAGGTCGAGCGGCACCAGCGTCGGGTGGCCGATGACGAAGTTCACGCCGCGCTCGCGCAGGTAGGGCAGCGAGGCGTGGCGCTGGTGTCCGGGGCGGCGGTACGAGGCGTCGGCGCGCAGGCCGTGCTCGGCGACGAACGCATCGTTGAGGCCGAGCTGGTCCACGGTGCGCAGGCCGCTGTACCAGGGAATCGCGCCGACCGCATCGAGGGCCACCAGCGGGTCGGCGGTCGCCAGTTCACGGCGCAGCGCGTTGCCGATCACGCTCCAGTCGCCGTCGGGGTACACCTTGTAGAAGTCGGCGAGCGCCGGGATGCTGTCGAGGGCCTGGTCGGCGGTCTGCGTGCGGAACGTGCGTGCGTGATGCACCGAGCCCCACGCCAGCAGCGCGACGACGGCCAGCGCGACCAGCGCGGTCTGTCCGCGCAGCAGCGGTGCGACCTGCGCGCACACCAGGTGGGCCAGCAGCAGGAACAGGAACGGGGTGACCGGCACCAGCAGCCGGAACTCCATGAAGTCGCCGCCGACCAGCACGATGTACGCCAGCCAGGAAGCGACGACGGCCAGCGGCGCCAACAGCCGCGCATCGGCGTCGCGACGGCGCACGGCCAGGGCCGCCAGGCCCACGGCGAACACGGGCCACAGCCGGTACCAGTGCAGGAAGCGCCCGATGTAGATGGCGCCGTTGGCGACCATCGCGCCCGTCACGCCGGTCTTCGCATAGAAGGTGTTGGGCAGCAGGCGACCGTAGTACGCCAGCTTCCAGCCCAGCCAGGGGCCGAGGACCAGCGCGGCGGGCAGGACGAGTGCGACCCAGGTGCTTCGCGTGTTGCGCCGGCGCAACAGGGCAAGCGCGGCCCAGGCCCCCAGGACCAGACCGGGCAGGGCGCTGTCGGGGCGGGTCATGACGGCGGCCGCCAGGAGCAGCGAGAGTGCCGCGGCGGCGCGGGCGTCGCGCGGCGAACCGCGGTGCAGGCTCTCGGCGGCGACGGCGGCCCAGGCCAGCAACGCGGCCTGCGCCATCGTCTCGAGGCCGCCCGTGGCGTAGGCGAGCACGCTGTAGTTGACGACCAGCAGCGCGACGGCCAGCAGCGCGGGCAGCGCGCGATCGAGCAGGCGCAGGGCCAGGCGCCACGTTGCGACAAGCGTAGCCGCGAACGCGATCATCCCGCCGAGCCACGACCAGGCGACGGGCTCGGCGCCGCAGCGCAGGCCCACGGCGATCCACAGCACCCACAGGGGATTGGTGTAGCCCTCGACGCGCGCGACGGACCACGTGAGACCGCGGCCCTCGACCAGGTTGCGCGCGTAAGTGAACGAGATGAAGGCGTCGTCCTGGATGAAGCGGCAGCGCCAGGCCAGCGCGAGGCCGACGGCGGCCAGCGCCAGGAAGACGACCAGGCCATGGCGGCGAAGCGCGGCCTCGAGGCGTTCGTCGAAGCTTGGTGACGTTCCGGGCACGCAGTCCTCCTGCCGGTCGCGCGGTTGCGCCGGGGCCGGCCTGTTCCGGCACCGTGAGCCAGGCGAAGAATGGCGGGCACGCGCGCCGGGGGCAACGGGAATTCCACGCTGAATAGTCCGCGTCTGCCCCGGGTACGGCGGGCGGATGAGCCGGCGCGCGCCGGGTGCGCGGTTGACGGCGCCATCCGCGCGATGGGACACTCCGGTTCGCTGCGTGCCATGATGGCCACGGGAAAGACAGGGGAAGACAATGAACGACTCGACCGCCGGCGGACCCGAGCCCAGTGGTCCCGAGGTTCACGGCGCTGAAGCCAGGAG
Source organism: uncultured bacterium (assembly GCA_903912525.1). Lineage (GTDB taxonomy): Bacteria > Krumholzibacteriota > Krumholzibacteriia > LZORAL124-64-63 > LZORAL124-64-63 > CAINDZ01. Next base: position 85,990 of record CAIWHK010000010.1, on the reverse strand, counting down.
CCCCGACCAGAAGTACTGCTCCGACTGCGGCGCCCTCATCAGGGTGCGGGCCGAGATCTGCCCGAAGTGCGGCGTTCGGCAGATTCCCCTGATGAACGCACTCGGTGCCCTGGCGCCCAACGGCAAGAGCAAGCTGGGGGCGGCGCTGTTCGGCTTCTTCCTCGGCTCGTTCGGCGCCCACAAGTTCTACCTGGGGCAGAACGGCTGGGGCCTCATCTACCTGCTGTTCTGCTGGACCGCCATCCCGGGCATTGTCGGCATCATCGAGGCCATCCTGCTGGTGGTGATGAGCGACGAGGACTTCAACCGGAAGCACGGGATGATCTAGGGGCGTTGCGCCTGTAAGCCGGGCCGCGGACTTGCGCCGGCGCAAGTTCTGCTGCCCGACCTTCCCTGATCGGCCCGTCACCTGTTATCTTTGGCCCATGCCGCTGCTCGCCCACATCCCCCTGCCTGCCTTCGCCCGCCTGGCGGGCGAAGGCGTGCCCGTCGTGGCGCCCGCCGACTGGGACGGCCCGGTGCTGCGCGCCGGCCTGGTCAACACCATGGCCGACGGCGCGCTCGAGGCCACCGAACGCCAGTTCCTGCGCCTGCTCGCGGCCGGCGCGCCGGACCACGGCATCGAGCTGCATCCGTGCGAACTTCCGGAAATCCCGCGGGGCGCCGCCGCGCGACGGCACTGCGACGCGCACTACAAGTCGCTGTCCGGCCTGCGCGCCGCGCGACCGCACGCGCTGGTCGTCTGCGGCGCGAACGTCCCCGATCCCGACCTCGAGAACCTGTTCTACCGCGCGTCGCTGGTCGAGGTCATCGCCTGGGCCGAGGCCGAGGTGCCGCTCACGCTGTTCTCGTGCCTGGCGACCCACGCCGTGCTGCACTTCCGCCACGGCAAGCCGCGACGCCAGTTGGAACGCAAGCGGTGGGGCGTCTTCCCGCACCGCGTGGCGGCGCCGGGGCACCGGCTGACGGCCGGGCTTGCCGACGGCATGATGGTGCCGCACTCGCGCTGGAACGACGTCCCGGCCGCGGACTTCGCGGCGGCGGGGCTGGACGTGCTCGTGGTCGATGCCGACGATGGCGGCGTTCACCTGGCGGCGACGCCCGACGGGCGGCGCGCGTTCATGCAGGGACACCCGGAATACGATCCCGTCTCGCTGCTGAAGGAACACAAGCGCGAGGTGGGTCGTTTCGTCGCGGGCGCGTCCGGGGAGTACCCCGAGGCGCCGGTCGGCATTGTCGACGACGCCGGCCTCGCGATGTTTGATCGCTACCGCGGCGAGGTGCTGGCGGCACGACGTGTCGGCGCCGCGCCGCCGGCGTATCCCGAGGCGGCGTTGGCATCGTGCCTGTGCGACATGTGGCGGAATGATACGGAGCGGTTCTTCGCGGCGTGGCTGGCCGGGCGGAAGTGAGCGGCAAACGACCGCCGCGACAGTGTGGGTCGCGGCGGCCGTTCGGTTTGTAGCCGTGTCGAATCTCGCGGTCTCCGCGCCGCCTAGTGCCCGCCCCCGGATTTCGGCTTCGCGTTCCAGACGCGCAGCGACAGCGCGAATCCGATCAACGCCAGGGGCACCATGGCCAGCGGCCAGGCGATCCAGTTGCCCGGTTCGGTCACGGCCCCGACGATGCGGCCGTCGGCCAGCTGTTCGCGCGGGAGCACCTTGGCGTAGGTGAACGACATGACAGCCGTGCCGAGGTAGACGAAGCCGTCGATCAACCCGACCGCCACGCCGGCATTGCGCGCGCCGCCGAAGTCCATGCTCGCGGTGCCCGACAGCATGCCGTGCACGCCGATCACCGCCATCGACATCAGGACAACCAGCCAGCCCACGAACGGGGTCTGGTAGGTGAAGACCAGCACCACGGCGCCGACCAGCAGCATCGCGTAGAGGAAGCCGGCCACCGGGCCACGCCGCGACTGGAACAGGTGGTCGGAGATGGTTCCGGCAACGACGCCGCCCGTGATGCCGGCCACGCACAGGAGCAGGCCCCAGTGTTCGTAGACCAGGCTCGACTTCAGCCCGAGTGCGCCGTCGGTCTGCTTGGCGAACGTGCGGAACCACTGCATGATGGCCTGCCGCAGGAAGCCGCTGCAGAACTCGATGCCGGCGATGGTCATGATGACCGGGTTGCGCAGCATCAGCACGAACACGCGGCCCGGGTGCATGCCCGGCCCGGTCTGGCCGTCCGTCGCATCGCCCAGCACGATGTTCTGCAGGCCGGCCTCGGCCGGCGTGTCCCGGACGCGCAGGACGTCGATCACCCAGAGCACGAGCAGCACGGCCGCCGGCACGAAGAACACCCAGATGAGCCCCGCGTGCTTGAGGATCAGGTTGCCCCAGTCGTAGGCGAAGTAGATGCCCAGCGAAATGAGGATGCCGAAGATGGCCCCGAACACGCCGCGCTCACGGACGTGGAACCACGACGCGTTGACCTTGACGATGGCCACGGCCCCGAAGCTCTGGAAGTACATGTTGATCGCGTAGATGACGGCGAAGACCGCCACGAAGTGGGCGGCGAAGAACGCCGAGCCCGGGCCGCTCTTGAGCAGCGACCAGGTGATGAGTCCCATGACGATGTTCGCTGCGGCGGCTCCCATGGCGCCGGCCAGGATCGAAAAGCGGCCGCCCAGGCGGTCGGTCAGGGGCCCGTTGATGATGAACGAGAATCCGTAGACGACCGTGCCGACGCCGAAGATCAGCCCGAAGGCATTGTTGCCCATCATGGACCCGCCGCCGATGGCCGGCAGGTTCTCGAAGGCGGACTTGGCGACGGTGAGGTTGTAGCGCCCCATGTAGAGGAAGGCGTACGTCAGTCCGAGCGGCAGCCAGTTCCAGCGCCGACGCCGGAGAAATGCGTCGCTGTGACCGAGTTCGATCTTCGGCAACCGCGCCAGCACCAGGCCGACGACCACCAGCAGCAGGACGATCCAGGTGAGTTCAGAAAGCCAGGCGGGCATGGCGCATCCATCCGGTTGGGCGGTCGCCGGAAGTGCCGGCTGCCGCGGGTGATCGGCATGCGGGTGTGGAACATATATGACGGGGGGGCCGTGGTAAAGGCCGTTCGTCTGGTGTGTCCCGACGACCGTTGCCAATCCGGAAAACCGGCAATGACAGTTGGGCGCGCCGGAACTTGCGCCGGCGCAAGTCCGGTACTGAGCCCGGTCGGCATCACGCCCTCGTGTGTCTGGGCGTGGCAGTCCCGTCGTCGAAACCATCTCGAAAGTGATGACGTCTGCGCCGGCCCCATTCGTCCGGCCTGCATTGAAGTACCCGAAATCGATCGGTCATTTCTCCGGCCGGAAGTCCCGGGACATGTCGTTCCACCAGAGGATGCGGAGCCGGGAGCCATGGCCCCGGCGTCCCTGGATGCCGATTCCAGCGGCCCGCGCTATGGTGTGAATAGGGGATGAAAATTGACCGATTGCCGCGAGGCTGCCGGACATCCCGGCAACTCCACGTACCGGACAAGAACTGGGGGTCAAATGTGATGGCCAATTCAAGAACCCGTGCCGCCGTGGTCCTGGCCCTGGCGGCCTGCGTGATAGCTGCTGTTGCGGGCTGCGGCAAGGACTCGAACCCGTCCAGCCCGCCCGCGACCGCCGACGTCACGATCGAGATCGTCGCCAACAGTGGCGCTACCTCGTACTCGCCCAGCCCGCAGGTGGTCACCGCCGGCCAGACGGTGTCCTGGCACAACGCGGACGGCATGACGCACACCGCGACCGCCAACGGCGGCGCCTTCGACACCGGCAATATCGCCTCGGGCGCCACCAGCAATCCGATCACGATGACCACCACCGGCGCACTGGCCTACCACTGCGCCATTCACCCGTCGATGGTCGGCACGCTGACCGTCAACCCGTGAACGGTGAACGCACCGCAACCGAAGCCCAAACGAGGGGATGATGTGATGCGCACGGATCGTCGATTCCCGTTCATCCTGGCCCTGGCCGTGCTGCTGGCCGCCGGACCGCTGCACGCGGCGGGTTCGAAGGAGAAGTCGCCCGCCGAGAAGGCGAGTGACGATGCCCGCAAGGCCACCGGCATCTACAACGAGGGTGTGACGCGGATGGAGCGCGCCGACGCGATCGGCCTCAAGGGCAATGTCGCCCACGCCTACGACTACAGCGCGACGCCGGACGGCAAGGCCATCCGCGAGTACGAGCAGGCGGTGGCCTCCTTCGCGAAGGCGATCGCGCTGGATCCGAAGATGAAGGAAGCGCACAACAACCTGGGCTACTGCTACCGCAAGCTGGGCAAGCTGCGGGAATCGCTGGCGGCGTATGACCAGGCGATCGCGCTGGATCCCGCCTTCGCGCAGGCGCGTGAATACCGCGGCGAGACCTACCTGGCGCTCGGGCAGGTCGACAAGGCCGAGGGCGAGCTGGCGGAGCTGAACCGGTTGAAGTCGCGCTATGCCGGCCAGTTGGAGAAGTCGATCGGCCTGTACCGCGAGCGTCAGGCGCAGGCGGCGGCGCATCCGGAGGGGAAGTAGGCGTCAGGCCGGCGTGTACTGCAGGTCGTGGCTGCGCGCCTCGGATTCCTCGACGCCGGGGAACGCGGCCTGGATCCTGCGCACGTCGTCGGCCCGCGCCATGAAGGCGCTCACGCAGACCGGGTCGAAGTGCGAGCCGCTGCCCGAGGCCAGGAAGTGCAGCGCCTGGTCCACCGGCCACCCGTCCTTGTAGGCGCGCGCGCTGGTCAGGGCGTCGAACACGTCGGCGATGGCCACGATGCGGGCCGGCAGCGGGATCATGCCGCCTGAAAGACCCAGTGGGTAGCCGCTGCCGTCGTACTTCTCGTGGTGCGACCGGGCGATGCCGGCCGCGATGCGGAGCATCTGCGAGGCGCTGCCGCGCAGGATGCGGTAGCCGGCCTCGGCGTGCCCCTTCATGACCTCGAATTCCTCGGGGGTCAGCTTTCCGGGCTTGAGCAGGATGTTGTCGGGGATCGCCACCTTGCCGATGTCGTGCATGGGGGCGGCCTTCATGATCAGGTCGCACTGGCCCCGCGGAAGGCCCATCTGCACGGCGATCATGTGGGAATAGCGGGCCATGCGCATGATGTGGCCGCCGGTCTCCGGGTCGCGGAACTCCGCCGCGCGGGCCAGGCGGGTGATCATCTCGTCCTCGCGCCGGGCAAGCTCCGCGGTGGCCTTGGCGACTTCGAGCGCCAGGTGCGCCGCACGATCCGCCAGGAGATGCTGGTGGCGCCGCAGCGCCATCATGTTCTTCAGCCGCGCCCAGAATTCGATGGCATCGATGGGACGCTGCAGGACGTCGTTGGCGCCGGTGGCGAGCGCTTCGTATCTCGTTTCGCGCTCATGGTCAGCGGTGATCATCAGGATGGGGACGTCGCCCTTGTCCGCCAGTTCGCGGAAGCTGCGGATGAACGCGATCCCGTCGATCTCCGGCATCATGAAGTCGACGATCGCCACATCGACGTCGTTCTCGGTGCACCACAGCAGCGCCGCCAGCGGGTTCTGGAAGGGGATGGGCTCGCAATCGTCGAGCTTGCGCGCGAGGTGCGTGACCAGCTCCAGGTTGACGATGTTGTCGTCGACGATGACGATGCGCATGGACGAGGGCCCCACATTGCTGCTTAGGACCGGATGGGTGTGCCTGCGGGGTATTAATCGGCTGGCAGGACAAGGACTTGAGCGCTGTCGGTGACCGTCCGGCGACCCCCCGTCCGTGGACGGGAACGGCCGGTTGGCCTAAAATGGACCGCGCAGCCCGGCGTTTGCCGGCCGGGCGTCGGCATCCCGATCCAGGACTTCGCGAACCTTGCCGACCAGGCTGTCGCGGGTGAACGGCTTCGGCAGGAAGTCCAGGGTCTCGTCCGGTGCGAACTCGCCGCCGACCTCGACGTCCGCGTAACCCGACATGAAGATGCGCTTCATCAGCGGGCGCAGGGTCCTCAGGTGCGCGGCAAGGTCGCGTCCGTTCATGCCCGGCATCACGATGTCCGTCAGCAGCAGGTGGATCTCGCCGGGGTGGCCGACCACCAGACGCTTCGCGTCCTCGGGCGTCGCCGCCGCAAGGACCGTGTAGCCGCTGCGCTCGAGGATCTTCCTGACGGCGCGGTTCACCGCCGGTTCGTCCTCGACAAGGAGGATGGTTTCGTGTCCGTCCGCCCGCGGCGCCGCCGTGTCGGCCGCCACGGCGGCGGGAGCGGATGCGGCCAGTCGCGGCAGATGGATCGTGAAGGTGGTGCCCGCTCCGGGCGCGCTCTCGACCGTGATGAAGCCGCGGTTCTGCTTGACGATGCCGTACACCGTGGCCAGCCCCAGCCCGGTGCCGGCGCCCACGGGCTTGGTCGTGAAGAACGGCTCAAAGACATGGGCGAGCGTTTCGGTGTCCATGCCGCAGCCGTCGTCGCTCGCCGTGATGATCGTGTAGGTGCCGGGCGAGCTGTCCTCGTGATCGGCGCAGAACGGCTCGTCGATCGTCACGCAACCGGTCCGGATCGTGAACGTGCCCGATCCACTCATGGCGTCGCGGGCGTTGACCGCGAGATTGGCCATGATCTGGTCGAATTGCGAGGGGTCCATCCGGACCGTGCCGATGTCGACACCCGGTCGCCAGCTCACGTCGATATTCCCGCCCACCAGGTGGCGCAGCATCTTGAGCATCCCGGACAGGGTCTGGTTGGGGTCCAACACCGCCGGCACGATGTTCTGCTTGCGCGCGAACGCCAGCAGTTGGCGCACGAGATCGGCCGAGCGGCGCGCGCTGTCGGCTATCTCGTCGATGTGGGCGTGCACCGGGTGCCCGGGTTCGAGGTCGTCGCGGCAGAATTCCAGGTAGCCCATCATCCCCTGCAGGAAGTTGTTGAAGTCGTGCGCAACGCCCCCGGCCAGTCGCCCGATCGATTCCATCTTCTGCGCGTGGACGAGCTGGCTCTCCATCTTTGCCCGTTCCAGTTCGGCCTCCGTGCGGTCGGTGATGTCCTGGATCGTGCCGAGCATCTTTACCGGGCGACCCTCGGTGTCGAACTCCAGGCGTCCCAGCCCATGCACGCGGCGTTCGACCCCGTCCGCAACGCGGACGATCCGGTACTCACGGTCGAACGGGCGCCCGCGGCCGATGACTTCGTCCGCGAAGTAGGCGGCCATGTCGGCGCGATCGTCGGGGTGGAGCAGGTTCGCCCAGCCGATCACGGCGGTGCGATCGTAGGATTCATCGATGCCGAAGATGCTGTCCAGCACCTCCGAGCTCCGCCAGATGCCCTCGGGGATGTCCAGGACGTAACTGCCCAGGCCGGCGATGCTCTGGGAGTCCCGCAGCAATTGCTCGCTCTCGCGCACGGCGTCCTCGCCCCGCTTGAGCGCGGTGATATCGATGCCACAGGCGATGAGGCAGGTCTCGTCATTGAGCTGGCAGCGCAGGCCGGTGAAGTAGTACGGGGTGCGGCCGCCGCCCTTGGCAACCAGCGAAGCCTCGATGTCGCTGGCGCCGTGCGTGAAGACCTGCTGGATCCGCTGGGCGACGAGTGGGACTTCCTCGGTGTCGAAGAATTCCAGGGGGCTCATCCGTGATAGTTCACCGGCCGTGTAGCCCGTCGCGGTCTGGAGGTTGGCGTTCCACCGCAGGAAGCGGCTCCGGGAGTCGATCAGGCAGACGATGCCCGGCATGCCCTGGATGATGGCGTCGGACAGACGGCGTTCCGTCTCGACCGCCAGCGACGATCGCCGCGCCTCGCGATTCTGGCGCGCGATGATCACCAGGAGCGTGGCGAACACGCCCATGATGACCAGGATGAGGGCCGCCAGCGACTCGATCAGGTAGCGCGAGCGGCGTTCGTACCTGGCGACCTCGCCGGCGGTGCGCGTCTCGAACATGTCGTAGAACTCGTCGATCGGCTTCATGATGTTGGTCTTGTTGCTGTGGTAGGCTTCATCGTACATCAGGCGCCTGGCCAGATCCGGGTCGGGAGCGCGCCTGACGGTGTCTTGCCCGGTCCCGTCGTCGAACAGGCCCTTGACGGCATTCATGGCCGTTCGTTCCGTCTGCACGAGGGCATCGGAGTACTGCTGCGCCGAGGTCAGTTTCGCCAGCTCGGCCTCCGTGAAGCCGGTGTTCATCATGATCGAGAGCAGGGACTCGGCGGGACCGTCCGGGCGCGGCTTGGGGTTGTCGTCGGTGACCAGGTCCCAGTAGATGCGGTTGTAGTCCACCGGGCGGGGGAGCTTGCCGTTGCGGATGTCCAGGATGGTCCAGTACCGGCGCTCATAGGCCTCGTCGCCGGTCAGGACATAGGTGCGCGCCATGCGCGTGAGGTCGTCCGAACTCTGCCGCAGTTCGTCGGCCAGCAGGTAGGATTTGATGTGGATCTGCTGGCTGCGCCGGAGTTCGCGCTCGTTGTGGAACATCAGGAACGTCACCATGGCCATTCCAACGGCGAGCGCCAACTGGATACCCAGGAAGCTGCGGTAGGGCTTGGCCAACGACATGACGGCTGCTCCGCGGTCTCGGCGAGGTCGAGTCGATTGTTCCCGCGCGGGCTAAGCAGCATCGCACGGCAAGGACCGGCATCCCAAGCGCAGTATCGGCACGTTGCGTCGAAAAGTGAATGCATCAATGACGACGGTTATCGTCGCTTCTTGGTCGCGGACAGCCGGGAACGCTGGAAAGCAGCGACCGCTGCCGTCGTCGGCAGCGGTCGCGAGGAAAGCGCAACAGGCAAGCTAGCGGAACAGTGCCTTGACCTCGCCCCACGCGGCCGGGCTGGTCGGCGTGGTCGAGGGCGCCAGGAAGCCGCGGATCTCGCCGCCGGGGAACATGTTGGTGTGGAGATTGAGGTACGCCTTGCCGTCGGCGATGCTCTGGAGGAGGAAGGCAGCGGCGCCCGCGGTCGTGCCGCCGTGGGCGGTGATGAATGAGGCGTTGTAGCTCGTGGTCAGGGTCAGGTCGAGCGTGTTGTCATAGGTTCCGGAAGTGACACCGCTGGGAAAGCCGGCGAAGGTCGGCGTGGTCGTGGCGACGCCCGCGGTGCCGGCGCCGGCCACCACGGTGGCGGCGTGGATGTGCGAGGCCGTCGTGGTGCCCTGGAGCCCGCCGAATACGACGCTGATGTGCATGGTCAGCGCGACGTCGTCGATATCCACCTGCGCGAAGCCCGTGCCCGGCGAGGCATTCGCCGGGACCTCGCTGGTGCCGTTGAGCACGGCGGTGTAGGTCAGCAGCGCCGCGCGGGCGCTGGAGAACGTGGTGGCGGCGAGCACCGCGACAAGGGTGGCCAGGACAGCGCAACGGTGCGCAAGCGGCGAGAAGGTCGGGTTCAACGTCTTCATGGGTTTCTCCCCGGAACGTGATGTGGTTTCTATCGGCACAGCGGTGTCGGGCAACGAGGTCGCCCCGACGGCGCGTGACGGACGCAAGGCTCCACCATCATAATGCGGGCAGTGGTGACCGGCTATGGCACCCGCCAGGCCCGCCGGCCCGCCGAATTGCAATCCGAAATTCAGTTGCCGCGGGATGTGATCCCGGTCCGCCCGTGGTCGTACGGGTCCGGCGGACCTAGATTGGGCAGGTGCCCATCTCCCCCTGCCGATTGGGAGCGACCATGCCTTTGATCCGATCCGTCGCAACGGCGATCCCTTCCACGCGCGTCGACCAGGAACAGGCGATTGAATTCGCCCGCCGCCGGTTCGCCGGCAACCTGCCCGATCTCGAGCGCCTGCTGCCGTTGTTCACCAACGCCGGCATCAGGACGCGCTACTTCGCCGCGCCCCAGGAGTGGTTCGAGGACGAGCACGACCTGTCCGAGAAGAGCGCGCTGTACGTCCGCGAGGCCACGCGCCTGTCGGCAAGCGCCGCCGAATCGGCCCTCGTGCGCGCTGATCTCGATCCGGAAGACATCGACTACATCATCTATGTCAACACCACGGGCCTGGCCACGCCGTCGATCGACGCGCGGATGATCAACGTGCTGGGCCTGCGCCGCGACGTGCGCCGCACGCCGATCTGGGGCCTGGGCTGCGCCGGCGGCGCCGCGGGCCTGTCGCATGCCTACCACTACGCGCTGGCCCACCCGCGCGCGCGTGTGCTGGTGATCACCACCGAGCTGTGCGGGCTGACGTTCCTGCCGCACGACATGTCCAAGTCGAACCTCGTGGCGACGGCCCTGTTCGCCGACGGCGCGGCGGCGGCCGTCGTGTGCGGTGACGACGAAGGCGGTCCCGGCCTGGGCATCATGGGCACGCGCAGCCGCTTCTATCCCGATTCGCTGGACGTGATGGGGTGGACGGTGCTGCAGGACGGGCTGCAGGTCGTGTTCGCGCAACGCATCCCCGAGATTGTCGAGCAGACGGCGGAAGAGGATGTGGCGAGCTTCCTGCACGAGTTCGGCCTTGCCCGGGCAGACATCGCGGCCTGGCTGCTGCATCCGGGCGGCGCCCGCGTGCTCCAGGCCTACGCGACCGCGCTGTCGCTGTCGCCGGAGCAGCTTGAGCCTTCGGCCGGCGTGCTGCGCGACTATGGCAACATGTCGTCGGCCACCTTGCTCTACGTACTCGAACGGTACCTGGCGAAGCACGGCAGTGATAACGGCGGCTACGGGCTGGTGTCGGCGCTCGGGCCGGGGTTCTGCTCGGAGTCGCTGCTGGTGCGGTTGTAGGGCCCCTTGGCTCAGTCTAGGGATTTCGACGAGTCGTGCTCGTTCAGCCAGGCCAACAGTGCGCTGACGCTGCTGGTCGCCAGGCAGATGCTCATGTCCGCGGCGCCGTAGTACATGCGCAGCGTGTCGCCGTCCGGGTCGACGATGCAGCCGCAGGGGAAGACGACGTTGCCCACGTCGCCGTTCTGCTCGCAGGGCTCCGAGGGCCCGAACACCCACTCGTCACCGCGCTTGAGGCACAGGTCCGGCTCGTCCAGGTCGAACAGGGCCAGGCCCAGCCGGTACAGCGCTCCCGCCGCGGCTGCCGGCGAAACCGTGACGGGGAGGCCGTGACGGGCACTGGACAGGCCATCCGCTACGGCGGCATCACGCTGCTGCGGTTCGACGGGCGGCGCGAGGGATCATGGGGTGGACAAGGGCGCCGATATGGTTTGCCGTCGGGTGCCGGCGGTGCCACCATCGCCCTGGCCGAGCGATGTGATGCCGTCCGCAGGCCGCGGGCGACCGCCTTGTCCCCTCATGGGAGGGCACCTGCATGACCCGCGAACTCATCCTCTTCACGCTGGTCGCCCTGGTCCTGGTGGTCGCTGTCCTGCTGCTCGTGGGTGCCTGGCGCTGGCGTCGCGCCACCACCGGCCTGCTCGTGCGCCTGGAGGCGTCGCGCACGGCTCCTGCCGCCGCTCGCTTCCACGCGACCGAACTGGCCGGGCTGCCGGCGCCGGTGCAGCGCTGGCTGGGTGCCGTGCTCGTCGACGGGCAACCGCTGGTCATGGCCGCCACCTTCGAACACACCGGCACCTTCAACCTGGGCGAGGGTCGCGAGAAATGGCGCCCGTTCACGTCGCGCCAGCGCGTGATCACGCAACGACCGGGGTTCCTGTGGGACGCCCGCATCCGGATCGTGCCGGGATTGTCGGTGCGTGTGCATGATGCGTACGTCGCCGGCGAGGGCGTCCTCCACGCCTCAATGTTCGGCCTCATCAGCGTCGCCAACCTGAGCGGCTCGGGTGATATTGCGCACGGCGAGTTGATGCGGTATGTCGCCGAGGCAGCCTGGTACCCGACCGCGTTGTTGCCGAGTCAGGGCGTGCAGTGGACGGCGGTCGATGACGACAGCGCACTGGCCACGCTCGTGGACGGAACGTACTCGCTGACGATGCTCTTCCGCTTCGGCGCGGGCGGCCTGCTCACCTCCATCCGGGCCGAGGCGCGGGGGCGGAACGTGGGAGACGCCACGGTCCCGACGCCGTGGGAATGCCGGTTTGCCGACCACGAGATGCATGACGGCATGCGCGTGCCGATGACCGGCGAGGTGTTCTGGATCCTCCCGGAAGGCTCACAACCCTATTACCGGGGCCGCATTACGAAGCTGGCCTATGAATTTGCGCGGCCAGCTTAGGTGGGAGGCCGAACTGCTTGGCTTCGGCCTGCGCCACCTGCTATGATGGACGGCAATGGACGATCAGGCCGACGCGACCTCCGGCGCCGGCCGCCGGTTTGGCGCAGGATCATGGATGGCATCACACCCCGGCAACTGATGGATGGTCCGCATGGACAGCCAACCGAATCGCCTGACTTCCGAACGACTCGACGAGCTGATGCCGCTTGTTTACGAGCAGCTGCGCAAGCTGGCGGCACGGGGCCTCAAGCGCGAGCGCCCCGACCATGCCCTGCAGCCCACCGCGCTGGTCAACGAGGTCTACCTGAAGTTCCGGCAGCAGCGCCGCCTGGATGTCCACGGCCGCACCCACTTCCTGGCGGTGGCCGCCGTCGCGATGCGGCAGATCCTGGTCGATCATGCGCGCGCGCGCATGGCCGCCAAGCGGGGCGGGGACGCCGTGCGCGTGACGCTGGACGAGGCCACGCAGCTGCCGTCGCGGGAGGCGCAGGACGTGCTGGCGCTCGATGCGGCGCTGGCGAAGCTGGCTGAACTGGATGCGCAGGAAGCGCAGATCGTCGAGCTCAGCTTCTTCGGCGGGCTGACGCAGGTGGAGATCGCGACCCAGCTGGGCGTGTCGGAGCGGCACGTGCGCGGGCAGTGGCTGCATGCGCAGGCCTGGCTGCGGCGCGAATTGTCCGACTGACCAGGGGCGACAGTCCCGCTAATTCACGGCCGCCAGCGCGGCCGTTTCCTTTTCCACCCGGCGGTGCAGGACCGGCCATTCGGCCGCGGGAATCAGGCTGGCTGCACGGTCGAGCGCCTGCACGGCGGCCGCCTGCAGCACGGCATCCCCCGTTACGGCGGCCCGCAACCTGTCGAGTCGTCCGTGGCGCCAGGCCAGTTCAGCGGCCTGGACAGGAAAGTGGTCCTCGGTCAGGACGACGGCGGCTGCGTCGAGCAGCGAGTCTGCGCGCGCGAAACCCGGACCCGCGGGAAAAAGTGCGCCGAGTTCGGTCCAGACGCCGCCGCGATCGGCGTCGGTCAACGCCAGTTCGAAGTCATCCGGATCGGCACGCAGCGGCACGATGCCCTCATCCAGTTCCGCGAGCGCGTCGGCGAGGCGGCGATGCTTCTGCGGTGGCGTTCCCGCGAGCGCGGCCTGCAACATGTCCAGCCGCGCGCGATCGCGCCGAAGTCTCCAGTAGGCGCGGCCGGCGTCCTCCCGGCGCAGGTCGAGCGCGTCGCTGAAATATGTCGCCGCGGTGTCGGCATCATCGCGCGCTCCGCCGACATCACCGCCGCTCAGCCGCACTTCGGCCCGGGCCATGTGGCCGCGCGCCCGCGCGTGAAGAACGTGCGACCGTTGGTCGATGCCCCGGATGCTGTCGGCCTGCGCCGCGCGCCGCATCTTCAACGTCGCGCGATTGATCATCTCGAGGTCGCCGGTGACCTCGCCCAGCGCCACCAGCGCGTCGCCCTCGTTCAGGTACAGATCGGCCAGGTCGCGAATGCGCTCCGTCGGGGACGGGCCGTCGGCGACATAGTCGGAAATGCTGTCGGTCATGATGGAAATGCCCTCGCCGTACTGTCGCAGCGCCATCCCGAGGTTGGTGACCGGCGCGCGGTACGTGGCCAGCGCCGCCGCCGCCATGCCCTGGCCCTGCGAGGGATGGTGGATGCCCAGCCGCGCGACCCTGCCGTAGATCGGCGACTTCGGGTTGGCGCCGGCGGCGGCGTCCCAGGCCGGCAGGCCGTAGCCGCGCGCGTCCCGCCAGTAGCCGAACGCGCGCTCGATGGACGCCGGGTCGTGCAGCCGCGATCCCAGGAAGTAGGCGAGCTCGCCCTGCCGCCAGTAGGCGTAGCGGCGCAGGGCGTCGAAGCAGGGGCGCTGCGGCAACTGCTCGAGTTCGTCGCGCGCCTGCGTGAACGACACGGCTGCGGCGCGGAACGTCTCGGGCGTCGGCGCCGCGTCATGCCGCAGGCGGTCGCCTTCCTCGAAGACCGTCATGACGTGTTCCATGGTCGCCGGCTGCTGCGACGGCCGCATCTGCAGCGCGGCGACGGCGAGCACGGCCGCAGCCGCCGCGATTGCGGCGCCCGTCAGCGTCCGCCGCAGCCGGGGCCGCGTGCGCAGGTACCGCCGCCAGCGCTTGAGCGGTCCCGGCCTCCGCAACCCGATCGGCCGGCCCTCGAGGTACGCGCGCAGGTTCGCCGCCAGCACCGCCGCCGACGGGCAGCGATCGGACGGCAGCTTGGCCAGCGCATGGTGGATGATGAGCTCGAGGTCGCCGCTGAACGTGGCGCCGTGCGTGCCGAGCGCCTGCGGCTCCTCGGTGGCGACGGCGAACAGCGCGCGCGGCGTCGAGAGCCGCTCCAGGTCGTAGGGCAGGCGCCCGGCCAGCAGTTCGTAGCCGATGACACCCAGCGCGTAGACGTCGCTGCGCGCATCCAGGTCGACCGGCCCGCCCTCGGCCTGCTCGGGGCTCATGTAGCGCACGGTGCCCAGCAGCTGCCACGTCTCGGTGGCCAGCGTCGCGTTCAAGGCGTCGCGCGCGGCCAGTCGCGCGATGCCGAAGTCGAGCACGACCGGCCGGCCCTCGGGCGTGACGACGATGTTCTCGGGCTTGAGGTCGCGGTGGATGATGCCCCGGTCGTGGGCGACCTGCACGGCGTCGCACAGTTCGGCCAGCACGCGCAGGCGTTCAGCGGCGGGCGGGCCCTGCTCGCGCCACGCGCGCAGCGACACGCCCGGCACGTACGCCATCGCCAGGTACGGCTGCAGGCCCTGCGCGGGATCGCCCGGCCCGGCGTCGTACAGCGCGGCGATGCCGGGGTGGTCCAGCTGTCGGAGGGCCTCGGCCTCGCGCCGGAAGCGGCTGAGGGCCGTCGGCGACAGCACGCCCGGCCGCAGCACCTTCAGCGCCACCTGCCGCGGCGCGCCGCCGGGACCGGCGGAGTCGTCGGGGTCGTGGGCGCGGTAGACGACGCCCATCGCGCCTTCGCCCAGCAATGCGCTGATCACCCAGCGGCCGATGCGCTCGGGCACGACCGCCGCCGCCGAGCCCTCGAGCAGCCGACCGGCGCCCGCGGCCGGGACCCGGCCCTCGGCGTGGGCGAGCAGCTCGTCCACCTGGGCGCGCAGTTCGTCATCGCCGCCGCATTCCGCGAGAAGGAACGCCTCCCTCTCGGCGGGCGCGAGATCCACCGCCTTCAGGAAGATGGCCTTGCTGCGGGTGTAGAGATCGCGGTCGATGAGCGGCGCCCCCGGTTCATGGATACCCGACATAATCGGGGGCAGGGGGTGGGTTTTGTCAAGCGAAGCGGCGCGCCTACTTCGGGTGCTGGCCCAGGAACGCGCGCCCCACCAGTCCCCACGCCGCGATGGCCGCTTCCGGCGGCGCCAGATCCTCTTCCGGGAATTCCACGAACAGCCCGAGCACCACCACGTCGATCACGAACCGGGCCATCGCCGCGTCTTCCGCGTCGTCGGTCTGGGTGTACTGCTTGGGATCCCGGTTGGCGCGCACACTCACCATGCGCCACCCCTCGGCATCTTCCACGAACTGCGCGACGAAGACGCACATGCCCGTCCAGCTGCGGTGCAGGTACAGGCGGCCGTCGTCCCAGTAGACGAACCACTTGTCCTCCATCCGGTCGGGCAGCACGCCCAGGCGGACCTGCGCCATCTCCGCGGCGCTGAAGCGGCGCTCGACGGGGATGTCGACATGCCGCGCCGGCATCGGCTTGATCTGCCAGTCGTCGGCCTTCACGGGGATGGTGCGCGCCGGCTCGGGCTCGGGATCGGGGAAAACCTCGCGGAACGCGCCGAGCGTGCGGCGCTCGGGCGACCAGTCGCTGATCGCGAACACGACCTGGGTGAAGGTCCGGTTGAACGGGCCCTCGAGCGCCTCGCGGAAGTCGAGCGCCGTGCGCCGCGCGTCATTGCGGAAGGCGCCGCAGCCCCAGGCGCCCAGGACGATCGACGTGTGGCCCATGGCCTGCGCCACTTCCAGCACGCGGTGGATGCGCTGGCGCAGCAGCGCGGCCGACTTCTCGGCGCCCACCGCCGGCGCGTAGGGCGCGGCGCAGGTGATGACGCTCAGCGGCCAGGCCTGCGGCAGCAGCGCGCCGTCGTCCGTGCGGAAGACCGGCACGTCGGGCGAGTAGATGACCCAGTCGGAGGAGGCGGGCGACCCTGCGAGCAGGTGCGCCGCGTACATCGGGTCGTCCTTGAGGGTCAGGTAGAGGGCGCTCGAGCGGCAGAGCACCTCTTCCTGCGCGCGCGCGCCGTCGAGGAAGCCGCCGCCCGGGTGCAGCCCGTTGGCGAAGTTGAGCACGACCGGGCGCCGGAGGCCGTCCTCGACCAGGCGGCGCGCGGCGCCGAGCGTCGTCTCGTTGGCGACCTGGATGTAGTTCGGGATGTAGCGCTGGGGTTCGTCGTTGCCCAGCGCGGCGCCCGGCGCGATGCTGCGCTTGCCGGCGCAGGCGGCCTGCACCTCGTGGCTGATGTCCACCTTCTGTCCCGGGCGGTGCAGGTACCAGCCCTGCGTGGCGATCGTCACCGCCGAGCGGCCGAGTTCGGCGGCCTTGCTCACGGGGATCGACAGTTCGCGGCGGCGGGCCTCGGCCATCTCTGCGGAGTCGAGGCAGGGCTCGATGATGGACATGGGCGGTCGCTCCGATCGTGGCGGGACGGCGGGCTTCGAACGGTCAGGCGAGTCTACTTCAGGTCCGTTCCGTCCGGCGGAACGTCGCTTCAGGAATTCCCCGCCATCGCCTGTCTGGCCTCGAAGGTCTTTGGGTGATTTTGTGTTTTCGTTATCCGTTGCCAGAATTCTCCACGCCAGTGCCCCCTTAACGTGTTATAATACACTATAGATCAAGTCGCCCAACCTCCTCCTCCCGGGAGTCGCCGCGTCATGCGCCATGTCCATCGCCTGGGCCTGACCGCCTTGTTCGTTGTCACGTTTGCACTTCCGGCCTTTGCCGTCACCGCCAACGGCCGCCTGCAGGTCATCCAGCTGGATGTGGGGCAGGGGGACGGCGCCCTCATCATCAGCCCGCTCGGGGAAGTCGCGGTCATCGACAACGGTCCCGGCAGCGCTGCAGCGAACCAGCTGGTGGCGCTGGGCGTCACGACGATCAAGCACCACTTCGCCAGCCACTACCACGCGGACCACATCGGCGGCATCGACAACATCATCGCCGCCGGCATCACCGTGCAGAACGGTTGGGACCGCGGGGGCTCGTACACGACGGCCACGTACACGACCTACAAGAACATGCTCGGCGCGAAGCGGCGCACGATCGCGAAGAACCAGGTCGTGACGCTCGACTCGCTGTCGGCGCACCCGGTGTTCATCAAGTGCGTGAACCTCAATGCCGCCGGGTTGTCCGGTGGCGTCGAGGAGAACAACCTGTGCCTGATCCTGAAGGTCAGCTACGGCGAGTTCGACGAGGTCTTCGGGGGCGATCTGCCGGGCTTCGCCTCTGGGGACTATATCAACGTTGAGACGACGGTTGCGGCGGCGATCGGCACGGCCGAGGCGTACAAGGTGCACCACCACGGTTCGGCCACCTCGAGCAATGCGGCCTGGCTCGCTGCGGTCCAGCCGCAGGTCGGCGTGATCTCGTGCGGCAACGGCAATACCTATCACCACCCCACCGCTGATGCGTTGTCGCGGCTGCATGCCGCCAACGTGCGCACCTATTGGACGGAACTGGGCAGCGGCGTCGCGCCGAATCCCGCGTGGGACAAGGTCGCCAACGGCCAGGTCCGGATCTCGGCGACGTGGATGCCCGCCGGCGTCGACACGATCAGCGGCAACGGCTTCGTCGACACGTTCATCAACTCCGGCGCCCCGTCCGACGTCGTCGCGCCCGTGGTCATCGTGACCGAGCCCAACGGCGGCGAGATCTGGGCCATCGCCAGCCCGCAGGTCATCACCTGGACGGCGACCGACAACGTCGGCGTGACGGCCGTCGACCTGGCCTATTCCACCGACGGCGGCGCCACGTACGGCAACGTGATCGCGACCGGGATCGCCAACAGCGGTTCGTACAACTGGACGGTGTCGGCCGCCGCGACCACCACGGCGCGCGTCCGCGTGACGGCCCACGACGCGGCGGGCCTGCTCGGCGTGCACGCGAGCGACGCCGACTTCGCCATCAGCGCGGCGCCTTCCGGCGTCGGCAACCTCGGGCTGGCCGCCGACGGCAGCCTGGGTGTCTACCCGAACCCCTGTGGCGGCAGCGGGACGCGTATCCTCTACAGCGTGCCGCGCGCGGGCGTGATCGACGTGAGCGTGTACGACGTCGCGGGCCGGCTGGTGCGGCGCCTGGCGTCCGGCAGCGTGGACAGCGGTGAGCGCGCGCTGGAGTGGGACGGGCGCGATGACAACGGCACGAACTCGCCGTCTGGCGTGTACCTGGTGCGGTTGCATGGATCCGACGGGGTCGAGCAGTCGCAGCGGCTGGTGCTGTTCCGGTAGCGGCAGCGACACGCGCCGAACGAAAAACGCGCCGGGCGCCCTGTGAGCGCCCGGCGCGTTCTTCTTGTGGTGGAGATGGGCGGCGCCTTCTAGTCGATCACCGGGTTGCCCCACACCGCGGCCACGGTCCCGCGCACCTGGATGGTCCGCAAGCTCAGGTCGCGCACGCCCCGCACGTCGATCGCGGGCTTGGCCACCGCGCCGCCGGTGACCTCGCCGCTGTCCCACAGCAGGCGCCCGTCACCCCAGACCTGGAAGCGCGCGCAGGCGTCGGGCGAGGCCGTCTTGGCCAGGCCGATGTCGGCGCGCAACGTGCGCCGCGCGCCGCCGAGCGCCAGGTCGGCCCGGCTGTTGGGGCGCATGTTCAGTCCGCGCTCGTAGTCGATGCCGAACAGCCGCAGCTTGCCGTTGCCCGCCTTGCCGCCCGCCGCCGGCGGATCCGACAGGCGCATCGCGTTCGCAGTATTCACGGCCCGGCTCTCCAGCACGCGAAATTCGCCGATCGTCACCGGGCTGACGTTCACCGGCGCCGCCGCCACGTACGCGCCGCCGCTGTCGGCAGCGGCGCCCGCGGCGCCCAGCACCATCGGGTCCTTGCCCATGTCGTGCGTGCTCAGCACGCGGAAACGCAGCAGGCGCCCCGCGCGCGCCGGGAAATGCACGGTCTGCAGGCTGTCGGCCAGCGCCAGCGTGTCGGTGATGACCGGCGCGCCCCACTGCCCGTTCACGTCGGCCAGGTAGACCTCGAACCGCCGCACGTTGCCGTACTTCCAGTGCTTGTCGTTGCGCGGGCGGATGCTGAAGCCGTCGACCAGCCGCCGCTCGTTGAAGGCCAGCACGAACTCGTGCGGCCCGTACGGATTCGACTGACCGCGCACCGTGCGGAACCAGGTGTCGGGATTGCCGTCGAAGGCGTTCTCGAGCGGGTGGCCCGGCTCCTCGGCCGGCCGGTTGACGACGATGAACCCGTTGGCGGAGATCGCGGCGTCGTGCGCGGGCGCCTTCGGGTAGGCGCCGCCGTCACGCGCGCGCCCGCGGCAGGTCACCCGCACGGCATGCGCCTCGCGCACGTTCACGCGCGGCGTCCGCACGCGCACCACGCCGCGGCGATCATCCGCGTCATAGGACCATCCGACGGCGCCTGAATCCTTGGCCTGCGCCAGCGGCGCCCCGTCGAACGTCACCGACTTCGGTTCGACCCGCGTGTGCAGCAGCACCTCGTAGGTGCGTTCCTCGTGCAGCCCGGCGAACGCGCCGCGCACCGGCTCCATCGTCGCCGTGAACTCGCCGGCCTTGCCGGCCTCGCCGTTCGCCGTGAACAGCTGCCGGCTGGAGGCGCCGTCCCGGTACGCGCGTGTGTTGCCGTCGTCCTCGTACAGTTCGAACTGCGTGCGTCCCTGCGGATACACGTCCAGCGTCAGCACGTCGGTCGCCACCTGGCCGTCGTACAGCGCCACCGGGTACATCGGCAGGATGGCGCCGCCGCGCACGAACACCGGCAACCGCTCCAGCGTCACGGGCACGGCGATGTCGACGCCCTGGGGCCCGGCTGTCGTGACCGTGCCGTCGGTATAGTCGATCCACGACCCCTGCGGCAGGTGGATGCCCTCGCGCCAGCCGCCGCTCGCCGCCTGGCTCTGGTACACGGGCGCCACCAGCACGTCGGCGCCCAGGCAGAACTGGTTGGGATGGTCCTGCGTCCACGCCGAGGGATCGCTTGGGTGATCCCACATGAGCCCGCGCACGATGGGCGCGCCGGAGTCCTCGGCCTGCTTCGCCAAGGTGTACATGTACGGCATCAGCCGCATCTTGGTCTTGAGGTAGGTGCGGTTGATGCTGCGGTACGGCTCGTCGAACCACCACGGATGCTTGCGCTCGGCCTTCGACCAGCCCGACATCCCCATCAGCACCGGCGTGAAGCACTTCCACTGCAGGTCGCGCGTGTAGGTCTCGGGGCTGCCGCCGTAGATGCCGTCGACATCGCCCGTCGCATAGGCCTGGCCCGACAGGCCCGAGCCGATGAGCGTGGGGATGTGCCAGCGGATGTAGTCCCAGTTGCCGGCCTGGTCGCCGGTCCACGTCACCGCGTAGCGCTGCATGCCGGCCCAGCCCATCACCGTCCACAGGAACGGGCGGCTGTCGGAGTTGTCGAGGATGCCCTGCGCAGCCTGCTGGTTCGCATCCATCGCGAACTGGTGGCCCTCGCCGGTCCAGGCCACGTCCAGCTTCTGCACGCGCGTGCCGGCGGTGCCCACTTCCCACGCGATCTTCTCGACGCCGTTCTCGGTCCACAGCCCCGTGTGGAAGCCCAGCGCGCGCAAGCTGTCGACCACCGCGGGCAGGTCGGTGTAGCCGCAACCGTAGCCGTCGTTGGGCAGGATCCAGCCGCCGGGCATGTCGTACTCGCGGTACTTGCGCGCCACCGAGGCGATGACATCGGGCGTCGTCCCGGTCGGTCCGTCGCTCCAGTCGGCGGGCACGGTGCCGGGCTTGTCGGCGTTGTCGCGATCGTTGTAGCAATCGGCGTCGCCGTACTCGAAGGCCCAGCGCGGCAGCAGCGGGGCGCGGCCCGTGAACTGCGTGTAGAGGTCGAGCACGCGGTGGATGTCGGGGCCGGTGAAGTAGTAGGCGTCGAAGCGGGCTTCCTTGTGTGTTGTGACAAGGTACTGCTCGGAGCGGAAGTCGTAGCTGCCGTCGCTCCAGGTGTTGCGCAGGACGCCGTAGCCCGAGGCGGACATATAGAAGGGGGCAGGGCTGGGGCGGTCGCCTTCTTCCCAGCCGCCCGAGTACGAGATCTCCAGTTCGCGGCCATTGAACTCGTACGAGCCGTTCTGTTGGCCGCCGCCCAGGAAGCGGTCGCTCGGTGACTTCGCCAGCACCTGGCAACTGCCCTCGGCCGACAGGTCGATGGGCTTCAACTCGCGCCACAGCGGCGTGGGCGCGCCTGCGCGCCACAATTCGAACGTCAGCGGTGCGCGGTGGATGCGCAGCGACAGCGCGGGGGTGGTGATGACGTGGCCGTCGGGCGTGTCGGTGATGGAGAGCATCACCGCCGCGGCGTCCTGCGGCAGCACGATGGGCGAAGTGCCGCTGCCCTCGCCGGTCAGCTTGCCGCCCGGGCCGGCCTGCAGGCGGAGCACGTCGTCGCGCAGGAAGTCCAGGCGGACAGTGGCGCCCGAGGAGGTGGCCAGCGTGACGGCGGCGCCGTCGCGTTGCAGGGCGGTCAGGTCGCCGAGGGGGGTGGCGGACGCACTCAGGGGGAGGGCGGCCAACAGCAGGAGCGAGGCGAGCAGGGCGGTGCGGCGCGACGGGATCACGGGGGCCTCCGGGGAGTGAATGGGCAGACGGGTGATGTCGGCCATTCTACCGGAGAAGGTTGGTTCGTCGTACCTGGAAAGTGCGCCGCGTCCCCACTTGCGCCGGCGCAAGTGCCCGCCGGCCCGATCACCTCCCGCCTCAGCAACTGGCATTCGGGTTCGACCAGGCGCCCGCGACCACGGATTGGCCGGAGATGGACCAGACGGCGGGGTTGGGCGGGGGCTGGGAATGACCACACTAGTCAGGTGAGGTGGTGGCCGTGCTGCGCGCGCAACAGCGCGGCGGGTGGGGCGGTGTGTCCGCGAGCGGCGTCAGGCGCCGCTTTGGCGGCTGGAGGCCTGCATTCGGGGGCTGGATTGACGGGCGGAGGCGGGGCGTGTCGCAATAGAGGGGTGGCCGACGGGTGGCCGGGGCGCGATCGTCGGGCGGCAGGGGTAGAATGCGCGGTTGATTTTCCTATTTCCAAGGCATTTTCCCACAGACAGAGGGAGGGGGCAAATGATAAGCTGCAACGCGGGGAAAATGTGGTCCGCGTCGACCAAGGACAGCGCTTACTTTCCCTGCTCACTCATCCTTAGACGGAGGCACCCATGAGTAATCGTCTTCCTTTGCGCCGCATTGCTGTTGCGGCGCTCATTGTAACAGCATGCATGTCTTCCTCTGCGTTCGGAGTTGACATCAACGGCGGCTCTTCTTGGAGCGGCTGGACAAGCAGGGGCGCTTCGAATCAGTTGGGTATCTACGGCTCGGGTTCCACCACGAATGTGTACGAGGTGTACTCGACCGAGTTCACTTTCAGCAATGACGCGGTGAGTGGCGGTGCCGTTGGCGGCGGTCCGACGGGCGGCGCCACGGGCTTCGGTACGGGCGCCTTCTCGACGGGCGCGTTTGCCAGCGGCCACCAGATCCTCGGCGTCGGCGTGCGTGTCGTGAGCGGGGGCAGCATCAGCGGCTTCACGCCGACCGTGCGTTTCGATCTCGACGGTGACAGTTTTCAGGCCGCTACGTCGGTCGGCGGCGCCGACGGGCGCACCAGCTTCACCAGTTGGTCTGAATCCGGGGACTACACCGTTCAGTTTGAGGGCGCAAACAGCTGGCGGGGCGGTACCCTCACGATGCAGGCGGGCAACGGGACCTCCAACGGCGGACCGAACAATCAGCAGCAGATCGTTGGTGGAATCGGCTCCGGCGTGAGCTACGACTGGGCGTTCCGCGCGTTCGCACAATCGGACAGCTACCAGATGTTCTTCGACCTCACGGCGATGCAGGCCCTCTACGGCGTCGCCAATCCGTTTGGCCTGAACCCGGGCTTCACGGGCATCGGCGCATTCAGCGGCAACGTCCGCATATCCCTGAACGGGCTCGGCACCAACAACGTCGTGATTGGTGGGCCGGAGACGCCGGTTCCCAATGAGTCATCGACCTGGGGAGACCTCAAGGCCCTGTATCGGTGACATGGAGTAACCCACCGTCAACAACGACCACCCTTGATGTCGGGGGTGGTCGTTGTCTTCACGGCTCGTGACTGGAGTCGGTTGTGGCACCTTCCAGTCATTCCCCCCGGCGGCTTTCGGAATGCGTGAGCCTATGCAAACCCCATCCATCACGCTTTCATCACAGGCAAAGCGCCTCGATCGCAGAACTGATCTGCTGCTCTTCGGAAATTGATTCGATTAGCCGACTGCGCAGCCCGCCCGCCATCCATGGTAGTACTCGAGATACCCGCGAAGGATGCGGCGCGCGTGCGCCTCGTTGAACACGATCATGTGGTTCAGACATTCGCGCTTGAGCGTGCCGACGATCGAGCGGCGTCAGGCGCCGCTTTGGTGGCTGATTGTGCTATTCCCCGTATCCCTACCGCCGCCCCGCCCCCCCATAAGCCACGAACCCGCCCCACGCCGACGGCGCCGCATACGGCCGCGTGCCCGCCGCCGTCACGGTGTCGCGCAACCGCAACTGCGCCGCGCGCAGCGCGCCGCCGACGGTCACCGGCGCCCCACGCGGGTCGCTCCGGGATAGCTCCTCGTAGAAGTACGCCATCAGCTTCGCCGTGGCCTGGTCCTCGACCTTCCACAGGCTGCTGACGACGTTGCGCGCGCCCGCCGCGAAGAACGCAGCCGTCAGGCTCAGCATGCCGTCGTCGTCGGTCTCGCGGCCGAGCCCCGTCTCGCAGGCCGACAGCGTGACCAGGTCCGCGTCCAGCACCCAGCCCAGGCGCACCTCGCGGGCGGTCAGCAGGCCGTCATCGCCGGCGAGGGCGTCGCTGAGGTCGGCCAGCACCAGCGCCGAGCGGTCGGGCGCGCGGCAGTCGACGAGCGCGTGCGTGGCCAGGTGGATGATGCCGACGTCCTTCAGGTCGCCGCTGCTGGCCATCAGGCCCAGGCCGGCTTCGCTGGCGTCGGCGCCGAGCAGCGTCCGGCCGAGGGGGAACGCGGTGCGGATAGCGAGGGCCTCGTCGCGCGAGGCGGTCAGGCGCGGCAGGCTGCCCAGGGCGCTGCGGTTGTGGCCGAGCGCGCTGCGCAGCACGGCGCCGTCCGGCATGGCCTCGCCGGCGTTCGCTTCGTCTCCCGACCGCGTCGCCGCGACGACCATCGGCTTGCCGCCGTACGGCGGGTCGGCCACGACGAGGGTGGGCCGCAGGTGCAGACGCGTGGGCGAGGCGCCGACGCGGGTGAAGTCGACGGCCGAAGTGGCGGCGAGGATCTCGCACCGATCCAGCAGCGACTTGCCGCCGCGCGGCCCGAGCGGCGCCAGCGGGATTCCGCCCATCGGTTCGGCGGCCACCACCAGCACGCGGCGCGCGCCGGCGAGGTCCTTCGCCACGGTGGCGAAGCGCTGCGTCCACACGGAGTCCGCCAGCGCGCCCCAATGCGCATCGGCCGGGCCGGGGCCGGCACCGGCCACGGCGTTGCGGTAGCGGCGCAGCAGGCTCGTCGAGTTCTTCCAGGCAGTGTCGGGCGAGCGCCGCCACGTTACCGGCTTGCCCGGGGCCATGGCATAGGTCCAGATGCCGCGCTGCCCGCGGGCCAGCGGCACGTCCAGCCAGCCCACGAGCACGTCGCCCGAACCGAGGCGCGCGCCGAGTTGCGCCGGCGTGACGATGGCAGCCGGCGCGGCGGGAGCCACGGCGGCACGCGCCGCATCGCACTCGTTCCACTGCTGCTGCAGGCGCTGGCGTTCGTGCGCGTCCGTTGCGTTGGCCATCGCCGACTCGATCGCGAGCTGCCGCCGCTGCAGGCTGTCGCCGCGCGAGGCGCGCCAGGCCACGGCCAGCCGCCCGCGTCCGCCTTCCAGCACCTGCCACGCCTCGTCGTAGCGTTGCTCGAGCAAGAGCGCATGGGCCAGCAGCGCCCGCGGCGAGCCGCCGATCGTGGCCGCCTCCATGTCGCCGCCCGCGATGGCGCGCAGTTCGTCGTGCAGCGCGACGGCGTCCTTCAGCAGCGGCATCGCCTCGCGCACCTTGTCCTGCGCGATGAGCACGCGCGCCAGGCCCGTCAGCGCACGGGTGCGCTCCTGGTTGACGTCGAAGGATTGCGTGCTGCGCGTGGACACCGCCGCCAGCGCGCGCCGGTAGTAGCTCGCGGCGCGATCGAGGAAGCCGGCGTACGTCATGATGTCGGCCATGCCGCACAGCGGCGCGGTCATCTCGGGGTGCCCCGAACCGTAGAGCGACTCGGTGATGAAGATCGCCTGGCGAAACATGATCTCGGCCGAGAAGTCGGTGTTGATCTCCATCTGCACGGCGCCGATGTTCTGCGCCGTCGTCGCCGTCAACGGATGCACGTTGCCGTGGATAGTCCGCAGGCCCGACATCACCTGCTCGTAGAGGTCGAGGGCCTTCTCCGGTTCGCCGTCGAGCCAGTGTACCGAGGCCAGAAGGTCGAGCGTGCGCAGGGTCTGCGGGTTGCCGGGGCCGTACAGGGACCTGCGCGTAGCGAGGGCGTCCTGCAGGATCTCCTCGGCCTCGATCATGTTCCCCTGGTTGACCAGGACGGTGGCGAGGCCCTCGCGCGCGGCGGCGCCCTCCGCGCTGGTCGCGCCTGCCGCATCGTCGATCAGCATGAGCGCGCGGCGCATCTGGTACTCGGCCTCGGCCAGTTGGCCCAGCCGCAGGCGGCAGACGCCGAGGTCGAAGTGCAGGCGGCCGGCGGCCAGCGCGCGGGGAGCATCGGGGGCGGCCAGGGCGGCGGCGAAGCGGTCGGCGGCGGCGACGTAGTCCCCGGCGTGGAAGAGGTCCCCGGCAGAGGGCGCAGGAGCGCACAAGGCAGGCACGGCCGGGAAGACCGCCGCCAGCGCCAGCATCATCATCGCCAGGATCCGACCGGGCATCCGCATCTCATCCCCCTGCATCGCGAGGCATCTATCGATTATCGCCTATTTCGAGCATCTCGCGCAAGACCCTCAGGCACCGGTGCAGGTGCACGCGCAGGGTCTCGGGGGCGCGCTCCAGTTCGGCCGCCAGGTCCTCGTATGAGCGGTCGTCCAGGAACCGGCCGCGCACCAGGATGCGGCACAGCTCGCGGATGCTGCCCAAAGCCCCGTACAGGGCCGCCAGGCGCTCCTTTTCCTGGACCAGCGCCAGTGCGTCGAGGCCGCTGTCGCGCAGGTTCTCGTCCACTTCCACCAGGAAGCGCTGGCGGCGCAGGCGGTCGATGCGGCGGGCCAGCGCGATGCGCACGGCCAGGCTGCGGAACGAGCCGCGCAGCACGAAACCCTCCGCGCCGACATAGCGCCACAATTGGACGGAGGCTTCCTGGAGCAGGTCCTGCAGGTCGTCGGCCTGCAGGTGGCCGGCGGCGAGCACGGCCGCGCGCATCTGGGACTCGACGGTGCGGCAGGCGGCGGTATCGCCCTGGCGGAAAAGACGGAGCAGGGCGGCGTCATCGCCGTCCCCGGGGACGTGGGCGGGAGGGGCTTCAGGTTTTCGTATCGTCATGCCATCAAGGATGTTCGGTCATCGGGTCGCTGCCGGAACGGTCCGGGCTGCATTCCAAGTTGAACATTAGGCGACCTCATGCGACATATCAACGTACTTCGCCAAGGAAGGGTTGTCGGATGGATCATCTCGAGGCCAGTCTCCTGCTCGTGGACTACGTCAAGGGCGGCGTCAACGCCGACCAGCGTCGCGCCGTGGCCGAGCATGTCGCCGCCCATCCCGAATGCGCCGAGACGGTCCGCTTCCTGGAGCAGTTGGATACGGACCTGCAACGACACCGTGGCCGGCTGCTGGACGACCATCCCGCCGCCGATGCGCTCGTGGCCTACGCCGTGGGCGAATCCGCGGAACTGGAAGGCGTCGAGCGCGCATCGATTGCCGGGCACGTGGGGCAGTGCGCCGCGTGTTTCGGCGACCTGCAGACCGTGCGCCGGGTGCACTCAGAATTGGTGGAGTCCGGGGAATCCGTTGCGGTGGGCGGTGGCCGTCGCCGGGGCGGCTGGGTCACGCTGGGCTCGGCGCTGGCGGCCGGGCTCCTGCTCGGCGTGCTGGCCCAGCGCGTGATGTCACCGCCCTCGGCCGGCGAAGGCTGGTCGGGCGCGATGCCGTTCGTGCGCGTGGTCGGGAATCTTCGCGATGGCGCGGTCCCTTCGTTCACCGTCCCGAAGGGCGCGCCTGCCGTGCCGCTGACCGTGGCGTGGGATCCTTGGCAGCTGCCGGGCGCGACGGCCGCGACGCCGCTGGTCGTGCGCCTTGAGGATGTGTCCGGCGGCAAGGTATTCTGGAAGCTGGCCACCACCATCGGCCAGGCCTGGGATGCGGGGGGCGGCGCCCTGTCGTTCCTGGTCCCGACGTCGGCGGTGAGCGCCGGCGAATGTCAGCTCGTCATCGTTGGTCCCGATGGAACCGAAGCCTTCACTTCACGGTTGTCCCTGATCCTTCGCTAAGCGTCCAGCGCCGGCCCGCCGCCAGGTTCTCCCACGACTCCACGATCCCCGACGGCCACTTGACGACGATGCGTTCGGCCGCTTTTGCCCTGCCCAGGCCGAAGTGCAGCTCGAGCGGCGGGTTGAGGGAGCCGTTCAGGCCGCCGCTGCCGACGATGCGCGCCTGCCTCATTCCATCGCACTGCACCTCGACGCGCGCGCCGATCGCCGAGCGGTTCGAGCGCGTGCCCGCCAGCGAAAGCATGATCGCGCTGCCGCCCCGCGAATCGTTGCGGTAGATGAGCGCGGGATGGTCCGCCGGCAGGCCGTTCTCCGCGTAGAGCACGCGCGGCGCGATCACGATGTCCTGGTCCAGGTCCCCGTCCATGTCGAATGCCGCCGAAACGGCGAGCCCGGCCACGCACGGCGGCGTGAACGCCTCGGCGACGGTGCCGAACCGGCCGCCGCCGAGATTGAGCCGCACCGGGATGCGCGCCGCCGAGACGTCCGCCGTGCTCAGGCACGGCACCAGGTCGGGCAGGCCGTCCTGGTCGAGGTCGGCCCAGACCGGCGCGCTCATCAACGAGTAGGCGCCCCACAGACCCGCCGCGGCGCCGAGTCGTCGCCAGCGTCCGCCTCCGTCGTCCAGGTACACGTCGTTGCGGCCGCCCTGCGCGTCGGTCTGCAGCGCCAGCAGGTCGAGGTCCCCGTCCGAGTCCACGTCGTACCAGCACGGGGCGTAGGACTTGGGTTCGTGGCCGATCGCCAGCGTGTCGGGGATGTCGGCGAAGCGGCCGTCCCGGTTGCGGAACCAGACCACCGGCACGTCGAGCGCGAAGAACCCCGACGTCGGCAGGCACGTCAGGTCCGTCCAGCCGTCGCCATCGACGTCGAATGTCGCGGCCACGGCGACGCCGTGGGCGTCGTCGACCACGGGCGGTTCGCCGAAAACCTGCGTCGCCTCGAGGCGGTCGCCGCGGTTGAGCAGGAGCCAGTGTCGCGAGCGCGCCACGTCGGGCAGGCCCGGCACCGCGCGCATCTCGCTGACGACCAGGTCCAGGCGCCCGTCGCGATCGACGTCGATGAGGTCGGGCATCATCCAGACGCCCCGGTTCCGCACATCCCACGCGGCGGCCGCGGCCGTTCCCGGCGGCGGGCCCGTTACAGGCCACGGCTCGAACCGCCCCGCGCCGACCGCGCGCCACGCCGTCAGGTCGTACCGCCCTGCGTCCGGGACCTTGCCGCGATGGCTGGTCCTGTCCGTGCTCGGCTGCGACTCGTACCACGTGCGCGGGTCCGTGGCGATGACCAGGTCGCAGCGCCCGTCGTTGTCCAGGTCGCCGCGCGCCATCACCTGGATGTACGTGGGCAGGCCGGAGTCGGCCACGGGCGTGAAGCGGCCCCGCCCGTCGTTGCGCAGCACGGAGGAACAGCCGGGATACCCGTTGCTGTGTCCCAGGACCAGGTCCAGGTCGCCGTCGCCGTCGAAGTCGAGGACGGCGACGGACATGTTGTCGCCGCCGGTCGTGACGGGCAGGGCGCCCGGGACGAGCGTCAGCTTCAACTGCGGCGCCTTCACGGGATGGGTGCCCGAGTGCTGCGTGACCGTGTCGGCCAGCACCTCGTTCAGCAGGCCCAGCTGGTGGCGGCTGTCGAGGGGGGTCTGGGCCGTTGCCGGACGAGGCACCACGGCGAGGAGGCAGGACAGCAGGACGACGGGCACCAGGACGAACGGCACAAGCGATTTTGGCATGACTTCCTGTAACGGATGGCGACCGCGGGCGACATCCCGGCGCGTGGCTCCCTGAAATATGATCATGCTTCCATGATAACCTGTATGGATGTCGATGCACCATGGGCAAGTCCGCGAGGGAGCGGAGAGCGAATCCATGCCGATGTGGGGGCCGCGCGCCAACAACCCGCCGGAAGGACCTGTCCGGAGGCCGGTTGCAGGTATGCGTCAATGGGGCAACATCCCGGGGGTTTTCATGGTCCGGAACATTGTGATTGCTGTTTGTTTGAGCCTCGCCGCGTTGCCGTCGAGCGCCGACATCCTCTTCCAGGATTCTTTCGACACCGCCCCTGATGACGCCTGGGTGATTCCCAACGGCGGTTGGCAGTGGAGCGACGGCCGGTTCCAGAACACATCTTCGTGCGGGTTCCAAACCTGCATGAGCCCGATCTTCGTCGGCCGCCCGGACTGGGTCGACGCCACGCTCAAGGTCGACTTCACGCCGACAAGTGGTGGCGTCATCTACCTGATGGTCGGCATGAGCGCCCCGTCACTGTTCGAGCTGGGCGCTGCATCCGGCTGGTGCCTGGACATGGGCTGGGGCGATCATGCGGCCATTGTCTACGGCGGCTCGTCGCCCGCCGGTCAGGAACTCGCTGAGGACTGGACGGGGCTGTGGCATCTGAGCGTCGGCGTGACATACACCGTCGAGTTCGGCAAGGCCGGCGACCAGGCGTTCGCCCGGATCTACCCGGCCGGCTCTGCGGCTCCCGACTGGCAGTTGAGGGCCACGGACACCCGGCCATCGGTTGGTTGGTGCGGGTTCTCGACGTGGGCGACGACAGGGTATCTGGACAATGTCGTGGTGACGGGAAGCGGCGTGGTGCCTGTCGAGTCGGGCACGTGGGGCGAGGTCAAGGCCCTCTATCGCTAACGTCGGAAGATGGACCTTGTTTCAACGGACCACCCGCTCGGCGCGCGCCGGCGAGGTGGTCCGTCTCATCCACCGCCAGTGAAGTCGGTGGCGCCCTACTTCATCACCGCACCCAGCCCCTTCATCAAGACGAACGCCACAATAGCCGCCGCCGGCCCCGTCAGCACCCAAGCCCACACGATCCGCCCCGCCACGCCCCAGCGCACCGCCGACGTGCGGTTCATCGCGCCCACGCCGACGATGGCGCCGGTGATCGTGTGCGTCGTCGAGACGGGGATGCCGGCCATCGAGGCGCCGACCAGCGTCAGCGCGCCGGCCGTCTCGGCGCAGAAGCCGCCGACGGGCTTCAGCTTCGTGATCCGCATGCCCATCGTCTTGACGATGCGCCAGCCGCCGGCCAGCGTGCCGGCCGCGATCGCGGCGTGGCAGGTCAGGATCAGCCAGAGCGGGATCTCGACCTTCTCCATGTAGAGGAAGCTGTCCTTCGGCACCATGTGCTGGCATGACACCAGCAGGATCGCGATGATGCCCATCGTCTTCTGCGCGTCGTTCAGGCCGTGGCCCAGCGAGTAGCCCGCCGCGCTGACCAGTTGCAGCACGCGGAACTTCTTGTCGACCTTGTACGGCGTCGACTTCCGGAACAGCCACGCCACGCCCAGCATGATCAGGAATCCCGCCACCAGGCCGATCAGCGGCGCCAGCACGATGAACAGGCCGATGCGCGCCAGGCCGTGGGCGATCAGCGAATCGGTGCCGGCATGGGCCACCGCAGCGCCGGCGAAGCCGCCGATCAGCGCGTGCGACGACGACGTCGGCAGGCCCCACCACCAGGTCATCAAATCCCAGACGATGGCGCCGATCAGGCCGCAGACGATGACCCAGGGCGTGACGGCGTCGGCGTTGATGATCCCCTTGCCGATGGTCTTGGCCACGTGCGGCTCGAAGGTGAACGCGGCCAGGAAATTGAAGAACGCCGCCCACATCACGGCGTACTTGGGCGACAGCACGCGCGTCGAGACGACGGTGGCGATCGAGTTGGCGGCGTCGTGGAAGCCGTTGATGAAGTCGAACGCGAGCGCCACCAGGATGATGAGCAGGACGATCATCAGGTCGGTGCTCATGCGGCCTCCGGCAGGCGGACGGCGGCCCTGCAACCGTTCAGCATGGTCGTGCCTCCGCCGGTCAGGAGTTCTTCAGGATGACCGACTCGATGACGTCGACGACGTCCTCGCAGCAGTCGGTCGACTCTTCGAGATTCTCGTAGATTTCCTTGAGCTTCATGATCCGGATCGGGTCCTTCTCATGGTCGAACAGGCGCGTGATGGCGGCGTGGTGGACCACATCGGCCTCGTGCTCCAGCCGGTGCACTTCGCGGCACAGCTCGATGACCTTCTCGCTGTTCTTCATGTTGCCCAGCAGTTTCAACGCCGCCTTGATCGTCTCGATGGGCGGGATGAGCTGGTCGGCGTGCGCGACGAGGTCGGGCGTCGCCTCGGTGATGCGGTAGCCGAGCAGCCGGTGCGCCGCGGCGTCGATCAAATCGAGGATGTCGTCCAGGTTCGAGATGATCGCGTGGATGTCCTCGCGGTCGATCGGCGTGATGAACGTCTTGTTCAGGGCCTCGAGCGTTTCGTGCGTGATCTTGTCGCCGTTGGTCTCGATTTCCTTGATGCGCGCGACCTTCGCTTCGAGGTCGGTGTAGTCGGCGACCATCGCCTTGAAGGCCTGGGCGCCGTCCAGGACGTTGTCGACGGCGCGCTCGAAGAACTCCAGGAAGTCGACCTGGGAGGGGGAGGAACTTCATAGCGGCTTCTCTCGCTGGATTTTTTTTCGTGGGTGCATTCATCAGCTTGCGGTCCGCCCAATTCTAGCGGCTGTCGGCGCGGTGTCCAGCGTCAAGCGGCCGTGTCCGTGCGCAACTTTTTTATTTGATGGGGGATGCGTAAATTTGCGATTGAAATCGGTTGCAATAATCAGTTGGCGGGCGCCCCCGAAGAGCTGAAATCGACAGCGGGAATCGGGGCCAAACGGCCCCAGACAGGCGATTCAGGCCCGTATTCGGTTGATTGACAATTTCCCAACATCTATAATCGCCTACGCCGAATCGGTATTTTCGATCGCATCGGCGCGGGGACAGTCTTTGCGGCCTGGTCGCTCATACGCCCGAATCATCAAAACCGTCTACGGAGGAAGACCTCATGCGTGCCTGCAAACGACTCCAGATGTCTCTGACGATCGCCGCCCTGCTGGCGACGGCCGTTCCGGCCTTCGCGGCGCGGCCGGCGACGACGCTCCGGCGTCTCGATGCGACCGCGAACCTCCTGCTGGCGGGCCCCGCCGCCTCGACCAGCGCCCTGTGCACGCTGGGCGTCACCGACGCGCCGGCCTGGAGCGTGGGCTACATCATCCCGGGTGAGGACCAGTACTACACGCTCGTCGATCCCGCGGAGTGCGCGGGTGGCGACGACTGCGGCGTGTCGGTGTCGCTCGCGCACATCGTCCTCGACTTCTCCTACGCGATGAGCACGCCGGTGCGCGTGGGCCTCGTGCAGGCCGACCTGACGGACGCGGAATGCCCCGTCCCCATGCCGGGTGTCTATGTGTGCCCGCCCGTCACGTACGACATCGCCGGCCCGGACGCCGGCCTGTACGACGTGGCCCTGCCCCTGAGCGAAGGCGTCACCCTGACAGGCAAGGTGTTCCTTGAGGTCACCTTCACCGAGTGGGGCCCGTACTGGGATGTGCCGGGCCTGGCGATCACCGGCGCGTGCGATCCCTGCCGGTCCTACAACTACTACCCGGGCAGCAACTACGACCTGTGCACGTTCGGGTTCGACGGCAACCCGGTGATGTTCGTGGACGTGGATTGCGCCAACGCCGTGCCCAACGAAGCGACGACGTGGGGCCAGCTCAAGGCCAGCTATCGCTAGGCGTGTCCTTGCAATCTCTTGCGCGACGGCCGCTCCCGACGGGGGCGGCCGTCTTCTTTGCGCAGCCACCCGTCGATTGGGCGGAGCCCGACCACATCGAAAAGCCGCCGGCGCGAACACACCTCGAATCGGGGCTGGATTGACGGGCAAGGTCGGGGCGTGTCACAATTCGCGGGTGGCGGGGCGCAGGAACGTTGAAGGAGGGCCTCATGACGACGTTGCCGGGATGGGTCCTTGGCCTTGCGTTGATCGGCACGATGAATCTCGTTGTGGCGCCGGCTTCCGCGGCGGACCCCGAACCTCTCGCGACGGAGGGTACGGTCAGCCCGGGTGCGGCACGGGACTACGGGCTCCTGTTCACGCTCGCCCCGATCGTCGCCGGCATCGCCGTTCCGTTCTCGTCGGAACCCAGCACGGCGACGACGATCACCTCGGGCGCGCTTCTCTGGGGCGGCGCGCTCTTCGGTCCCGCCATGGGTTACCGGCACGGGGGCGTCGGCCATCGCGCCCATCGCGGGGTGGTCTTCCGGTGCGTGTGCTTCGGGCTGGCCTGGGCTGCGTCGCCGACCAGTGATTTCGACGACGGCTTCATCCCCAACCCCGACTGGGGCGGCACCGGCACGTGGGTCCTGGCGGGGCTCGCCATCATCATCTCCGACATCAGGGACCTGTCCCACACGTCGCGCGCCGTTCGCGAGGGGAGGGCAGGCGCCCCTGCGGGCCACGCGTCCGTGGTCCCCTACGTGGACCCCACGCAGCGCAGCATCGGCGTCGTGTTCACCTGGAACGGTCCGGGCGCCCACGCTTTCTGAACCGTCTGCATGTGATGGGCGTGGTGAGCAGGCCGGCGCCCGGGAAACACCGATGTGGGGGCCCGGGGCCTTGCGCCGGCGCAAGTCCCGGTCGGCAGCCGGATCAGCAACGGCCCCCGCTTTTGTGCTATAATAGACGCCACCCAAGACGTCGATCGTCCGCCGCCACGCCACCCGGGAGCCGCACCACCTTGCCCAGCATCGCCCGACACCTGACGGTCGGCCCGGTCGCCGCCGCCGCCCTGGTCCTGCTCGCCCTGTGCGCGCCGGCCCGCCCCGCCCGCGCCGTGGATGTCACCTTCCAGGTCCACATGCGCGACCAGGTCACTGCCGGCGTGTTCCACCCCGCGACCGACTTCGTCGATGTGGCCGGCAGCTTCAACGGCTGGGGCTCGCCCCTGACGCAGCTGGCCGACGCGGACGGCGACACCGTGTACGCGGTGACCGTCGCCGGGTTCACCACCGGGCAGTTCATCGAGTACAAGTTCCGGCTGAACGGGCTGTGGGACGGCACCGAGGAGTTTCCCGGTGTCGGCAACAACCGCACATACTCGGTCGTCGACGGGACCAACCTCATCGACGTTTGGTACAACGTGCGCGAGCTCGGCGGGGGCGGGGCCGACGGGCACCAGGTTCCCGAGCTGCACTGGTGGAACGACACGGTGTTCTACGAGGTGTTCGTCCGCAGCTTCCAGGACGGCAACGGCGACGGCATCGGCGACCTGAAGGGCCTGACCGCGCGGCTGGACTACCTGAACGACGGCAACCCCAACACGCACGACGACCTGGGCGTCACCGGCATCTGGCTGATGCCCGTCAACGCCTCGCCCAGCTACCACGGCTACGACGTGACGGACTACCGCGCCATCGAGCCGGACTACGGCACGCAGGCCGACTTCCAGGCGTTCCTGGACGCGGCGCACGCGCGCGGCATCCGCGTCATCATGGACTTCGTGATGAACCACTGCTCGAACCAGAACCCGTGGTTCGTCTCCTCGCGCGCCAACGAGGCGGGCTGGCGCGACTGGTTCCGCTGGTCGGCCACCAACCCCGGCGGCACCGGGCCGTGGGGGCAGACGGTGTGGTGGCGCACGAACTCGGCCTACTACTACGGGCTGTTCGGCAGCGGCATGCCCGACCTCAACTACGACACGCCCGCGGTGAAGAACGAGATGTTCTCGGTCGCCGACTACTGGCTCGATACGGTCGGCGTCGATGGTTTCCGGCTGGACGCCGTGCTGTACGTCGACGAGGACCCGGGGGCGCTCATGAACACGCCCGGCACGCTGCAGTTCTGGCAGGACTTCAACACGCGCGTCGAGTCGGTGGCGCCCGCGGCGCTGACCGTTGGCGAGGCGTGGACGACCACCGCCGCGGTGGCGCCCTACTCGGCCAGCGGCCGGCTGGACCTGTGCTTCGAGTTCGACCTGGCCGGGGCCATCGTCGGCGCCGCCAACAACGGCGATGCGGGCTGGCTGGGCACCAAGCTGGGCGATGTCTGCAGCGCGTACCGCTATCCGCAGTGGGGCACGTTCCTGTCCAACCACGACCAGGACCGCGTGTTCAGCCAGGTGGGCGAGGACGCCGCGCGCGCGCGCGTGGCCGCGGGCCTGTGCCTGACGCTGCCGGGCGTGCCGTTCCTGTATTACGGCGAAGAGATCGGCATGACGGGCACCACCAGCGACCCGGTGCGCCGCGCGCCGATGCAGTGGTCGACGGCCGCCAACGCCGGCTTCACCACCGCCACGCCTTGGGAATCGCTCGGCGGCAACTGGACGACCAACAACGTCGCGCTCGAATCCGCCGACCCGAGCTCGCTGCTCAGCTGGTATCGCCGCCTGGTGGCCGCGCGCACGGCCTCGCCCGCGCTGCGCCGCGGCACCTGCGCGACGCTGACGGCCTCCAGCGCGTCGGTGCTGGCGTTCGTGCGCCGCGACACGACCGAGGCCGCGGCGCAGGTGGTGCTGTGCCTGGCCAACACCT
The DNA here is from genome assembly GCA_903912525.1 of uncultured bacterium. Classification (GTDB taxonomy): domain Bacteria; phylum Krumholzibacteriota; class Krumholzibacteriia; order LZORAL124-64-63; family LZORAL124-64-63; genus CAINDZ01. The sequence goes on along the minus strand of CAIWHK010000010.1, from coordinate 49,925 downwards.
CGGCCATGGCGCAGGGCGCCGTCTCGCTCACGGCGCCGGCCGACGTGCTGGCGCCCGGCAGCTACCGCGGCACCGACCTGCTGGACCCGACCGACGTGCGCACGTTCACCGTCGACGCCGGCGGGCACATCGCGAACCTGGGCCTCGCCGGCCAGGTGGTGAAGGCCTTCGAACTGGCGCCGCTGGCCACGCCGGTGGTGCCGGCGCCGCCGCGCACGGGGCTGCTGCTTGAGCAGAACTGCCCAAACCCCTTCAATCCCTCCACGAACCTGCGCTTCGTGCTGGACGAGCCCGGCCGCGTGCGCATCGCGGTCTACGACGTGCGCGGGCGCGAGATGGCCGTGCTGTTGGATGAGGAACGTCCGGCGGGGACCGGCGACGTCACCTGGCAGGGCCGCGATGCGGGCGGTCGCGAGGTGGGTGCGGGGGTCTACTTCGTGCGCGGCCAAGCCGGCCAGGCGACGCAACTGGTCAAGGCCACGCTGGTAAAGTAGGCGCCCGGCGGAGGGCAGATTGCCCCGCAGCGGCCCCCGGATTCCCTTCGCTCTCACGCAGAACGCCCGTTGCCTGCGCGGCCTCGCGCTTCCCCGGCGTGGCGTCCCTTCCGCTCCTGTTTCCTAAAATAAAGACTTGCAGCAGCTTGCCGGGACGGTGGTTTCAGTGCCGACGTAACTCGTTTGCTGGCATTGGCCTTGCGTATGCGGCCCCCAGGAAACCTTTCCCGTGGCGTCTCATCATACCTGTCGTCTGGAGCAGCCATGAACGGACATCGCCGCCTTCCCCATGCGCGCGCGATCCTGCCCGTCATCCTGCCGGCACTGGTCGTCGTGCTGGCCGTGGGTCTCAAGACAGGCCTGATCCCGACGGGGCCGGCCCCGGTCTCGCCCGCCTTGTACGGCTTCATGGGGGCGTCCGACCCGTCGGCGGCTCCCGAAGACAGCCTCGCGTTCGCGCCCAATCGGCTGCTCGTGCAGTTCCGCGATACGGCCACCAAGTCGTCGCTGCTGGGCATCCCGTTGGACAAGGGCGCGCGGGTGCCCTATGCGCGGACCGGCCTGACCGCCGTCGACGCGCTGGCCCAGCAGGCGGGCATCGTCAACATCACGCGGCCCTACCAGGTGACTGCGAACCCGGGCAAGGCCGCGGGCTCGGGCGTCGACCGCTGGTTCATGCTCGACTTCGAGAACGTGGAGGACCTGCAGGGCCTGGCCGATGAATTCGGGACGCTGCCCGACGTGCAGGCCGTGTCGCTGGACTGGGTCGCCTACCCGACCGCAGTCCCGACCGATCCGTACTACGCCGCGCACTGGGGCCACAACAACACCGCGCAGTTGCCGGGCTACGACTGGGTCAGCACCTACACGCATTCGGCGGCCGGCGTCGGCACCGCGGGCATGGACGCCAACGCGCCCGAGGCGTGGAACGGCGCGCAGGGTTACGGCTCGGCCGGCGTCGTCATCGCCATCATCGACACGGGCGTCGACACCGAACACACCGACCTGCGCCTGGTCACCGGCTACGATTTCGGCGACAACGACGCGAACCCTGACGACAACGCCGCCAACGCGGGCCACGGCACCTGCAGCGCCGGTGTCGCCGCGGCCATGAATAACGGCGTGGGCGCGGTGGGCGCGGCGCCCGGCTGCAGCATCATGCCGTTGAAGGTGGCCAACAGCGCGGGCTCGATGTACTTCAGCGCGATCCAGGCCGCGCTCTACTACGCGGCCGACCATGGCGCCGAGGTCATCAGCATGAGCCTCGGCGCGGCCATCCTGACCGACGCCGCGACCGAGACGGCCCTGCAGTACGCCTACAATGCGGGCGCCGTCATCCTGGCGGCCACCGGCAACGAGAACAAGACCGCCATCAGCTACCCGGCCTGCAGCACCTACGTGATCGGCGTCGGCGCGGCCTCGCCGGGCGGCGACCGCAAGCGCAGTTCGAGCGTGGCCGGCCAGTTGAACCCCGGCGTGGTGGCCGATTCGCGTGGTGTCACGTGCGACGGCGAGCGCTGGTGGGGCTCCAGCTACGGCTCGGTGACGAAGGACGCCGCGGGCGCCGTCGACATCATCGGGCCGACGATCCTGCCCACGTGCGATATCATGGGCAGCGGCGGCTACCGGCCCGGCGATGTCGAGCCGTACTTCAACGGCACCAGCTGCGCCACGCCGTATGTGGCGGGCGTGGCGGCGCTGGTCCGGTCGGCCAACCCGGCCTACACGCCGGCGCAGGTGCGCGCGGCGCTGACCACCTCGGCCCGCGATGTGGTCAATGCCGAGTCGGGCGCGGGCTGGGACCGCTATTCTGGATATGGCCTGGTCAACGCGCAGGCGGCCGTGCTCGGTGCGACGCCCGTGGCGCCGACCGCGGAATTCGCCGGGACGCCGGTCAGTGGTTACGCTCCGCTGACGGTGAGCTTCACCAACGCTTCGACGGGTTCGGCCACGTCGTGGAGCTGGGACTTCGGCGACGGCGGCAGTTCGACGGCGCAGAACCCGAGCCACGTCTACGCGGACGCCGGCACCTACAACGTGGCGCTGACGGCGACCAATGCGACCGGCTCGAACACCCTGACGAAGACGTCGTACATCACCGCCGGCACTTTGTCGGCGCCGGTGGCGGCCTTCTCGGCCACGCCGGTCACCGGCTCGGCGCCGTTGGCCGTCACCTTCACCGACCTGTCGACCAATGCGCCGTCCAGTTGGGCGTGGACGTTCGGCGACGGCGGCACGGCCGTCACGCGCAACCCGAGCCACACCTACGCGGCCGCCGGCACCTACGACGTCGCCCTGACGGTCACCAACGCCGCCGGCACGAACACCCTGACGCGCACCGGCTACGTGACGGTGACGGTGGCGGTCGGGACCTGGGTGACGATCACGTTCGACAACTTCGAGGCGGGCATGGGCACCTACCTCGACGGCGGCGCCGACATGCTGCGCTACGCATCCACGACGCTGGCCCGCCAGGGCAAGGCGGCGGCGAACATCCAGGACAACAGCCTGGTGCCGTCGTCGTTCTACCACAAGGCCGGCTATAACGTGACGCGCTACGCCGACCTGAAGTTGGAGTTCTACTACCGCGCCGTCGGCATGGAGGCCGGCGAGGATTTCTTCCTCGAGTACTTCAACGGCACGGCCTGGGTGCGCGCGGCGACCTTCGTGGCCGGCACCAACTTCAACAACGGCGCGTACGTGCGCGGCCTGGTGAGCATCCCGCGTTCGAGCTTCAACTACCCGGCGACGGCGAAACTGCGCTTCCGCTGCGACGCCAGCGACGACACGGATGACATCTACATCGACCAGATCACCTTCAGCGGATTGCTGCTGTCGGGTTCGGACGCCGGACCGGGGCCGACGCAGGTCCCGGCCGCGGCGGCGGTGCTCCTGCAGAACCGGCCGAACCCGTTCAATCCCATCACCGAGGTTGCGTTCACGCTGGCCCAGGAGAGTCCCGTCAGGTTGACCGTCTACAACCTGCGCGGCCAGCAGGTGGCGCGCCTGGTGGAGGGCACCATGGGGGCCGGCGAACACGCCGTGACCTGGGACGCGACGGGGCAGCCCAGCGGCGTCTACTTCTACAGGTTGGAAGGGCCGGGGTTCAGCGAGTCGCTCAAGATGACGCTCGTCAAGTAGCGCCCCGGTCGCGCGGGGCAGGCAGGGCAGGGCGGCCGCCGGGTCTTCGGGATCCGGCGGCCGCGTTTTGCAGCAACTTTCCGCTTCCCGCGGCGTCCCCCTTGGGGATACTCCATTCAGGGACCGGGCGCACCCGGTCTGCACCGCCACGACCCGCGGGAGCGCGCGCACGATGACCGGCGACCTCGAACTGGCGACAGCCTTCCGCGACGGCGACGAGCGCGCGTTCGCGGCATTGTTCGAGCGCTTCCGTCGTCCCCTGTACGTCTTCGCGCTGCGCATGCTGGGCGATGCGGACGCCGCCCGCGACCTGGTGCAGGACGTGTTCGTGCGCGTCTGGGAGAGGCGCGCGCAGCTGGACCGCCCCGAGAGCTTCCGCAGCTGGCTGTTCGCCGTCGCGCGCAACCGCTGCCTGTCGCAGCTGCGCCGCGACCGCGGCCAGGTGGCGCTGGACGACGCGCCGGACGAGGCCCTGGCGGTCGCCGCGGCCGTGGACGGTCCCGAGCGCGACCAGGACCTGGCGCTGCTGCGGCGCGCGCTGGCCGGCCTGAAGGTGGAATACCGCGAGGTGCTCGTGCTGCGCGAGTACCAGGAACTGTCGTACGCCGAGATCGCCGACATCACCGAATCGACCGAGAGCGCCGTCAAGTCGCGCCTGTTCAAGGCGCGTCGCGCGCTGCACGGGACGCTGGATGCGGCGTCCAACCGGGGGAGATGAGCCGTGGACTGCGAACACAGACAGGAACAGCTGGGCCGGCTGCTGGACGGCGAGGCGCCCGCGCTCGACCAGGGCGACCTGTTCGCGCACCTGGGCGGCTGCGACGCGTGCCGCCGCTGGTTCGACTCGGTGACCCGCCTCCGCGCGGCGGTCGGGCGCGACCGCGAGGATGTCGGGCGCGCGGCCGACGCGATCGAGTTGCCGTCGCTGGCGCCGGCCGCGGTGCAGCGCACGCGGGGGGCGGTGCGCGTGTGGCGCCTGCCGGTGCCGATGGCGGCCGTGCTGGCCATCGTCCTGATAGCCGGCGGCGCGATGGTGGGGGCGCGCTGGTCGCGCCTGGTGGTCGAGGCCGGTCAGCCGGCGGCGCAGGCCGGCCGCGCGCCGGTGGTCGTCATCTGCAGCCTGCCGGAAGTCACGGTTCGCTGAACAAGGGGAGTGCGCGATGAACCCGAGAAAGCTGGCTGCCATGCTTGCGATCGTCGGCCTTGCCGTTCCCGGCGGTTGTGCGCGCGACAAGCCCGCGCCGCCGGCGCCGTCCGGCGAGGCGAACGCGCCCGCGCCCGAGCTGCCCATCGACACAATGCCGAAGGTGCTCGACGCCGCCGTCAAGTACCCGGAGGAGGCGCGCGCCCGCGGCGAGCAGGGCACCGTCCAGGTCAAGGCCCTGGTCGGTGTGGACGGCAAGGTGACCGAGGTGTCGGCGGATCCGGCGCAAACCGCCTCGCCGGTGCTGGTGCAGGCGGCCCTGGAGGCGGTGCGGCAGTGGACGTTCGAGCCGGCGCGCTCGGGCGGCCAGCCGCGCGCCGTGTGGATCGTGGTGCCGGTGGCGTTCCGGCTGAATTGAAGGCGGCCGAATTTCGCAGCAACTTTTCATGCGCCGGGCAGTCTCCTTCCCGGGTGCGAGAAGCGCGCCCGGCCCCACACCGACCGTTGAGGAGAGGCCGACCATGAAACCGTTTCGTTTGATCCTCGCGCTGGCCCTCGTGGCCGCGCTCGCTACGACGGTGGCCGTCGCCGGCCCGGACAAGGGCCAACCGACCGAACCGAAGCTGATCCCCGCCTCGATGGCCAAGCCCGTCTATCCCGATGCCGAGCGCAAGAGCGGCGTCGAGGGCACCGTCATCCTGGCGGTCGACATCTCCGCCGCCGGCGCCGTGGCCGGCGCGAAGGTCGACAAGCCGGTCGACGGCCACCCGGCCTTCAGTGACGCGGCCGTCGCCGCCGTGAAGCAGTGGCGTTTCGAGCCGGCCCGCCTCGACGGCAAGCCGGTGGGCATCACCGTCAAGATCCCGGTCAAGTTCACGCTGCAGGAGAAGTAGGCGCCGCTTGAAGCAGGCGCTGCTTGCGCCGGCGCAAGTTCGCGCGAGGAAAGGCAACGGCCGGCAGACCCGAGGGTCAGCCGGCCGCCTTCGTGCCGGGGCGATGCGCAGCCTGGACCCGCGCTACGGCATCACGCCCTGCACCTGTTGCAACGTCACTTCGGCCACCAGGCGGTCGCGCCGCGCGCCGGCCAGGTTCGTCTCGGCCTGCAGCAGGCCCAGTTGCGCGTCCTCGACGTCCAGGAACGTCGTGACGCCCAGCTCGTACCCGTCCTCGGCCATCTGCAGCAGCCGGCGTGCCTGTTCGGCGGTGCCGGCCAGCGCTGCCTCGATGCCGCGCGCCTCTTCCACGGCGCCCAGCGCCGTGCGCACCTCGAGGGCCACGCGGTCGCGCAGCCGTGCCTCGTCGATCTCGAGCGTATGCAGGTCGCTGCGCGCCTGCGCCACCTGGCCGCGGGTGCGCATCCCGTCGAAGATCGGGAACGAGAACGCCAACGCGGCGCTCCAGTATGGCCCGTCCGCGTTCAGGCCGTCGATGTTGTAGGCCCGCTGGCCGGCCGTCGCGTGCAGGTCCAGGCGCGGCTTGTCACCCGCGTTGTAGATCTTCACCAGGTCCTTGCGGATGGCGCGCTCGTGCTGCATCGAGGCCAGGTCCGGCCGGTGTTCGTACGCCGTGGCGAGCGCCGTCGCGTAGTCCGGGAACGTGGCTGTCGTGTCGCCCGAGTCGAGGCGGCCCACGGCGTCCACGGGCCTGTCGACGGCCAGCACGAACCGCAGGCGGTCGCGCGCGGTGCGCACGGCGTTCGCGGCGCGGATCGCCTGCGGCTTGACGTTCTGCAGCGCCACGCGGGCAGCCAGTACGTCGTAGTCCGTGGCGGTGCCCTCGTCGAACCGTCGCTGCGCCTCGTCGGAGTGCTTCTGCTTGAGGGTCACATCGCGCGCGGCCAGGTCGGCCAGCTCACGGGCCAGCAGCAGGTCGCCGTAGGCCTGCGTGGCCTCGACGATCGCCGCCTGCCGGGCGCCCTCGACCTGGTCGCCGGCGCCGGACATGCCCTCCCTGGCGGCGTGCATGGCCGAGCCGACCTGCCCCCAGGTGAACAGCGCCTGCGACAGCGTCGCCTCGCCGTACTTGACGTCCTGCTGCGGCGGGAACAGCCCGCCGAACAGGGCTGTCTGGCTCTCGTCGCGCTGCCGGGACAAGCCTCCCGCCAGCTTGATGTTGGGCAGCGCGCCGGCCCGCTCCTGCACGTACTTGCCGTGCACCCAGTCCTGGTAGGCGCGCGCCGACTGCACGTTCCGGTGCTGTGCGGCCGCCAGCCGGGTCGTCTCGGTCAGGGTCAGGCGCAGCGTGTCGGCGCCGGTCGTGGCCTGCGCGCGGGCGGTCGTCGGCGCCAGCACCGCCAGCACCATCACGACGGCCAGCAGGGCGGACACGATGCCCGGCGCGGCGTGTTTCGCCACGCCGCCGGACGCCGCCTTGGACCGCTTACGGCGCGAGGCGAGGTCGTCCAGCAGCGAGTACACCACCGGCACCACGATCAGGGTCAGCATCGTCGAGGTGATCAGGCCGCCGATCACCGCGCGGCCCATCGGTGCGCGCATCTCGGCGCCCGAGCCGATGGCCAGCGCCGTCGGCAGCATGCCGAAGATCATCGCCAGGGTGGTCATCATGATCGGGCGCAACCGCGTGCGGCCGGCCTCGATCAGCGCCTCGCGGCGCTCCATGCCCCGTTCCCGCAATGTCTTCGTGTAGTCGATGAGCAGGATGGCGTTCTTCGTCACCAGCCCCATCAGCATGATCAGGCCGATCAGCGCGATGATGCTGAGCGCATCGCCGGTCAGCGCCAGCATCGCGGCCATGCCGACGACCGCCAAGGGCAGCGAAAGCATGATCGACAGCGGGTCGATGAACGACTCGAACTGCGCGGCCAGGATCAGGTACACCATGATGATGGCCAGCAGCAGGGCTTCACCCATGTAGCCGAACGACTCCACCATGTGCTCCGAGTCGCCCGTCAGCACGACGCGGTAGCCGGGCGCCATGTCCAGCTTCGCCACGGCTTCCTGCACCAGCTTGCCGGCGGTGCCCAGGGCCACGCCGTCCAGGCTGGCCGAGACCATCACCTGGCGCGACAGGTCCTGGCGGTCGATCTGCGACGGCGTGGTGGCCATCTCGTGGCGCAGCAGGTCGCCCAGCGGCACCAGGCCGCTGACGCCCTTGCCACCGTCGGAGGACAGGCGCAACGCGTCGATCTGCGCCACATCCGAGCGCAGCGACTCCGGCAGGCGCACGCGCACCGGCACGGCGTCGCCGTCCTCTTCCTCGTAGTTGGTGACGGCCTGCCCGCCCACCAGGGCCGAGACGGCGCTGGTGATGTCACCGCTGTTCAGGCCCACGTCCGCGGCGCGGTCACGGTCGACCACGAGGCGGTACTCGGGCGTGTCGGTGTCCAGCGACGACTCGATGTCGACGAAGCCGGGCAGGCCGTACAGTTCGTCCTTCAGGCGCGCGGCGTACTCCTTGAGCATGCCCAGATCCTCGCCGCGCAGGCCGATCTGCAGCGGCTTCTTCTGGTTCATCATCTCGACGCCGGTCAGCGAGGGCTTGATGCCCGGGATCGCCGCCAGGCGCTCGCGCACGACGCGCTCGACCTCGATCTGGGAATGCTTGCGATCGCCCTTGTCCACCAGGTTCACGTAGACGGCGCCGTCGCGCACGGTGCCGTCGTCGCCGGCGCCGACAGTTGCATAAGTGGACTCGACCTCGGGCAGGTCGCGCACCGCGGTGATCACGGCGCGCAGGCGGCCCTCGGTCTCGGCCAGCGAGGCGTCGGGGGCCGTCAGGAACCCGATGCGGAACTCGCCCTGGTCGTAGCCGGGCATGAACTCCGACTGCAGCGTCCCGAAGATGGCCATGCCGCCGACGAAGGCCAGCACGGCGATGACGACGATCGTCTTGCGGTGGTCCAGCGCCCATGCGATCAGCGCCCGGTACTTGTCGGCCGTGCGGTCGAACCACTCGTTGAACCTGTCCAGGGCGCGGGCGATCGGGTTCCGTTTGCCGGCGCGGGCGATGTCGGGGTCGACCCAGCGCGACGACAGCATCGGGTCCAGGGTGAACGACACGAACAGCGACACGGCCACCGCGAAGGCCACGGTGATGCCGAAGTCGCGGAAGAACCGCCCCACGATGCCTTTCATGAACGCCACCGGGATAAACACGGCGATGATCGACATCGTGGTGGCCAGCACGGCCAGGCCGATCTCGGCCGTGCCGTCGCGGGCGGCCTTGTGGTGATCGCTGCCGCGCTCGAGGTGACGCACGATGTTCTCGCGCACCACGATGGCGTCGTCGATGAGCAACCCGATCGACAGGGACAGCGCCATCAGCGTCATCGTGTTCAGCGACATGCCCGCGAAGTTCATGATGATGAACGACGAGATGACGGCGATGGGCAGGGTCAGGCCCGTGATCACCGTCGACCGCCACGAGTTCAGGAAGCAGAAGACGATCAGGATGGTCAGCAGGGCGCCGATGATGAGCGTTTCCTGCACGTCGCGCACGGACTCGCGGATGGCCACCGAGCCGTCGCGCACCACTTCGACCGTCGTGCCCTGGGGCAGGTCGCGCTCCAGGCCCTCGATCTCCTTGCGCACCGCCTCGACCACGGCCACGGTGTTGGCGCCGCTCTGCTTGATGACGTCGACCGCGACGGCGTTCTGGCCGTTGACCAGCGCCAGGGTGCGCTGCTCTTCGACGCCGTCGACGATGCGCGCCACATCGCCCAGGGCGATGGGGCGGCCGCCGACCTCGGCCACGACCAGTTGCTCGTATTCGGACACCGTTTTCGGCTTGCCGGACACGCGCACTGAATTCTCGGCGCCGCCGTGGTCGAGGCGGCCCACCGGCACGTTCACGTTCTCGGCGCGCAGGCCCTTGATGACGTCGTCCACGCCCAGGCCGAGGGCCAGCAGGCGGTCGGGCAGGATCTCGACCGCCACCTCGCGGTACGAGGTGCCGACCAGGTCGACCTTGCCCACGCCCGCGACGTTCTCGACGCGGCGCTGGACCAGCTTCTCGGCCAGGTCGGTCAGTTCGCGCGGGGGCAGGGTCTCCGAACGCACGGCCAGCGAGACGATCGGCAGCGACGAGAAGTCGATCTTGTCGACGATCGGCTCGGCGATCTCGTCCGGCAGCTTGTCGCGGATGGCGGCGACCTTGACGCGCGCCTCCTGCACGGCCTCGGCGACGTCGACGCCGAGCTCGAACTCGATCCACACCGACGAGACGCTCTCGCGCGACACCGAGCCGACGTGCTTGACGCCGGAGATGGGGTTGACCGCTTCCTCGATGCGCTTGCTGACCTCGCGCTCGACCGTCTCGGGCGCGGCGCCGGGATAGGTCGTGATCACCGTGACATAGGGGATCTCGACGTTCGGCCACATGTCGATGGCCAGGCGCTTGTAGGAGAACAGGCCCAGGGTCACCAGCGCCAGCATCAGCACGGCGGCGAAGACCGGCCGCTTGATCGAAAGGTTGGACAGGAACACGGCTCAGCCCTCCTTGCCGCCGGCGACGCGTACGGAGTCGCCGTCCCGGAGGTTGAAGGCCCCGCGCACGACGACGGCGGCGCCGGCGTCCAGGCCGCCGGTGATCTCGACCAGGCCGTCGACGGTGGCGCCCACCTGCACGGGGCGGCGGCGCGCAACGCCCTGGTCCACGACGAACACCTCGGCGCGGCCGGCGGCGATGTCCCACGCCTGCAGGGCCTCGCGCGGCAGCCGCAGCACGGCGGCGCGCACGCCGGTCGTCACCTCGCCCGAGACGAAGAGGCCGCCGCGCAGGGCGCCGTCGTCGTTGGGTACCGCGGCGATCAGCTGGAGCGTGCGACTGGTCTCGTCGAACGCAGGGTTGATGTGGGCGATGGCGCCGGTGAAGGTGCGGCCGGGCACGGCCTCGGTGGTGAACGTCAACGCCTGGCCGACGGCAAGGCGCGAGCTGCGCGCGGCCGGCACGGTGACCGTCAGGTCGAGCAAGCGGTTGTCGACCACGCGGAAGAGCGCGGGCGCGCCCATGTTCTCGACATAGTCGCCCACGTTGGCGCCGCGGAACGAGACCACGCCGTCGATGGGCGCGCGCAGCACGGCCTTGTCGGCACGGCTTTTCGCGTAGGCCATCTGGGCGCGGGCGGCCTCGGTGGCGGCCTTCGCGGCCTCGCGCTCGGTGTTGGCGTCGTCGAGCGCGCGCTGCGTGGCCAGCCCGGCCGCGCGCAGGCGCTCGCTGCGCTCCAGTTCGCGGGCGGCGCGCGTCTCGTTCGCCTCGGCGCGGGCCAGGTCGGCCTTCGCCATCGCCAGCGAGGCGTCGGTCTCGCGCGGGTCCAGGCGCGCCAGCACGTCGCCGCGCCTGACGGGCACCCACTCGGTCACCGGCACGGCGATGACCGTGCCCGAGATCTCGGACCGCACCTCGGCCTGGTGCTTCGGCTCCAGCGAACCGACCACCGACACCTTTTCCACCATCGAGTCGAGCGCGGCAAGCGCGACATCGACGGCCACCACCGGCCGGTTCGACGCGCTTGCGTTCGCCTCGGCGCCCGGCTTGCCGTTGCACCCCGCCAGCGCCAGCATCGACGCCAACCCCACCACCACCAGTTTCACCGACCGCATCACATCTTCCTTTCGCTGCCACGCATGCCTTGCAGCACGACATTGAGGACCTTGCGTACTTCCACTGTTCCCGCCGGGCGTCCGCAGCAGCCCTGTTCATCCGCGCCGGGCGCCAGCACCGCGACGTTGCAGACCAGGAACGCGCCGAGCAGCGCGCTCTGCATGGCCTCGAGTTCGTCGCTGCGGAACTCGCCCGAAGTCACGCCCTCGTCGATGAGTCCGAACAGCACACGCCGGAACTCTCCGTGGAGGGCGTCGAAATCGACTGCGGGGGCGCCCTCGCGGGGGCCGTAGTAGACCGCGTCGAACAGGCGCACCACGTCGGCGTTCTCGCGGATCAGCTCGAGCACCTGCTCGCCCAACAGGAGGATCCGCTCGGCGGCGGTGCCCGGTTGCGCCAGCACGCGCGTCACGACTTCGCGGTGCGCCTCGACCGCCATCTCCATCAGCGCGAGGAAGACGCCTTCCTTGCTTTTGAACCAGTAGTAGAGGACCGGCTTGGTGACTCCGGCGGCCTCCACGATCTCGCGCACCGATGTGGCGTGGTAACCCTTGCGCACGAACAGGCCGACGGCCGCCTCCAGAAGGCGCTCGCGGACCGCGGGTTCGTTTTGCTGTTCCATCCCGGCCTCCATTGAATGTTACCTACCGGACGGTAAGAACTACCGGTAGGTAATATCGGCGGGGAGGGCGGAATCTGCAAGAGAATCTTAGAAATTATCTAACTGTTTATATTGCAACGGAATAAATGGACAACGAAGCCGTTCGCGCGCTAGAAGCGGGCCCCGGCCCCCGCCAGGAAATGCCCCTCGAGATCCGTGAACCGCGCCTTCCCTCCCACCACCGGCACGACGGCGCGCGACAGCGAGGCGCGGGCCTCGGCCGACAGGAACACGCCGCGACCGACCTCCACCCGCCGTCCGATCCCTGCGGCGACCACGGGCGCGACAGCGTGATAGCCCCAGCCGAACAGCCCGCCGTCCTGCGCGAAGACCTGCCCGCGCACCGTACTCTCGGCATGGGCCAGCGCCACGCCGGCGCCCGCCATCAGGTCGAAGCCGCGGCGGTGCCACAGGCGTTGGACGGTCAGCAGGTTGTAGCCGTGGGTCAGTTGCAGGTCGGTCACCTCGGCGGGGCCGTTCGTCAGGGTGAGCTTCGAGTGCAGGAAGTCGAGCGCCCATCCGTCGGCACCCGTGCGGCGCGCGATGCGGATGTCGTAGTGGTAGGGCGTGGAGGTGGTGGCGGCATCGAAGTGCGCGTCGAACGCCAGGTCGGGCTGGCCGGCCTGGGTGACGGTCACGCGGCGGTCGGGGATCACCGGCGAGCCGAGGCGGGCCTCGACGGTCCAGGTCGCGGTCGCGGGCGCGGGCGCCGACAGCGCCGCCGTCGCCCAGAGGATCGCGAGCATCGCCGGCACGGCATGTGCGGCCAGCGGTTTGTCTTCGAGGCGGTATGGACGCATCAAGCGAGTTCCCCAGGGCGCAGCTGCGACGGCCGGCCCGGGCCCCACGGCCGGCGCAACAGAGGATATCACCGCCCGGCCGGTTCCGCAGCCTGGGCCTGCCCGCAACTGATCTCGCCCGTCGGCGTCACCAGCGTCAGGCTGAAGTGCTTGCGCACCGGCCGGCCCTCGAGGCTGGGCATGGCGCCCAGCGACAAAGGAAGCCGGTCCTTGATCTGGTTGCCGACATAGCCGTCGAGGCCGCAGTCGCGCCAGGAGACGCCGGCGGGCACACCGATGGCCGGGCGCACGTTGCGGAAGAAGTTGTAGCGCGCCGGCCGGTCGGGATTCAGCCCGCAGACGGTCTGGTCGACGGCCACCGCGTCGATCCAACCGCCGCCGAACTGCTGCGTGACGGCCCGGTAGATCATCTCGGTGATGGCGGGATTGCCGGCGGCCATCGCGCCGGACACGTAGGCGCGGAACACCTCGGCGCCCTGCTGGACCAGCATCAGGGGCACGGCCACATCGATCTCCAGCTTCCAGACGCCGGTCGCGGTGCTGATGGTCTGCGCGCTCGGCGGGCCCCACGTGGTCAGGTTGACGTCATCAGTGCCGCCGCCGTCCAGGATCGCGTTATAGGTGTCGCAGTCGTTGTGCACCTCGTAGCGCCAGGCGCCGATGCGCCTGACGGGTTCGGCCCACGCTTCCCGCGAATCGTCCTCGCCGTGGAGCAACAGGCCGAGCTTGTAGAGGCGCCCGGGCATCGAGTAGTTGATGCCCAGGTCGGCGTTCGTCGGCGAATCGGTGAACCGCAGGAAGCCCGTCCCCCTGTTCACGAGGATGGTCGTCGCCCGCGTGAACGCCAGTTCGTTGGCGCCCGTGCCCGCATACGTCACCCGCATGTCGGTCGTCCCGGCCAGGCAGGGGTGGGACGCCACATCGTCCGGGTTCGAGACGCAGGGCACATCGCGATCGAACGCCGACGCCTGCGTGGCGGGCTTGGGCAGCAGTTCGATGCATTGCAGGCACGGCGGGAATCCCACATCGAAGGCCAGTTCGGCCGGTGTGCCGTCGCGCCGGTCCAGTTCGTCGATGGAGAACATGCCGACCGTGAAGCGTGTGGCGGGCGCCGTCAGGAATCCCAGCGTGTCGCCGTACCAGCCGCCTTCGCCGGCATCCCAGGCCGGTTGGGTGTCGATGGCGCTGTTCTCCGAGGCGTAGTTGAACACGCCGCCCGAGTAGTTCTGGCGCGCGCCGCGCAGGTAGCCCGTCAGCGCGATGCGGTAGTTCGGGTTGAATCGCCGGTCGCGCACATCGTCGCGGGCGAGCGCCTTGACGACCACGTAGGTGCGGTCGGGGATGCGGTCCCCGGAGTGGAACGGGTGGTGTGTCCGGGCCGGGTCGTTCAGCCGGATGTAGTACGGGTACGTCTCGGGGTCCGACGGATGGGCCCAGTCGCTCTCGCCGTCCAGCAGGACCGTCTGGGGGTCGTAGTTCACCACGAAGTCGAAACGGCGGCGGCTTTCGGCGACCTCGACCCCGGCGATGTCGATGGCGTCGACCTCCAGTTGCACCGTGCCGCTCGGCAGGCGTCGCCCGAAGACGTCCTGTCGAACGCCGTCGTTGCTGAAATACAGCGAACTGTCGGGGCCGAAGAACGAGAAGCTGTCGTTGCTGGCCTCGTTGAAGCGCCGCGGGTGCCAGCAGTCCGCCTGCGACGGGTTGCAGTTGCCCCCCAGCGCGCCGTCGACCTTCCACTTGTAGCCCAGCACGCCGTCGTCGGCGGGGCCGGCGGTGTCGATCAGGGCTAGCGCAGCGGGGCTGTAGCCGCGCACGTTGGGCGAGCGGCTGCGCCACATCAACCGGTAGGGGTGGCCGTAGCCCACGGTGTCCGGGGCGCCGGGTGTCATGGCGACCGTATCGTCGCCGGAGACACGGAAGAACCGCAGGCTCGGGTTGCCCAGGCTGTTGGCGAAGAAATGCAGGCGCGCGGGGGTGCGGTCGAAGGCGCCGCGGTCGTCGCGGGCGACCATGTGCAGTGTCAACTCCGCCGAGGGGCTCTCGCCGTTGTTGATCGTGAAGGCGAACACCGAGTCCGTGCGCGTCGTCCAGCGGCCGATGTCCAGCGTGTTGGCGTTCAACGCGGGATTGAAGCGCAGGTCCTCTTCGTCGTCATTCGTGTTCGGGTTCTGCAGGGAACCGTCGGTCAGGGCCCAGACGAAGCGCTCGACCCGGCCGTCCACGTCGCGTCCATACCAGTAGACGTGGAAGAGGTAGTAGCCGCCGCCGTCGACGGCGGGCGCGCCCGTGATGAATGTCTCGGGGGGCTTGTTGATGACCGCCGGCTCCGGCTGGAACGCGCGGCACCCGGCCAGGCCGGTCGCCAGGCAGATGGCGGCGGCGACGGCTATGACGGTGCGCCAGGGCTTCCGGGGGAAGGACATTCGCGGGGGCGCCTTTTCGGGTTCGTTGCGGGGCCGATCGATGCCTACTATGACCTCTTTCGAAACAGTTGTCGACTGCCCGATCGCCTTGCCTGAGCGGTAACGAGGGCCGTGATTGTCCCGGGTCCGGGGTGCAAGCCCATGCTATGCTGCGCCCGCCCTGCCGGGGATCCCCCGACCGGGCCTCAACTTCCCTGCAGGGGGGCCGTCCAGTGAGCCGAGGATCGCGACTGTTCTGGCTGGTGTGCCTTGCCTACGCGCTGACGGCCTACGGCGGCACGCGTTCGCCCGACGCCGAGGTCACGTTCCGCGTCGGCGAGGCGCTGGTCGACCACGGCCGTCCCGACGTGAAGAATCTCGAACTGTGGCCCGGGTTCGGGGCTGCGACCGGTCGCGATGGCCGCCAGTATGCCGTCTTCGGCCCCCTCATCTCGTACGGGCTGGCGCCTTTCATCGCCGTTGCCGGACCGGTCGCCGATCGGCTGCCGCCCGCGGTACTGGCGCAGGTCCCGATCAGCCACTACGACACCAACGGCCTCGAGTCGCTTTTCAACGGCGCGCCACAGATCGGCGCCCGCAGCCACGCCGTGCGCTGGTTGTGCTCGCCGTTCAACGTCCTGGTCGGGGCATTGGCCGTCATCGGGTTCCGGCGGATCCAGCGCCGATTGTGCGGCGCCTCGTTCGGCGCCGACGCGGCCACGGCGCTGTTCGCCTTCGGCACGCTGTTGTGGCCGTACGCGGGCACGTTCCTGTCCGAACCGCTGGCGATGGCGTGCGCAATCTTCGCGCTCGACCTGCTGCTGCCGCTCGCCACGATGCCCACCACGTCCATTGCGCGCCAACCCCGCCGCCTCGCGCTGGCCGGCGCGCTGCTGGGCTTGTCGGTGGCGGCCCACGTCAGCCTGGTCCTGTTCATCCCCTTCTTCGCGCTCTACCTGCTGCTGGACGGGGCCGGCCGGCCTCGCGCCGACCGCCTGCGCGAGGGCGCCTGGTGGCTGGGCGGTCTCGGGCTCGTGCTGGCGGCGCTGGGCGCCTACAACGCGGCGCGCTTCGGCAGCCCGCTCGAGACGGGGCGCGGCGTCGACCCGCAGGCCGCCGAACTCTTCCGCTACGGCGTCTTCACCGGCCCCTGGCCGGGGCTGTACGGCCTGCTGCTGGGCAGCGCGAAGGGCCTGTTCATCTGGTGCCCGGCCGTCATCGCCGGCCTCTACGGCTGGCGGCACCTGAACCGCAAGTGGCGCGCGCTCTCGTTGTCGATGGCCGCCGCGCTCGTCTTCCGCCTGCTGTTCCTGGCCTGTCGCAGCGACTGGCACGGGGGCTACGCGGCGGGGCCGCGCTACCTGCTCGTGGCCATCCCGTTCCTGCTGCTGCCGGTCGGGCTGCTGGCCGACGAGCTGGTCGCGCGCGGCCGGCGTCGCCTGCTGGCGGCGCTCGGCGTCTTCTCGGCGTCCTGCGCCATGCTGACGCTGTACGTCTCGCTGGGTGGTGTCTTCCGCCACTTCCAGTCGATGAAGATGCGCCACGGAGCCGAGGTGTTCCTGGACGATCGCATCTACCTGGACTGGGCGTTGTGCCCGCTGGGCTATCTGTACCAGTGGCCGGCCGCGCCGTACCTGCTGGGGCGCACCGGGCTGGGCGTGCCGATCCTGACGATGGCGCTGGGCGTGCTGGTCGTCTCGGGCTTCGCGCTGCTGTACCGGCGCGTGCTGCCGCAGGCGGGGGAGGGCTGACCATGGCCGGGTCGCAGCGTCTTCGGGTGTCGTGGGTCATCGCTTTGGCGGTCGCGGCGTCGTCGCCCTGCGTGGCGCGATCTGCCCCCGAGCGCCCCGACCGGCCGCTGCCGCCGCCGCCTCCCGTCTTCCAGGTCATCGACGAGAGCCCCGGGATGTCGCTGCACGACGAGATGTACGTCCTGCCCTATACGCATGCCGACATGTACCACGGTTCGCGCAGCGAGATCGTGTACCAGTTGAGTGTCAAGCAGACCATCTTCACGCCGCGACTGTACTTCGCGTACCGGCAGCTCTCGTTCTGGCAGGCGTACAACGTCAAGGAGTCGTCACCCTTCCGCGACACGAACTACAACCCCGAGGTGTTCTACCGCTTTGCGCAGCGACCGTGGGCGGGCGGCAGCCTGGGAGCCGACTTCGGCATCGAGCACGAGTCCAACGGCCAGCGCGACGCGGTCAGCCGCTCGTGGAACCAGTTCCATGTGACGCCGGCCTGGCAGCACGGTGGCCTGCTGCTGCGGATGGCCGTGCGCTGGCGCATCCCCGAGAAGACGAAGTCCTCGCCGTCCGATGCTCTCGGCGACGACAACCCCGACATCACCGACTATCTGGGCTATGCTGACCTGCACGCCTACTACCGCGGGGAGAGCGGCCGGCAGGCCCATTTGATGGTGCGCGGCAATCCGGTCGCGGGGCACGGCTACGTCAGCCTGAACCTGAGCCGGAACATGCCGCACGAACCGAACGCCTGGTTCGTGCTGATGCTCTCGCACGGGTACGGCGAGAGCCTGCTGGATTTTGACCGCAAGGTGAGCCGCGTCGGGATCGGGTTCATGCTGGCCCGATAGCGCATCGCGGCATCGCGTGCTAGAATGGCCGCCACCTGTCGCCCCGTTCGGGCGCCGGCCGCAACGACCTTCAACGAGGGATTGACGCGCACGATGGAATGGATCTCCGACCCCAAGGCCTGGATCGCCCTGCTGACGCTGACGAGCCTGGAGATCGTCCTGGGCATCGACAACATCATCTTCATCTCGATCCTGTCGGGGAAGCTGCCCGTGGCCCAGCGCGACCGCGCGCGCATCGTCGGCCTGGGCGCCGCGATGGGCACGCGCATCCTGCTGCTGGCGTCGCTGGCCTGGATCGCGCGCCTGGAGACGGCGCTGTTCGCCGTGATGGGGCACGAGGTCACCGCGCGTGACCTGGTCCTGATGGGCGGCGGCCTGTTCCTGCTGGCGAAGTCGACCATCGAGATCCACCACAACCTCGAGGGCGAGGTCGAGCACGGCAGCAAGCGCAAGGCGGCCTCGTTCGCCGCGGTCATCGCGCAGATCATGGTGCTGGACGTCATCTTCTCGCTGGACTCGGTCATCACCGCGATCGGCATGGCCGATCACCTGCCGGTGATGATCGCGGCCGTGGTCATCGCCGTCATCGTCATGATGGCGGCGTCGGGCTCCATCAGCCGTTTCGTCGAGAACCACCCGACCATCAAGATGCTGGCGCTGTCGTTCCTGCTGTTGGTGGGCATGTCGCTGGTGGCCGAGGGCGCCGGCCAGCACGTGTCGAAGGGCTACATCTACTTCGCGATGGGCTTCTCGGTATTCGTCGAGATGCTCAACCTGAAGATCCGCGCGCGCGGCGCCCAGGCGCCGGTGAAGCTGCGGGGCGCCGCGGAAACGCCGGACGAATAGTCCGGCCGCGCCTAGAGCACGGTCTCGAGCACGGCGATCAGCCGCTCGACCTCGGCCGGCGTGTTGTAGTGCACGAAGCTCGCGCGGACGACGCCGTCCTCGACCGGGATGCCCAGCCGTTGGCACAGCCGGTAGGCGTACATGTGGCCGTGGCGGATGGCGACGCCGGTCGGGTCCACGGCGGCGACAATGTCGCGGGCGCCCAGCTTGTCATGCGTGAAGCTGACGGTGCCTACGCGGTGCTCGTCGGCGACCCTCGAGCCCACCACCCGCACGCCCGGCTTCCCGTCCAGGTATTCCAGCAACCGCGCCGTCAGCGGCTGTTCCAGCGCCGCCGCGTGCGCGAACGCGGCCTCGACCACCGCGCGCGTGCAGGGCGCGTCCGCCGCCTCTCCCGCCAGCACCTTCAGGTAGTCGCCCAGCGCCAGCAACCCCGCGCAGCCCTCGTGGTTGGCGCCGCCCGGCTCGAACTGGTAGGGCAGGTCGTCGCGGGGGATGAAGTCGTGGTTGGGGCCGGGCAACTCGGCCAGGGCGTCGTCGCGACCATAGAGCACGGCCATGTGCGGCCCGAACACCTTGTAGGTCGAGTACACGTACCAGTCCACGTCCCAGGCATCGACGTCGATGGCCCGGTGCGGGGCAAAGGCCACGCCGTCGGCCACCACGCGCGCGCCGGTCGCGTGCGCCATGGCGACGATGGCCGGCAGGTCGGCGATGCCGCCCAGCAGGTTCGACACATGCGGCAGCGCCACCAGCGCCGTGCGCTGGCCCATCATCGAGCGCAAGCCGTCCAGCGTGCAGGTGAACGTGGCGGGGTCCACGGGCCACCAGCGGATGACGATCCCCAGCTTCTCCAGGCGCTTCCAGCAGCCGAGGTTGGCCTCGTGGCCCGTCTCGGCCAGGATGACCTCCTGGCCGGGCTTCAGGACCTGCGCATAGCACGAGGCCAGCAGGTTCAGCAGCGCCGTCGTGGACGAACCCAGGATGGCCTGCCCGCGCCGCGCGTTCACAAACAGCCGCGCGAAGGCGTGCGCGTCGTCGACGGTGGCGGTGCAGCGCTTCGATAGCGGGTAGCCGGCGCCCAGCTGCACGTACGTCTGCGTCATGTAGTCGTGCATGGCATCGGCCACGCAGGCGGGCACCTGCGATCCGCCGGCGTTTTCCAGGAACGCGATGCCGGTGTCCAGCGCGGGGAACTCCCGACGAATGCGTGTGAGATCGGGGAGAGCGCTTGGGTCGGTCATGGTGGCCGTCCTGGCTGGGGTGGTGCCGAGGCGTGGTGATCCGCATTCTCGCCGACAAGTCCCTGCCGCGCAACGCCGCGAATCGACGACCGCCGCGCACCGGATTTGCACGCCGATTCGGTCACGAAAATGCGATTCTTCCCTGCTTGAACAGGTGTTCGCATTTCTGGCAACATGGTGCATCGCCCGCCCGCACCGTTTGGGAGCCACACCAGGCCTTGGCCGGGAGGAATCTCGATGTCAGGATCGCGCCGCCGCGCCGCCCGCGCACTCACCACCCTGGTCCTGCTGATCGTCGCGTGTCCGACGGTCGGCGCTTCGTCAACGGCCAACGACGCCACGGACATCGACGTGACGCTCATCGAGCGCACGCCGCGCTACGATTTCGACGCCGCGAAGAACAACCCGGAAGTCGGCGATGTCGTGACGTTCATCGGGCACATCATCGGCTGGGGCAGCGCCTCGGTGCCCGCGGTCGGCTACCAGTGGCTGATCGACGGGAACGTCGTCGAGTCCGGCACCCTGACCGGCCTGGGCGGAGGCGTGGAGCGCACCGTCACGCGCGCGTGGACGTGGGCCGACGGCAACCACACCGTGAGGCTCGTCGCGGATCCCGCCGGCCTGGTGACAGAGCTGAGCGAGGTCAACAACGCGATCGAGGACCGCATCAACGGCATCAGCGCCGGCTTCTGGGTCGAACAGTCGGTGGTCGAGTACTTCCACGAGCACCAGTTCGAGTTGGGGATCGGCTCCAACTCCTGGCAGGACTGGATCCAGCGGCAGATGCGCAGCCACAACCAGCTGTGCGCCGATGCGATCTGGCCGAACACGCCGCAGGGTGTGCTCGATCGCGTGCGCATCGACAAGATCGTGGTCGTGCCCGACGGCGCCCTGCCGCTCAACGGCGGCTACCCGACCAACCATCCCGACACCTCGGACAAGACCGTCGACCTGGAGTGGGGCTTCCCCGCCAGCCAGCTGCCGCCCAGCAGCTCGTTCTACGAGGACCACACGTCGCTGGCCGAGGACAATCCGTTCCACCTCGAACCGTCGCTGGTCCACGAGCTCGCGCACGCGCGCTACCTGATCGACTCGTACGGCTTCGACGTGGCCAACAACGGGGCCTACGGCGGCTATGACCAGGTGCAGATCTGGGAGGGCGACGTGTTCGTCGCCGGCAGCGCCTACATGCCGTTCCTGGCCTGGGACGTCGTGCTGTACTACAACGAGAGCGGCGGCGTCATGACCGGCCCCTACGGCTTCCACTGGTCGCCGTACGAGGCCGGCGCGTTCAACCGCATCGCCGGGCGGCGCGCAACCTGCGGCAACGTCAACGCCTCGTGCAACATCGGCGAGTACCTCGAGGACCTGCCCGCCAACAACCATGTGCGGTTCGTCGATCCGCTCGACCGGCCGTACGCCAACGCGAACGTGCGCATCTACCGGGCCGCCGGCGCCCCCGACTGGTACGGCAAGACCTTCGACAACACCCCGGATGCCGAGTACACCACGGATGCGAACGGGTACGCCCACCTGCCGCGCAACCCGTTCACCGGCGGCGATCCCATCGTGCACACGTACGGCCTGGCCAACGGCGTCATGATCCTGCGCATCGAGCAGGCGGGGCAGGTCTGGTACCGCTTCATGGAGGTCTCGGCCTTCAACCTGCAGTACTGGGCGGGCAACACGGTCGATGCGTCCTATTCAATCACGCTGCCGGGCACGCCCGCGTCGCCGGTCCCGGTGCCCGTGGGCGCCGGCCCGTCGCTGGCCGTGATCGGCGTCGGCGGCGGCCGGGCGCGGCTGCAGGTGACCCTGGACCAGGCCGACGAGACCCGGGTGAAGATCTACAATGCCCGCGGCCGGTGCGTGCGCGACCTGTTCGACGGCCGCCTCGAGCCGGGGCCGAACATGCTGGAATGGGACGGGCGCGACGGCGGCGGACGCGACGCAGCCTCGGGCGTCTACTTCGCCCGGGCCGTCACGGCCGGCCGGGAAATGACGGGAAAGGTTACGCTGGTCCGCTAGCCGGTCGGCGAGCGGCGGGAAGCCATCGGGGCCGGGGCACTCGCGTGAGGCGGGGTGGCCCGGCCCCGTCGACATGCCGGGGACCGGCATGCAACGAAACGTCCTGAATGTGCGTATCCAGCAGGTTCAGGCTGCCTGCTGACGCGGGCCGGTCATGCGTGTACTGTGTCGGGCTGATCGACCCCCGTCGCCACTTCCACTCTTGGAGGAGACCTTCCCATGAAGTCTTCGTTCGCCTTGCTGCTGGCGCTGTTGCTGGCCCTGGCCGCGCCCGGGGCCACGGCCCTGGCCGCCGCCCCGACCGACGCGCCGCTCTGGCTGCGCTATCCGGCCATGTCCCCCGACGGCAAGACCGTCGTCTTCGAATACAAGGGCGACCTCTGGTCCGTCCCCGCCGCGGGGGGCACGGCGCTGCCGCTCACCATGAGCGACGCCTACGAGTACGCGCCGGTGTGGAGCCACGACGGCCGCACGCTGGCGTTCGCCTCGGACCGCTCCGGCAACTTCGACATCTACGTGATGCCGGCCGCGGGCGGCGAGGCCGCGCGCCTGACCTTCCATTCGGCGGGTGAGATGCCCGGCACCTTCACCGCCGACGACAAGGCCGTGATGTTCTCCGCGCAGCGGCAGGACTCGGCCAGCAACACGCAGTTCCCCAGCGGCGTGATGAGCGAGTTCTACAGCGTGCCGGTGGGCGGCGGGCGCGTCACGCGCGTGCTGCCGGTGGCCGCCGGCACCGCCGTGGTCGACGCCGCGGGCGCGCGCCTGCTCTACCAGGACACCAAGGGCCAGGAGAACATCTGGCGCAAGCACCACACCTCGTCGGTGACGCGCGACATCTGGCTGTACGACTTCAAGAGCGGCAAGTACCGCATGGTCAGCACGTTCGAGGGCGAGGACCGCAATCCCGTCTTCGGCGCGGGGGCCGACGACTACTACTGGCTGTGCGAGAAGAGCGGTTCGCTCAACATCTGGCAGGGCTCGCTCAGCGACCCGTCGCGCGCAGCTGCCGTCACGAACTTCACCAAGCATCCCGTGCGCTTCCTGACGCGCGCGAACGACGGCACGCTGTGCTTCGGCTACGACGGCGAGATGTACACGCTGAAGAACGGCGGCCAGCCGGCGAAGATCGACGTGCGCCTGGCCATCGACGGGCTGGCGAACCTGGACAAGGTGATGCCGGTCAACGAGGAGTTCACCGAGATCAAGCTGGCGCCCGGCGGCAAGGAGTTCGCCTACGTCTTCCGCGGTGAGGTCTTCGTCAGCAGCATCGAGGGCGGCGTCACCAAGCGCGTCACCGACACGCCCTGGCAGGAGCGCAGCCTGACCTGGAGCCCGGACGGCCGCACGCTGGCCTACGCGGCCGAAGTGGACCAGAGCTGGAACATCTACGCGACGAAGATCGTGCGCGACGAAGAGCCGTACTTCTACGCCTCGACCGTGCTGAAGACCGAACCGGTAATCGCCACGGCGGCCGAGGAATTCCAGCCGGCGTTCTCGCCCGACGGCAAGGAGATCGCCTACCTGGAAGACCGCGTCGCCCTGAAGGTGGTCAACCTGGCCTCGCACGAGAGCCGCCTGGTGCTGCCCGCGGCCAACAACTACTCGTACGCCGACGGCGACCAGTACTTCGCGTGGTCGCCCGACAGCAAGTGGCTGTTGGTGCAGTTCGGCCAGCTCGAGCGCGTGATGTCGCCCGAGGTCGGGCTGGTCTCGGCCGACGGCAAGGGCGAGGTCCGCAACCTGACGCTCAGCGGCTACGACGACGTGACGCCCAAGTGGGTCATGGACGGCAAGGCGATGATCTGGGGCTCGAACCACTACGGCGCCCGCTCGCAGAGCGGCGACGCCTTCACGTGGGATGTCTACGGCATGTTCTTCACCCGCGACGCCTTCGACCGCTTCCGCCTGTCGAAGGACGACTTCGCGCTGGTGAAGGAGATCGAAGAGAAGAAGGACGAGGACAAGAAGGACGGCGACAAAGCCGACAAGAAGGACAAGGGCAAGGGCAAGAAGGACAAGGACGAGAAGGCCGACAAGAAGGACGACAAGTCCCCGCCCGCCGACGTCGTCATCGACTGGGACAACCTCACCGAGCGCAAGCTGAAGCTGACCACGCACACGTCGCCGGCCAATGACTGGGTGCTGTCGAAGGACGGCGAGAAGCTGTTCTACCTGACCAGCTTCACGAAGGGCTACGACCTGTGGGTGACCGAGACGCGCACCGGCGAGACGGAGCCGTTCGCGAGCATCGGCGCGCAGGTGGGCACGCTCGAACTGTCGAAGGACGGCGACTTCATGGTCTTCCTGGCCGACGGCAAGCCGATGAAGGTCGACACCGACAAGGGCGAAGTGAAGCCGCTGAAGACCAGCGCCGAGATGGTGGTCAAGCCGGCCTCCGAGCGCGAGTACGTGTTCGACCACAGCTGGCGCCAGTTCAAGCAGAAGTTCTACGTTACGGACCTGCATGGCGTGGACTGGGACGCGTACTACACGGCCTACCGGCGCTTCCTGCCGCACATCAGCAACAACTACGACTTCGCCGAGATGATGAGCGAGATGCTCGGCGAGATGAACGCCTCGCACACGGGCTGCTACTACACGCCGCAGGCGCCGTTGGGCGACCGCACGGCGTCGCTGGGCCTGTTCTACGACGACACCTACACCGGCAACGGCCTGAAGGTGGCCGAGGTCATCACCGGCGGTCCCTGCGACAAGGCCGGCGTGAAGGTGGCCGCGGGGAACATCATCGAGAAGATCGACGGCCAGGCCCTCGATCGCGGCACCGACTGGGTGCGCCTGCTGAACCGCCGCGCCGGCCAGCGCGTGCTGCTGTCGCTGCTCGATACGGCGAAGGACACGCGCTGGGAGCAGGAGGTCAAGCCGATCTCCGGCGGCGACGAGAACGAACTGCTGTACCAGCGCTGGGTCCGCAACCGGCGTGATGAAGTGACGCGCCTGTCGGGCGGCAAGCTGGGCTACGTCCATGTGCGGGGCATGAACGACCCCAGCATGCGCACGGTGTTCGAGGAGGCGCTCGGCCGCAGCCTCGGCCTCGAGGGACTGGTTGTCGACACGCGCTTCAACGGCGGCGGCAACATCCACGAGCAGCTGTCCGACTTCCTGGGCGGCAAGAAGTCGTTCGACATCATCCCGCACGGCCAGTACGTCGGCTCCGAGCCGTACGACAAGTGGACCAAGCCGTCGGTGGTGCTGATCGGCGAGGCCTGCTACTCCGACGCGCACCTGTTCCCGGTGCTCTACAAGATCAAGGGCGTGGGCAACACCATCGGCATGCCCGTGCCCGGCACCGGCACATTCGTGTGGTGGGAGCGCCAGATCGACCAGACGCTGCGCTACGGCATCCCCATGGGCGGCTGGCGCGGCCCCGACGGCAAGTTCTGCGAGAACACGCAGCTCGAGCCCGACCTGAAGGTGCGCAACGAGCCGGATGTGATGGCCGCCGGCCGCGACCAGCAGATCGAGGCCGCAGTGAAGGAACTGCTGAAGAAGTAGGGCTGAACAACGCGGGCGGGAGCGAACGATGAACGACAACGTCACCATTCGCCCCGCCCGCCCTTCCGATGTGGCCGAGCTCGCCGCCCTGGCGACGCAGCTCGGCTACCCCTCCACCGCGGCCGAGGTGGCTGCGCGCCTGCCGCACCTGCTCGATGATCCCCAACAACTGGTGGCCGTGGCGGTGGGCGCCGATGACCGTGCCTTCGCCAGCGTCCATGTCGTCGTCCGCCGGCAGCTGGAATCCGACGCCTGGGTCGAGGTCGCCGCGCTGGTCGTCGACGAGCGGGCGCGGGGCGCGGGCGCCGGCAAGGCGCTGCTGGCGCATGCCGAGGCGTGGGCGGCCGCGCGCGGCTTCGCGCTGGTGCAGTTGCGCTCGAACGTCATCCGCGAGCGGACGCACCGGTTCTACCTGCGCGAAGGCTATGAAAAGGTGAAGGCGCAGGTCGTGTTTCGGAGGCGGGTGGGTTAGGGCGTCCTCGTCCACGCTGTCACGTCGTGTTTCGATATGCTATATTCATCGCGTTATCTGCAGACCCTACGGGATGGATCCCACGCGCACATCGAAAGGCCCGATCATGAAGCGGTGCGTCATCGCCCTGTCCGTTCTTGTGCTCCTGGTTCTCATCGGCTGCGGCAGTTCGACAACCACGCCGCCCCCCGGCCCGGGCACCCCGACCGATCGCTTCCCGGCCACTGCCGACATCCTGATGGCGAACTTCCAGCTCGCCTACGAGACCATGGATCCCGCGATGCTCGGACGCGTGACGCACCCGCAGTCGATGATCATCCTGCAGCAGTCGACGCGCAGTACGTTCCCGGATGTGGGCGAGATCCTGGACCACACGGAACAGACGCGTATCATCGGGCGCATGTTTTCCGGGCAGGACGTACTCGCACCGGGAGGGATCGTCGTGCCGGCGGTGCAGACTCTCCAGTTCCAGACGTTCCAGCGTGTGGGAAGCTGGGGCATGAGCCCGCCGACCGCCGCCATCCCGAATACCGAGAATGCGCTCTATTCGGTGCAGGTCCTGTTCGACCGCGGCCAGCTCTATTCGACGATGAAGGTGACCGGCAACATCAGGTTCTATGTCGCCCACCACGACTCGACGGTCGGCGGCCAGACGCTTCAGTACTACCAGATCATCGGGCAGGTGGACCTGACGGACGACGCGCCGTTCAATGGAGCCGACAAGCCGGCCGAGTCGTCCGCGTGGGGCTCCGTCCACGCCTTGTTCCGCTGACATCGTGATGTCGACATTGACCGAAAGGCCGGCACCGTGAAACGACACAGCCATCCGCTCGCCGTCCTGTTCGTAGCGCTTCTGGGCCTGGCCGGCTGCTCCAGTTCGCCCACCCGCGCCCCGGACCCCGAGCCGACGCTGGTTCCCTTCCCCGCGGACTTCCCCTCAGCCCCAGACCTGCTGATGGCGCGGTTCCACGCCGCCTATGTGGGGCGTGATTCCACCGCCCTGGCCGCGATGTTGCGCCCGGCATTCGTGACCCTCCTGCAGCAGTCCACCCGGAACACCTTCCCGGACGTGGGCGAGACGCTGAATCGGGCCGAACAGGTTCGGATCACCGGCCGCATGTTCCGGGGGCAGGATCTTTTCGACCCGAACTACATGCTGGTGCCGGCCATCACGTCGATCCAGGTCACGACATTCCAGCGCGTGGGTATCTGGTCACAGAGCCCCGGCAACGACCAGATCCCGAACGCCTGGAATGCCCTGTTTTCGCTGCAGGTCCTGTTCGATCGTGGACAGAACTATCCGCCGATGAAGGCGGTGGGCAACATGAGGTTCTACATGACGGTGCGGGACTCGACGGCCCTCGGCGAGACGCACCCGTATTACCAGCTCGTCGGCGTGGTGGACCTGACGGATGACGTGGCGATGGGCCCGGCCGACAAGGCGGCCGAGAGTGCGGCCTGGGGCTCCATCCACGCCTTGTTCCGCTGAGCGCGGGCTGCAGACGGATTGCCACTTGCGCCGGTCACTTGCGCCGGCGCAAGTGCCCGCCGTGCTCCCACGGGAGAGCCCGCCGCCGAAATCACCCCTAATTTTCGTCGTGTTTTCCCGCGAACTGGCTGTTATCTTGCATACAACCCATGCCCGAGACCCGCACTCCCGGACACACCTGCCCGAGACGGACTACGCCGCCGCTCACGGCCGCGACTGAAGGAGCCCTGCAGATGAAGAACGCGCCTCAATTTCCCGGTATCCGGGTCA
This sequence comes from uncultured bacterium, assembly GCA_903912525.1. Lineage (GTDB taxonomy): Bacteria > Krumholzibacteriota > Krumholzibacteriia > LZORAL124-64-63 > LZORAL124-64-63 > CAINDZ01. Next base: position 22,255 of record CAIWHK010000010.1, on the reverse strand, counting down.
CCACGAACGGCAACCAGCTCGTCTCCTATCATACGGAGGCCCGCATCACCGACGGCGGCGTGTTCTACCCGATCACGCCCTCGACCGAGATGGGCGAGAACTACCAGCTCTCGTACGCCGAGGGGAACCTGAACGTCTTCGGCGGCAGCAAGCTGGCGTGCGAGACCGAGGGCGAGCACTCGGCGCAGGGTGGCGCCATCGCGTTCTCCGTCTGCGGCAAGCGCACGGTGAACTTCACGTCGGGGCAGGGCATCGTCTACGGCGCCGAGCAGTACTACCACGCGCCGGGCAAGTTCTCGACGATGATCCTCGAGGTGTCGGCCCGCGCGCTGACCAAGCACGCGCTGAACGTGCACTGCGGGCACGACGACATCTACGCCGTGATGGACACGGGCTGGATCATGCTCTTCGGCAAGGACTCGCAGCAGGCCGCCGACCAGGCGCTGATCATCCGCAAGGTGGCCGAGCTCTCGCTGACGCCGGGCATCAACAGCCAGGACGGCTTCCTCACCTCGCACCTCGAGCGCACCTTCATGCGGCACGAGTCCGAGCTGATGCGGCAGTACCTCGGCGCGCCGGACGACCTGATCGACTGCCCCACCGAGGCGCAGCGCCTGCTGTTCGGGCCGAAGCGCCGCCGCGTGCCGCGCATGATCGACCTGACCAACCCGATCCTGCTCGGGCCGGTGCAGAACCAGGAACACTACATGAACGGCGTCGTGGCGCACCGCACCGCGTTCTACGAGTCGATCCTGCCGATGCTCGAGGCCGCCTACGACGAGTTCGGCCAGCTGACCGGCCGCCACTACGGCCTCATCTCCAACTACAAGGTCGATGACGCCGAGACGGTGTTCGTGTCGCTGGGCTCGGCGGCCGAGAACATCGAGGCCGCGGTCGACTACCTGCGCGCCAAGGGCGAGAAGGTCGGCTCGATCCACGCCAACGTCCTGCGCCCGGTGCCCGAGGCCGCCTACATCAAGGCGCTCGCCGGCCGCAAGAACGTCATCATCATGGAGCGCACCGACCAGCCGCTGGCCGGCGACAACCCGCTGGCACGCGACATCCGCACCGCCTTCACCAAGGCCGTGCAGTCGGGCGCCATCCAGGCGAGCGAGGTGCCGAAGTTCTTCTCCGGCATCTACGGCCTCGGCTCGCGCGATTTCCGGCCCGAGGGCATCCTCGGCGCCTACGGCTTTGTGACCGGCACCATCGCCCGCCAGGACGGCCACACCGCGGCCGACGGCACCACGCTGTTCACCGTCGGCATCGACCACGCCTACGCGGTGAAGTCCGACGAGCGGCCGTCGCTGCTGCCCGAGGGCGCCATTGCGGTGCGGCTGCACTCGATCGGCGGCTGGGGCATGATCACGACGGGCAAGAACCTGGGCGAGATCATCGGCGAACTGGGTGAGCACGTCGCCCGTCGCGACGGCGCCGTCGACGAGTTCGGCCGGCAGAAGGAAGTCGTCCACATCAGCGCCAACCCGAAGTACGGCTCCGAGAAGAAGGGCGCGCCCACGGAGTACTTCCTGGTGGCGGCGCCCGAGCGCATCCGCACCAACTGCGACCTGCGCCACGTGAACGTGGTGCTGTGCTGCGACCCGAAGGCCTTCACGCACACCAACCCGCTCGACGGCATGGCCGAGGGCGGCGCGTTCGTGTGGGAGTCCGAGGAGAGCCCGGCCGAGGCCTGGCTGCGCATCCCGCGCAAGTACCGCCAGACGATCCTCGAGAAGAAGATCCGCTTCTTCATCCTGCCCGGCTTCGAGATCGCCCGCAAGGCGACCGACCGGGTGGAGCTGCAGCTGCGCATGCAGGGCAACGCCTTCCTGGGCGCCTTCTTCGCCGTGTCGCCGTTCCTGCAGGATTTCGGCATCGCCAGCGAGCACTTCCACGAGCAGGTCGAGGCGCAGTACCGCAAGAAGTTCGGCCGCTTCGGCGACGCGGTGGTGGCCTCGAACATGGAGGTCATGCTGCAGGGCTTCTCGCGCGTGACCGAGATCGTCTACGGCGAGGTCGACGCGCCGGACCGCTCGAGCATGCGCGGCGATTCCGTGCTGCCGATGGCCGGCTGCGGCACGTTCTGCCTGCAGGTGCCTAGACCTGAGTTCCAGCCCGAGCGCGCGCCGATCTTCCGCCGCGCCACCTTCGACCGTGAGTTCAAGGCCGGCCTGGGCTACCACCAGCCGGCGTCGGTACTCTCGGCCGCGGGCGTCGTGGCCGCGGCGACCGGTGACGGCGCCTCGAAGTACGTGGCGCGCCGCCAGACGCCGATCTTCATCGCCGAGAACTGCACGCAGTGCATGGCCTGCATCTCGTCGTGTCCCGATACCGCACTGCCCAACACGGCGCAGGACCTCATGACGCTGCTGAACACCGCCGCGCGCGGCTACGTGCAGGGCCAGGGCGACCGCGAGGCGCTGCTGAAGGCGCTGCCGGCCGTCGAATCCCAGGTGCGCGCCGCGATGACGGCCAGCCAGCAGGCCAAGACCGGCACGCCGGTGGCCGAGCTGGTGCGCCAGGCCGTCGAGCCGCTGGCCGGCATCTCGGACGCGGCCAAGGACCAGTTCCTGGGCATCGTCGCCACGCTGCCGATGGCCTACAACAAGGTCAACGCCATCTTCCAGAACCTGGAGAAGAAGAACCCCGGCCAGGGCGGCGTGTTCTCGATCTTCGTCTCGGACCTGTGCAAGGGCTGCGGCGAGTGCGTCACCGAGTGCGGCGACCACCAGGCCCTGCGGATGGTCGACGAGTCCGAGGACCTGAACGCCCGCCACACGACGGCGATCAACTTCCTGAACCTGCTCTCGGACACGCCCCGCAAGTACCTGGGCCTGTACGATCCCGAGCAGCCGCACGACGCGCGCGAGGCCACGCTGCGCAACCACCTGATGGTGCGCTCGAGCTACGACGCCATCGTCTCGGGCGACGGCGCCTGCGCCGGCTGCGGTGAGAAGACGGTGCTGCGCTCGGTGGCCACCGTCACCGAGGCCTACATGCGGCCGCTGTACCGCACGAAGGCGGCCCGCCTCAGCGCCAAGGCCGCGCAGTTGGCCGAGACGGGCGAGAAGCAGCTGGCCGCCCTGAAGGTGAAGGACCCCGCGGCGCACGCCATGTTCGCCAAGGCCGTCGCCCACCTGCTGATGGGTCTGGGCGGCGAGAACGACGCCGACACCGACGTCCGCCAGGCCGCGCACGGCGCCATCTCCGACAAGGAGCTGGTCGAGGCGCTGGTCGCGGTGCTGAAGGTCGACGCCACCAACCACCGTGACATCCAGGCCGTCGACGGCCGGCTGGCCAACGGCATGTCGGTGATGGCGATGGGTGCGCACACGGGTTGCAACAGCGTGTTCGGCTCGACGCCGCCGAACAACCCGCACCCGTACCCGTGGATGAACTCGCTGTTCCAGGACGGCGCCACCGTCGCCTGGCTGTTCGGCGAGGCGTTCATCATGGACCATGCGCGCCGCTCGGTGATCCCCGAGCGCCTGGTCAATTCGCTGCTCGCTGGCGCCGGCCTGACGAAGGACCAGTACTTCACGCTGACGCACTTCACCGACACGTTGATGACCGACCTCGAGGTGGCCGAGCTGCCGAAGGCGTGGGGCATCGGCGGCGACGGCGGCATGGGCGACATCGGCTTCCAGAACGTGTCGAAGGCGATCCTGCAGGGCCGCCCGAACGTGAAGTTGCTGATGCTCGACACGCAGGTGTACTCGAATACCGGCGGCCAGAACTCGGACTCGTCGGTCATCACCGGCGGCTTCGACATGAACCAGATCGGCGCCGCCACGCAGGGCAAGCTGACCGAGAAGAAGAGCCTGGCCGAGATCTTCACCGCCGGCCACGGCTCGCCGTACATCGCACAGGTCTCGATGGCGAATGCGCCGAAGCTGTACAAGGCGATCCTCGACGCGCTCGAGCACCGCGGCTCCGCCTTCATCCAGAGCTTTACGCCCTGCCAGCCCGAGCACGGCATCGGCGACGATGGCTCGACGACGCAATCGCAGCGGGCAAGGGATTGCCGCCTGATCCCCGAGTTCACCTTCAACCCGGGCCGCGGCGAGACCTATCGCGAGGCCATCGAGCTGAAGGGCAACCCGGCGCACGAGAAGGACTGGTGGGAGACCATGCTGAAGTCGACCGGCGACAAGGTGCGCTACACCATCGCGCACTACGCCGTGACCGAGGCGCGCTTCCGGCAGCACGTGAAGAAGGTGGACGCGGCGAAGGCCGAGGCGATGATCGCGCTGGACGACATCCTGGCGTTGCTGACCCAGGACGACGTCATGCACCGTCGCGTCTTCGACCCGACGAGCCCGGTCTACGTGCCCGACTTCAGCGTCTGGATCAAGGCCGAGAACAACGAGGGCAAGGCGGGCCTGTACGCGCTGTCGCGCCAGATGGTGCTGCTGTGCGTCGAGCGCCGCAAGGCCTGGCGCCTGCTGCAGAGCAAGGCCGGCATCGACAGCAAGGACTACCGCGCCCAGAAGGCGCTGCTGGCGAAGCTGGCGGCGGGCGAACTGAAGCGGGACGACTTTCTGGCCGGCGGCGCCGAGATGCTGAAGGCCGAGGTGGCGAAGCTGACGGCGTAGGCCGCGGCTCACGGCGACAGAAGAAGCGGGCCCGGCGTCCATGCCGGGTCCGCTTTTCCATTGCAGGCGGCGGCATCTCTCGCCCGGAACATGCGTCCGCCCGGCGAGACTTGCGCCGGCGCAACTGCCCGCCAGCCACCCCTGCTAGCGCACCAACCCCAACCGCGTGGTCCGGGTCTGCCCCCCAAACTCGATCCGGGCCATGTAGCTGCCCGAGGGCATGCCGCGCCCCGAGACATCCCGCCCGTCCCAACTCGCTTCGTGCGACCCGCCCGGCAGGGACTCGTCCACCAGTCTGCGGACCAGGCGTCCCGACACGTCGTAGACGGACAGCCGCACCATGCCGTCGACCGGCAGGTCGAAGCGGATCACCGTCGACGGGTTGAACGGGTTCGGCCGGCAGGGGTACAGCATCAACGCCGCGGCCGGCGTGCCGGGCGCCGCCGTCGGGTACCTGCCGCGCATTTCGTCCGAGAACGCACTGGCGTTGCCGTGCGTGTCGGTGAAGCGCACGCGGTAGTAGTACCAGCCCAGGTCCGGCTCGCTGAAGGTCGGCGTGTCCGGGCAGAGGATCGGCGTGTCGGCTGTGAAGCCCGGATGGTCGCCGCGAAAGACGCAGGCCGAGGCCAGGTCGGTGATCCCGGGCTCTACCCAGCTGATCAACCGGAAGTCCGCCCCGTCCGCCAACACGGCGATCGGCCGCGGCGGCGGCAGGTTGTCGACCGAGCAGGAACTGTCGGGAACGGAAGCGAATGTGATGGCCGGGTTCGCCGTCTTCGCCACGACCCGGTAGGCGGACATCGGCACGGGAAGACCCTGCGTCAGGATGTCGGGCGTGTCGATCACCGTCGCATAGGTGTCCGCCGCCGCTGCTGCGACGGTCCTGATGGTCTGCCAGCCGGCGACGCGGCGCTGGACCTCATAGCTGGTGATGGGCGTCAGCGTCGATTTTGCATCGAGGGTGTGCCGGCGCCATACGATGTTCAGGTGACCGCCCTGGTCATTCGGAACATCCTGCACCGCTGGCGTGAACAGGGCCCCGGGCTGGGCCGGACAGTCGGCCGCGAACCGGCCGATCGTGCCGCACGCGGCGTTGTTATCCGCCGCGAGCGGGGAGTCGATCTGCAGGCTGTAATCCCCGCCCGCGCCGTCGCAGAACAGGGGGTCGACACTCAGGTTGCCGTCCACCGCGGCCTGCGCCGCCAGCGGCGCCGTCCAGTCGCCGGCCTGGTTGCCGTACAGGTCGGTGCAGGCCAGCGTGACCACCGAGCTTCCCGCCAGTTCGATGGCGACGCCGCCGTTGTCGGCAACGAGCGTCCGCACGGCGGACCACAGGCCCATGCTTGCGACGATGCCGCTGCCGCTGTTGCCGGCGATGGTGACATCCGCCAGGGTGCACGTTGCTCCCGCCAGGTTCGACGCCAGGCGCAGGCCGGCGCCGCCGTTGCCGGTCAGGGATGTCCGTCCGACGTTGATGGGGCCGAAATCGCCGTCAACATTCATTCCGCCCAACGCGTTCTGGCGGACCTCGCTGCCGGTGACCTCGACGAAACTCGCGGGGTCGCGCCGAACCTTCCGTGACTCGCGCCGGTTGCCGTTCGGGATCACGAATTCCGCGGCCTGGCCGACGAACGGAGCCAGTCCCCAGCCCAGGTTGCCGACCAGGGACACCGCATCCAGTCGAATGGCGGATTCGTAGCCGGAAATCGCGATCCCACTGCCGCCGTTGCCGGAGAAGTCACAACGCGTCGCCGTGACCATCGACATGCGGCTCGCCAGGCCGTGCCGCGCGTTGCCCCGCACGCGGCAGTCCTCCATGGTCAGCGTCTCGTAGTCCGTCGCGCACCTGATGCCGTCGCCCGTCGTGCTCGAATCCACGCGGCAGTCCTTCATCGTCATGCCGGACGACTCCTGCCAGTAGGACATGCCGATCCCGTTTCCGACGATCTCGGTCGCCGACAGCACGACCGGGCTCGCGCCGTCCAGTTGCGTCAGGTAGATGCCCGTGCCGTTGCCGCGGATCGAACTGTCGGACACCGTGAGCCCGCAGTACCAACCGCCCGCGATGCCGGCCTTCGTGTTTCCTGAGATCCTGACGTCTTGAAGGTCCATGTCGCCGCCATGGGCATGGATGCCGTAGGCACCGTCCCGCAGGGCGCAGTTCGCCACGAGCAGGTCGACCAGCGAGCCGTAGAAGGGAGGGGATGCCGCGCGCGTGACGGAGATGGCCGTGTCGGCGTGGGCGATCGTCAGTCCTGAGAAGGAGATCACGTGGTGTTTGCCGTCGACCTCGGAATCGAAGAAGGAGAAGCCGTTCGCACCGTTGCACTCGACCCTGCACGCATCGCGATTCCGGCTCGCGGAGAGAATGGCGAGGTCCTTGTCACGCCACGCAACGCCGGCGTTGCCCGGGCCGCTGTAGGTGCCGTCGCGAACGATGACCGTGTCGCCCGGCGCGGCGACATCAACGGCGCGCTGGATGGTGCGCAGCGGTTGCGCGGCCGTGCCGGGCCAGGCGTCATTGCCGTTGGTGGCAACGTAGTGCCATCGCGATGACGCGGTGGCGCCCTGTGCCTGGCCAACTGCGGCGAGGCCGGCAAGGATGATCGCTGCCAGCGTCGCTGGCATGCCTTGGCCATGCCGTGTGCGGCGTCGGATCCCCGGGTTCGCGTTCATTTGATCATCACCATCCGACTGCTTTGCGCGCCGTTCGCCGTTGCAGGGCCAGTCACGATATACGCGTGAACCTTTTCGGCGACCACCTGCATCGCAGCGTCGTCGTTCCGCCGCCCGGGAATGACCGGGAAGCAGCTGCGTTTTGCATGCTGCCGGGACAGGTTGTCCGGGATGCGGTTGTGGCCCGCGGTTTCGGCACGCCGCGATCACCATGTCCTGTTTCAGCAGGTGATGGCGCCCGCGATCGGGAGCCGAAATCGTGACCGACACCTCCGCCACCGCCCAGCCCACGCTCTTCGTCTCGCACGGCGCCCCGAACCTGCTCCTGGGTGACCTGCCGGTGAAGCGCTTCCTCGAAGGGCCCGGCAACCTGGTCGCGCGCCGAGCGCGGCCTTGACCACGGCGCCTGGGTTCTGCTGCGCGCCGCCTTCGACCATGCCCGCGGCACCACGCGGCACGTGAGCGCCGCCTACGGCTCGCTTTCGCTGCGTGCGTTCGCTTTTGCGCGACAAAACAATACCAAAAGAGTGGGCAATGAATTAAGGCCGCGCGTCTCCCCTTTCGGCTTGCATCCGAATTCGGGAATGTGGTGGAATAGCCCCGTCAGTGGCGTACGGGTGGTGCGCAGGGGATGGCGCCGTGAACCGCACGTTCGCTGAGGTGTCGATTCCGGTCCCACCCGAAGGAGTGTTCCATGGCCGAACAAGCTGCTCCCGGTGCCGTCGGCACCGGACAGGGCGAACAGGGCCTGCCGCGTATCATCTTCGCGTCCGCTGCCGGGACGATGATCGAGTGGTACGACTTCTACATCTTCGGCAGTCTCGCGACCGTCATCTCAGGCAAGTTCTATAACACGGGCACTCCGCTGGGCGACCTCATCGCCTGGCTGGCCGCCTTTGCGGTCGGCTTCATCGTGCGCCCCTTCGGCGCCATCGTCTTCGGACGTGTCGGCGACATGATCGGCCGCAAGTACACCTTCCTGGTCACGATGACCCTGATGGGCTTGTGCACGTTCAGCGTCGGTCTGTTGCCGACCGCCGACCAGATCGGGCCCGCCGCCGGCGTCATCCTGATCCTGCTGCGCATCCTGCAGGGTCTGGCCCTGGGCGGCGAGTACGGCGGCGCCGCCACGTACGTGGCCGAGCACGCGCCCCCGGGCCGTCGCGGCTTCTTCACCAGCTGGATCCAGATCACAGCCACCCTGGGCCTGTTCCTGTCGCTGGGCGTCATCCTGACCACCCGCAGTATCCTGGGCGAGGAACAGTTCAAGGCGTTCGGCTGGCGCATCCCCTTCCTGATCTCGATCCTGCTGGTCGTCCTTTCGCTGTACATCCGCATGTCGCTGCGCGAATCGCCGATGTACGCGAAGCTGAAGCAGAAGGGCCAGCTCTCGAAGAACCCCATCAAGGAGAGCTTCGGTAACTCCTACAACCTGCGCTATGTGGCCCTGGCGCTGTTCGGCGCCACCATGGGCCAGGGCGTGGTGTGGTACACAGGGCAGTTCTACGCGCTGTTCTACCTGCAGAAGATCTTCCAGGTCAGTTTGGTGCATTCGAACCTGATTGTCGGCGCCGCGCTGCTGTTGGGCACGCCGTTGTTCGTGTACTTCGGCAACCTGTCCGACAAGATCGGCCGCAAGCAGATCATGCTCTGGGGCATGGTGGCTGCCGTCGTCCTCTACTACCCGATCTACGGGGCGATGGCGTCGTTCGCGCCGCCTCCGAAGGATCCCACCAAGCCGATGCAGCTGTTCCTGTTCCCCTATGTGGGGTACAAGCCGGTCATGCTTTCGCTGCTGGTGTTCCTGCAGGTCGTGTTCGTGACGATGGTGTACGGCCCGATCGCGGCCTTCCTGGTCGAGCTGTTCCCGACCAAGATCCGTTACACGTCGATGTCGCTGCCCTACCACATCGGCAACGGTGTCTTCGGCGGCATGGTGCCCATCATCGGCCTGACGCTGATCAACACGACGCACAACAACTTTGCCGGCCTCTGGTACCCGATGGCCATCGCGGCGGTTTGCGCTATCATCGGGTTCTGGAAGCTGCCCGAGACGCACCACGTCGACATCTCATCCGACCATTCGATCGCCTCGACGCGGACTTCCAAGCCCTCGTCCACGTCCGGCCGGCGCATCCTGGTGCCCCTGGACGGTTCGAAAACGTCCGAGGCCGTCCTGGCCCACGCACAGGCGCTGGCCAAGGCCGACGGCTCGGAGCTGGTGCTGTTGCAGGTGGTGAACTCGGCGGGCGAGATCTTCAACGACCCGTCGATCGGGGCCGATGACCTCTCGGCAGCCGAGGCAGCCGAGACGTCCTATCTGGAGGGTGTCCTGGCCAGGATAAAGAGCGAGGGCGCGAGTGCCACGATCGAGGTCCGCGAGGGTCCCATCGCCGACACCATCCTGGCGACGGCGCGCGACCTGCGGGTCAACATGATCGCCATGTCGACTCACGGGCGTTCTGGCCTGCAGAAGATGCTGATGGGCAGCATCACCGAGGGCATCGTGAAGAACTCGCCGGTGCCGGTGCTGGTCATCCGTCCGAAGGGCGACTAGCCCGCGCAGCAGTGCGAAGAGCGACGGAGGCGGGAGAGGGCTCCCGCCTCCGTTCGTTTTTCCAGCGGCTTCGCGGGCCTACGCGTCGTGGTGGAACGGCCGTTTCGCCCGGTACAGGCCCAGTTGGCGGGCGTACTCCGCCGCTTCCCCGGCCTGACCCGCGGCCGTCGCCAGCGCAACGGCCTTCTGCCCGGCCTCCACCGCGGCGGGAAACTGCCCGGCCTCGGCCAGCGCCGCTGCCAGCGTGCTGTAGATCACGGCCGGCGCGTCCGGGCACAACTCCAGCGCGCGCCGCGCCAGCGTCACGGCGTCGGCGCCGTCCCGGTGCCGCGCCTGTTCGTGCGTCGAGCGGACCCAGGCGATGTTGACCAGTGCGTCGAGGTCGCCCGGGTTCGCAGCGAGGATCTCGCGGTACAGGGTCACGCCTTCCTCGACGCGCCCCACACGCGTCAGCATCGCGGCCAGTTGCCGACGCGCCTCCGCATCGTCGGGACGCTGCTGCGCCGCGCGCCGCAGGCCCTGCTCGGTACCCGGGGCCAGGCCGGCGCCGACTTCCATGTGCGGGACGGCCTCGGCCACGCGACCCTGATCGTACAGCCAGCGGCCGATCCAGCGGTGGGCCACCCGATTGGCCAGAGGGTTGCCGTCCGCGACCGCCAGGACGCGTTCGCCGTAGGTCAGGGTGTTGCGCCAGAACTGCAACTGCCGGACCGACAGCGCCGAGAGCGTCACCACGACGATGACGCCGGCCGCGAGCGCGGCGCGCTGCGCCCCACGGCCGCGCGGGGCTATCCATTCGTGGACGCTCCACACCAGCGCCACCAGCAGCCCCAGGCACGGGATGTAGGTGAAGCGGTCCGCAAAGGCATGCCCGCCGGTCTGCACGAAGCCCACCGCCGGCACCAGTGTGCCCACGTACCACAGCCAGCCGAGGGCCAGCCACGGCCGACGAGGAGCCGCGCGCAGCGCCAGCGCGGTCACGATCACCAGCGCCGCTGCCGCGGCGATCGCCCCGCCGGTGTTGATCGACCCGTCGTGCGCGTGGAACGGCGCCAGTCGCACGGGCCAGGCCATCTGCAGGGGGTAGCGCCAGTAGTTGAGCAGGCCGTTGGCGATGCGACGGCCCAGCGTGAAGAATCCGTCGCTGGTTACCGCGCCGGCCGCGGCCTGGAAGCGGTACGTCACGACCGTCACCACGCCGACCAGTGCGAACAGCGCCCACTTCTCCACGACCAGGCCCCACAGCGGGCGCGGGGCAGCCCCGCCGGGCCGCCGCCAGGCAGCCGGTCCGTGCGCCAACCGTCCCAACGGCCAGATGTCCAGCAGCACCAGCACGAACGGCAATGTGATGGCCATGGGCTTCGACCACAACGCCAGCAGGACGGCCGTGAAGACCGCGGCGTACCGCCGTGGCCCGGGCCGCTCGGCCCAGTGGGTCCAGGCCAGGCACGACAGCAGGAAGAAGAAGGTGCTGAGCACATCCTTGCGTTCGGCGATCCACGCCACCGACTCGACCCGCAATGGATGCAGCGCGAACAGCGCCGCGACGATGACGCTGCGCCACCAGGCGCCGGTCAGCTTGCGCAGCAGCAGGACCACCAGAAGCGTGCTCGCGACATGGATCAGCAGGTTCGTGGCATGGTGCCCGCCGGGGCGCAGGCCGTACAACTGCACATCGATCATGTGCGAGATCGCCGTGACCGGCACCCAGTTGACGCCATGGTCGTTGCCCAGGAAGTGGACGATGCCCGTCAGCGTCAACCCGCGGTTGACGACCGGGTTCTCGTACACGTAGAGGCTGTCGTCGACGATGATCCAGTCGTGCCGCAACACGCCGCCGAACACGCCCAGGACGGCGACAGCCAGCACGAACAGGACGATGAGGCGCTGGCGGAGGGTCATCGCAGGGACTCCTGGTGGTCGCGTCGCGACCTGGTGGTCTGTTTTGGCGGTCAGCCGATGGCTGCGCGCACGGCGTGTGCGAGGTCGTCGTTCGTGAATGGTTTGGGCAGCGTGGCGGCGAAGCCGTAGCGTCGCGGGTCGGTCATCGCCGGATCCTGGATGGACCCGGTCGTGACGATACCGCGCGCGTCCGGGTCCATTTCGCGCAGGCGCGCCATGGTTTCGCGGCCACCCATGCCGCCGGGGATCGTCAGGTCGACGATGGCCACCGCGAACGGGCGTCCCGACGCTCGGGCTGCCGTCCAGGCATTCAGCGCCTGGGTCCCGTCCGCCACCGTCAGCACATCGTGGCCCATCTGGTTGAGCATGCCCGCCAGCAGGTCGCGGACGCCGGCCTCGTCGTCCATCACCAGCACACGTCCGTCGACGCGCGCCATGGGCGTGGCCGCGGATTCCGCGGCGGTGTGGGCCCGTGCCGCACTGGCCGGCAACAACACGGTGAATTCGGTCCCACGGCCGAGGTCGGACACCACCCGCATCGTGCCGCCGTGCCGCGCCACGATGGAGTAGGTGATCGCCAATCCCAGCCCGGTGCCCTTGGGCTTCGTCGTGTAGTACGGCTCGAAGATGCGGTCGAGGTCGGGCTGCGCGATGCCCATGCCCTCGTCGCGGATGCGGATCTCGATGCGGCGACCGTGGCCGCCGACCAGCCCGTCAGCCGGGATATTGCGCGCGACGATCCAGACGTGGCCGCCCTGGGGCATGGCCTGCCGCGCGTTGATCAGCAGGTTGCTGATGACCTGCTCGATCTGGGCGGCGTCGACTTCGGCGTCCCACAGGTCCTCGTCCAGGTCGCATTCGAGCGACACGTTCGTTCCGGCCACAGCCAGGGTTGCCGCGCCCTGCAGCAGGTTCTGCAACGACGTCAACCGCTTCTGGGGCGAGCCGCCGCGGGCGAACGTCAGCAACTGCGTCGTCAACCGCTGCGCGCGCGTGGCGGCGGTGCCGATGTGCTCGAGCGGGCGCTGCTGGATGGGCGTGCACGTGGCCCCGACCAGCGATGCGTTCCCCATGATAACGGTCAGCAGGTTGTTGAAGTCGTGCGCGATCCCACCGGCCAGCACGCCCAGCGATTCCAGTTTCTGGGTGCGGATGGCCACCTGCTCGGCGCGGCGGCGTTCTGTGGTGTCCCGGAACGCGAGCACCAGGCCCGCCTCGGGGCCGCCCTCGGCGAGCGGCGCCGCGCCGCATTCGAGGTTCAGGAGTTCGTCCGCAGGAATTGCCAGCGGGTATTCGAATCGGGCCCATTGCTGCTCAGCCCCGTCGGTTGTGTGCCGGATAGCGATTCCCAGCGCCGCCCGGGCCGTCTCGACGATGCCCGGCAACAATTCGGCGGCCGAACGACCGACGATCGTCGTGCCATGGACCCCGATGATCTGCGCCGCCGCGGGGTTGGCCAGCGTGATGATGTTGTGCGTGTCGATGGCGAGCACGCCGTCGGCAATGCTCGCGAGGATGGCACCCAGGCGCCGGGACTCCAACCGCACGGCCTCCTCGGAACGCGCGAGTTCCGCGGTGCGTGCTTCCACCTCGGCGACCAGTCGGTGCGCGTAGCGGCGTCCCTGGACTACCGAGACCACGAGCCAGACCAGGCCCGTCAGCACGCACAGGGTCAAGGCCACAACCCAGTGCCGCAGCCACAGCGGGGGCTGGATCACGATGGTGCTCGCCGAAACCACCTCGCTGCTGCGGCCTTCGATGTCCATGACACGTATGTGGATGCGGTAGCGCCCCGGCGCCAGTTGCGTGTATCGGATGGAACGGTCGGGATTCAGCGTCGGCGCGCTCCAATCTGTGTCTGCGCCTTCGAGCCTTGCCGAGAAGCGCAAGCGGGTCTCGTCTTCGAAGGTCGGGGCGCTGAACCGGACGACAACCGTGTGGAGGCCGGAGGGCAACCGCAGGTCGCGCCCTGCGGGATACCAGCGTCCGTCGACCTCGTAGCCCGTGATCCACAGGGGCAGGTCCGCTTCAGGCTCGCGGGCCAACCGTTCGTCGTAGATCGAAACGCCGCGATTGGTGCCGATCCACATGCGGCCTTCGCTGTCGCAGATCAGTGCATCACGGTTCGTCTCGGCGCCGCACAGGCCGTCGGATACCGTGAAGCGCCGCAGGTCCTTGCCGTTCCAGCGGACGACGCCGGAGGCCGTGCCGAACCAGGTGTTGCCGTCCGCATCGCCGGCGATCGCATACACCGGTTCGGTGAGAACCGGGTCCGGCGCAGTCGTCGGTTCAAGTCGCCCTTCCCGCAGGCGGCACAGGCCGGCGCCCGTGCCGACCCACGTGTCGTCAGGAGTCGGATTATGGATCGCGTAGGTGCTTCTGTGGCCGGATACAGCGTCGGCACTCCATTGCTGGACACTGTCGCTTGTGACGCACAGGAGGCCGTCGTTCACCGTTGCCGCGTACATCGAACCGTCGGCCGCCTCGGCGAAGCGGCGCACTGAAATGCTCCGCGCGCCCGGCGTTGCTCGGATCTCGACGGTCTCAAAGCGGTCGCCGCGCAATCGGAAGACGCCCGCGACCGTGCCCACCCACAATCGCCCGGCGCGGTCGCGCGTCACGGCATAGGCGGCGCCGTCAAGGCCGTCCGCGTAGCCGTACCAGCGCACATGGCCGCGCGTGTCCACGCGCGCCAGGCCGCCCTGGTCCATGGCCGCCCACAGGACGCCGTCGCGGTCCTCGTGCAGGTCCATGGTCCGGCTCCATTCGCGATTGTCCGGGAGCAGTTCCAGTGTGCGCGCCGGCGGACCCAACATCGTGAGGCCGCCGCTGTGGCCCAGCACGGTGGTGCCGTCGCGTCGCTGCAGGACGGCCGTGACCTCTTCATTCAGCAATCCGTCAGCGGTGGTCAGGCTGTGCAGGCGCCGGTTGGGCAGTTTGTCGATGCCGCGCTGGCTGGTGATCCAGACCACGCCCTCGTGGTCTGTCATCACGTCGGTTGTGCCACTCGCCAGCAGCCCGTTCGCCGGCGACAGGTGCTCCAGTCCGAGCATCGGGTGGAGATAGAACAGGGAGCTTGGCGTGCCTAAATACAACCCGCCCAGCACGTCGATGGCGGCGTCGACGCCCCCGTTCGCCATCGGGAGGTGTAATGCGTCGGCGCCGGGTTGGCGTCGGAAGCTCCCTGCGGTCCATTCGCCGTACCAGCCGTTTCCGGCCACGTGCAGCGTGCCATCGGTCGGATGGATGACCGCGGCATAGACGTCTCCGTCCGGCAGACCCGCCACTCGTTCAGGTGCGGCGGCATCGGCGCGACCGGGATCCGTCACCCGGTAGAGGCCCCCGGTCGCGGCGATCAGCAGGTCGCGATCCTGCCAGCAGATGTTGTGGATGATGCCAAAACCCTCGGGCGGAGCGATGTTCCACCAGTGGCCGCGCGCCCGGACGACGACTGCTCTCCCATGGACGAGGACAGCCAACGCCACGTTGCCGTCACCATCACGCCCGGCGACCATCTCCCAGACTTCGAGCCCCTCGACCGGAGCCTGCCATTCGGGCAGTTGCTCCCAGCGGTTGTCCACCAGGTGCGAGACGCGCAACGGGGTGGGCTGGGCAACGGCCCAGACGCCGCCAGTGTGATCGATGGCGACATCGCGGTGCTGGGCGACAGGCAACCCGCGTGCAATGTCGTGCAACGTCCACGTGGCTCCATCATAGCTGGCGATGCCGGCGCGGTTGGCGACCCACACGCGTCCGCTGTCGTCCTGGGCGATGCCCATGACCACGCTGGTCGGCAAACCTTCGTTTTCCGTGTAATGGATGAACGGCCAGGTGATGGCGTCGGCAGTCCCGGCGAGACACGCGAGCGTGATGCCTGCGACCAATACGGTCGAAAGGCGTCGGCCTTGGCGTTGATGAGAGCGGGTCTGGTCGGCGAACTGCGCGGACGGGGGCATGGAAACCTCGCGGTCATCGACCCGGGTGGAATCGACGTTCCGAGTGCACGGGGACGGACCAGCCAAGGATAACAGCATGTCACGGCGCGTGATACCTCGATCACGCCGGCGCATTCGAAATCGATATCGGCAACGAACAGGTATCCGGACCAGGTGGGCCTCCGCTTGTCGAAAAAGAAGGGCCGCCCCGCAGGACGGCCCTCGTCATCATCCAACCCCAATGCATGGCATCATTTACCGGTAGGAGCTCTTCAGCGCGCCCCACGAGGTCGGCTCGTCGGCGACGGTGCAGAAGATGTTCAGCGTCAGCGTGATGACGTTGCCCCACGTGCCGAACTGGGCGCTCGGCGAGGCCGGCGCGCACGAGGCGTCCATGAACGTCGGGTAGGTGGCGGGGATGCTCGCGTAAGGGGTCTCGCCGACGCCGACGCCGTTGCCGATCGCAAAGGTCAGCAGGCAGCCGTCGCCGAACGTGCCCGAGGTGTTGCCGTTGATGACCGACGCCACGGGCGTGCTGATGCCGCCGATCAACAGGAACTGCACGGTGGAGACGAGCGTCGTCGTGTTCAGCGTGCCGACGCCGTCGCCCCAGGCGCCGCCGACGGGGAAGAACGTGAAGGTGCCGCCGTTGAACGTCGACGTGTAGACCACGGTGCCGACGCCGCCGATGCGGTTGTCGACCACGCTGAAGGCGCTGTTCTCGGTAGCGCAGCTGATTTCCCACTGCGTGCCGAGGGTCGTGCCGTTCCACGACTGCGCGTGCAGCACATGCGGCAGGCCGCTGTTGACGCCGGTGCGCCAGGTGGACGCGCGGCCCGTGAGGATCTGGCCGCCCAGGTCGGTCGACGTGTACGTGCCCCCGATGGGGGAAGCCGTGGCAGCGGCAGCTGCGAGAGCCAGCGAGATGGCGATCGTCGCGATGGCAAAGCGCTTCATGGTCCGTCTCCTTGTGATGGCGTGACCGAACCCAGGGGACCGCGAATCTGGGTGAGCTGCGGGGTGGTGGAGAGTCCACGCACTGCGACCCGCAACCGGAACCGGTCTCGACCTAATGCCGACAGAACATATCGTAATTGACGCGCCCCGTCTACGAAAATGACATCAATAATCATTCGCATTGTGAGAATCAAACGCCAGCCCTCCCGCCCCTCTATAATAGAGACAGGGGCCGCTCCCGGAGGAACGGCCCCTGCCATTGGCCTCAATGATTTAACTCGTTGCCGAGTCTAACGATACGTACCCTTGAGGTTGCCCCACGACGTCGTCTCTGACGGCACGGCGCAGAAGATGTTGAGCGTGATCGTGATGACGTTGCCCCACGAGCCGAACTGGGCGCCGGCGGACGCGGGGTTGCAGGTGCCGTCCAGGAACGCCGGGTAGGTGGCCGGGATGCTGGCGAACGGGGTCTCGCCGACGCCGGTGCCGTTGCCGATCGCGAAGGTCAGGATGCAGCCGTCGTTGAACTCGCCCGACGTGTTGCCGTTGATGACCGAGGCCACCGGCGTGCTGATGCCGCCGAGCATGATGTACTGCACGGTGGTCGTCAGCGACGTGGTGCCCAGGACGCCCGTGCCGCTGCCGAAGGCCCAGCCCGGGTTGAACGTGAACGTGCCGCCGTTGAACGTGGACGAGTAGACGATGGTGCCGTTGCCGCCGATGCGGTTGTCGACCACGCTAAAGGCGCTGTTCTCGGTGGCGCAGCTGATTTCCCACTGCGTGCCGAGCGCCGAGCCGTCCCACGACTGCGCGTGCAGCACGTGCGGCAGTCCGCTGTTGACGCCGCTGCGCCAGGTCGAGGCGCGGCCCGTCAGGATCTGGCCGCCCATGTCGGTCGAGGTGTAGGTGCCGGCGATGGGGGTCGCGGCGGCGAGGGTCGCGGCGAGGGTGATGGCGACAAGCAGCAGAGCGATAGCAAAACGTTTCATCTCATGTCTCCTTAGGTTGGGCATCATCCACGGTCGGACCCAGGCCTAGACTGCCCGGGCGAGCAGCGGTGCGCTGGTGATTCCACCGCACAAACATCCGCAACTGGGCCCAACCTCTTTGTGTGGTGGCGTGAAGATATCGCATATACGGGAATTCGACTAGGAAAATCTCTGACGATTCGACGCGCATGTTGATGTTGTTTCTCATTTTTAGTTGAATGATCCCATGGACTTGACTAATGGCGCATTCCCAGCACCATCCCGCCGAAATAGGGGACCAGCCAGAAACACCACACCACCAGGCTGTACCGGTGAAAATGGCGGCGCAATTCGGGTGAACCGCGACTGGCGACCCTGGTGGCCCAGATGGCGTGGCCGAGCATCAGCCACAGCGCCATCTGGCCGGTCAGGGTGTGGGGGTCGCGCAGGCTGAACGGGCGCCGGGCCAGGGCGTGCATGGCGAGGGTGCCGGCGATGTCGAAGGCCAGCCCCACCCAGAACGCAACCACATGCCAGCGATAGAGATAGCGCGCCACGCGTTCGGACCAGACGCCGATCGAATAGGCGATCAGGGCCAGCGTGATGAGTCCGGCGGAGGCAAAAACCATGGGGCCTCGAGGGGTTCGGGATGTCGCTGCGGGTGGCGTTCCGGTGCGCAGCATAGACCCGCGGGGGCGCCGGTTCAACGGCCGTCCCCTGGGTAGGCCAGGAACCGTTGTTGCCGGAACGGCCGCGAACGGCTATTTTGTGGCGCAGAGCTTGCATTTGATCAACGAGTAGCGACGGTCCAAGCTGACGTCGCGGATGCGAGCTCAAGCAAGGCGGCATCGAACAAAAAGCCGCCACCGACTGCCGCGGTACCTGTTCTGCTTTCTTCTCGGCTCACGGCCTTGTTCGCCTGTGCTCCCTCCGAGACCAAGCTGATGCGGATCCCGGACTAACGAGACAGGATTTCATGACCCCGATACAACCGCACACAAACACCAAGACCTTCCAGGACCTCGGTCTTACCGAACCCGTCCTGCGCGCCCTGGCCGACTGCGGCTACCGCGAGCCCACCCCGATCCAGTCCGCCGCCATCCCCCTGGTCTCCGCGCGACGCGACGTCATGGCCACTGCCCAGACGGGCACCGGCAAGACGGCTGCGTTCATGCTGCCGGTGATCGAGGATATCGCGACGCGGCCTTCCTATGCCGGCGACACGCCGCTGGCGCTGGTGCTGGCCCCGACCCGCGAGCTGGCGCTGCAGATCGAGGAGAACGTCCGCGCCTACGGCAAGTACGTGGGCACCCGTACCTGCGTGCTGCTGGGCGGCGTGAACTCGGGCCCGCAGATCGACCGCCTGCGCAAGGGCGTCGACATCGTCATCGCCACGCCGGGCCGGCTCATCGACCTCTACAAACAGGGCGAACTGAACCTGGCCGATGTGGAGTTCCTGATCCTGGACGAGGCCGACCGCATGCTCGACATGGGCTTCGTCCACGACGTGCGCTGGATTGCCGACCGCGTGCCGAAGCCGCGCCAGACGCTGCTGTTCTCGGCCACGCTGTCCGCGGCCGTGCGCAGCCTGGCCTCGACCATGCAGGTCGATGCGCTGGAAGTCTCGGTGGCGCCGCCGGCGACGGTGGCCGACCACATCGAGCAGCAGGTGATGTTCGTCCAGAAGGCGCACAAGCTGGACCTGCTTGTCGACCTGCTGAAGGAAAACAAGGACGGCCGCACGCTGGTCTTCACGGCGACGAAGATTGCCGCGATCTCCGTCTCGCGGCAGCTCGAGGTGCGCGGCCTGCGCGTGGGCGCCATCCACGCCGACAAGTCGCAGAGCCAGCGCCAGGCGGCGCTCGAGGCGTTCGTGAAGGGCAAGGTCGACGTGCTGATCGCCACCGACATCGTGGCCCGCGGCATCGACGTCGACGACATCACCCACGTCATCAACTACGAGCTGCCCGACGTGGCCGAGAACTACGTCCACCGCATCGGCCGCACCGCGCGCGCCGGTCGCGCGGGCATCGCGATCGCCCTGTGCGGCATCGAGGACGTGCCCCAGCTGCGCGGCATCGAGCGCATGCTCAAGGAGCCGCTCATCGTGCGCGACGACCACCGCTTCCACGCCGAGGACGTGATGGCCTGCCTGGCCGCTTCCGAGCGGGCGGCGCGGCAGCGCGCGAAGGCTGGAAGGATGCGGGGGTCGGGGTCCAAGTGGGCTCGGTGACGCACCGGCATAGCCTGTAAAGCGAAGAGAGCGCCGCGGGGGCGCTCTCTTCGCTTTTCAGGGGATGGGTGCGAGGCAGCGAAGAGGGCGTGGTGGGGAGTTGCGCCGGCGCAAGTCGGTGCGTGGGGGCCAATGGCGGCGGCGCCATGTCGAACGATTCCGATGGGGGGCGCCCGGTCGCCCGCTCAACTTTTTTCCCCGTATGTCGATATGCAGGTGCAGTCCCGATCCAGGGGTGCGAAACCGGGAGGTTCAGAGGTGGCGCCGGTCGTGACTTGTCCCTTCTGCAAGGCAGCGTTTACCATTGAAGATCTCCTGACCAGGCCGGACATCAAGCCGATCGGGATGTTGCTGGGCGACAACGAGGCGGCGTGGAATTCCTACTATTTCAACCACATCACGCCGGACTGCGGCACCACGTTCACGGTGCGCGTCGATGCCTTCGCCCCGTTGCTGACCGAGAGCATCCCCATGGAAATCCGCACGGGTGCATGCGACTGCGAGGGCCGCTGCACATCGCTGACCGACCTGGCCGAGTGCCGCGCGGAGTGCCATTGGGCCCCCTACCGGAGATTCCTGCCGACGCTGGTGGCGCGGATGATGCCCCCGGTCGTCCAGAAGTAGCCGGCAGCCGAGCGGACGATTCCCGCACCACATAGAAGGCGTCACTGCCGTCCCGGAGCGTCGCCTGTCCGGCGACGGCGCATTCGTGTGAGAGGTGGCGGGATTTCTGCGCGTAGATTGAGAAGACCTGTGCCTGGTTGAGGGCGAACTTCCCCCGTTTCGCGAGCACCATTCAGGGTATAATCGTACCGATCGATTCGCGTCGATGGACGCTGGAAACCTGCGCCACACCCGGACCGGCATCGACAGGTGGAACCGCGTGCGACGTCTGCTGACCTGGATCTGGTGTTGCGCCGCGCTGCTGCCGGCTGCGGCCCTGGGCGTTCCCGTCACGTTCCAGGTGGATATGGGGCCCTACCTGGCCGCGGGTTACTTCGACCCGACCAGCGACGTCGTCGAAGTGCGCGGCGATTTCGACGGCTGGGCTGCCGCCCATCGCATCCTGCAGGCGGCCGTCGCCCCCGGAACGTATTCGGTCATCGTCGACCTGCCCGCCGGGGCCATTGCCTACAAGTTCCTGATCGTCCGCGGCGGCGGCGCCGAAGTCTGGGAGGAGGACATCCCCAACCGGACCGTTCAGGTGCCGGCCGGGGGCGTCAGCCTGCCGCTGGTCGATTTCGCGGACCTGGGCGCGACCCTCGGCCCGGATGCGCGCGTGGTCGGGGCGGACCTGTCCTTCGTGCCGCAACTCGAGGCGCTCGGCGCAACCTACAGCCGCGACGGCCAGGCGGCGCCGTTGCTGGCAATCGTCAGGGAGGCGGGCGTCGGGCTGGTGCGGTTGCGGCTCTGGCACACGCCGGCTGAGCCGTGGCACGGGCTCGACGCCACCGTCGCCTACGCCCACCGCGTGCAGGATGCAGGCTTCGATCTGATGCTCGACATCCACTACTCCGACACATGGGCCGACCCGGGCCATCAGGTGACTCCCGCAGCCTGGCAGGGCATCGCGACCGCGGCGCTGGCCGATTCGGTGGCCGCGTACACGACGCGTGTGGTGGAGCGTTTCGTCACCGAAGGGCTGGTCCCCCGCTACGTGCAACTGGGCAACGAAATCGACGCCGGCATGTTGTGGGAGACGGGTCGCGTGGGCTGGCCGGGCAGCGCCTGGGATACGCCGACGCAGTGGTCAGCGTTGACGTCCCTGCTGCAGTCGGCGTCCGGCGCCGCCCGGGCTGCGCTGCCGCCCGGCGCGCCGACCGAACTGATCGTGCACCTGGCGCCCGGTGGTGACAACGTCCGCTGCCGCTGGTTCCTGGACCACATGGTGTCCGCGGGCGTGGACTTCGACGTGATCGGGTTGTCCTACTATCCCTGGTGGCACGGCACGCTCTGGCAGTTGCAGGCGAACCTGCGCGATCTCGGGCCGCGTTACGCGAAGGCGATGATGGTGGTCGAGACGGCGTACCCGTGGACGCTGGCGGGGGCGGATGCGACGGGGAACTTCGTCACCAGTGCTGCGGACCTGTCGAACGGCTATCCGGCGACACCGCTCGGCCAGCGCGATTTCCTGCGCGATGTGCGGCGGGTCGTCGAGACATCGGGCGGGCTCGGCGCGATCACCTGGGAACCCGCGTTCATCCCGGTCGCCGGCGGGCCGGGCAATCCCTGCGAAAACCTGACGCTCTTCGGCTTCGGGGGCGCGACCCTGCCGGGCCTGTCGTTCGGGGGTAAGCGTCCGACCGCGCGCGTATTCCCTTGCCCCTGAATTCACCGCATGATGCCGCCTCCCCAACCCGGAGGTGTCTCATGTCCAATCGTCGCCGCACGCCCGCCGAGATCGCGAACATCGTCGCTCAGTATCACGCCAG
>CAIWHK010000009.1 GCA_903912525.1 uncultured bacterium | reverse complement strand
TGGCGTGATACTGAGCGACGATGTTCGCGATCTCGGCGGGCGTGCGGCGACGATTGGACATGAGACACCTCCGGGTTGGGGAGGCGGCATCATGCGGTGAATTCAGGGGCAAGGGAATACGCGCGCGGTCGGACGCTTACGTAACACCAACAAGAGCCGCCGAAATCCTCCACCTCGCAGTCGGGACACTTGCGGTTTGGAGGTGCACCAAACGCTACGATCTTCCCTACGTAAAAGCCGGGGGAAGGGTCCGGTACGACATCCGAGACATTGACGCCTTCATTCAAAAGAACAGAAAGGAAACACACTAGGAGAAGGGGAGTCTGTCAAAGACTCCCCTTTTCGTTGTCAGTCCTTTGTGCATTGCCGGTCGACTACTCCGCTTTCTCATACTCCTCGGCTCAATCATGGAGCCCGCACGATCACCAGATGAATGCGAAGCCGAGTCCGCATCAGACTAGGCTCTAGCAATTCTATTGGTAATCGCAGCCATTTCCTCATCGAGGTGGCTCGTTATCCCCGCTGCAAGGTCGTGGTCAATAATCTGGCTTCTAAGGACCGACTGTTTTTCGACTTCCATGGCCTCTACAAACTTCAGATATTCGCAGAACTTCTTCACTGCGGCGATTCTTGAAGCCACGGGCACCTTACTTCCCGACGTAAGTTCTTGCTTGCATCGCATCTGGAGGTCGCTGTAGAAGCCCTGATCAACAATAGGGACGTCTGGAATAATCCTAGAAACATACGCAAAGCTCTGACTCATGTTGTAAACATAGTAATGACCGGCAGCAGATAAGTGCACTGATCGGATCGATCCCTCCTCGCCCAAAAGAGCACCAGGCGCATCCAAGTCGATAGATTGGGAATCTGAAGCGAGAAGGCCGCACTTCAGCAACGACCTGAAATGAGTCGTGAGCACATGCTCAGGAATGCCGATGGTCTGGAACTCTCTGTAAAGGTCTGTGAGATGAATGTAGTCCTCTGGCTTCTGGGAGTTCCCAATACTCATCTTTCTGACGGCCCGCAAAATACGCAGCCTCGTAAAATTGCTATCAGCGCTGTGACTCGTTCGTGCGAAGATATTCAGAAAGAATCGGCTCTTGGTTTCTCGGAAGAAGCTCATTTCACCGAGCAGCACCGAACCAAGGAACTCGTGGAAGGGAATTGTTGTAGTTTTGTCCTCTGCATAGGACCAAAAGTACTTGCTCATATCCGTGTGCCCACTAACCAAGAATTGGTAGATTAGACCGAGCGCATCCCTAACTCCCCGATTCGCAATGCACTCAAGAAACTCAATTACAGCAGAAGAGTCTTTACCAGTCAGGAGCGATCGCTCCAGTAGAGCCACAAATGTCTTCGTATCGCTCACAGTCAATGCGACGCCATTTGCGCTCGTAAAATTAAATTCCCTACCTTCAAGTTCTTGAAGAAGATATGCGAGCCGCTTCTCAAGAACCGGGCGCAAACTTGGCGCCTGAACATGGAAGACCCTTTGGCTAGAAAATGCGTCAGTGGTCGGGGAGTGGCTCAGACTGAAGTACGTGTTCTCTCTCAGCGAAATGATTGCGATAATCGGGAAGGCGGCCGCAATCTCCTGTGCAATTGCCAACAAAGTTTCCTGAAATCGACTGGACTTCTGATCGCAATTGTCAAACACCAGAATCAGCCGCTTTTCACAGTGTTGCGTAACGTAGCTAACAAGACTCTCGAAATAGCGGAATGGATCATCCCTCCATTTCTCGATGAGTTCCGCTTCCTTTCGAGCCAACTCCTTCTCGTCGTCCAAGTAGGGTGCCAGGCCAATCTTCTTCTCTCGATCGAGACGTTCTCGGAAGACCTGCCGAAAGTGATTCAGCGTATCCAGCCCGAGAGCATCGTGGTTCTCTATGTCATCGCAAAGGTCCTTCCGAATTCTGGTTTCCAAGTCGGCGGAGACTTCGGGGATTTCTCTGAAATCGAGCCATGATACAATCGAGCCCTTCAGTTGGTCTCGAACGTCACTCAATCTCAAGCTCCACTTTAGGAAGGTGGTCTTCCCAACTCCCTTCCCCCCGATGAGAACAATAGGAGCAACATTGACGGAGGCGTTCATGTCCTCAAAGAGCGTCTTCTTGAATGGGTCCTTCTTATGGCCGGGACGCAATTTCATGACGTCTCGTGCGAAAACCGGCATTGCATCACCGAGCAGATCCTTAAGCTCCTTCTCGTAATATTCCAAATCGGTATCATTTGTATAGGTTCTTCGAACAAAATCCTCAGTCGGATCGACCTTGTCCCTAAGCGCCAGCCCGAGCGTTTGCTCAACAAACCCCGACATGTCGTTTTGCAGCCGCCCTATTTGCTGAGGAGCATCTTCGGCAACAGATTTACAGAATTTTGCTTCCGGACTCGTCGCAATCAGTTCCCTGACGCTTGGGGCACAGAATTTTTCGCATGACAATGCGTTGTAAATATCAGAGAAACGAGAATGTTCGAGCCCAAATATGTCAAAGACAAATGCATCTCCCTCTTTCCAAGAAGATCCAATTCTCATTGCTTCGAAGAAGCAATACGCAATTCCGTTCGTGGCAATCGCAAATTGCACGCCGTGGTCACTGCAGTATCTTTGGGCCTGAGTTATTGCGGACCAAATAGTTGGCTTTGATTGTATTGCGCCGGAGAGCTTGTATCTCGTCTTGCCGGATCTATCGGGCAGTTCAAATATTTCGGCTTCTCGCTTTGCTTCAACGAGAAAATGGACACGATCTCCAACCATATAGTCGTAGGCTTCACGAGATCCTGGGAGGCATTCTTCACGTACTATGTGCTCTTCTCTCCAGCCAAGCACTTCAATCAAGAAGCGAGTTATGAACTTGGCACGGGTATCTGCTTCGGAAATCGCTGTGCCTCTGTATTTTTCACACTCGGCAACCAGAGATTTCAACGCAACATAGCCAGAATCAACGTCCACCACAGCCACCTCGAATCTCGCCCGTGCCCCCGAGTATTTCTACTTTCCATCGATCGCCATCCTCGTCGAACTCCGACCGGAGTTCATAGCCAATCGACCCGTGGAGAATACACTATTGCGGTATTCCCCCATAGTATCTGTTTTCTGGCACCTGCTTGTCGAACGATTTTGCATTTTGGCCCCATGCAACCATTCGGACAAATAGAGAGCGCATAGTGGCTTGCGACACAGGGACCACCTTGCGTGTTCCGATCAAATTGGGCGGCCGATTGCAGTGCAACTCGATCACCCCTGGGCGGCCAGTGATTGTCATCGCACATCCACCCTCGCCTGCCGATAGACATCCTCCAACAAGGCCCCGATGATCACGGCCCGCATCTCCGGGTTGGACATGAAGTCCCCGATCATCTTCTCATTTCGCCCCTTGCGATTCACGAAAGCCCTCATCACCGCTGGCTCAAACACCTCTTTGAATTGGTCTCGGGAATTCGCTCTCGCTTGGCTGGCGAGCTTCTCATCGGCCACCATGTCCCCGGCGATCTGCTCGAATAGAAGCCTATCTTCCGGCGTCCAGTCCGTTCCGAACCGCTCGTTGATAACCTCAATGATCTCGGACAGCGGTGCGAATTCTTCATGCACGTTGCCTGTGCCCACGTCAGTAGCGCCATAAATCGTTGCAGTCTCACCTTGAGCCAATGCAGCACTGCCCTCAAAGGTCTTTTCCGTGCGGTATGAAGCCAGAGCCACATCGTCGTCGAGGTTCAGCCCGCCGCCCCCATCCCGGAACGGCAGCTTCGTCAGAAGGTAGCGGCCATAGGCATAGAGCTTTTCCAGTTCCAGATCTTGCCAGTCGATGATCTGGCTGAGGAACCCGTAGAAGCGCACGAAGCTCTGTAGCAGGCTTTTGAATTCCTCGCCCTCTTCGGTGTAGACCTCTTCGCCAGCCTTGGCCAATGGATCCCGGTATTCTTGCCGGTAGCGTTCAACCGCTGAGTCGATCCACTTATTCAGCAGACCGTGGTCCTGCATGTTCTGGTCATTCTGGGGCTTGAAGTACACCTTGGCGAACTCATCGATATCCTGTGCCCGCAAGACTGGACTCTGCCTGAGCCGATGATCCAATTCATAGACGTGATTGTGGTCAATGGGCTCTTCGATCTCGGTCTGCTCGAAGTACGGCTTAAACCCCTCTTTGATATCATCTGCCTCATTAGCGAAGTCCAAGACGAAGGTATCCTGCTTGCCCTTCATTGTGCGATTCAAGCGGGACAGGGTCTGGACAGCCTTCAATCCCGATAGCGGCTTATCCACGAACATCGTGTGCAGCAAGGGCTGGTCGAACCCCGTCTGGTACTTCTCGGCTACGATCAGCACATGGAACTCCGGCGAGGTAAAGCGGCTCGGCAATTCCTTCTCGCTGAACCCATTCATGCTGGGCTCGGTGAAACTCGTATCCGGGATGTCCGGATCGTCCACCGACCCAGAGAAGGCCACGAGCGTCTTGAGGTATGAATAGCCCTTCTCAGCGATGTACCGGTCAAATGCTCGCTTGTACCTGACCGCATGGAGCCTCGACCGTGTGACCACCATGGCCTTTGCACGGCCATCGATCTTCTTGCTGGTCGTCTTCCTGAAATGCTCCACCATGATCTCGGTCTTCTGGGCGATATTGTAGGGGTGCAAGCTCATGAAACGGGCGATTGCTTTCTTGGCCTTCTTTTCCTCGACTTTGGGGTCGTCTTCGATGGCCTTGGACAGATTGTAGTATGTCTTGTAGGTCGTGTAGAATTTCAGAACATCGAAAATGAACCGTTCTTCAATGGCTTGCCGCATGGAATAGAGGTGGAAGGGGTACGGCTTACCGTCGGCACCCGTCACCCCAAACAATTCCAATGTCTTTGCCTTGGGGGTGGCAGTGAATGCGTAAAAGCTCAAGTTGGGCTGAGGCCCTCGACTTTTTGCTTCGGCCAATATCAGATCTTCCATGGACAGCGGCTCGGGTTCCTGAGCGTCGAGCTTCTCCGCTTCAGCCAGTAGCGCCTCGTCACCCAGTTGCCCCCCAAGGACACCCCGGAGTTTCCCAGCACTTCGGCCGCTTTGGCTGCTGTGAGCCTCGTCCACGATCACGGCGAACCGCTTGTCCGAAAGATCCTTCACCTTGCCCATCAGGAAGGAGAACTTCTGGAGCGTGGTGATGATGATCTTTGTGCCCTTGTTCAACTCGTCAGCAAGATCGGTAGCGTGCTTGTCATCGTCGATCTTTGCGACCACTCCCTGCTTGTGGTCCATAGAATAGATGTTGTCCTGAAGCTGCTTGTCGAGGTTCCGGCGGTCCGAGACCACAATCACGGAACTGTAGATAGGCTGATTCTGGTCGTCATGCAGGCTCGCAAGCTGGTGGGCTGTCCACGAAATCGTATTCGTCTTCCCAGAACCAGCACTGTGCTGGATCAGATAGTTCTTCCCCACTCCAGCGGCCTTGGTCGCTGCCAGCATCTTTCTGGTGGCCGTGAGTTGGTGATAGCGAGGAAAGATCAGGGTCTCTTTGGTTGTCTTCTTGCCCGTAGCCGGGTCACGAACCTCTTCCTCTTGCACTTGGATGAAGCGGTGGATGATGTCCAGCCAGCTATCCCTCTCCCAAACCTGCTCCCACAAATAGCCTGTCTTGTAGCCCGTGATGTAGTGATGGCCGGCGGGGTTACCTTTGCCGCCATTGGCCCCTGTATTGAAGGGCAGGAAGTAGGTGCTCTTCCCGGCCAGGCGGGTCGCCATGTAGGCTTCGTCTGTGTCCACAGCGAAGTGAACCAGCGCCCGCTTCTTGTACTGGATCAGCTTGGTCCTGTCAGTGGGCACACGGTCTTTGATGAACTGCAAGATGGCATTGATCGACCGCTGCCCCGTGAAGGCGTTCTTCAGCTCGACTGTAGCTATGGGCAGGCCGTTCAACGACAGAAGCATGTCGATGGAGTTCTTGCTGTCGGGATCATAGAAGACCTGCCGCATGACCGTCAGGCGGTTCTTGGCGTAGAGAGCTTCTGTTTCGGGATTCAAGGTGGTCGGTGGACGGAAGTAGGCGAGCCTGATCAGTTGCCCTCTATCCTTGACCCCGTTGCGAACGACATCAAGCAATCCTCGCTTGTCGCATTCGCTGGCGATACGCTTGACCACAGCTTCTTCAACGCTCTTGCCGTAGCTTGCGGTGAGTTTGTCCCAAGTGTCAGGCTGGGTGTCTTTGATAAACGCAAGCAGCACAATTTGGTCGAACCCCAACTCGGCATTGAATTGGGCATTCGGGGCTTTGGCGTAGCCAGAGTGCTCAAGGAGCCACGACTCAATGGCTACTTCGAAATCTCTCTCAGTAGTGCTCTTGCCTGTATCGCTCACGGCAGACAGCGTCCTTTGTTAGACGGCCTCTCGGACATCGATCTTCCCTGTGACTGCGGCAGAGATAAGGGCTGTGCGGCGTTCTTTAGCTAGATCAATAGCCCTTCTGGAGAAGTCGATGGACATCTGAGTCAACCGCTCCTCCTCGCCTATCGTTCGAGAGACCGCCTTCTGTTCGGCCAGAGTTTTGACGGGAAACCGAAACCCCTTTATCTGGTCCGGGCTAATATGGGGCACACT
Organism: uncultured bacterium; assembly: GCA_903912525.1. GTDB lineage: Bacteria > Krumholzibacteriota > Krumholzibacteriia > LZORAL124-64-63 > LZORAL124-64-63 > CAINDZ01. The sequence continues at coordinate 251,615 of CAIWHK010000009.1, read as the reverse complement.
TACACCCGTGAGATCGGCTTCGACATACGTCCGATACTCTCGACTGCCCAGCAGAAGCCGCAGATAGCCAGAGTCCATTTCATCAAGCGCACGGATGCGTGCAACCCGCTGGACAAGCATCGCTGGCAAATCGGAGGCGACAATCGTTGCGACTCTTGCACCTGAAGAAATCCATGGACGATCCATCCCGAACACAATGTCCCCGACCTCTAGCGCAAACCGCTTGACCGTGTCCATTTCCGACTGATTCCAGAAAACCACATCATCCCAGCGAACCTCCCCGACCCCCACATTGACGCCTCGAAGCAGTTTCAACCCAGAGTAGTCAGGAGAAAACTCATCACTTGAGAATGCGTACCCGGCCAAAAGATCGATGTAATGCCCAAGTTTCGCAGTGTTTGACGCACCCGTCCCAAAGACCAGATGGGATATCACTGCCTGCCGTTTCTCCTCAAGAAGCGTGATCAACAGCTCCTGCTTGTGGACCAGGGCGTCGATCTTGGCGACTTCACGGTCGAGAAAGCTGGCGATTGCGCACTGCTCATTGAGTGGAGGACGCACGACTCTGAGCATCTTCAGAGTTGAAGTAGGTATGCTCGCTTGATTGATTGCAGGTTTGGCGCTCGCCTCCACCAATCTACGAAAGCCACTAGACTTCAATAGGTAACAAAGAAATTGCGGAGCCACTGTTTCCTTGTCAGGGCGGATTTGAAGCAGATTCATCCCAGCATACAGGTCAATATCAGCTTCAAACATTGCACAATTGCCAATGACTCGAAGGGAGTTAATATTGGAGAATTGAATATCCCCCCACTCAAGCCTATATCGACGGGCGATCTGGCTCTTCATTACATAGCCAACCTGAGCCAAGTCGATCTTGCCGCTTGAAATTGTTTCGATTCTTGTAACGGGCAGTGCACCATCTATTTCATCTATTTGCGCCGCCGATGAGCCATTCCGCATCAAAGTCACCAATTTGCCCAATCCCAGAATTGCCCAATGCCTCGGCACCTCACCGAGCCATCCCACTCCACTCTCCTGATAGGCCGGATAAGGTGATTGCCTCACTCCTGCACCTCGCCTCCAAACCAAATGGACTCAGTATCCAAGAGTTCAACTCCCATACTACGCTACTTCCCGGACATCGATCTTCCCGGTGACGGCAGCGGAGATCAGAGTCGTGCGGCGTTCTCGCAACAAGTTCAGCGCCTCCCACGAATTGCCGATAAGCCCGTCTATGTCCTTCAGTTTCACATCGAGCGCCTTCAAGATCTCACTCTGTTCTTCAATTGGCGGCACGCAGAACCAAAAATTCACTATCTTGTCCAAATGAAGATTTGTCACAGTACTTTGCTTCGTCAGCCCAAAGATCTGGTCTTGTAGCTGGCTACTGAGAAAGAACACCTCTGCGAATTTTGGCTGAATCGAATGGCGGAATCTGATCAGACACAGACTAACAAAGATACTGAATTCCCAATCCCAATCTACGAGTCGTGGAACGCCGATCGTCCCATTCTTGGATAAAAGGATGTCGCCAACCTGCGGCCTGCACCGCTTGACCAACTCCCTGTGTTCCTCAATTGGAATCGTCTTCACATCGGCCAGATTGATATCGCCACGGTGAATATCTGTCACTCGCAAAAAGGGAACACCGTCTTCGACATAAGTTGGCGTGAAGTGTGTTCCGTCAACAACTCTTGTAGTTAGATATTTCAGACGACCAACATACCAATGTTCGGGCACCTCCCCCAGCCACTCAACCCCGCTGTCCTTCATCCGCACACCAGGATTCAGCCCCTTGGTCACTGCATGGGAGATCACTGCCTGCCGCTTCTCCTCAAGCAGCTTGATCAACTGCTCTTGCTGGTCGATCAGCGTGTCGATCTTGGCGGTTTCAAGGTCGAGGAAGTGAACGATAGAGCCCTGTTCGGCGGCAGTAGGGATCGGAAGAACAAGCTCTTTGAATTCCGCATATCGAAACTCGGTGGACCGCTCCCTAATGCCTCTTGTAAGGCATGTGACGAATCCACGGAGGGCTAGGTCTCGGAGAAAGAGTGCGAAATATTTCGAATCTACATCGGGTCGAACTGGGACACAGGCCGAATAGACAGGTGAGGACTTCCCGTCGGAATCTGAAACGCCTATCGCACCAGCAAAGCCGTCCATCGCATGGATAACCAAGTCGCCCTTTCTGATCCCCTGATAACCGATCTCTTGCAGAGCATTCGTAAAACCATCCTCTCGGCGGTTTTTGCGAAGTGTTACCTGCCCATCCCTGAATGCCGTCACAATATCGTCAGAGTCCCGAACTGGACGGCTCATGCGCCGAAACAAGAACTTCGCACGATCTGTCGTCCAATGAGTGGGGATGGTTCCGATGTGGACTAATCCCGAAGGTGCCGTTGCGGGATATTGCCTGTAGCTCATCCCTTGACCTCTCCAAGCAGCCGCATGATCTCCGCACTGACCTTTGCCAAGTCCTCATCAATCTCCTTCAGCGACCTTGGAGGCACATGCTTGTAGAAGTGGCGATTGAACGGGATCTCATAGCCGACCTTGGTCTTGTCGTGGTCGATCCAAGCATCAGGCATATGAGGGATCACCTCACGCTGGAAGTATTCCTCGATGTCTTCCTTCAACGGGATATTCTCGTTGTCCCGAAGATCGGCATCGGATTCGGGGTTGCCGTCCTTGTCCACGCAGACATCTGCGGCTTCGTCCTTATCGCTGAGCGCCTGCAAGATCACCTTCAGCATCGGCGTCTTGACCTCAACCCCAGCCTTCTTAAACGTTCCCTTCAATGCCTTCGTGAACGCCTCACGGTCTTTGTAGACATTGGCTTTGTCCAAGGCCAGCAGGGCAACAATGATTTCTCCCTGTGCCACCTTGCCGAGCTTGGCGAAGACCGCCGTTCCTTTTAGAGCGTCAATCCGCTCGGGCGTGATCTGGAAGCTCAGCTTGAGCGGGCGCTCAACGGTGATCCTGTTGAACCCGAAATCCGTGTTGTCGAAAATCTTCGATTTCTCGTTTTCTTGGAAATCTCCGAATAGCTGGGTGATGGTCTTGATCTGGTCGTCTGAGATTTGCTTGCGCTTACTTCCCAAGCTCTTCCGCATGGGGCTATGGAATTCGGTGGCGTCGATAAGCTGGATCTTGCCCTTGCGTTGCTTCGTTTTCTGGTTCGAGATGATCCAGATGTAGGTGGCAATCCCCGTGTTGTAGAACATATCGGTCGGCAGGGCCACGATGGCTTCGAGCCAGTCGTTTTCGATGATCCATCGGCGGATCTCGCTCTCGCCTGATCCAGCGCCGCCAGTGAACAGTGGCGACCCGTTGAGCACCACCGCCAAACGAGACCGATTTCCGTCCCTGTTGAATTTGGAAATCATGTGCTGGACGAACATCAAGGACCCGTCGCTCACCCTTGGGAGGCCAGCACCAAACCGTCCACTGTAGCCCTGACTGGAGTGCTCATCCTGAATGAAATCCTGAATCTTCTTCCACTCGACCCCAAACGGCGGGTTTGACAGCATGTAATCGAAGCGCTCGTTAGGCACGCCGTCTTGGGTGAAGCTGTTCCCAGCATGGATATTCTTGGCCTCCTGCCCTTTGATCATCATATCGGACTTGGCCGTACCGTACGACTCGTCGTTGAGTTCTTGCCCGTAGACCACCAGATGGGCCTCAGGATTGAGTTCTCTCAGGTAATCCTCCGCTACGGACAACATCCCTCCCGTCCCGCAGGCGGGATCGTAGAGCCTCCTGATGACCCCCTTTTTCGTGAGGGCGTCGGCATCCTCCAAGAAGAGCAAATTCACCATCAAACGGATGACCTCACGGGGGGTAAAATGCTCGCCAGCGGTCTCGTTACTTTGCTCTGAGAATCTGCGGATCAGTTCCTCGAAGATGTAGCCCATATCGAGGTTCGAGACCTTGTCCGGGTGCAGATCGGCTTGGGCAAACCGCTGGACCACCAAGTAGAGCAGGTTGTCTTTGTCCAGACGGGTGATTTGGTCCAAGAGCTTGAACCGGTCGATGAAAATCTCTCTGGCATCATCTGAGAACCCGTTGACCATGTGGTTGAGGTTGGCGGCGATGTTCTCAGGGTCATCCAGAAGCGTTTCGAAGGTAAACCTGCTGGTATTGTGGAATGAGTGCCCAGAAGCCATGTTCAGCATGGTCTCCCGCATGGTGGTGTCCACGTTCTTGGGAAGGTCTTTCGCTTGGGCTAAGACCTTGTCCTTCGAGGGGGCCAGAACGCAGTCCAGACGCCGCAGGACGGTGAATGGGAGGACCACCCGCCCGTACTCGGACTGCTTGTAGGAGCCACGAAGAATTTCAGCTATGGACCATATGAAGCTGATTTGAGCCGAAAAGTTGGTCATTTGGGCGTCCTCAAAATGGAGAGCGATTTAGTGCATTACCGGACAATAGGTTGCGTCCCTACCGGTTCAATTCGGTGAGCCATGACTGTAACGCATGGCAATACCCCTGAAAAGGTCGGATCCCGCCTGAGTCGGGCTCAATTGAAGCCCCCTCGGTGGCCACCCCAACTTCCCCCACCTGTGGCCGGGTCAACTTCCCCCACTGGCCACCGGCTCCGATGCCATTCGGCCACCCTTGGCCGGGTGGAATTGCAGGGAAACGCATGACGAATTCTGGCGAGTTCTGGCCGGGTGTTCATGGGACCGCCGGTCATCGCCAAGGCTCTCGTTTTCCCTTCCCGAATAGCATTTTCATAGCTTTTCGACAGCCCGAGACACCAAAGGCGGGCGAACTTGAAGTTATCATGTTGAAGTATAACGACTTAAAAGACCATCATGCTTCGTGTTGGTGAGATTGGCATTGATAGCTGATCAATTCTATACAAATCCGGCTGGGATCTCAGGACTCTATGAGGGTAAGGCCTGCCAACAAGAACTATTGAAGAACCAGAGCAATGAACTTCCTGCTAGATGATAGAACCAATCACCATCCACTATTGAGGCCATTCAAGTTCGTTTGGTTATGAATCACTTCGAAGCACCTAAGTCAGACCGTTCCCTGTCTTCCTTGATGGCTGTAACTTGTCCTCAATGTCTACCATGGAGATCTTCGTTTCTATTCCATCATCCCCAAGATTGAAGATCTCATTCATGACAAGAACAATTTTTCTTGTTCCGATTGAATAGAATATCTTTTTTTCAACTAGTGACCTGTTTAAGTATCGGCTCAAACGACTTCGTGCCGCAATGGCGTAATACATTGCATTGGCAACACTTACGAAATCTTCCCGAATGCGGCCATTTGTTATCTTGTTGCGGCGCCATAACTTGGAAGCAGGTGGTCCACGGACAGATTTCGAGAATTCGCCCCCATTCATTCATTATCATCAAAGATTCCGTGTAACTTGTTTGTTTGCAACGAAACTATTTTGCAGAGCCCCCATCCAGTGCTTGCCAGCCAGCCCCGTCGACCCCAAACCACTTTTTCGCCAGATTAGCCCCCAGATTCGCTCAACAATGATGAGGTGGCATCAGGGTACCAACCATGGGGTGAAAATCGTTACTAGAGGAATAATCTGCGGAAAACCATGCCATCTGTTGCAAGCGAACAATCGTCGCTGAGCAGCAGATCCACTTGCACTTCCATGTTCGGAATTTCCAAAAAATACAATTAATTGCGAGCGACCAAATCGCCTCGTTTGGAAGCCTCAGATTCCTGTGTCGTGGTGACAATAATCCGAGGCGCAAGATGCACCCGACACCATCGGCAAGCCTCGACCAGAAAGGGAAGCCGAATCACCTCACGCCAGATAATTGGCCGAGGGCTGGGTCCGCCCGTTGCCTCGACGGGGAAGGCGAATCTCCTTGTTTCGGAAGATCACCCGTCGGACAACACGAGAAGATCGCATCCGGCCCAACGATGGCGTGACGGCTTCCCTTAGCCCAATTCACGGCCACCCTGCCTACCGCTGCAAATTGGCGCATTGACCATCGCACACAGATCAGGCGTCATATTCCGCAAGGAATTCATCAAGGAATGCGTCGTCGTCTTTCGTCCGGACAAGACTCTGTCGAGGTCGCACCAGTTGCCTCTTGAACTCATGTGCTGGATCGCCACGCTTGGACAGGTTCTCCGCCTTCTTCTTTGCTCTCCACGCCTTTGTGGCCTTGCTCCGACATTGTCGGCAGATGTTGTCTTTGCCATCCGTCGTGCAGCAGTTGTTGTTGAACATGTCAATCGTCCGCTCACACTTGCACGCCGTGCAGTCTTTCATTCCGGTTTCTTCGTTGTATCTCGACATAGTGTCCATCCTTTCACATGAGTAAATAGTGTGGCGTGCATGGAAATGAACATGAAAATAGAACGAGAGCACCACGGCTATCGCCAGCAACTGCGTTGCCTATGTATGTCCAAGGTCAAACCGCAGTCCGAGTGAAGCGGACGATTGAACCGAACCACGAAACCAATTCGCCAACTATCGATAGAGAGCCTTCATGTTGCCCCACGAAGACTGTTCAGTAGCCACCACGCCGAGTCCTTCGACACGGAAATTGTCCACCGCCACCATCCCATACCAAAAAGACAACCCCCAATACCCTGAGTGGTAGCTGTCGTCAGCAGCCGTGACCACCAGATCGGGTGCAGGTTCGCCATCGGCCCACTTGCTGAAGACCAGATTTCCACCCTGCCTTCCAAAACTGACGTGGTAGAGGACACCCGGAATCCACCATGCACCTTCAGTCACCGTCGTCAAGATAGCCGCCGCACTCTGGTCACCATTGCCATCGTAGCGGGCAATGTAGCAATCAGCGTTGGCCCCAACATCCACCCTGTAGCCTTGGGGCGCACCCGAAGGGCACTCTTGCGGCTCGCAGTTGCTTGAGAACATCGAATAGACCTGCATAGACATGCCCTGAGAATCCTGCGAGGGGGCCAAGAGCGTCAGGTCAAAATTGACGGTGTATTCGAACTGCCCCGCACCTCCAGCCCAAATGTCCGGCATACAGGCTTGGCCGCCGCAGGTCGTCAAATTCACAAGGCGGCCACCTTCAACTGCCCAGCCGACAGTGTTGATCCATTCGGAATCCATGCCGTTGTTGAAGTCATCGGAGAAAAGAACCTGCTGAGATAGCGCCGCTGCGGGGAGCAACAGCACGAAGAGAATGAGCCAAGGAAGACGCTTCACGATAGAACCCCATTCCGCTGCGATCCATGACTGAATACGGTCCACCCCACCAGACCGGCTCCGACGATGGGCCTTGGAGCAATGGGGCAATGGATCGTGATCCTAGCACCCGTGGATTGCGAAGTAAATGATCTTTGAAAATCAGCGGCGTGATCGCCCCCATTACGCCGTCTTCTGCTGACCCTCTCTGTCGGCAAAGAAATCGTCCGTGACAAGCCTCAACGACTCTCTCACCGAACTTGGCGCAACATGGGCGTAGCGGAGGGTTGAGCGATAGTTGAGGTGCCCGAGGATCTCTTGAGTGATCGCCAAACTGATGCCGCTGGACACAAGCTGAGAAGCCGTCGTGTGGCGAAGATCATGAATGCGGCACTTGATCCCCGCCCTCTTCGTCGCCTTGGAAAACAGGTAGCGGAATCGCCGCCCGCACTGAGCAGTGTCACCATCGTGGAAAACGAAATCGCTATGCGCCCCAGCGGACAGGCTTCGCAGAATGTTGGACGCTTGGTCGGTAAGCTGAACCAGATGGGACTTCTTGTTCTTCGTATTCTCCCGAGGGATGTCCCAGCGATCAAGATCGTCGCTGAGTTGGTCCCATTTCATGCTGTAGGTGTTGCCCGACCGAACGCCAGTAAGGAGGCAAATCTGAACGAACGCTTGAAAGCCATCGTCCTTTTCTGCCAGCACCGATTCCATCAGAGACCGGATCTCGTCCTTGCTCAGGTAAATATCCCTCGCTACTTCACGAAAGAGTTCCACACACGATGCCGGGTTGTCGCCAGAATATGCCTTCCACTTCTTGGCCTTGTTGTAGACCGCACTCAAGAGCATCACAACCCGGTTAGCCACGTACTGGCCGTTCTTGCTGCCAATCTCACGGTGGAGACGAGACACCTGTGCGTCTGTGATTTCGGAAAGGCGCTTGTCGGCCAGTGGGCTCAAGTGGTTCTTGAAGAGCCGCACGTCTTGCTGCCACGACTTCTTCTGGATCTTGGCGTAGCGAACCAAGAACGACTCTTCAAAGAACTGGCGAAGGGTCGGTTCAGCCCGATGGTCCCGCCTGTCCTGATTCGGGTTTCCCCCATTGGCGATCTCGCCTTGGAGCTTCTTCCACTGGCGCTTCGCCTGTGCCAGATCGACGGCAGGGAACCGGCCAATCTTGATTCGCTCGGGGCGGCCATTGATGGACTGGTACAAGAACCATGTCTTGGTACCCGAGGGCGTCACTGCGAGACAGAGGTTCTTGCAATTCAGGTCATAGTAGAACTCACGGCAGGTAGGGTTGGGCGTAATCGCTTCGAGGGCTTTCATCGTGAAATTGAGTGCATTTTTGGGGGCCATCAATTCGCCATTTCGTTGTTCCGAAACTCCCGAACCGCAGGATCTTCACCGCATCAGGATTATACGAATTTGGAACGGAAAAGTGAAGTGTTTTTGAAAAATAGTGTCTACATAAACCGCTGAATATAAACACGTTATGTGATTTTTTTGCCACAGCCAGTTCGCTGCTGTAGCAACAAACGGTGGCCACCAATTACCGATGGCTGGACGCCCCGATTATTGCGTGAAAATTCGCCTTCTATGGGCTGAATGAGGCGGCAACTTCGCTGCTCCGATTTTGATATTCCGGACTTTCCAGAAGTTGAATGGGGGTTGAATAGCAAGAAAAACGACTTACGCCGAAGTGACGCAAGTCGTTGATATTGTTGGTACGCCGCCAGGGACTTGAACCCCGAACCTACTGATTAAGAGTCAGTTGCTCTACCAGTTGAGCTAGCGGCGCACCAGAATCGGCAGTGGCCATGCGGGCGGTCCGGGAGTAGCGTGGTCACGCAGCCTCGAAAACGCGCCCGACAGGCAGGCGGCAATAAATAGCAGCCGCCCCCGGGCTTGTCAAGAACCCCGAATCCGCCGGATCCCGGAACGACTTGCGCCGGCGCAAGTGACGGGCGCTAGCGGCGTCGGCAGGAAAGGTCCCGCATGGCCGCCACTTCCAAGAAGGCCTCCTCGACCAAGAAGACCCCCGTGAAGAAGAAGGCCGCCACCAAGCCCGTCCCCAAGACGGCGGCGAAGGCTCCGGCGAAGACCAAGGCCCCCGCAAAGTCCAAGCCCGCCCCCGCGCCAGCTGGCCCGGTTTCCGCCCTCGCCCTCCTCCCCGACCGCCAGGCCAAGGCCCGCGCCGTCATCAAGGCGCTCCGCGCCGAGTTCCCCGACACCCAGTGCAGCCTCGAGCACGGCGACGGGTGGCAGCTGCTGGTGGCCACCATCCTGTCGGCGCAGTGCACCGACGCGCGCGTCAACCAGGTCACGCCGGGGCTGTTCAAGCGCTTCCCAAAGCCGGCCGAATTCGCCAGGGCGCCCATCGAGGAGATCGAGGAAGCGATCCGCTCGACGGGGTTCTACCACAACAAGGCGAAGTCGCTGCAGGGCGCAGCCAAGGCACTCATCGAGAACTACGGTGGGAAGCTGCCCGAGGACATCGACGAACTGGTCAAGGTGCCCGGGTGCGGGCGCAAGACGGCCAACGTCGTGCTGGGCGAGGTCTACGGAAAGCCGGCCGGCGTGGTCGTCGACACACACGTGGGCCGCATCTCGCGCAAGCTGGGATTGACCGACCAGGACGACCCGGTGAAGGTCGAGCGGCAGCTGAACGAATGCGTGCCGCAGGCCGACTGGCGCGATTTCGGGCACCTGGTCATCGACCACGGGCGCAAAACATGCGTGGCCCGGGGGCCGAAGTGCGACGATTGCGGGCTTTTCCGGTGGTGCGTGGCCCGCGCCTGAAGAACTACAGGTTGCCCGGGGACGGCCGATAACCGGCTGACGGGTGTTCCACCACACAGGAGCGTCGGGCCATGGGCAAGTACGTCATCATGGGAATCCAGGGCAGCGGCAAGGGCACGCAGGCCAAGCTGCTGGCGGCCGACTATGACCTCATCCACCTGTCGATGGGCGAGGTCTTCCGTGCCCACATCCACAACGGCACGCACCTGGGCCAGACCATCCGCGACCTGGTGGCCGGCGGCCACCTGGTGTCCGACGGCATCGTCAACCAGGTGCTGCGCACGCGACTGGACGAGACCGACTGCCAGCGCGGCTTCGTGCTCGACGGCTACCCGCGCAACCTGACGCAGGCCGCGTTCCTGCTGGAACTGGTGCCGCTCGACGGCGTCATCAACGTCACCGTGCCTGACGAGGTCGTCACCGCGCGCATGCTGGCGCGCCGGCTGTGCGACGACTGCGGACGCGACTGGAACCTGCAGGCGCACGCCCCCAGGGTGCCCGGCGTGTGCGACGACTGCGGTGGCGCCATCGTCGCGCGCGAGGACGACACGCCGTCGGCGATCGCCTCGCGACTGGCTGACTTCCACACGCAGACCGCGCCGGTGCTGGACCTGTTCCGCGAGCACGACCTGGTCATCGACATCGACGGCACGCAGCCGCCGGCGCAGGTGCAGGACCAGATCCGCCGCAAGCTGGGGCTGACGGTCTCCTGAGGCGCGATTCTGCCAGCAAGAAATGAAAAGGGCCCCGTGAGGGGCCCTTTCCTTAATTCCTGCAGCCGTGCGGCCGGATCAGAACGGCAGATCGTCGTCGTCCGACGGACCCGGATCACTCATCGGTTCGGGCTGGAAGCCGCCGCCGCCACCGCCGCCGCCGCCACCCGCAGCCGGGCGCCCGCCGCGCGCAGGCGCGTCACCGTAGCTGCCACCGCCGCCGCCACCACCGCCGCCGCCTTCGCCCTCTTCACGGCGCCCGAGCAGCATCAGCTGGTCCGCGATGATCTCGGTCGTGTACTTCTCGACCCCGTCCTGGCCCGTCCACTTGCGGGTCTCGAGACGGCCCTCGACGTACACCTGCTTACCCTTCTTCAGGTAGCGCTCGGCGCGTTCGGCCAGGTGGCGCCACGCGACGACGCGGTGCCACTCGGTCTTCTCCTGCCACTCGCCGCTGTTCTTGTCCTTCCAACTCTCGCTCGTCGCGACCGAGAAGTTGGCCACCGGCACGTTGCTCTGGGTGTACTTGATCTCGGGATCACGACCCAGGTTGCCGACGATGATGACCTTGTTGACGCTTGCCATCGCGTTCTCCTTGCCTTGTCGGGACGGCCGACGCATGGGGCCGGCGCATCCGGGTCCTACGGTTAGGTTCCCAGGCTGATCAGCGGGAGGTCACACTAGGACAGAACAGGCCGGGACGGCGGAAAAGAAAGAAATGGGGTGGATGATGGGATTCGAACCCACAACAACCTGGACCACAACCAGGGGCTCTACCATTGAACTACATCCACCACCACTATTCGCGTACTTGGCACGCCCGGCAGGACTCGAACCTGCGACCTGCGGATTAGAAATCCGCTGCTCTATCCAACTGAGCTACGGGCGCACCGATCATGACACCGGGTGCCCGCGCTCGGGGAAAGGCCGTTTCCCGCGGGCGGACGCGAATAATGGCGACGAGGCGCACCCGTGTCAAGACCGTCGATCCGTTGGTCGGGGCGACAGGATTTGAACCTGCGACACCCTGCTCCCAAAGCAGGTGCGCTACCGGACTGCGCCACGCCCCGACCTGAGCATTCGTTGTTCCCGGCGGCCCTTGTTTCCGGCTGGGGCCGTTCCGGCGCCCGCAGGCGTCGATTCCGGCCCAATGGGTAACGGCGGGCCGCCGCCAAGTCAATCGCGCGCCGTCAACCGGCCGCCACAGATAGCCGCACGCGGTCCCCACCGGGAGTCGCGACGGCGACAGAAACCTCAGACGGCCGCCCCGGCCCCGTAGGCGCTGGCCACGGCCCGCCGGATCCGGGACAGGGCCCGCCCCCGGTGGCTGATCGCGTGCTTCTGGTCGCCGGCCAGCTCGGCCAGCGTCAGCGACGAACCCTCCGGACGGAACACCGGGTCGTACCCGAAGCCATGGGCGCCCAGGGCCTGGTTCGTGATCCCGCCCACCAGGCGCCCCTCGGCCCCGATCACCAGCCACAGCGGCTCGCAGCGGCCATTGCCGGGAGCCTCGCGCGAAAGCCCGGCCGGGGCCACCCGCGTGGGCGGCAGCCCGGCCTCTTCCCGCGACGCCGCCAGCCAGAGCGCCGGATCGGGCACCCGCACCGCGCCGGCCGGCGCCTTGTCCGCCAGGCCACCGGGCCCGCCCGCCAGCAGGCCGTCGGCCACCGCCCGCAGCCGGGCCGCGTCATGCCCCCAGTTGGCCAGGTCGGCCAGGGCCTCGGCCGCGTAGGAGTCCCACGCCGCCTGCCCGGCGCCGAGGTCGGCCCAGAACGAAGCCCCGCCCGCCGGGTTGCGCAACTCGATCGCCCGCGCCCACGGGTTGTGCAGCCAGCGGCGCGTGGCTGGCGATGTCACCGGGTAGTCGCCCTCGCCCGGGCGCGGGTCCACCCACGCGCAGGCGCTGCAGAAGCGCGCCTGGCGCGAGCCTTCGGGCACGTCCTTCATCAGTTCGAGCAGCAGCGCAACGTTGCTCGCATACGTGGCGCCCGGCCCGGAGAAGCGTGCCGCGAAGATGTCAGGCCAGCCGCCGAGTTCGCGCACCTGCAGCGACGTGTCGTCGGCCAGCGCAATCTCGCCGGTCCAGGCCGCCGTCACCATCGCCTTGCGCATCGCATTGCCCATGATGGTCACGTCGTCCTCGATGACTTCCGGCAGGCCGTTGTAATCGAACGACGAGACGACTTCGAACGGCAAGCCTTCCATCAGCTCGGCCAGCTCCCGCAGCTTGTCGCGGTTGCGGCTGGCCAGGACGACCTTGCGCAGGTTGGCCACGTCAGGCTCCCGGCGTCAGGTTGAGGACCTTGCGCTGCAACTCGTTGATGCGCGCGATGGCGACGGCGCCGAGGTCGGTCATCGTGTCCAGCTGGGCGCGCGTGAACGGGTGATGCTCGGCGGTGCCCTGCACCTCGATCAGCCCGCCGCCCTCGGCCATCACCAGGTTCAGGTCGGTGTCGGCGCCCGAGTCCTCGCGGTAGTCGAGGTCCACTACCACATCGCCCTGCACCACGCCCAGGCTGATGGCGCCCACCAGCGAGTGCATCGGGTGCTTGCGCAGCTTCAGGCGCAGCAGCGCGTCGTACAGCGCCACGGCGGCGCCGTTGATCGACGCGCAGCGCGTGCCGCCGTCGGCGCGAATGACGTCGCAGTCCACCGTGATCGTCAGGTCGCCGAGGGCGTGCAGGTCGGTGACCGCGCGCAGCGAGCGGCCGATCAGCCGCTGGATCTCCATCGTGCGCCCGCCCTGGCCGCCGCCGGCAGCCTCGCGGCGCATGCGTTCGCCGGTCGAGCGCGGCAGCATGCCGTACTCGGCCGTCACCCAGCCCTGGCCCGAGCCCTTCAGCCACTTCGGGGTCCCGTTCGCGATGGACGCCGTGCAGATGACGTGCGTCAGCCCCATCTCGATCAGGCACGACCCCTCGGCGTGCGGCAGGTAATCGCGGGTGATGCGCACCGGGCGCAGCTGGTTGGGTTCGCGACCTTCGAAGCGTTCGACCACGATGGATCCTTTCGAATGCAGCTTGAATCAGGCCTGGCCGCCGAGCGCATGCCCGGCCGCCTCCATCTCGTCCAGACCGACGGACTCGACGCCCTCGATCGGCTTGCCCAAAAAACGCGCGCCGATCTCGGCGAATTTCCAGGGGATGTCGCTCAGGATGAACGACAGGCGCCCCGGCTCGTCACCGTCGTTCAAGGCGCCCGCGGCCGCCAGTGCGCCGCAGGCCGCGGTGGCCAGCGCCTCGGCGGAATCGACCAGCCGCACATCCGACCCCAGGAACGCCTCGATGTCGGCGCTCAGCAGCGGATAGTGCGTGCAGCCGAGGATGAGCGTATCCACATGCGCGTCGCGCACCGGCCGCAGGTACTCGGCCACGGCCAGGCGCGTCATCGCGTGGCCGCCCAGCCCTTCTTCCACCAGCGGCACGAACAACGGGCATTCGGCCGCGACGATGCGTTCGGGGCCCAGGCCGGCGGCGGCCAGGCCCTGCTGGTAGCGCCCCGAGCGGATGGTGCCCGAGGTCCCGATGACGCCGATCGTGCCACCGCGCGTGGCGGCCAGCGCCGCGCGCACGCCGGGTTCGATCACGCCGAGCACCGGCACCGGCAGCACGTCGCACAGGTGATCGAGTGCAAACGCGCTCGCCGTGTTGCAGGCGACGACCACCATCTTGACGCCGCGCGCCACCAGCAGCCCGGCGTCCTGGCGCGCGAACGCCCGCACCGTCTTCTCGCCCTTGGTGCCGTACGGCACGCGCGCGGTGTCGCCGAAGTAGAGCAGGTCCTCGTGCGGCAGGCGCTCGTGCAGCGCGCGCAGGACCGTCAGGCCGCCGAGGCCCGAGTCGAAGACGCCGATGGGCGCCCGCATCAGAGCCACCGCCGCGGCGTGAACGGATGGGCCAGGTCCAGGTGCCCGGCCAGCGTGCCGACCTGCCGGCCGTCCACGAGGATCGAGCACGAACCGACCTGCGGGAAATTGAGGGCAACGGTCCGCAGGATGGAACCCACCGTCGCCGCTTCGGCGGCGCTGCCGCCGGGATGCCCGGTCACCAGTTCCTCGCTGAAATCGATGACCGCCGTGCCCGCCTTCGGATCGACGAACGCCGCCAGCGCGCGCGTGCCGCGCGGCAGGCCGCTGATGGCGCGCCCGCTGCGCGGCCCGGTGCACAGCGACTGCATCAGCGCCAGCAGGTCCTCGCCCGGCTGTCCCCGGCTGGCCAGGCGGCGGTCCTCGTTGAACCAGCCGTCGGCGTCACGCTGCGGAAAGACCAGGACGACGGCGCGATCGCCGGCCTGCGGCAGGTCGACCGCCGCATTGGGCCCGCCCGCGGCGTCGGCCAGCAGGTCGTCCGGGTTCAGGGACTGGCGGTACGCCCACCAGGCCACCGCGGCCGCGACCAGCGTGAACGTCGCCAGGACGATCACGATGAAACGCCCGCGCGGCCGGCGACTCCCGGTGCGCGTCGCGAACGCATGGCGTTCCTGATCGTGCAGGTCGCTCACGGCTCACCATCCGTGGCCCCGGCGCCCCGCGCGTAGGCGAGCACGGCGTCGCCGATGGCGCGCGCCAGCTGCCGCTGGTAGTTGCGGTCATCCAGCCGCGACTCCTCGCCGGCGTTGCTCAGGAATCCCAGTTCCACGAGCACGGCCGGCATGTAGGCGCCGACCAGCACGCGGAACCCGGCCTGCCTGACGCCGCGGTCAGGCAGCGACAGCGAACGGCAGGCGCGCTCCTGCAGGAACTCGGCGAAGGCGGCGCTGCGGTTGATGAAGCGGTTCTGCACGAGTTCCCAGACGATGAACTCGACGTCGCCCGGTTCGCCGCCCGCGGTCGTACCGTTCTCGGTCGCCGCCACGCTGCGCGCCCAGTCGCTGCTGGCCGGTGACAGGAAAAAGGTCTCGAAGCCGTTGGCATTGTCGTCGAACCAGCTGTTGCAGTGCAGCGAGATGAACAACTCGCCGCCGGCGGTATTGGCGGCCTCGGCGCGCGCATCGAGTTCCATCGACTCGTCGCGTGAACGCGTCAGCGTCACGTCGAGGTTGCTCTCGCGTTCGAGGTACTGCTTCAGTTCGCGGGCCACGGCCAGGTTGACGTCCTTCTCCATGACGCCGCTCACGCCGATCGCCCCGGTGTCCGCGCCGCCGTGCCCGGCGTCGACGATCACGCGCCGCAGCGGCGTCTTCAGGTCGGGCGCCGTCGGCCCGGTCGCGTCCGCCGACGTCACGGAGCCCTGGTCCTCGCCGCCGACGACGGCCAGCGTGGAATCGATCGGCGCGGCTGTGGCCAGTTCGATGATGATGACCTTGCCGTCGTCGTCGGCCCGCGAGCGCTGCTCGCCCGCATCGGCGGCCAACCGCAGGCCGATGATGGCCCGGCCTGCCTCCTGCCGGCATTCCACGGCGCGCACGAGGCCCAGGCCGCTGGTGCCCGCCAGGCGGCGCGCATCGCCGCGGCCCCCGTTGATCGTCAGTTCGAGCAGGTCGCCCCGCACACGTTCGACCGACCACGAGAGCGCTTCGCGGCAGTTCACCCGCGCTGTCGTGCCGTTCTCGCCCAGCGTCAGCCCGAGCCCTTCGATGTTGTCGTCAGCCCGGCCCAGCGCCAGCCGGCCCGTGCCTGCGTCGAACGTGACGTCCAGCTTCGCCTGCGGACCGATCACGCGCACAAGCGCCGTCAACGGCAGCCACAGGTCGCCGTCGTGGTCCAGCACCGGCACCGGCAGCAGCGTCTCGTTGCCGCCCGACAACAGCACGCGACTGCCGCCGGTGACGACGAACGACTGGCCGCCGACAGTCAGTTCGAGACGGCGCAGCGTGTCCTGCCAGAGGCGGCCGGCCTTGAGGATCGTCGACAGGTCGGCCGAACGCACGTAGACCTCGCGCACATCCTTCAGCAGGCGGCGCCCGGTGACCATCGACGACTGGCGCGTGGCGCGCTGCTCGACGACAAGGTTGACCACGGGCGCCTGCGGGTCGATGCGCGTGTAGGCGAGCGGATCAACGTAGGTATCGACGGCAAGGGTGTCGCGCGGCGTCGCCGCCACCAGGGCTGCCGCGATCGCCAACACCAGCAGCGCCACCGGCGCCGGCACGGTGGCCGGCCGCCGCCCGGGGCGCCCGGTCATCAGGAGGTTCAAACCTGTCATCGGGAAGTTCATCGGGCGCGGTTCCTCACGGCTCGCGGCGACCCACATGCTGGGCGATGCGCCGCTGGACATCCTGCTTCGCCTTCGCATCGCGCTTGTCGTGCATCTTCTTGCCGCGGCCGAGACCCAGTTCCAGCTTGGCGCGCCCTTCCTTGAAGTACAGGCGCAGCGGCACCAGGGTCAGCCCCTTCTCCTCGAGCTTGGGCAGGATCTTGCGGATCTCGCGGCGATGCATGAGCAGCTTGCGGCGCCGGAACGGCTCGTGGTTCTCGCGGTTGCCCTGTTCGTAGGGGCCGATGTGCATCTTGACGATGAACGCCTCGCCGTCGCGGATCTCGCCGTAGGCATCGCCCAGGTTGACTTTGCCCTCGCGCAGCGCCTTGACCTCGGTGCCCTGCAGGACGAGGCCCGCCTCCCAGGTCTCGAGGATCTCGTACTCAAAGCGGGCCCGGCGGTTGGTGGCCGCGATCTTCAGACCGTCATCGTCACGCTTGCGCGCCATACCCAGCTCCCGCCCATGATCACGGATTGCACAACAGGTTGCAGAATATACCCCGCGCCGGGCCGACTGCCAACGAACGCTTCGGCTTGCGGCGTCCCCCGCCCGAACCGGCCCCGAAATCACCACCCCGGGTTGACAGCCCCCGGCACGCCCGCTACATTGGCCCGCGCTCGCCCGGGAAGCCGTGCGAGGGTCGGAAAACCCAATAGTGCCCAGGTGGCGGAATTGGTAGACGCGCTACGTTCAGGTCGTAGTGGGGTTTCCCCGTGGGAGTTCGAGTCTCTTCCTGGGCACCATTGGTTTTTTTGATGATTTCCTGGCAGAACGGCTGCTGACCGCCCGGTCGCGCTGATCCGAACCGAATCAATCCCCTGCTCCGGCAGGGGATTTTTTCGTTTGAGCCGTGTCTCTTGCCTGTCCGACGGCCTCACCTGGGGGCTTTCCCACCGCTCCCGATCACCCGGCACGGAATCTGCAAATTCCCCGTCGTGTCGTGCCCGAATCTTCGGGACAGACCTTCACCAATGACGGCAAGTGCCCGTCGGACAATGGCTTGAATCGGCCGGGCGCGCGCCATGCGGCAGCCGCCGGCCGGGAGGACGTCATGCGCTGGATCGATATCATCCTGCCCGAGCCGGGAACCGACCAGTCGCTGGACGCCGGGTTGGCCGCTGCCGCCGCCCAGACAGCGCGCTATCCGGAGATCCAGCAGCGGGACGGGCTGGACGCGCCGACGCTGCTGCCACTCATGGAAGAGGTCGGGCGCGGGCTGTTCGGCGCCATCACCGCCGCCGTCCCCCACGCCTTCGACGGGTCGCGTCGCGCCGCCACCATCGACGCCATGTCGGTCGGCGAGACCACCCACGACAACCTGGTCGGCTTCCACCTGGTGGTGGACAAGGCCTGGCTGGCCCTGCCCTGGACCTGGCTGCACAACGGCCTGAACTTCGTGCTCGAGCAGCATCCCCTGTGCGCCAGCCTGCGCCCGGCGGCGTTGCCGCCCTCGGCCACGCACCGCCCGTGGATGCAGCGCCAGGTGCGGGCCGGCTTCCTGGTCGGCGACGGCGGCGCGCAGGACCTGCGCGCGATCCGCGACCAGCTGCAGGAACCGGGCGCCCGCCTGCCCGAACTGCTCTTCATCCCCGGCCACACCGACCCGCAGATGCGGCGCCTGATCTATCGCGAGGCCGAGGCCATCGGCCTGGCCCTCGAGGGCGGCGTGCCGGGCCGCCCGCTGGCCCACCTGGAGGTGCCGCAGGACGCGGTGACCCCCGGTCGGCTGTGCGACCAGAACGTGGCCTACCAGATCCTCCACTTCGCCGGCCCGGTCAGCGCCCCGGCGCGGAACGACGACACGCTCGGCGAGTACTGGATGAACAAGCTGATCGAGGAAGCCTCGTATCCCGACGACGAAAGCCTGGCCGAGGCGATGGGCTGCGAGGGCGAGATCCTGGGCGTCGATCCGGTGACGTCGCTGCTGGACGATGTCTGCACGACCCACAACCGGCGCACGGCGCGCGTCGAAGCCGGCCTCAGCGGCGGCGACAGCGGCCCGACGGCCCGCTCGAGCGCGGCGGGCGCCTCGGCGTGGCTCCTGGACGACGGCCCGGTCGCGCCCGAGACCCTCGGGCAGCGCGGGCAGCTGCCGCCGCTGGTGGTTTCCAACAGCTGGTGTGCGGTGCCGGAACTGGGTGCGCGCTTCGTGCAGGCGGGCGCCTCGACGTTCGTCGGCCCGCTGGTGCCGCTGTTCAGCCGTCCGGCCCGCATCTATGCCGGCCACCTCTACGACGGCATGGGACGCGGCTGGTGCGCCGGCGCCGCCGCTTGGCGCGCCTCGCTGCGCTGCCGCGACGAACTCGGACGCGAGCACCCGGCGTGGTTGTCCTACGGCGTGCTCGGCTTCGGCACGCTGGCCCTGCAGTACCTCTGATCGGCGGGCACGCGCGCCAGGGCGTCGGCCAGCCGGTCGACGGCCCCGAGCGCGTTGGCGACGATCGCCTTGATCTCCTGCGGCGTGGCCGCGTCCTGATGGATGCCGGCCACGCACACGCAGGTGCACCCGGCCGCCCGGGCGACCCGCACCGCCCCCGCTTCGGCCAGCGGACCTTCCTTGTGCGGCGGCACCACCGCCAACCGCCCGAATCCCTGCCGGCGACCGGCCGCCGGGGCCACGACCGCCGTGGCGCCGGCATGCGCCTGGCCCCCGGTGACGGTCACGAGCAGGTCCCGGCCCACCGCCTGGACCGCGGCCGTGACGGCCAGCCGGCCCCGCCCGACCCGCACCGGCCCCGGCAGGGCCGCCGGATCCCAGGTAACCGCTTTCGTCCGCACGTTTGTCGCCGCCATGCAACCCTCCGGGGGCCTCGAACGTCATTAACCCTCGCCGGCCGATGGTGCGGCCGAATACCTTGTCAACGCTGCGGGTAGCCCCGCGCTTGGCGGATGCCGCAGGCCGGCATCCACGATATACTGCCGGCTCGGAGCCGGCCTCATCGCCGCGGCCGCCGTTCACCCGGACCCGCGAACCCCGGAGCGTCATGCCGCCTCTTCGGCAGCAGCCCCCAGCCCTGTCCGGCCTTGCCAGGCTGCTGCTTTCACGGCAGGCCCACCTGGCGATGGGGTTCCTGACCGTGGCGGCGCTCGTGTTCAGCGGCTGGGATGCCACCCGCACGCGCCCGAGCGACGGCACCGTCTGGCTGCTCGGCCGTCCCCAGCTCGAAGTCCTGGATGTCATCGACCGCCCGAACGGGCCGCCGACGCCCCTCCAGCAGGGCGACATCATCGTCGGCCTCGGCAAGTCCATTGTCGATTCGCCCCAGAGCGCCGCGCGCGAACTGCGCCGCCATGAACCCGGCGAGAACGTCAACTACCTGATCCGGCGCGACGGCGGGCAGATCACCGTCACCGTACCTTTGACCTCCACGCGCGTCGACATGCAGGACTACGCCGTCAACGTCGTGCTGGCGGCCATCTACCTGGTGATCGGCTTCGCCGTCTACCTGCGCAGCCACGATGACCGCCCCGCCGCGCTCTTCTATGGACTGTGCCTGCTGTTCGCATTGTACTTCATGACGAACCTGCAGGCCGCGTCCTACTTCCTCGGCGCCCTAATCACGCAGAACCTCGGCGCGTTCGCACGCTTCATGCTGCCGGCGGTGTTCCTCAACTTCTTCCTTGTCTTCCCGACGAAGAAGCTGACGCTGACGCGCCACCCGTTCCTGGTGCCGCTGCTCTACATCCTGCCCTGGGTTCTCTACATCCGCTTTTCGGTGGACCAGTTTCTGGGCTCGCACGGCGCCCGCATCCACGCGGCCAGCTGGATCGTCCTGGGCATTTTCTACGTCTGCGGCCTGGCGGCGCTGGTGCACGGCTACTTCAGCTACCGCGACCCGCTGATGCGCCGCCGCGTGCGCATCCTGACCGTCGGCACGCTGGGAGCGGTCATCCCGTTCCTGATCTTCAAGATCGGCATGGAGGAACTCTCGTTCCGCACCGGGCTCACGCGGCTCGGCGCGCTGCCGCTGGCGGCCATCCCGATCTCGTTCGGCTATTGCGTGGCGCGCTACCAGGTGTTGCAGATCGATGTGCTGCTCAAGCGCAACCTGTCCTACGCGCTGCTCTCGGCGCTGGTCTGGGGCGGGTTCCTGGGCGGCGCCTGGTGGCTGGGCGGCAAGGTGCTGACGGTGTTGCCGGGCGCGGGGCCCCTGGCCGCCGCGGGCACCGCGCTGGCCGTGGCTGCGGGGCTGTGGCCCGTGCGCCGGCAACTGCAGCGCGGGCTCGACGCGCGCTTCTTCAGTTCGCGCGACAACCTCGCGGTGCTGATCGAGGAGTTCAGCAAGGAGATCCCGCGCCTGATCCAGCGCGAGGCCATGCTGCGCTGGGTGGGCGCGCGCCTGCAGGCGGTGCTGGACCTGCCGAGCCTGGCCGTCTACCTGGCCCCGCCGGGCGGCGGCGGCGCCACCTACACGCTGGCCGCGCTGACGCGGCAGCGCCTCACGCTGGCGACAGGGCCGGACGACGACAGCGAGCCGACCGCGCCGCGGGCCCGTTACCCGGAGAAGCTGTCGCTGGCCGGCGTGGCGCCGCAGCTGGTCCAGCGCGGCGAACCCCTGTGGACCGACGCGCCGGGCGCCGAGCAGGCCATCGGCCGGCAGGCCATCACCCGCGAGCAGGTCGAGCTGCAGCAGCGCCTGAACGAGCAGCACGCTCTCGCCGAGGCCGGCATCCAGTTGCTGATCCCGATGGTGCTGCAGGGACGCCTGGTGGGCGTCCTGGCCCTGCCCAGCCGGCCCGGTGACGGTGAATACCAGCTCCACGAACTGCGCCTGCTGTCGATCGTGGCCGGCCAGGCCGCGCTGCAGATCGAGAACACGCGCCTGTACGCCGAGGAGGCGACCAAGCAGAAGCTCGAGGAAGAGATGGCGATGGCGCGCCAGATCCAGGCCCGCCTGCTGCCGCGCCGGCTGCCCCAGGCCGCCGGCATGGAGATCGACGCCATCAACATCTCCAGCAAACAGGTCTCGGGCGACTACTACGACGTCATCGAGCGCGAGGACGGCCGGCTGGCGATCGTGATCGCGGACGTCAGCGGCAAGGGTGTGCCGGCCTCCATCCTGGCCTCCAACCTGCAGGCCGCCCTGCGCGCGCAGTGCGATATGTGCGACTCGCCGGGCCTGTTGCTCGAGCGCATCAATCGCCAGATCCACGCCAGCACGGACCCGCAGCACTTCGCGACGCTGTTCCTGGCCATGTACGACCCGGCCACGCGCCAGCTGGTCTACAGTTCCGGCGGGCACAACCCGCCGCTGATCGTGCGCGCCGACGGGCGCCGCGAGTTGCTGGAACAGGGCGGCCTGCCGCTGGGCGCCTTCGACTTCGGCACCTACGACGAGGGCCACGCGACGCTCGAGGACGGCGACCTGCTGTTCATGTACACCGACGGCGTCACCGAGACGAAGGGACCCGACGGCGACGAGGATTTCGGCGAGACGCGCCTGGGTGACCTGCTCTACAGCGAGCGGGCCCACCTGCTGGCGGACATCTTCGCCACCATCACCGGCGACCTGCGCCGCTTCCGCGGCCGCGACGACGCCGATGACGACATCACGATGCTCGGCCTGAAGATCACGACCGTGGAGGCAATGTCTTGAAGTGGATCATCATCGCGCTGGTGGCCGGCGTCGCCCTGATCGCGTTCGGCGTCATGGCGACCGGCTCGCGCAACCACGGCGGCGCCTCGCACAACCCCGAGGCCGTGCGCCTGTGCGACGAGGGCACCGCCGACCTGCACGCCTTCCGGCTGCGCGCCGCTGTCCAGAAGCTGGGCCAGGCCCTGCAGGCCGACCCGGCGCTGGCCGAGGCCTCCATTTCGCGCACGCTTGCTTTTGCCCAATTGGGCGAACGCCAGAACCTCAAGCACGAACTGGCGCGCGCGGACAGCCTGACCGCCGCGGTGAAGGACGACCACCGCCGCCTGCTGGCGCAGCTGCGCCTCGGCTCGGTGAACGGCTCGCGGTACTACGTGATGCGCGACTCGGTGTACCAGTCGCTCAAGGTGACCGACCCCGAGAACATCTACATGCTGGTGGCCGCGGCCGAGCGCGCCGAACTGGCGCAGGACCGGGACGAGGTCGAGAAGGCCTGGCTGCGCATCCTGGCGAAGGATCCCAACTACGCCAACAGCTACAACCAGCTCGGCTACATGGAGCTCAACCGCGGCAACTACGAGCAGGCGATCGAGTACATGCAGAAGTACGCGTTCCTTGCGCCCGACCTGGCCAACCCGCACGACTCGCTGGGCGAGGTCTACATGGCGCTCGGCCGCTACGAGGAAGCCGAGGCCGAATTCGTCAAGTCGGTGACGATGCAGAGCGACTTCTACCACTCGCTGATCAACCTCGGAAAGGTCTACCTGGCAAGGGGCGAGCTCAGGCGTGGCCTGGACATCCTCGAGAAACTGCGCGGCCAGGTCGCGGGTTCCGAGCTCGAGGTGCGCGTCGACCGCGAGATCATCTCAAGCTACCTGCGCGCAGGGCTGCAGGAGGAACTGGCGCAGTCCACGGCCCGCTTCGTCGCGCACTACCCCGACCAGGATGCCGCGGCCATCTACCGCGCCGTGCGGCTGGCCTACCTCGGGCGCACGCCCGCGGCCCAGGCGGTCATCGATTCGGCCCTGGCTGCGATGCGCGCCGACGACACCTACAAACGCTACGAGAAGGCCCGGCAGGGCGTCGAGAGCACGGGCAAGCAGTTCGAGGGGATTGCCGCCGATCTGGCCGGCGATTCGCCGCGCGCCGCCGCGGCCTGGGGCTCGGCGCTGCGCATCCTGGCGCCGGGGGCCCCGCGCCACGAGTTGTTCTACCTGCAGTACCGCCTGGCCGCCGCGCTGCACGCCCAGGGCAAGCCGCGCGAGGCGCTGGCGGAACTCGACCCCATGCTGGCCATCAACCCGCGGCAGCCGGACGCGTTGCTGCTGAAGGCGCGCTGCCATCGCGAACTCGGCGAACAGGAGGCCGCGATCGCGGCATTGCAGGCACTGGAACAGGCGCTCGCGAAGGCCGATCCCGACCTGCCCATCCTGGCGCAGACGGCCTTGCTGAGGAAGGAACTGGGCGTGAGCACGCCGGGGTCCTGATCGGGACGCCCGGCGCGGTTCACTTGTATTTGCGGAGCTGACGCGTGCCTGCGGATCAGACTTCCTGGAAGAAGTAGGGCTTCAGGCACTGCACGATGCGGTCGTACGTCTCCGGGTACAGCCCCCACACCACCGCCGCCACCGAACTGAGCAGGCTGTTGCCGTCCTGCGGCGTGAACGCATAGCCGGTGATCTGCGTGCCGTCCGACGACACGTGCAGCGTGTCGACGGGGATCACGGACTGGTTGAGGATGCGCCCGCAGAACCCGTGGTCGCGGCCGAACGAGAAGACGCTGTTGGCCGTCGTCTTGTAGGTCAACGCGATGCGGTCGTCGGCCTCGAGGCGGCCGACCAGTTCGTCGCGCGTGACCGGCGTGCGCACCTTCAGGCTGTACTGGATGATGTGCATCAGCTGGCTGTTGAGCTTCATCGCGCTGCTGAACAGGTTCAGGTCGTAGGCCGAGCCCATCGTCTGGTACAGGTGCCAGGCGTCGCGCGCATGGTGCGTGCCGAAGCGCTGGTCCTTGTGCGCGCCCACCTGGGGACTGGCCACGAAGCCGGCGTCCTGGCTGATGTCGTTGGCCCGCCGCATGCAGATGAAGCGGCCCTCGACCAGGTTTTCCGGCCCGATGTCGGCCAGGCCGAACGTCTTGATCAGCACCGACATGTTGTGGGTGTTGCAACTGACCACCTGCAGGTACTTGTCGCGGCCCACCTTCAGCGTGTCGTCGTTGATGCCGCGGGCATAGGGCTTGCCGAAGCCGAACTCCGAGCCCTGCGCGATGAAGACGTCGGTACTCTGCTCGTACTGCTGGTACCAGCGCTCCTTCATCGCGTTGCCGCTGGGCGTGCAGTCGACCACCACGCGGGCGGCCTCGAGCGCCTCGTCGGTCGTGATCTCGACCGGCAGCCCCATCTTCGTGAAACCGTCGACACGGTCCTTGTCGGTGACCAGGCGGGCGCCGCGGCGGATCAGGTCCTGCACCTTCGAGCGGTCCGACAAGAGCGGCGTGCGCTTGTGGAAGAGCACCTCGTCGATGCCCAACTGCCCCTTGAAATTGCAGAGCAGGCCCAGCAGCGGCTCGCCGATGGTGCCGGTGCCGACCACCAGCACGGTCTTGGGACCCAGCATGCGCGACTCCTCAGGCGACGACCGGCTGACCGGTCAGGATTCCGGCAAGGCCCAACGCTCGTGCGGAAGCACTTCGAGGGGCCGCGAGAAGAACTTGTCGGCGGGATAGCCGAGAAAATTAGACACCCTGCTCGTATAGATACAAGCGAATTCCGTGATCTGCCGCCCGAAGCGGCTGGCGGCCCGGCCTTCGCGGAAAAGCGACTCCCAGTGGGGGTTGAAGGCCGCCCGCAGCTGGCGTTGCAGGCGCGCCCGGCGGCCCAGGGCGTCGCCCAACCGCTTCTCCAGCCGGGCCAGCGCCTCTGTTTCGTCCGTTCCCTGCTCGCGTTCGCGGTCGCGAAGCAGGTCCCGCGCCTCGACCAGGTCCTCCAGTTGCTCCTCGAGCGCGTTGAGTTCCTGCCAGGCGCCCCGCAGCGGGGTCAGGTTGGCCACCTCGGTCTCGATTTCGGGCACGATCATCGCCGTGCGCCAACCCACGCTCTTCTTGCTGCGCAGGATGTCGCCGTAGGTGTGGTCACCGAAGTAGAGGATGCCGTCGCCGCTGGCTTCCAGCAGCCGCTCCAGGAAGAAGCAGTCGCCGCCGACGTAGGCGCAGCCGCGGTGGTTCGGCAGCAGCGCGCATTCTCCCGGCTCGACGGCCCGGCCCGGGCCGCGTTCAAGGAAGAAACCGGGCTTGCCCGCCGTGCAGACGATCTCGTCGAAGAGACCCTCCCAGGCACCGGGCTCGCCGCCGACCAGGTGCTGCATGACGGCGCCGGTGTACTCGACCTCGCTGTTGGTCAGCAGGAACAGCCGCTTGCCGGCGGCCCGGAAGCGCCCGAGTGTCGGCACAAGGTCAGGGTCGCGAATGAAGTAGCTGCCGAGGTCGGCGATGATGCGCGCCTTCAGGGTGCCGTCGGCATGCAGCGTGTCCACCGTTTCGCGGATGTCGTCGTACAGGCGGCGGAACGACACGTGCAGCGGCACCTCGCCGCGCGCGGCCAGTTCCACCAGCGCCGTGTAGAGACTACCCTCGGGCAGGTCGAACAGCGTGTCGAAGACGCGGTAGCGCGGCGTGCCGATGCGCGTGCGGCCACGCGGGTAGGCACCGCGTCGCTGGTCGCGGTCCAGGAACGACGTGCCATGGCGCGCGCGCGTGATGTGACCGTGGCCGTCGATCTTCAGCAGGTTCCCCAGCTTCTTGTCCACGACCAGGCCGCGGATGGCCGCGTCCGGGTGCCAGGGCATCGCCAGGATGGACTCGGGATAGGCGCGGTCGGCGACCAGGCGCTCGAGCGCCATGTCGAAGCACAACCGGCTGAAATTCTCGACGTTGTAGATGGCCAGCGTGTGGTCCATGTCGAAACCGATGGCGGTGATCGACCCCATCCGCAGGTTGCGGTTGGTGAAGATGCGGCGGCGCGGCGGCAACTCTCCCGGAAACAGGACAGTTCCGGCGGCGCCGGGCTGGTCGGCTTCGGTCATGGTGAAGACTCCAGGCACGGCGGGAAGACCGCCTGCGGGACCCGAGCATGAGCCCGGGCCCGTGGGCCCGGTCAGGCGGGCTGCGGCTCCGGGACGATTCCAGAGGTGACCTGGGTGCGGGCCGAGCGCACGGCCGGATGCTCGGGGAACCGCTCCTCGACCTCGCGCCACCAACTGACGGCGTTGTCGTGGAAGTCCATCTCGTGCATCAGGTCGCAGCCCCGCAGCCAGGCGCGATGGTTGCCCGGGTTCTCCGTGACCGTGCGCAGGTACAGCTTGAGCGCGCGCTTGCGGTCGCCCGCGAACCGCGAACATTCGGCCATGCCCAGCCAGCCGAACGAATAGGACGGATCGAGGTTCAGCGCCTGCTCGAACAGCCCGACGGCATCGCTGACACGCCCTTCGAGCAGCGCCAGTTCACCCAGGTAGCGCAGAGGATACAGGTCCCGCACGCGACTGTCCAGAGCGGCGCCGTAGGTGCTCGTGCGTCCCTCGCGGATCTGCGCCAGGTCGTCGCGGATGCCGGACACGAGCGCCGCGGCCGAAGCGCCGACCCACTGCTCGCCCGCCTCCTCGAGCAGGCGGCACGAAACGGCGACCGATTGCAGCAACACCAGCGGGTGGTCCGGGAAGACGGTGCGCGCGCTGTTGACGACGGTCCAGGCCTCCTGCACGCGGTCGAGCGCCAGCAGGCCGGCAGCCGTCCGCGCACTGAGGTCGGCCAGCCACGGCAGGGTGCGGCGGTAGTCGGAGTCCAGCCACAACGCCTTCTGCCAGGCCGAATGCAGGTGGCCGATGGCGGACTCCAGGCCGGCCACCGGCAGGATCTCGTCATCGAGGCGCGACAGCGACTCGCAGGCCAGGCGGTAGTGGAAGTAAGGCTCGTCCGGATGGGCGGAGATCGCCTTGCGCAGGATGCGGAGGTTGCGCTCGCGCGCCCGCGCGCGGCGGTCGGCGTCGCAGCCGTCGTGCATGACTGCCAGTTCGCAGTCGAAGATGCCCTGGCCGCTGCGCGCGCACCAGTCGTTCAGCGCCGGGGTCACGCGCTCGAAGATCGGGTACCGGTAGTGGACTTCCGGCAGGTGCCGGAACAGGCGCACGCGGCCCTCGACCTGGTCGGCATCCCCGGGCTGCGCCGAGATCATCCGCAGGCGGTACGCCGCGGCGCCGGGATCGTTGAGCAGGCGCTGGAACTCGACCGGGCGGATGGGCTGCAGGATCTCGTCGGCGTCCAGGAACAGGATCCAGTCGCCGTGCGCCTCGGCCAGCGCGGCGTTGCGCGCGGCCGCGAAATCGTCGGACCAGGCCACGTCCACGACGCGGGCGCCATAGCCCTCGGCGATGATCCGCGTATTGTCGCGCGACCCGGTGTCGACGACGACGATCTCGTGGACGAGCGCCAGCACCGACTTGATGGCCATGCCGATGGTGGCTTCCTCGTCACGCGCGATGACGCACAAGCTGACGGTCTGTCGCTTCATTTAGGCGCACTGCCCCGATCCGGTTGCTGGCGATTACCCTGTCCGAAAGTGGATATCGACATTTGCCCAATGGGGTTTAGCGCCACGTCGATGGTGCAGGGAAACAGCGCCGGACGGTTGCCAATCGGCCCTTTCTGGGCCAGTATGGGGTCCATGAGCGCCCTAGATCCCACCCACGCCGCCGCCGCCGCCGGCCCCCCGCCCCGCCGCGGCTCGCTGCCCGAGGGCCGCCTGCCGGCGTATGCCCTCCTGGACAACGTCCGCAGCGCCTGGAATGTCGGTTCGATGTTCCGCACCGCGGACGCTGCCGGGCTGGCCGGGCTCTACCTGACGGGCGTCACTGCCACGCCCCCGCGGCCGGATATCGAAAAGACCGCGCTCGGCGCCACGCAGACCGTGCCGTGGGACTACTGGCCCGACGCTGCGGAGTGCGCGCGTCGCTTGCGCGCCGACGGCATCCCGCTGGTGGTCCTCGAGCAGGCCCCCGGCGCCGTTGACTGGGAGGCGGCCGACCTGCCGTTCCCCCATTGCTTCGTCGTGGGGCATGAAGTGAACGGCGTCGCGCCGGCGCTGCTGGAACTGGCCGACCTGGTGGTCGAGATCCCGATGTTCGGCGCCAAGCGTTCGCTGAACGTCGCGGTGAGCTTCGGCGTGCTGGCCTATCAGGTGCGCCGCCGGTGGGCGGCGCATCGGCTGGGGGGCGGCGCATGAGCTTCCGCTCGCCGTGGCGCCATCGCTGGTACGTGTGGGCCGTGAACACCGCCCGCCGGGCGCTGCGGCCGTTCGGGCGCGGGGAAGAAGCGTTCATCGCGTGGCTGGCGCGGCGCCAGAACCGCCGTGTTGCGCGTCACCTCGCGAAGGCCCCGGCGCGCCGCGCGCTGCTGATCATGCCGCGCTGCGTCAAGAAGACAGGCTGCCACGTCGACGTGCAGCACGGCCTCGACGAGTGCCTGGCCTGCATGGGCTGCCCGCTCGGTGATGTCGCCCAGATCTGCCGCCGTCACGATGTCGAGGCGCTCGTCGCCTTCCGCAGCCACATCGCCTTCGAGATGGCGCGCACCCTCAAGCCCGACGTGATCATCGCCTCGGCGTGCCACGACCGCATGGTCAAGGCGCTGCGCAGCGTGCCCGAGGTGCCGGCGCTGCTGGCACCGCTGGCCGGCATGGATCGCATGTGTGTCAACGCGACGCTGGACCTGGCCTGGCTGGAACAGCAGGTCGCCGCGGCAGCCGCCGGCCGGGCAGTCTGCGACGGCCCCGCCGCGCGCCCCCTGCCGGCGGCCGCCCATGTCCCCTCGGTGCAGACGCCATGAACAGGAGCCCGGGCCTGGCGGACGCCCTGCGGCTGACCCGTCCCCGGCAGTGGCCCATCCTCAGCGCCCAGCTTGTGGTTGGCGTCGCCCTGGCCCTGCCGCCGGGTGCCGCCGTGACAACCGCGCTGGCCCGTCTTTCACCCTGGCCGCTGCTGGGCGGCTGGCTGGCCTGGGTGGTGCTGCTCAACGGCGGCACCCTGGCCTTCAACAGCGCCTGGGACCGCGATGCCGGCGCCGTCGCCTACCTGCGCCAGCCGCCGCAGCCCCCTCGGTGGCTGGCTGGGGCCGCCCTGGCCTGGATGACCGCCGGCGTGGCGGTCGGCGCCTGGCTGGTCGGGCCGGCGTTCGCGGCCGTGACCGCGGCCTGCCTCCTGCTGTCGGTGGCCTATTCGCACCCGCGGCCGCGCTGGAAGGGAAAGCCGGGCCTGGACCTGGCCGTGAACATGGCCGGCTACGGCGCCGGGACGACGGCGGCCGGGCTCCTGGCCGGGCGCGCGGCCCTGCCGGGGCACGTGCCGGGGGGCGTGCTGCCCGCCGCCCTGCTCTGCCTGGGCTTCGCCCTGCTGTTCGGCTCGTTCTACCCGCTGACCCAGATCTACCAGATCGAGGCGGACCGCGCCCGGGGCGATCGCACCCTCAGCACCCGACTGGGGCCCCGCGGCGCACTGGCGCTGGCCCTGGGACTAGGATTCGCGGCCTTGGTAGCCCTCGAAGCAGCGTTGGCAGCGGGCGCGCGCTCCCGGCTGCTGTGGCTGCCGGCGCTGGCGATGTTCCTCTGGCTTGCGCACCTGCTGCGCTGGCGCGCGCGGGCAGCGGCCATGGATGCGGCCGCGCACGAGCAGGGGATGTACTGGGCACTTTGGCTGTGGGCGGGGATCGACGCCGCGCTCATAGTCGCCTGGCTGGCCTGAAAACCTGGGTTGTGCCATGGAAATTGTGTCTGGCCTGGGCCATGCCCGGGCCAGACATGAGCAACACAGACGATTCGTTCATTCCGCCCCACTGCCCAAACGACAACTGCAAATACCACATGCAGTTGGACGCCGGCTGGCGCTTCAAACGCATTGGCACCTTTGAGCGACAGGTCGCCCCACACTGTATCCAGCGGTTCCTCTGCCTGCACTGCCGCCGCTCATTCAGCACCCAGACCTTTTCGACCACCTACTGGCTCAAGCGCCCCGATGTCCTGCCGCAGCTCCTGACCAAGACCACCGGCTGCATGGCAAACCGCCAGATCGCCAGGGACCTGAACGTCGCGCCCTCCACCATCGACGGCCAGCTTGCCCGGCTAGGCCGCCACTGCCTGCTCTACCACACCGAGCAGATGAGAACAGCGTCGCCGGCAGAGCGAGTCGCCATCGACGGTTTTGTCTCCTTCGAGCACTCCCAGTACTGGCCGTTCCATCATCATCTGGCCATCGAGCCCGAGTCCGACTTCATGGTCTACTTCACCGACAGTGAGGTGCGCAGGTCAGGGACCATGACGCCAGCGCAGAAGCGAAAGCGTGAACGCCTGGAGGCAGTGCTGGGTCGCCCGGACCCGAAGGCGGTGTGCAAGGACGTCAAGCACCTGCTCGAGGTGGTCGCCGGATCCCAGCCGCGTCTGACGGTTCTGAGCGATGACCACAGGGCCTATCCGCAGGCGATCAAGGCGCTTCGATGCGAGGTCACCCATCTGGTGACCTCGAGCAAGGAGCGCCGGGACGCCGGCAATCCGTTGTTCCCTGTGAATCTGGCGGACCTGCTCCTGCGGCACAGCAGCGCGAACCACAAGCGTGAGACGATCGCGTGGTCTAAGCGTCGGCAGGCGAGCGCAGAGCGGTTGGCGGTGTTCCTGGTGTGGCGGAACTACATGAAGAGCCGGCGGGAGAAGCGGCCGCGGGGGCCGACGCCGGCCGAGGTTCGGGGAGCGATGGATCACCGCGTGACTGTCGAAGAGCTGTTGGAGCGGCGGCTCTTCGTCAGTCGGACGAGTTTGCCCGCACGCTGGGTTGATTACTACTGGCGGGCGATCACGACGCGAGCGTTGCCGCGTCAGCGGCGCCATGAGCTGAAGTTCGCGGCCTGATCAGTGAATGAAAACCGGCCGCGCCCATCTGCGGCGCGGCCGGACACAATTTCAGCGGCACAACCCAGTCATTGCGGCCTCGCCCCGACAATATGGAGAGGGCTCCCGGCTGAAAGTGGCGTGCGCGACCGGCACCGGCGCGACGTTCTTCCGCGCCGACGACGGCTCGATCGACAACCTGACGGCGCTGGACGGCAGCACGCAGCCGCCGGGAGGCTCTCCCGGCGGCCGCTCTTGTCGCCCTGTCGTGCGATGCCGCCTACTTCGGCGGTGTCAGCAACCGGATCGACCAGTCGACGACCATGTCGCCGCCGCTGTCCATCATGTGCCGCGAGCAGGTGGCCGCAGGTCCGCCCGGCGTCGGGAATCCGGCCGGGAACGCGCAGGCGCTGGCAGAGCGCCAGTCGGGCCACGCGTACCAGTCGGTCCAGAAGTTGCCGAGCTGTTCGTTGGCCGAGCTGGCGTCATAGTCGTAGACCGCGATGTGCAGGCGCATCTTCGCGCCCGCCCTTTCCGGCAGCCAGACATTGCGCCAGCCATCGGTGATCGTGTACGACCCGCCCTCGGAGATCTGGACGTACGATTCCTCGGGCCGCGAGGCGATGGTCTCGGTGACGATCGCGGCGCCCTCGAAGGGCTGGTACTGCAGATCGAAGGTGTAGTACGTCTCCTCGTCGTAGTCGCTGCTCCCGTCATTGGCCAGCACGCAGGACAGCTTCGGCACGTTGACCTGCCACAGCAGTGTCGCCGGCGCGCACTCCTCGGTGCTCCATTCGTTGGCGTAGGCGAACGAGGCCAGGCGGTTGTCCTTCAGGTAGCGCGTCGTGTACGAGATGGGCACGGCGTCGCTGGCCCTGGTCAGCTCGGCGCCGCCGACGATCCAGTCGTACATGCCCTGGATACGGTCGCCGACGATGGGCAGCACGCCGTCGGAGGCGGTGCCGCCGCGCACGAGGATCTTGATCTCCGACTGGTTGAGGATGCGCGTGAAGGCGGCGTCGAGGCTGCCCTGGACATCGAAGCCCATGCTGCTGAAGGCGCCCTTGACCGCCATCTCGACCGAGTCCTTGCTCGCGTACGAGTGGATCGACAGGAAGCCCACCCGACCGTAGGTGACGGAGCTGACGTAGCACGGCGGGTCGTCGGCGTCCATGTAGCCGCCGAGGTCGGAGACCTCCGTGGTTTCGGCAAACATGTCGTGCGGGCGGGCCGGCGGCACCACCGAGGCGGTGAAGTAGGCCTGCGAGAAGCGGCACAGGTAGCTGGAATTGAACTCCTCGGTCGAGGCCGAGAAATCGGACTGCAGGCTGCCCGAGCCCCAGCCCGACCACGACATCGAGATGCTGAGGTCGAGCATCGATTGGCTGAAGTCCTCGACGAAGGTCTCGTCGAAGCTCAGGCGCGCGCCGACCTGGCCGCCGCCCGGACCGGCGATGTAGGCGCTGACGATCTCGTTGATGGCGCCGCCGACGGTCAGCTGGTTCGGCGAGGCGACGGTGCGCGAGCCCTGCTCGGCCGTCAGGCCCGTCAGGTCGGTGCCGACGGTGACGGGCGCGCGGCCGACGACGATGGGATTGAGCAACCCGTTGTCGAGGTCGCCGCCGCGCACCAGGGCGCCCGGCCACAGCGACAGGTCGTTGGCGTTGAAGACGGTCGTCTCGTGCAGGTTCTTGTCCATGCGGTAGTCGGACACTTCGCAAATGAAGCGCCCGACACCCGGCTCGAGGTTGGAGTCAGCGTGGGCGTCCTTCAGGACGTGCTCGCCGGTGTTGTCCGGGGGCGGGTCGTCGAAGGTGCCCAGCGAGTTGACGTAGGTGTCGACGTCGTCGGCGGGGTTCACCTTGGCGGGGTCTTCCGAGCAGCTGGTGAGCATCGCGACGATGAGCAGGCAACATGTGAAGGCGATGACTGGGATGCGGATGTTCGGGCGGGCGCCGGAACGGGTCGACATGGCGGACCTCCGGGCAACGGCGCCTGGTCCGGACGTGTCCGGGAGCGCCTTTGATGGTGTCCTCCGTGCGGTGGCCGGGCCCCTGTCGAGCCTGCGGGCTTTCCTGGCTGACGAGTGAAAATCCAGTCCGGATGAAACGTGGCGTCCCCCGACACCGCTCGTGATCGAACTCCGGACCGCTCCATTGAACCGCAACTTGCCGACATTGACAATTGAAAATCAAAGTTATGCAAACACTGGGAAATAATATAGTTGATGGAATATCGCATTCGTTGACAATTGGAATTGGATAAAATTTTGTGTGATTTGCCGTCGCGCGGAGCCGGCGGGCGCGACTTGCGCCGGCGCAAGTCCCGGGCACGGCCGCCTGTGGTATCTTCATCCGGTTGCGAGCGGCGATGCCGAGCAGCCGGTGTTCGCGGTGAACTACTGGCCGGATCCCGTCGAGGATCTCTCCTTCGGCGCGGTCAGGGCGCGGTACCGCTCCCAGATGCCTTACGGAGGAAGTGACCCGCATGGCCCTGCTGACCCGCGCCGAGTCGAGCGACTACGAGTACACGAGCCTGCACGCCGACGTGATGGCCTTCATCGCCGGGCTCACAGCGATGGGCGACCCGCGCCTGCACGTGACGAACTTCGGCGCCAGCCCCGGGGGGCGCGAACTGCCGCTGCTGGTGCTGTCCTCGGCCGGCGCGAAGACGCCCGCGGAAGCGCGCCGCCTGGGCCGTCCGGTCGTGCTGGTCGTCAGCGGCATCCATCCGGGCGAGGTGGAGGGCAAGGAAGGCTGCCTGATGCTGGTGCGCGACCTGCTCGCCGGCAAGCCGGGCCTGGATGCGGCGCAGATCCTCGAGAACGTGACGCTGGTGATCGTGCCGCTGTTCAATCCCGACGGCAACGACGCCATCGACCCGGGCAACCGCGCGCTGCACCTACCGAAGCTGATGGGCCAGCTGGGCCCCGACAGCGGCGTGGGCACGCGCGAGAACGCCGCGAAGATCAACCTGAACCGCGACTACCTGAAGTTCGCGTCGGCCGAGATGCGCCTGCTGCAGACGCGCGTCTGCCAGCCGTGGGCGGCCGACCTGACCATCGACAACCACGCCACGAACGGCTCGGTGCACCGCTTCTCGATGACGTACGACATCCCGCACACGATCGAGAGCGGCCGCGAGGAGCCCATTCGCTACATGCGCGATCGCCTGCTGCCGCCGGTGACGGCGGCGCTGCGCGCGAACCACGGCCTGGACGCGGGCTGGTACGGCAACTTCGTCGAGGACGAGCGCGTGCTGGACGCGGGCGGCGAAGCCGAACCTGCGACGGCCGTGGGCGAGGGGTGGATGACGTACCCGCACCATCCGCGATTCGGCAGCAACTACCGCGGGCTGACCAGCCGCATGGACCTGCTGCTGGAGTGCTACAGCTACATCCCGTTCAGCGAGCGCGTGCGCACGGCTTATGCGTTCATGCTCGAGACGCTGCGGTATGTCGCGGCGCACGGCGACGAGGTGGTGCAGACGGTGGCGCTGAGCCAGGCGCCGCGCGACCGGATCGCCATCCGCTATGCGCTCGAACGCTGCGCCGAGCCCGTCGAGATCCTGACGCGGACGCCGCGCACCCTGGACGGCGAGCCGTGCTCAGTGACGTTGCCGTACCTGGGGCGGTTCGTGGGGACGAAGGTGGTGGAAAGGCCAGCGGCGTACCTGGTGCCGCGCGCGCTGGGCGAGCACCTGCGGTTGCACGGGCTGGCGGTGCGCGAGGCGGCGGGCGCGTACGAGGTCGAGGCGCCGGTGGTCGAGGGCATGGGACTGGTCGGGGGCCGGGCCATCCTGGAGGCGGCGGCGGTGGGTGAACTGTCGGTGTCGTGGCGCCGGGCATCCCGCGTTGCGTTCCCGGGCGCCATGCTGGTGCCGATGGACCAGCCGTTGGCGGCGATCGCGTCCTATCTTTGCGAGCCGGAGAGCGACGACGGAGCGGTCGAGAACGGATTGTTGCCGACGCCGCGACTGGGCGACGAGTTGCCGCTGTGGCGCGTGGCGGCGCTGGACTGAGGGCGAGCCGGGCGGGCGATTCGTTTCGGAAGTATGTGTCCTTTCACTCCTTCACCTCCCCTTTCGGCAAAGGACATCGCCCATGGGCACCACGGATCGACGCGGCAGGCTGGACGAGGACGTGTTCAGCTACCAGGCCGCCAAGGATGGACACGTCCGGTTGTATCGGGCGGGCCGGCACGTCACGACGCTGGCGGGCAAGGAAGCCGAAAGGTTCCTCGCCCGGATGGATGGCCTCGAAGGATCAGCGGCGCAGCTGGTGCTGGCGAAGGCGACGGGGAACTTCAAGCGAGGCAACGAGAGATAAGGAACGGGGCCCGGACCAACCGAACCCCGCACATGACGCGAAGCGCCATTCTATACTAGCGGAACAGACTCTTGAGCGAGCCCCAGCTGGCGCTCTGGTCGCCGACGGCCGCCTCGGTCAGCGACTTGAACTGCACGACCAGCGCTCCCCCCGCGCTGGCATAGGTGAACGGCACCGCGGTGGGCCCGTCCTGGCCGAGCACGATCTTTCCTGCCGGGGTCCCGTCGGCCAGGCGCGCGATGGGAAGGTTGCTCTCCTGAAGGACCAGGTGGAAGTCCTGCTCGATGGCCTGCCCGACGGCGGCGCCGGTGGCGGCATCGGTGAACGTGAACCGCGCGTGCACGTCGAGCGAACTGGCGACCACGACCGATGAGGTCCCCGGCGCGAACGTCGCGCCGGGCGGCAGTTGCAGTGAACCGGGGATGCGGGCGCCCGGCGCCGGGCCCGGGCAGCTGAGCTCCATGAAGACGTCGAAGAACGACACGACGCCGTTCACGGCGACCTGGATCGGCGCCGCCGAATAGAGGTGCACGGGCGCCAGTTCCATGGCGAAGATCCCGGTGTCGGTGTTCTCGACGTAGTCGAGCCGGTCATCCGGCCCGCCGTTGCAGTCGGCGTCACAGTGGCCGCACAGGGCGCTGCATGCTGACTCCAGGCCGACTGCGCCGGCGAACGGCTCGGAGCCGGGGCCGAAGAAGCCCGCGGGGATCGGGGGCAGGCCGGGCGCGGCGAAGTTGCCTCCGGAGCCGGGGTTCCTCTTGACGACGATGCCGACGCCCGGAATGGGATTACCGGCGGCGGCCGGACCGGCCAGGGCCAACGCTAAAGCGATGCCACAGAAGGCGATGGGGATGCGCATGGGGGTTCTCCTTGGGGCGGAGCCGCGAATCAAGATCTAAGTAGTCCATGATAACTGAAGTGGCCGGTGCGTTGCAACAGCCTTCGGACCGGCGGGCGGTGTGTCCGCGAGAGACGGAATGGGTGGTTGGATGTCCTGTACTCGGTCGTATCTCATCGTTGATCAATGAGTTGATTGTCGTCTTGACCGCCGACAGCACCGAACATTGACGTTCAATATCCTACCAATTAAGACGATATCCCAGCGAACAATTCCCGCGTAAACCGGAGTGTGGGGAACCCCATGCCGGTCCCGTCGCGAATGCTGATCGCGAATCCGATGGCGCGCCACCCGAGGACACAGGCCTCGGAGCACGAGGAGAACTGCCGATGCATCGAAGCGTGAAATGGCTCGGGCTGGCCGCCGCCGCCCTTCTTGCGGTCGCGGGCAACGCGGCCCCGGCGCAGCCGAAGAAGGCGCGGATCTTCGTCGTCAGCAGCTATCACCGCGAATACCTCTGGTCACAGGACACGAACAAGGGACTGTGCGCCGCCATGCGCGATCTCAAGTACTTCGACACCGACGAACAATCGGCGGAGTACAGTCGCAACGACGATGTCGAAACGTCGCGGGCGGTCGTCAAGAAAGCCTGGATGGACACGAAGCGACACTCGGACCGGAGTGAAATCGCCCAGGCTGCCGCCCATATCGTGGACGAGATCCGGGCCTTCAAGCCCGACATGATTCTCCTCGGCGACGACAACGCGGCCAATGTCATCGGCAACCAGTTCATCGACACGCCCATCCCCGTCGTCTTCTGGGGCGTCAACGGCACGCCGCTCAAATACGGCCTGCTGGACTCGGTCGAACATCCCGGCCACAACGTGACCGGCATCTACCAGGCCGGCTACGTCCTGGAATGCCTGCAGTACCTGAAGAAACTCGTCCCGGGCCTGCGGACTTTCGCCATCCTCTCCGACGACTCGGAGACCGGCCGCTCCAAGGCGAAGGAACTGCAGAACCTGGCCCGCGACGGGAAGCTCCCCCTTGAACTCGCGGGAAGCGTGGTCACGAACTCGGTTGCCGTCTGGAAATCCGAGGCTGTCCGGCTGAGCGGCAATGTCGATGCCTTCTTCGTCCTGAATCACAACACCATCCAGGACGAGGACGGCAAGGCCGTGGATCCCATGGTGCTGGGTTCCTGGTACCTGCAGAACGTGAAGAAGCCGGATTGCGGACAGGAACGGCAGTTCGCCGCCGAGGGAATGCTCCTGACCGTCGACGACTCGGGATACAAGCAGGCCTACGAGGCCATGAAGGTCGCCCACGACATCCTTGTGGGGGCCCGTGTCCCGGCCGGGATTCCGGCCACCGCTCCCGGCAGGGGCGCCATCATCGTGAACCGCGAGCGCGCGCAGATGCTGGGGATCGATCTCGCCGGCGCTGGCTTCGTCGAGGAATACATCGACCTCGCGTTGGCGCTCCACCCGGGCGCCACGCCCACGGCGGCGCGATGATGAAGGCCGGCACGGGACAATCGATCTTCCAGCGGTTGCTGACGATGTATGTGGGCATTGTCGTGGCCCTTGTCGTCGTCCTCGGGTTCCTGAATTTCCGGACGGAGAAGCACGGCATCGAAGTGAGCGCGCGTGCGCGACTCGCGGCCGATGCGGAAGCGTCTGCCGACTATTTCCAGGGCGCATTCGCCACCGTCGTCGCCAACGACCTGGAAGTCATCGACACGTCGCCTTCCTTGAACGATTTCCTGAGCAGCTCCGAGAGTGACCGGGTCATGACCAGGCCCGGGGTCGAGAGATTCTTCCTGAACTTCACGAATCGCAGGAGCGGCGGTTACCTGTTCCTGGCGTTCCTCGACCGCGACGGCAACGAGGCGATCGCCACCGAAGGCCGGCGGCGGCTCCACGCCGGAAGTATTGCGGGAGTCGCGCCGGAAGATGCGAGGTACGAACGCGTCCTCAGGCTCGCGGACAGGCTGAGCCGGGCAGAGCCGGGCGATGTGCTCTTCGAAGGCCCCTTCAGGCACGACGGCCGTCTCACCGTCCTCGTCGGCAGGTCCAAGGTCGATCCGGAAGCAGGCGGTTTCGGGGGAGCCATCGTTGCCCACTGCGATCTTTCCGACTACCTGAAGTATGTCTCGCATCTCAACTTCCGCGGATTCGCATTGGCCTGGGTTGCCGATGGGGAACACAATCCGATCCTGTCTCCGGCACCGTTCGGCCCGGACAACAAAGGTCATCGGGCATCCCGCAATCTCGCGGACGACCTCTATGTCGTGCGCCGCCACCTCGAACTGGGACGGGACGATAAACCCCTGCTCGAGGTCGCGCTCGGCGTTCCGCCGGAAGCGATTTC
The DNA here is from genome assembly GCA_903912525.1 of uncultured bacterium. GTDB lineage: Bacteria > Krumholzibacteriota > Krumholzibacteriia > LZORAL124-64-63 > LZORAL124-64-63 > CAINDZ01. Next base: position 212,693 of record CAIWHK010000009.1, on the reverse strand, counting down.
CGAGGCGAGGACGGCCGCGCTGAAGGGTTTCGTGTGGGGCGGGGGGATCTTCGTCCTGTTGGCTTTCGGCGCCGTGTGGCTGGTGTCACGGCAACTCTCGCGCCCCCTGGCTCTTGTGATCATGGCGACGAAGCGCATTGCGGACGGTGATCGCGGCGGGCGCCTCGAGATCAGGGCGGACGGCGAGCTGAACGTCCTGGTGGAAAGCCTCAACCGGATGATGGAGAACCTGGAGCGGACGACCGTCTCGCGCGACCTCCTGGCGACGGAGATCGAGGAGCGCCATCATGCCGAAATCCGGCTGCGCGAGGTCCTTGATCGTCTCCAGAAGATCACCAGTCGCGTGCCGGGAGCCGTGTACCAGTTCCGCCTGCGGCCCGACGGGACCGCCAACTTCCTGTTCGTCAGTGAGGGCATCCGGGAAATCTGCGGCGTCGGGGCCGCGGAGATCATCGAGGACGCCTCCCGGTTCTACGCAGTTGTTCACCCGGGCGACATCGACGGTATCCTCGATTCCATGCGCGCCGCGGCGCTGGCTGAATCCCCCTGGCAGCACGAGTTCCGGGTCGGAGCCGACGGCGTCGTCGTCCGCACGGTCCAGGGCAGCGCTGTGGCGCAGCGGGAAGAGGACGGTTCCGTGCTCTGGTACGGTTTCATTTCGGACACGACCGAACGCAAGCGGGTGGAGGACGCCGTCGTGCGTACGCTGTCCTTGCTGGAGTCCACCATGGAATCCACCGCCGACGGTATCCTGGTGGCCGACGGCAAGGGCGGCATCGTCCGGTTCAACGGGAAGTTCGTGGAAATGTGGCGGATTCCGGGGACGGTCCTGGCCGCGCAGGACGACAACGTGGCGATCGCCTTCGTCCTGGACCAGCTCAAGGATCCGGAATCCTTCGTCGCCACGGTGCGGGATCTGTACGGGGCTCCGGAAAAGGTCAGCTTCGACACGCTGGAACTGAAGGACGGCCGCGTCTTCGAGCGGTACTCCCAGCCGCAGCGCGTCGGCGCCGTGGTGGAAGGCCGCGTCTGGAGCTTCCGCGACGTCACGGCGCGCACCGTGGCGACGGCGGAACTCCACGAGTCGAACCGCCGCCTCGAGGCCGCCACGGCCCGCGCGAACCAGATGGCGACCCGGGCCGAGTTCGCCAATGCCGCCAAGAGCGACTTCCTGGCCAACATGAGCCACGAGATCCGCACGCCGATGAACGGCGTGCTCGGCATGAGCGAGATACTCCTGGACCTTTGCGTGAGCGAGGAGCAGCGCGATTGCGCCGAGGTCATCTACAAGTCGGGCCAGGCGATGATGGCGGTCGTCAACGACATCCTCGATTTCAGCAAGATCGAGGCCGGACAACTCGCGATCGAGTCGTATCCGTTCCACATGGACACGCTGATGATCGACGTTGCCGAACTGCTCCGTGCCGGTGCGCAAGCCAAGGGGTTGGCGCTTGCCGTCACGATCGACGGGCCAGGCATGGAGGTCGTGTCGGGCGATGCGGGCCGGATCAGGCAGGTCGTCACGAATCTCATGAACAACGCCATCAAGTTCACCGATTCCGGCGGCGTGGAACTGCATGCCGTCGGCCGGGCGTCGCCGGCCGGGCGGGCGCAGTGGGAGATATCCGTCATCGACTCGGGCATCGGGATCGCGTCGGAGCAGTTGCCTGACCTGTTCGACCGATTCACCCAGGCGGACACGTCGACGACCCGCCGCTACGGCGGCACCGGACTCGGCCTGGCGATCTGTCGCCAGCTGGCCACGCTCATGGGCGGCAGGATCGAGGCGAGCAGCACCCCGGGCGAGGGTTCGACCTTCCGCCTCGTTCTCACGCTGCCGCTGTCGGCGCAGGTGGAACCCGCGGAATCCGAAGAAGCGGTGGTGGACGCACCCGAGCCGTCGGTGACCGCCGGTATGCGGATCCTCCTGGCCGAGGACAACCCGTTCAACCAGAAAGTGGCCCAGGCCCTCCTCAGTCGGCTCGGCTGCCTGGTCGATGTCGCGGCAACGGGACACGAAGCCGTGCGTCTGGCGCAGGGAATGCCCTACGACCTCATCCTGATGGATTGCCAGATGCCGGAGATGGACGGGTACAAGGCGACCGGCGCGATACGCCAGGCAGGTGGCTGGATCGGTGCGACGCCGATCATCGCCATGACCGCACACGCGATGCCGGGCGATCGTGACCGCTGCCTGGCGGCCGGCATGGACGATTACCTCAGCAAGCCGGTTCGCGCCGAAGCGGTTCGCGAGATGCTCAAGCGGTGGCGACGGGCTGAGCGGGTCGTCGCCGTCCGCTGACGGCCCTGCGCGCGGCCGTGCTACGGCAGCGCGGTCGTCGCCAACATGAGCACCAAGCCCAGGCAAACCACCGACCTGAGGTTCAACCGGGACATCCGCGGCTGCGGTGACCGCCGGCGATTCGCCCGGTTGATCGCCGCTTGAACCGGCACCAGGCAGAGGCACGCGCCATGCACGGTGAGGTTCGCGATGATCGGCCCATGCTCCCTATACCACAAGCTGCCCACCGCTCCGCCGATGTTCAGCGCCACCCAGATCGTCGCCAGCAGCGTCGCCGGGAACGCGGGCGGCCAAGTTCTTCCCAGTTGTTGGTCGCGGCGAATGCGCCGGAACAGCGCGTGCATCCAGAAGACGTTCAGGCAGGCACGCCAGAAGGGCGTCATCGGCTCGCGGTCGCGGTCACGAAGATAGCGCCAGTTGCGGTAGCACCAGTACAGCTGGAAGCCGCCGCCGCTCAGCAATTCCATGAGGAAGAGGTTCGCGATTCCGATGTGAAGGAACCACGGCTCGCGCATCTCCAGCGTGGGTTCCGGCAGGCGATCGGCAGGGTCCACGGCGGGCCAGGCGATCGGCGTGCCGTCGCTGAGCCCGTCCACATGGGAGACCAACGTCCAGCCGGGTAGTCCATCGGTCCAGACCCAGGTGCGCTGGTCCAGTTCGCCGGCATCCAGTTTCCCGCGCAGGATCGCCTCGCTCACTGGTCCGGTCTTGTTGTGATCGGCGATATAGTACCATTGCTGCATGGCTGTCCCCTGCATCGCGGGATCCGCGGGCATTCATGGCCCAGAGGATGCGACCATGGGCGCACGATATCACGGCGCGCGATCAGGGGTCAATCGAGCGAAGTCTCGATCACAGCGGTAAGCCCACGCAGACGCCTGTGGCGCAGCCGGCGCGATCGCCGGGCACCGGGGGAGAATGGGCGGCAGTTTCCACTAGCCGCCCAGGCACACTACTTCAGGAACACCATCTTCCCGATATGGGCGGCCCCCGCGACTTCGAACCGCATGAAGTAGACACCGCTCGCAAGCAACCGCCCCTCGTCATCCCGCCCGTCCCACGTGACCGCGTGCGTGCCGGCCGGCATCTGCCCGTCGGCCAGGACGCGGACCTGCGTCCCGCGCGCGTCGAAGACGGCCAACCTGACCGGGCCGTCGGCGGGGACCACGTACTCGATCACGGTCTGCGGGTTGAACGGGTTGGGGTAGTTGCGGGCCGGGCCGAAGGCGCCGGCCACCTGGCCGTCGCCGACGCCGGACGTGACCACGCGCTCGACGTTGATGTAGTTGATGCTGAACAGCCAGCCCGTCTTGTCGGAGTCGGAGTCGAAGTCGAACCGCATGATGTGCGTCCCGGCTGCGAGCGGCACGCCCGTGACCCGCAGCGGCGTCCAGAACTGCCAGCCGCCGGTGGACGTCACGGGCCGCTTCCCGCTCACGTTCACGTTGTCGATCGACAGGGTGAAATTGCCGAAGCCCGGGACGGTCGCCACGTAGGGGACGAAATCGAAGGTGCCCGCCTGCGCCACCGAGAACGTGTACTCGACCCATTCGCCCGCGACGATCCAGTACATGTCGTAGCCGCCGCCGGCGGCGTTTTCGAGGTCGACGCCCTCGCCCGGCCGGAAGACCAGGCCGATGTTGTTGGCGTTGACGTCATGGTAGGCGATGCCTTCGCCGCCGAGGTCGTAGCGTTCCGCCTCGATCCGCCCGGGCACCGCCACCGGCGAGCCCGAGTAGGGCGTGCCGTTGGGCAGCACGGTGACCTTCATGCTGTCCTGCGCGGAGAGGGCGAGCGCATTGGTGACGGTGAGGTGGACCCAGTGGTCGCCGACGCCGGTGAAGGTGACGGTCGTGTCGGCCATGGTGCTCGAGCCCACGCCGCCGAACGACCAGTCGAACGTGAGGGGGCTGCCGTTCGGGTCGAAGCTCTGGCTGCCCTGGAACTGGATGGTCAGCGGGGCCTTGCCGGTGGTCTTGTTCGCCAGCAGCAGCACGACCGGCGCGTCCGGGTTCGCGGGCGAGGTGCTGAACGAAGCGGTCTGGCGCGGGCCGACCGTGAACGAGAAGCCGTCCGTGAACGTGACCAGCCGGCTGGCCGAGCCGGCGTTGTAGGCGACGTAGGTCGGGTAGCCGCCCGCATCGCGGAAGACGGCGTAGGTCGGGGTGTCGGCGAAGACCGTCGTGTCCACGCGGCCCATCTTCTTGAGGTTGAACAGCCAGTGCATCGTGTGGGCGCGCGATTCCCCGTCGAACGGTTCGTAGGCGCTGTCGGCGAAGTAGTGGGACAGCGCGAGGTCCGCATCCGCGAGGGCCAGGTACTCCCACAGCAGGTCCTGCCAGATGATCGGCTGGCCGCTGCGCTCGGCCACGATCTCGGCGTAGTTGGCCAGGACGTGGTCGGGATGATGGCCGAGATACAATGAGCCACCGTTCACCGGCAGGATGTTGATGCCGTGGATGAACTCGGGGTTGGCCCCGAACCAGGTCGAATGAACGCCCTTGCCGCCCCAGACCATGCCGATGGCGATATGCGGGTAGTCGGCCGGGAAGACCGCGTTGTCCACGTCGAACCAGTACTGCTCGACGGCGGTCGTCTCGGTGGCGTGCAGGTAGACGCCCAGGTTACGGATGTCGGGCTGCCCGGTCGCCTCGCCCCAGAGGATGGTGGCGGTGGCGAAGTTCATCGACTCGGAGCTCGACTCCTGGTTGTTGCCGTCGCCGAAGTCGCCGTGGCCCGCGGCCCAGGAGTGTCCGGCGTAGGCGTCGTGTGACCGCAGGAAGGGGAACCGGGTGTCGGTGCGATCCCAGTTGTTGCCGTCCTTGATCAGCATGTTGACCATGCCGCCCCAGTGGTCCTGCGCGGCCCAGGTGCTGTCATACTGCGCCACGGTGGCGGCGGCCATGACGGCGTAGGCCGCGTGGAAATGATGGTCGTTGATCTGGTTGTCCGCGCCGTAGCCGGACGGGTAGCCGGTCAGGACATCCCAGTTGGCGTTGTAGGAGTATTCCTGCGCGCCGCCGACGGTGAACCAGTCCTCGAGCCGGGTCTTGATCTCGGCGAGGAAGTGGTCGCGCTCGGCCGTCGCGCCGAGCTGGTCCGCGATGGGGACCAGGTGGGCGAAGCGGCCCATGGCCTTGCCGTTTTCGTACGTCGGGCCCACGGCCAGGGTCTCGGTCGCCGCCGCCTGCACCTGCGCGAGCAGCTCGGCGCGGTTGTAGTCGCCGCGGTCCGGCAGCGCCGGCAGCACGCCCGAGAACGGCAGGTCGGTCGTGAACGTGCTGCCCTCGTACAGCTTCATCTGTCCGTTGACGGACGGGTACGAGTAGGCGGTCATCGGGGCCGAGGTGTTCAGCCACTGGTGGCGATAGAGCGCGGTCATCGTCTGGTTGACGCTGGTGCCGTTGCTCTCCTTCAACTCAGTCACGTACGAGTAGGTGGTGTGCACCATCGCGGCCGCCTCGTCGTACTGCCAGTCGACGGTGCTGTTCGTCACGAAGGCGTAGGCATGCTTCCGGAAGAGCGCGATGGTCGCCGGCTGGTTGTCGGGCAGCAGCGCGATCGACAGGTAGTTCTGTCCATTCAGCGTCGACGTCAGCGGGCCCGTGCCCGTCCACGTCGATCCGCTCGGCGCGAAGACGCCGTAGTTGCGGCCCTGGATCGTGAGCCCGAGCGTCCCGTTCTGGTTGTACCAGGTCGTGAACCCGCCCTCGGGCGTGACGACGGCGTTGCCGCCGGTCACCTTGAAGAAGACGTAGGGCAGGCCGTGGCCGAACGTGGCCTCCATCGTCTGGGCCTCATCGGCCCAGCGCGCGGTGGCGGTCCAGTCGCCATAGGCCAGCGTCTGCGTCTGCGAGGCGGAGAGGCCCGCGACACCCACCGTCAGCTGGAGCGAGTACGGGAACAGGTAGTCGTTGGCGGCAAACACACGCGTCGTCGTGTGGCCGACCTGCATCCCCGTGGCGACGGACTTGACCATCAGCGGATGGGCATAGAGCACGTTGGTGTGCGGGTTGCTGTAGAACGGGTAGATCAGGCTGCTCCAGAAGTCGTTCGACTGCACGGGCTGCGCGAAGGCGGGCGCGACCTTGGGCGAGATGTTCGCGCCCGATGAGTTCTGCGGGCCCACGGCGCCGGAGGGCAGGGTGGTGCTGTAGCTGCCGAGGCCCACGGGCACGGTGGCGCTGAGCGCGGAACCGGCGGCGAGCGTGGCCACAAGGAGGAGCAGGGTGCAGAACGACGACTTGGAGAGAGAAGCCTTGGATGTCATGGCCGGCCTTCGCGTGCTCAGTGGGGTGCCGCCAGCGGAGATCGCGTGTGCGGTCTTCCCGGCCTGTACTTTGTTCGGTAACCGATCATAGTCGATATCGCGGTGGATTTCAAGAGCCAGGCGGGGGTGAGACAGGATGGATGGCGGCTCTTCCCGTCCGCCTAAGCGCCGGGTGTCTTGGGTTGTAAAATATCGGCAATGATTGGACAAATTCCAATAAACGGCGTAGAATATCGATTGTGAATAGATGAAAAACGGCAACAATTGGACGTAATCCCATGAGTGACACAATTAAGCTAAAGCAGTCCACCGTCGGGATTGAACTCGTCCGGCACCTGGCCGCTCAGGGCGTTCGCATCTTTACAACGGCGCAGGCCCGGGAGTCCGCCCCGCAGGTCGGCCTGAAGGGCGACTACCTGCTGGAGGCGCTGCATCACCTGCATCGCAATGGCTGGATCGTCCCGCTTCGCCGGGGGCTGTATGCCCTGGCCGCAGCCGTCCCGGGAGTGGCGCCGGTCCACGAGTTCGAGATCGCCATGGCGCTCGTCCAGCCGGCTGCCGTGTCGCATTGGTCGGCGATGCACTTCCACGGGCTGACGCAGCAGGTGCCCCGAAACGTGCATGTCCTGACGACGGCTGACGCCTCCATGCCCCGGGTGCGAGGGGCCCGGTCCACTGATCATGAAGATGGTTATGCCGCGGGCGGGTCCGTCTTCACCTTCGTGAGGGTCGATCCCAGGCGATTCTTCGGCACGCAACAGGTCTGGATCGGAGAAGCTCGAGTAACGATGACGGATCCGGAACGCACGTTGATCGACGGATTGTCGAAGCCACAGTCCTGCGGAGACTTCGCCGAGGTCCTGCACGCGTTCGAGGTCCGGCGCGCCGACCTGGACCTGGAGAGGATCATCGACTATGCGATCCGTTTCGATGGCGCCACCGCCAAGCGACTCGGCTGGGTGCTCGAGCAACTGGGGGTGACATCTCCGCACCTCGAAAAGCTCCTCACGGTTCCCATCAAAGGGTACCGGGTGCTGGATCCAACGGGTGAGCGGAAGGGTCCCTGTGATCGGCGCTGGATGATCCAGGTGAACCTGCCTGGGAGGACGGGGGCTTGAAGCCGCTGCGTACCCGACTCCAGGAAGCGCGGAGAGATTCGGGCCTGCCGTGGGAGGTGCTCGAGCGCGACTACCTGCTGTCGTGGATCCTCGCCGGCATCGACAAGGTGCCTGCTCTCGGGGACGCTTTGGTCTTCAAGGGAGGCACCGCGCTCAAAAAGTGCTATTTCGGGGAATACCGATTCTCAGAAGACCTGGATTTCACGGGACTGCCGGCCGTTCCAGTTGGTCGGGCGTTGTTCGCCGCCGTCGAAGAGGCCTGCGCGGCTGCGGCCCGACTTCTCGATGAATATGCGCCGGTCGATATCGTGTGTGCCCGTTACTCGGAGCGCGAACCGCATCCCGGTGGCCAGGAAGCATTCACGATCCGAGCGCGGCTGCCGTGGCAGAAGGAGCCGACCACGCGCGTGATAGTCGAGGTGACGGTGGACGAGCCCGTGATGCGACCAGTGACCAGGCGACGGATCCTGCACGAATACGGCGAGCCGATACAGGCCGAGGTCCAGGCCTACGCATTGGAGGAGATCGTGGCCGAGAAGCTCAGGGCGATCCTCCAGCATGAGCGCCAGTTGGAAGCGCGGGGCTGGAGCCGGTCGCGAGCCCGCGACTACTACGATCTCTGGCGCCTGTTCGACGCCTACGGCGACCAGATGGACCTGAAGGGGTTTGCCGATTTGCTGAGCGCGAAGTGCGCCCTGAGGTCCGTCGCGTTCTCCCGGCCGGATGACTTCTTCCCGGACATCGTGCTTGGCCATGTGGAGAGGACCTGGGAGCAATGGCTTGGCCCCCTGGTCGCCGAATTGCCCTCTTTCGAGACAGTGATCACGGAGTTGCGGCCGCAACTCGACAAGGCGATCCGATAGGGTCCTGGTCAACGGCCATTGATGAGACTTGCGCCGGCGCAAGTTGCGAGGCCGCGCATCATTGGTGACCACGGCGGGACTGGCAAAATCGGAAATGATCAGCACACGGGCGTTGCCGCAAGTCTCACGCAGAGGCCAACTTCGGCCGCCGGCACTCAATTAAGCCCCATTTCGTCGCCAATCCGCGCTATCATCATGGGCCGGTCGAAACCTCATCATTGGTGAGGCCAAGCATCCCCGACCCCGGAGGCCCATCCATGCGGCGGCACCGTCACACCTCGCATCACCTGATCCTTCTCGGGCTTGTCCTTCTGGCGGCGGTCTCGCCGGCCGAGGCCCGCTGGGCCCAGGGCGGCGCGCCGTTCATCGACCAGAACAGTGTGTATGTGAACCGTGCCTATGCGGCGCCCGACGGTGGTGTGGTCGTGGTGACGAGCGTCGCTTTCGCGTATGCCGATCTCCAGCGCCTCCAGGCCAACGGTGACGTCGATTGGGATTCCCTGTCCGCAAGGCAGTGGCTCCTGCAGTTGGGTGGCGGCTACGTGGCGGTGCCTTCGGGGCTCGTGCCCGTGCCTGGCGGTGGTTACTACTTCGCGTTTCAGGCCGAGTTGAGTTCTGCCGGCACATCCGATCCCCGCGTCCTGCGCGTCGATGCCGCAAAGGCGAATCTGTGGGATCCCGCCGGCGTCGCGGCATTCCAGGCGGGGGGCCGCGTCGCGAGCGGCACGGAGATCTGCGCCGGTATGGGCAGCGATGCGATCGTTTCCGCGCTGATCCGCGACGTCAATCCCTGGTTCGCTCCCTGGGCGTTGCGCCTGCAGCGCCTGCAGCCCGACGGTATGCCGGCTTGGGGAACCGACGGCATTCTCGTGACCACCATCAACCCGGTGATGACGTCCCAGCGTCCGCTTGTCGTGCCCGACGGCGTCGGCGGGGCCTTCGTCGTGTGGGCCGAGCAGGACCAGGACACCTTCGAAACGGACTATCGTGTCCAGCGGATCTCGGCAGCGGGCGTGGCGATGTGGCCTGCCGGCGGCGTTCACGCTCTCGGCACTTCCGTCCTCGCGCCGCTCACCCTGCTCAGCGATGGCGCGGGCGGCGTCTATGTGTGCGGGCAGTCGTACCTCGGCGTGGCCGCGACCCACCTTGATGGCGGCGGCAACGCGCTTTGGGGGAGCGGTGGCCTCGAACTGCTGTCGACACCCGGCTCGGGAAATTCGGCCGCCCTGCATGTGGCAGCGGATGCAACCGGACTGTGCTTGAGCTGGCTCACCGCCAACAGCAATGCCGGGATGGTCCAGCGCTTTGCCCCGGCCACCGGTGCGCCCGTGTTCGCGCAGCCGGTGCAGGTGACCACACCCGGCCTGGATGCCGCCCCGCGCGTGCTTGCAGCCGCGAACGGCGAGACCATCGTGGCCTGGAGGTCGGCGGGCACGGGCCTCATGGCCAATCGACTGGATGCCGCGGGATCGCGGCTCTGGAGCGCGACGGCCGTCGTGATGGTCCCGAGCAGCAACGTCAACAACCTGCAGATCGTCAGCGACGGCGCGGACGGCGCCATCGTGACGTTCGACGAGGTGCTGGCCTATTCAACCAGGGCGCTCGCCCAGCGCATCGAGGCGGACGGCGACCTGCCCATGCTGAGCGGTGCCATCACCGCCGCTGCCGACGTGGCGAACGATGAAGGCGGGTCGCTGGCGCTGTCGTACAGCGCGCCGTATGCCGATGCCGGCGAGGAGATGCCCGAGGTGACGGGCTACAATGTGTGGCGCCTTGTGCCCGGACTGCCGGCGAAGGCTGCCGCCGTCGAAGCCACCGACGAGTCGGCCGCGTTGGCGGCGCTGCAGGCCTCGACCATCGGCACGGTGCGCCTGAGCGCCGAGCAGGCGCAGCGGTTGCGTTTCCCGGCCGGCACGTGGGAGTCGATCGGGTTCCACGCCGCCGTGCTCGACTCGCAGTACCGCTTCGTGGTCGCGACGCGCAACGACACCGGCCCGGCGGTGCCCAATGCCGACGAGACGTTCGTGGTCACGGCGCACAGCCCGACGCCGTCGCTGTTCGGCGTCTCCAATGCCATCACCGGTCATTCGCTCGACAACCTGGCGCCGGCGGCACCGCTGCAGCTGGCAGGCAGCATGACCGGCGGCAGCGTGGCGCTGTCGTGGGCGGCGAACACCGAGAACGACCTGCTCGGGTATGCGGTCTACCGTGGCGTGGGCGCTTCGTTCGTCCCGTCTGCGGGCACTCTCGTGGCGCAGGTGTCGTCCCCGCAGCACGCCGATCCGGCCTATGCGACAGGCGATTGGTACAAGGTCACGGCCGTGGACCGGCACGGCAACGAGTCGCCCGTGGCGACGCTCGCGCCCGCGCAGGTGACGGGCGTGGACGGCGCGCCGCGCGTGACCGTCCTGAACCTGGATCCGAACGTGCCCAACCCGTTCAACCCGAGCACGACCGTGTGGTTCGACCTGCCGCGCCCGGGCGGGGTGAACGTCGGCGTGTACGACCTGCGTGGACGCGTCGTGCGCACCCTCCACACCGGCGCACTCGAAGCCGGTCGGCACCACGTCGAATGGGATGGTCGGGACACAGCCGGCGACCCCGCAGCGGCGGGCGTCTACCTGTTGCGGCTGGAGACGGCCGACGGTGAGGTGCGGAACCGGAAGATGACGTTGGCGAAATGATATGGAGCGGGTAGCCGGCTGGAGATGAGTCTCCCTGGGGGCCTCCGTCGCCAACGACTTGCGCCGGCGCAAGTGGGTGACGGAGGTCATGATCTCGTGGCGCGCGGGATGGGATCACTAGTAAAGGCACTCGACACCGTCACGCGCGAGCCCTACACCACCCGCTCCAGCCCCGCCCATCGCCGCAGCATGCCCACCTGTCCCACGTGATAGACCTCGTGGAACGCGAGCACTCCCATCAGGCTGCCGACGGTTTCCTTCGGATTGCCGCTCGGGCTGAACGGCGCCTTCTGCGCGGCGCGCTCGTCGGTCAGCGCGTCCAGGTGCTGCAGCAGCTGTTCCTGCACACCGTCGAAGCGGCGTACCAGTTCATCAAGAGGCAGCGCGCGTTCGGGGTCCAGCGCGCCGGCGCCGCGCTTGTACGCGGACAGATCCGCGTCGGGCCAGGGGCGCTCGCCCGACAGCAGCGCCAGCGCGCCGCCCCGGGCATCGGCCAGGTGGCCGACCAGCCAGTTGATGGTCTGCCCGGTGGCGGTAGGGCGCAGGCTGTCGTCGTGGCTGATGTCCTTGAGGGCCTCGGTCAGGAACCAGGCGCTCATCCTGAGTTGGCTTCGGAGGAAGGCGGTGTCCATGAGGCTGCTCCTGTCACGGCGGCGCTGGGGCAGCGCGTGCCTGTGCGATTGATGCATTCGCCGGCGCGCTTGGTGGTGCGGGGCGCGGGCGCCCTATTCGGAACCCCCGGAGTCAGCATCGAGCAGAACCTGGCACTCCCGCTGCAGAACCGGCACGTCCCGGTCAGCGATGGCCCACACGATCGTGTCGTCGATCGTGGGGTATTCGTGCGTCAACTGGTTCCGGAAATCGATGATGCGTCGCCGAGGAGATCGCCTGGCAGGCCTCAACAATGTCCTGGAAGTAGGCCCTGGGATCACGCGGCATAGAACGCCTGCTTCGTGCTCTCGATATCGGCAGCGATGATGCGATTCTTCACGGCTCCGGACACCACAAGGTCAATATTGACACCGACCATTGTGCGCAGTGCATCCAGAAAACCGAAGTAAGCGTCGGCTCTCTCGTAGGGGCTCATGGGGCCGAATTCGACCAGCAGGTCCAGGTCGCTCTCGCCGGGCCGAAAGTCGTCGCGTAGAGCCGAACCGAACACGTCAAGGCGCGCGATGCGGAAGCGCTGGCAGAGGTCCTCGATGGCCCCGCGGTTGTCTTCGAGCAGGCGAACCATGACGGCATCTCCCTCGAACAAATGACCCAGGCAGATGTTAGCCGATCGCCGCGCCGGTTTCAACAATGGCGGCAACCGCTCCTTCAGCTATCAATCGCCTTCATAGCCTGCTCCGCATACCGCTCGCCCTGGGCGATGCCCGCCGGGAACGCCTGCTCCAGCTGCCGGCACTCCTTGCCGCTGAGGTCGATCTCCAGCGCGGCGAGGTTCTCCTCGAGGTACTTGATCCGCTTGGTGCCGGGGATGGGGACGATGTCGTCGCCCTGCGCCAGCACCCAGGCCAGCGCGACCTGCGCGGGCGTGCAGCCCTTCTGCGCCGCGAAGGTCGTGACGGCCTCGGCCAGCTTCTGGTTGGCGGCGAAGTTGTCGCCGGCGAAGCGCGGGTGGTTGGTGCGGAAGTCGCCCTCGGCGAAGTCGCCCTGCGACTGGAAGCGGCCCGTCAGGAAGCCGCGGCCCAGCGGACTGTAGGCGACGAAGGTGACGCCGAGGTCGCGGCAGGCGTCGAGGACCTCGGCTTCGGGATCGCGCGTCCACAGCGAATACTCGGTCTGCAGCGCGACGATCGGGTGCACGGCGCAGGCGCGGCGCAGCGTGGCGGGCGCGGCCTCGGACAGGCCCAGGTAGCGCACCTTGCCCTCGGCGACGAGGTCGGCCATGGCGCCGACGGTGTCCTCGATCGGCACGTTCTTGTCGACGCGGTGCTGGTAGTAGAGGTCGATGACCTCGACGCCCAGGCGCTTCAGGCTGGCCTCGCAGGCCTCGCGCACGTACTCGGGGCGGCCGTTGACGCCCAGGAACTCGCCGTTCGGGCCGCGCATGTTGCCGAACTTCGTGGCCAGCACGACCTGGTGGCGATGGCCATGGATGGCGCGGCCCACCAGCTCCTCGTTGCGGCCGCAGCCGTACATGTCGGCCGTGTCCAGGAAGTTGGCGCCGAGCTCGATGGCGCGGTGGATGACGGCGATCGATTCGCTGTCATCGCCGGGGCCGTAGAACTCCGACATGCCCATGCAGCCGAGGCCGAGGGCGGAGATTTCGAGATCGGGGGCGAGCTGGACCGTGCGCATGGGTGGCCTCCTGCCGTGGTGTGCTTGATGTACCCTTAAGACTAGTCAGGATATGGCGGTCCGCAAAGGGCAGGGTGGGGGGATCGGCGTGGCCGGCTCGCCCCGGGTCGCGACTTGCGCCGGCGCAACTCTCACGATTTCGCCATCATTGCGCCACGGTCGCTTCGTCCCCTTTGCCCGCGACAGCCCGTCCCCGTGTCTGTTATGCTCGCGATCGCGATATTGGATCCGTTTTCACTCAATCCGGCAGGTCCGGCCGTTCACCCCGAACCCAAGGAGCCGCCCATGGTCACGTTGCCCGCGCTCTGGATGCCGATCCTGCTGTCGGCCGTCGCCGTCTTCATCGTCAGTTCGATCATCCACATGGCCTTCACGTACCACAACACCGACTTCCGCGCCCTGCCCGACGAAGAGGCCGCGCGCCGCGCACTGGGGCCGCTGAAGCTGGCGCCCGGCGCCTACGCCATCCCGCATTGCAACACGATGAAGGAAGCCGCCACGCCGGAGTTTGCGGCCAAACGCCAGGACGGGCCCGTCGTGTTGATGACCGTCCTGAAGCCCGGGCCGCTGGTGATGACCGGCCCGCTGGTGAAGTGGTTCGGGTTCGTGATCGTCGTCAGCGTGTTCGTGGCCTATGTGGCGCGCCTGGGGTTGCCGTCCGGTGCGGAGTACCTCCAGGTGCACCGCGTGGCGGGCACGGCGGCGTTCATGGCCTACGGGCTGGGCGATGTGACGCAGTCGGTCTGGCACGGCCGGAGCTGGAAGGTGACCGGGAAGAACGTGGCTGACGGGCTCGTCTACGGGTTGGTCACCGGGGGCGTGTTTGGGTGGCTCTGGCCGTAGCGCTCGTGGGCGATTGGCCCATACAGGACCAAAAACATATGATATAGTGGTGGCTGCGGTCCTCCTGCCGCCGCCTTCATTCCCGTACGTCACGGAGCCCCATCATGCGCCACCTGTTCGCCCCCATCGCCCTCGTTTGCCTGCTCGCCGGCGCCTCCCAGGCCCAGGTCACCAACGGCTCCTTCGACAGCGGCCTGGCCGGCTGGGGCACGGCCACGACCGTCTTCGCGACGGTGGCCCCCAGTACGTACGGCTCGCCGGCGAACTCGGCCCAGTTCAGCGCCAGCGGGTCGATCTTCAACACCCCGATCGGGACCGCCAAGCTGACGCAGTCCTTCGGGTGCGGCAGCAGCTTCGAGGACGGCTACTGCATGATGTCCTTCGATTACACGTTCGCGCGCAACATGGACGGCGCGGCGCGCATCTCCGTGCTGGTCGACGGCAATCCCGTCTACACGGCCGACCACAGCGCGAACCTCAACGGTTTCGTGCCGGTGTCGTTCACGGCGGGTTGCGGCCTGCACCAGCTGGAGATCACCACATCGTACCTCAGCGGCAACGCGCTCTCGGCCTGGAGCTTCTGGGTCGACAACGTGACGGCGGCCTGCCTGCCGAACGAGGTGCCGACCGAGTCGGGCACTTGGGGGTCGATCAAGGCGACGTATCGGTAGGGTCGGTTCGGAGGCGGGCAGGCGGGGATTTGCTCGGACTTGCGCCGGCGCAAGTCCGCGGCAGCCGTGCGGCCATGCCGGCGCCCGGCATCCCCTTGTCCAATGATGTGAATTCTGGTATAATCCACTCCTGTTTCGGCGACCGCCGACGCTAGATGCGCCCGACCACGCCAATCCGGGGAAGATTCACCGTGAAGAACGCCCACGCCTGTTTCCGGGGCTTCGCCCTGCTCCTGGTCTGCCTGCTGTGCGCCTCTCCCTCGTGGGCCCTCTGGCCGAAGGACGGCGTCCAGCCCCTGGCGAGCTTCAACTCGTCACCCTACGACGCGCGCACGGTGTCCGACGGTGAGGGCGGGTCCATCATCGTGTGGTGGGACTGGTATCCGGGGGGCACCAACCTGGTGGCGCAGCGGCTCGACCCGTACGGGCGCAAGCTGTGGTCGACCGCCGGCGTGCTGGTGGCGCCGGGCAACTGGTACCAGGGCGCGGCGCGCGCGGTCAGCGATGGCGCCGGCGGCATCATCGTCGCCTGGATGGACAGCCGCACGGGGCCGCAGCAGGTCTTCGCGCAGCGCATCAATGGCGGCGGCCAGTTGCTGTGGGGCGCGACGGGAACGGCGTGCACGTCGGTTGCGACGACCCAGTTCTATCCCTGCGTGGACCATGACGGCAACGGGGGCGCGGTCATCGCCTGGCAGGACGATCGCAATGGGGACAACGATGTCTATGCGCAGCGGATCAACGCGTCCGGCTATCTGGCGTGGGGGCCCAACGGTGTTCTCGCCGGCGGCGGCACGGCCAACCAGTCGGGACCCAGCATTGCCGTTGACGGCGCAGGCGGCGCGGTGATCGCGTTCGAGGACGACTATTTTGGCTTCAGCTCCTCCGACATCCTGTTCCAGCGGCTGGCGTCCGACGGCACCGCCTACTTCGGCTCCACGGGCGCCCTCGTCTGCGGCGCCGTCGGCCGGCAGTATGGCGCCCAGATCGTCAGCGACGGCGGGGGCGGGGCGCTCATCGCCTGGCGGGACCAGCGCTCGGGCACCGAAGCTCTCTTTGCCGAGCGCATGACCGGCGCCGGCGCGACCGCGTGGAGCATCGACGGCATCTCCATCGGCACCCAGCTGAACTACACCGCCGACGTGGCCAGCGACGGCAATGGCGGCATGTTCCTGGCCTGGGAGCAGAGCATGTTCAGCAACGTCGACCTGCGCCTGCAGCACGTGACGCGCGACGGCACGTTCCTGTGCGCGGCGGGCGGCGCGCCGGTGTGCACGCTGTCGTCCAACAGCCTGCGGCCGCAGGTCATCGCCGACGGTGGCGGCGGCGCCATCGTCGCCTGGCAGGATGATCGCTCGGGGACGCCCGACATCTATGCGCAGCGGCTCAGCGATGTGGGCGCCGCTTCGTGGACGACCAACGGTGTCGTGCTCTGTGGCGCCAATGCGTACCAGCAGGATCCCGACCTGGCCAGCGATGGCGAAGGCGGCGCCATCCTGGCCTGGCAGGACTGGCGCGACCAGCAGCCGCGCATGTCGGCGCAGCGCGTCGATCGTTTCGGCAACTGGGGGTTGCCGGCGGCGGAGATCCGCAACGCCCGCGATGTGCCGGGCGACCAGGGCGGTCGCATCAACCTGTCGTGGTTCGCCAGCCGGCTCGACCCGTGGCCCAGTTCGCAGGTCGCGCGCTACACGCTGTGGCGGGCCATCGCGCCGGGGGCCAAGTCCGCGGCTGGAACCAAGTCCGCGGCCGTGCCCGCGGGCGCAAAATTCGTGACCGCCGACGCCGTGCCCGCGACGGTGGAGTCGTCGGTGTTCCGGCGCGAGACGGCCGCTTCCCGCACCTTCTTCTGGGAGATGATCGGCTCAGTCGACGCGTACCACCTGACGGGCTACGGGGCGACGGTGGCGTCGCTGTGGGATTCGACGGCGGCCGCACCCGGGCTGCAGTACTTCCAGGTGATCGCGCACGGGACCGACCCGTCGCGGTTCTGGATCTCGGCGCCGGACAGCGCCCGTTCGGTCGACAACCTGGCGCCGGCGGCGCCGCTGGGGCTGGCCGGCGCGCTGGCGACGCTACCGGCGGGCCTGGCGCTGGACTGGCGGCGGTCGCCCGAGCTGGATTTGTCCCATTATGCGCTGTACCGGGGGACGAGCGCGTCGTTCGTGCCCGGGCCCGGCAACCTGGTGGCGGCCGTTGCCGACACCTCGTTCACGGACGCCGGCTGGCCCGGCGCGGGGGCGTGGTACAAGCTGACCGCGCTGGACATCCATGGGAACGAAAGCGGTGTCGCGGTCTTGGCCCCGGCGGCGGTGGCGGGTGTAACCGATGGCGTGCCGCGCCTGGCGACGTCCCTGGCGCCCGTCCAGCCGAACCCGTTCAATCCCTCGACGCGACTTGCCTGGTCGCTGGCCGAGAGCGGGCCGGTGACCCTGCGGATCCATGACGCCGCCGGGCGTGTCGTCCGCAGCGTGGTGACCGGGCCGCAGGCGGCCGGTCCCGGCTCGTGGGTCTGGGATGGTCGCGACGAGGCGGGCCGTCCCGCGGCCAGCGGTGTCTACTATGTACGGCTGTCGGCGGGCGGGAAGGTGCTGACGCAGAAGGCCACGCTGGTGAAGTAGCGCGTCCCGGATTCGGTACTGCCGCGATTGACATCGCCTTTCCAACGGCGATAGGATCGCATATGTTTTTGGCAGTATTGAAGGTACGGTGACGGAAGGCCCTGCTGTGAACGTGCTCGTCCGCAAGGACGCCTATTTCGATTCCGTTGTCCTCATGCTCCTGAGCCGGGAGCTGAAGGGCCGGCCCGGGGTCCGCGATGCGGTCGTGGCCATGGGCACGCCCATGAATCTTGATCTCCTGTCATCCCTCGGGTGTTCCGTTGACGACCTGGCCGGCGTGACGCCGGCCGACCTTGTCATGGCGGTCGATTGCAGCGACCCGGCGCTGGCTGCGGCGACGCTGGCGGCCGCTGAGGCGGAACTGTCGCGTAAGCAGCCGGCTGTTGCCGCCGGCGATGGCTGCGCCCCGCGTGAACCCTCGACGCTGGACGGCGCGCTGGCGCAGATGCCCGGCGCGAACGTCGCGGTCATCTCCATCCCCGGCGCCTATGCCGCGCGCGAGGCGCGCCACGCGCTCGACCGCGGCCTCCATGTCATGCTGTTCTCCGACAACGTCACGCTCGAGGAAGAGATCGCGCTAAAAGAGCAGGCGCGTTCGCTCGGCCTGTTGCTGATGGGGCCCGACTGCGGTTCGGCCATCATCAACGGCAAGCCGCTGTGCTTCGCGAACGTGGTGCGGCGCGGGCCGGTCGGCGTCGTCGCGGCGTCGGGCACCGGGCTGCAGGAAGTGACGGTGCTGGTCGATCGCGCGGGCTCGGGCATCAGCCAGGCCATCGGCACGGGCGGTCGCGACCTCAAGAACGAGCGCGTGGGCGGCGCGACGATGTTCATGGGCATCGAGGCGCTGGCGCAGGATGCGGCGACGAAGGTGATCGTCGTGGTGTCGAAGCCGCCGGCGCCGGCGGTGGCGGCGAAGGTCGTGGCGGCGCTGGAGGCGACGGGCAAGGACGCTGTGGTGCACTTCATCGGGCTGTCCCGCGCTGCTGATGCCAAGCCGGGCAGTCGCGTGCGGCATGCCGCGAATTTGGAAGAGGCGGCTGCGCTGGCGGTGGCCATCGCCGAGGGGCGCGCTTGCGCGGCGGGTGGGTTCACGCTGTCGGTTTCGGAGATCGACGCGCTGGTTGCGCGCGAAGTCGCGGGCATGGCGCCGTCGCAGCGCTACCTGCGCGGGTACTTCACCGGCGGCACGCTGGCCGACGAGGCGTGGCTGGTGCTGCATGCAGCCAACGGCGCGGTGTACTCCAACAACCAGACCGACCCTTCGTTCGTGTTGCCCGATCCGAAGGTGTCGGTCGGGCACACGGTCGTGGACCTGGGCGACGACGTGTTCACCGTCGGTCGCCCGCACCCGATGATCGACCCGTCGACGCGTACCGAGCGCATCGATGCGGAAGCGCATGACGCTGCGATCGCCGTCATGTTGGTGGATGTCGTGCTGGGCTATGGATCGCACGCCGACCCGGCGGGGGCGTTGGTTCCTTCGTTGGTGGCGGCGAAAGCGGCGGCGTTGGCGCGCGGGGGGTACCTGGCGGTGGTGGCGTCGGTCACCGGGACGCCGGGCGATTTCCAGGGCTTTGCGCAGCAGCAGGCGAAGCTGGAGGCAGCGGGCGTCATCGTGATGCCGTCGAACTACCAGGCGTCGCAGCTGGCGATGCGCATCGTCGAAGCGGCTTCGGCGCAGGTCGGAGGTGCGCGATGAGCGGGGTGCGCGCGAATCGCGCGGGCGAACTCTTCGCCGCCGAGCTGGCCGTGGTCAACCTGGGCCTGGCCGATTTTGCAGCGAACCTGCGGGCCTGCGGCGCGCCCGCGGTGCAGGTGCGCTGGAAGCCGCCGTGCGGCGGCGACGTGCGCCTGGTGGACGCCCTGGATCGCATAGCCCGGCAGACGCGCGTCGACGTGGACGCGGCCAACCGCCTGGCGGCCGAACGCATGCTGCAGAGCCGGCCGCAGATCATCGGTGTGGGCAAGGCGCTGGACGTGGTGCCCGGGATGCGCCCCGATCTGGTGTTGCACGCCGGGCCGCCCGTGACTTGGGAACGCATGTGCGGTCCCCTGCGCGGCGCGGTGATCGGCGGGCTGGTGTACGAGGGACTGGCCAAGACGCGCGAAGAGGCCGAGAAGCTGGCCGCGTCCGGCGCCATCACCTTCGAGCCCTGCCACCACCACGACGCGGTGGGGCCGATGGCCGGCGTGATGACCTCGCGCATGCCCGTCTGGATCTTCGAGAACGCCACCTTCGGCAACCGCGCCTACTGCACGTTCAACGAGGGCCTGGGCAAGGTGCTGCGCTACGGCGCGTTCTCGGACGAGGTGCTGGCGAAGCTGCGCTGGCTGGAGACCGACCTGGCGCCCGTGATGACGAAGGCGCTGGCGGCGCACGGGCCCATCGACATGCGCGGGCTGATCGCGCAGGTGCTGCAGATGGGCGACGAGGGCCACAACCGCAACCGCGCCGGCACCTCCTTGCTGATCCGCGAGCTGGCGCCCTTCCTGGTGATGCTGGACGAGCCGCGCGAGAAGATCGCCGCGGTGCTCTCGTTCATGAACGCCAACGACCACTTCTTCCTGAACCTGACGATGCCGGCGAGCAAGTGCACCGTCGACGCCGCGCGCGGCATCGAGGGCAGTTCGGTCATCACGACGATGGCGCGCAACGGCACCGACTTCGGCATTCGCATCTCGGGGCTGGGCGACCGCTGGTTCACCGGGCCGGCGGGCATCGTCGACGGGCTGTACCTGCCGGGCTACGGGCCCGAGGATGCGGCGCCGGACATCGGCGACTCGGTCATCACCGAGACGGCGGGCATCGGCGGCTTCGCGATGGCCGCGGCGCCCGCGATCGTCAAGTTCGTCGGCGGCAAGCCGGCCGACGCGATCGACTTCACGCTGCGCATGTACGAGATCACGGTGGCCGAGAGCGAGTCGTACCGGATCCCGGCGCTCGATTTCCGGGGCACGCCTACCGGTATCGACGTGCGCAAGGTGGTCGAGACGGGGATTTTGCCCGTCATCAACACGGGCATCGCCCACAGGGAACCCGGCGTGGGCATGGTGGGCGCGGGGCTGGTCAAGCCCCCCGAGAACTGTTTCAAGGATGCGTTATTGGCGTTCGCGGACGCCATCGGCTGACAGGAAGTCCGTCAGAAGGACAAGGCACAGGAGTCGAACCCATGAAGATGATCGACCTGACGATCCCGCTCGGCATCGGCACGCCGCCGTGGCCGACCTACATCCCGCTGCAGGTGCAGTACTTCAAGCGCCTGGCGCCCAACGGCGCCAACGGCCAGGTGGTCACGCACTCGAACCACGTGGGCACGCACCTGGACGGCGAGATCCACTTCTACTCGCCGGGCAAGGACATCGCCAGCCTGGACATGGATTTCCTGGTGCACGACGGCGCGATCGTCGACCTGTCCGACGTGTGCGGCAGCTACGACGTCTACACCTCGAAGATGATCGAGGAGCGCGTCGAGGTGAAGCAGGGCGACATCCTCATCATCCACACCGGCTTCCACCACTACGGGTGGGACCAGCCGACGGCCGATGAGATCAAGTACATGATCAAGCACCCCGGGCCGGACCGCGAGTTCGCGCTGTGGGCCAAGAAGAAGAAGTTGCGCTGGATCGGCGTCGACTGCGGCAGCGCCGACCACCCGATGAACACGAAGATCCGCGAGTGGATGCCGGTGCAGGCGAAGGAGTGCGACCTGCACTTCCAGAAGAAGTACGGCAAGACGCTCGAGGAATTCTACTCGCCGGACAAGTACCAGCTCATGCACATCGAGATGTTCCCGAGCGGGCTCATCCACGCCGAGTGCCTGGGCGGCGACATCGACCTGCTGCTGAACCAGCGCTGCACGATCGGCTGCTTCCCCTGGCGGTTCGTGGACGGCGAGTCGAGCATCGCGCGCATCGTGGCGATGGTCGACGACAAGCGCTACGAGAAGCTGATGGAGAAGAAGAAGAAGGCCAAGCTGACCAAGTACGGCGACGTGGCCGGCGCTAAGAACAAGTGGCTGCACGAAGAGGCGAAGGGCAAGCGGAAGTAACACGCGGCCCTGCCGCCGATGAACGGCCGGCGCCGTAAGCGCCGGCCCAACCCGAACGGAGAAGAACGATGGCGATCGATGCACTCGAAGCGAAACTGCGGCCACCTGCGGACGAGCTGGCCCCGTACCCCTCGAAGTTGATCACGCTGGCCTCGGGCGAGCAGATGGTGGTGCGCGAGGCGCGCCTCGCGGACGCCGGCGCCCTGCTGGGCACCGTGTACCCGCTGCTGGGCGTGCCCAAGGACTACTACGACATCGTCGCGGCGCGCATGTACAGCGAGATCCTGGGCTGGTTCCGCTACCGGGTGGCGAACGAGTTCGTCATCGTCGGCGCGATCGACGGCGTCATCGCCGGCATCGTGACCAGCCGCCACGTGAAGGCCGGCCTGGGCATGAGCCTGCACACGCTGACCATCAAGCGCGGCCTGCGCGTCGGCGCGCAGCTGTTCGCCGCCAAGATGGAGCACCACATCGACTACCTGGGCGAGAACGAGGTGCACATCGTGGCCGAGAGCCCGATCGGGTTCAAGCGCTGGATGATCGAGTACGAGCTGGAGGACAGGTCCGCGATGTATCCCGACCTGCGCCACGAACTGGGCGGCGTGCCCACGTTCACGCTGACGCGCAAGCTGTGGGAAGCGGTCAAGCCGGTCAAGTGCACGGGCGTGCGCCCGGTGCCCGCCGAACTGCTGAAGACGGCCGACAAGCTCATCATGCCTGATGAGTATGTGCAGCTGCCTGGCTGGAAGCGGGGCGCCTGATGTCCGCACGCATCGGTATCGTCGGCATCGGGCACTGCCGCTTCGGCAACTCGAGCGAATACGACCTGGTCGACGTCATCGCCTACTCGGCGAACGACGCGTTCCGTGACGCGGGCGGCCTGCACCTGCGCAAGGAAGTCGACCAGGTTTTGGTCGGCAACATGGCCGCGGGCATGTTCAACCACCAGACCTCGGTGGCGTCGGCGTTGATCAGCCGCATGGACATGGAGCCGTGCCCGGCCGAGTTGGTGGAGAACGGGCCCGCCTCGGGCGCCAGCGCCATCCGGCTGGGCTACATGGCCATCGCCTCGGGCATGGCCGACGTCGTCCTGGTGGCGGCGGGCGAGGTCATGCGCGTGGTGTCGGGGTGGGAGGCCACGAACATCGTGGCGACGATGGCCCACACCGAGGCCGAGTACAACATGGGCCTGACGCTGCCCGGGTTCGCCGGCATGTTCACGCGCCTGTACATGGAGAAGTACGGCATGACCGAGCGCGACCTGGCGCTGGTGGCCGTGAAGGACCATGACAACGGCGCGAAGAACATCTACTCGCACGTGCAATTGCCGGTCACGATCGAGGCCATCGCCGACGGCGAGAACGCAAACGTGGTGAACAACTACGTGGCCGAGCCGCTGCGCATGTACTCGACGTGCCCCATCTCGGACGGGTCGGCGGCGGTCATCCTGGTCAACATGGACTCGCCGAAGGCCAAGCTGTTCCCGAAGAAGCCCATCCGCATCGCGGGCATTGCTTCAGCAACCGATACGCATTGCGTGCACAACCGCAAGGATCCGCTGGTGCTCGACGCCGTGCGCATCTCGGCGGAGAAGGCCTACAAGATGGCGGGCGTCGGGCCCAAGGACATCTCGCTGGCCGAGCTGCACGACGCGTTCGTCATCTTCGAGCTGCTCAACAGCGAAGAGGTCGGCTTCTTCGAGCGGGGCAAGTCGTTCCTCGGCGTGCGCAACCGCGAGACCGAGATCGGCGGCCGCATCCCGATCAACACCTCGGGCGGACTCAAGGCCAAGGGGCATCCGGTGGGCGCCACCGGCGTGTCGCAGGTCGTGGAGCTGGTGCGCCAGCTGCGCGGCGAGGCCGAGGAGGGCCGCCAGGTGAAGGACCCGAAGTACGGCATGGCCGTCAACTTCGGCGGGTTCGGCAACAACGTCGTCACCACGATCCTCGCGAAGGACTAGGAGCCACTGATGATCGACTTCAGCGTTTATGGCGAACAGACGCCGCACATCAGTGGATACAAGTGCCTGAAGTGCGGGACGATCTTCTATCCCGCGCCGATGGTCTGCAAGGGCTGCGGCGCGCACCGCGACCCGGTCACCGGCAAGCACTGGGAGCAGTTCGACCTCGAAGGCCCCTGCAAGCTGCTGACCTGGACGCGCGTGTGGAACCTGCCCGAGGGGTTCAACCGCAAGTTCCTGATGTTCGGCATGGTGGAGTTCCCGAACGGCCTGCGCGCGTCGGGACGCATCGAATGTGAAGGCGACCCGGTGATCGGCGCGACGATGGAAGCATCCGTCATCGAGGCCGACGAGCGCCCGGGCGCCCCGGTGAAGGTGTTCCAGTTCAGCTGAACAGGAGCGGTAAAGCGTGACCGACCCGTGCCGCAGGCACGCGTTGACGATGGGATCGGAGGTCCCCGAGGGGGACTTCCGGTTCCGCGTCCATAGCGTGTTTGCCGCCTCGCTCAACCTGGCCGTCGCGGGAGAGCGGGGCCTGGTCACGCTGTCGGGCGCCGGCACGGCCGAACGGCCGCGCGGCATCCGGCTGGCAACCTGCGAGCGTTTCGACGCGTGGCCGGTCGCGGCCGGGACGGACGGACGCCGCGAGGGCGCGCAGCTGGTGTTCGACGGGTATGATGGCGGCATCGTGATGGCCATCGACCTGGCGGGCGCCGAGGGCGCGCGGCGGCGTCGGTTGCCTCATGTCGATGCGCGCAACGCGGGGTTCCGCCTGGCCTGGACCGCGTGCGCGCGACGGCTCGACGAACTGCAGGTCGAGCACGGCGTAGACCTTCGCTTGGTGGCGCTGTGCGCTGACGAGGCGGCGACGACCTCGGTGGGGCGGCGCCTGGTCGAAGAGGCGGTCGCCCTGGGTGACGGCGTGCGCAGGCGCGATGTCGCCGCATCCGATGAGGCGGCGTCCGGCCTGGTCGGCCTGGGCGCGGGCCTGACGCCGACGGGCGACGATTTCCTGTGCGGGTTCCTGGCCGCGCTGCGCTGTGCGAGCCGGGCCGGCGACGGTGACCGCCGCTTTGTGCTGGCCCTTGGGCGGCTGCTGGCCGAAAGGCTGGGGGCGACGACGACCGTCGGCGCGACGTATCTCGAGGGCGCCATCGCGGGCGCGTTCACCGGTGAGATCCAGGCGCTGGTCGCGGCGCTGGCCCGGGACGACGGCGACGGCGAGAGCCGCGCGACGGCCGCGCTCGAGGCGCTCTGCGGACTGGGCCACAGCTCGGGGATGGACACCGCCACCGGCCTGCTCTACGGCCTGTGGCTGCGCAGCCACTGGAGAGGCGAGGCAACCGGGGAAACGAGGCGACATGCTCCATGAGTTCGAGTTCCGGGCGCCGCGAACGCGGGCCGAACTGCTCGGGGTGCTGGCCGACCACGGCGGCCTGGCCAAGCTGATGGCCGGCGGCACCGATGTCATCGTCAACCTGCGCGCCGGCGGCATCAAGCCGCGCGTGGTGGTGGACGTCAAGCAGGTGGAAGGCTACGGCGATCTCTCGTGGAGTGACACCGACGGCCTGGTCATCCGCCCCGCCACCACCATCAACGACCTGCTGCGCATGCCCGGCCTGCGCGACCGCTTCCCGCTGCTGGTCGCCTGCGCGCACGACCTGGCCTCGTACCAGATCCGCAACCGCGCCACCGTCATCGGCAACATCGTCAACGCCTCGCCCTGCGCCGACATGGCGCCCGCGCTGCTGTGCCTGGACGCGCGCGCGGTGATCGCCTCGCAGGCTGGCGAGCACGAGGTGCCGATGCGCACGTTCATCACCGGCGTCAAGCGCACGGTGCTGCTGCCGGGCGAGGTGCTCGACCGCGTGGTCGTGCCGGCCTCGTCGGTGGGCGCGCGCGGCGGCTACGCCAAGCTCAAGCGCATCAGCGGGCACGACCTGGGCCTGGTTGCCGTCGCCGTGCACAAGCATGACGGCGAGCTGCGCGTGGCCGTCGGTTCGGCGGCGCCCACGCCGGTGCTGGTGTCCGGGCTGAAGGAGACCGACGACGCGGCGACGGTCGTGGCGGCCGCGCAGGCGGCCATCAGCCCCATCAGCGACCTGCGCTGCTCGAAGGAATACCGCGAGCACATGGTCGGCGTCTTCATCCGCCGGCTGCTGCGGGAGGTGGCATGATGAGGATCACGGTCACCGTCAACGGACAGGTCTACGAGCGCGACGTGCCGGGCCACCGCACGCTGCTGCATTTCCTGAGGCAGGACCTCGGGCTGACCGGCTCGAAGGAAGGCTGCGGCGCCGGCGAGTGCGGCGCCTGCACCGTGCTGCTGGACGGGCACGCGGTGAACGCCTGCCTGGTGCTGGCGCCGGAAGTGGATGGGCGCTGCGTCGAGACCGTTGAAGGCCAGGCCAAGGACGGCCAGCTGTCGACCATTCAGGACGCCTTCAACCGCAACCATGCCGTGCAGTGCGGGTTCTGCACGTCCGGCATGGTGATGTCGGTGCAGGACCTGCTGGTGCGCCAGCCGAAGCCCAGCGACGACGACATCAAGGAAGCCATCGAGGGCAACTTCTGCCGCTGCACCGGCTACCTGCAGATCATCGAGGCGGTCCGCGACGCATCGGGCCGGACCGAGGGCAAGGGAGGGCTGAAGCATGCTTGAGGACGCCACTCCCGACACGCTGAAGCACGTCGGCGGCAGCCCCGACCGCATCGAGGCCGCGGCGAAGCTGACCGGCCAGGCGCTCTATGTCAGCGACATGACGCTGCCCGGCATGCTCTACGCCCAGGTGACCAAGAGCCCGCACGCGCGGGCGCGCATCCGCGGCATCAACACCGCGAAAGCCGAGGCCCTGCCCGGCGTGCGCGCCGTGCTGACGGGCGCCGAGCTCGAGTACCGCATCGGCCTCTACGTGGTGGACAAGTACCTGCTGGCACGCGGCGAGGTGCGTCACTTCGGCGAGGCGGTGGCCGCTGTGGCCGCCGACACGCTGGCGATCGCGCGGCGCGCCGCCGACCTGATCGAGGTCGACTACGAGGTGCTGCCGCCGGTGCTCAACCACATGGACGCCCTGAAGGAGGGCGCGCCGCTGGTGCACCCGGACCTCGGGAAGTACGACCATGTGTCGGCCGTGTTCACGCCGATCCCGGGCACGAACATCGCCAACCAGTCCAAGCTCAGGAAGGGCGACGTCGAGAAGGGCTTCGCCGAGGCCGAGTGGCTGATCGAGCGCGAGTACACGAACCCGTCCGTGCAGCACGTGCCGATGGAGACGCACGTCGCCATCGCGCAGAGGAAGATGGGCGACGAGGTCGACATCTGGACCAGTTGCCAGTCGCCTTTCGCGGTGCGCAACCTGTTCTGCTACACATTCAGGCTGCCGCTGACGCAGGTGCGGGTGATGGTGCCGCACGTGGGCGGCGCCTTCGGCGGCAAGGCGGGCATCCACCTGGAACCGTTGGTGGCGTGCCTGTCGCGCAAGGCCGGCGGGCGACCGGTGAAGTTCCAGGCCACGCGCGAGGAAGAGTTCAGCCTGTTGCCCTGCCGCAGCGCGCTGACCTACCGCATCAAGACGGGCGTGGCGGCCGACGGCAAGATCATCGCCCAGAAGATGACGATGTACTGGGACGCGGGCGCCTACGCCGACTACGCGGTGAACGTGACGCGGGCGTCGGGCTATTCGGCGGCGGGCCCTTACGAGGTGCCCAACGCCTGGGTGGACGCCTACACCGTCTACACGAACAAGCCGTACGGCACGGCGTACCGCGGCTTCGGACACGTGGAATTCTTCTGGGGCCTCGAGCGGCACATGGAACTGGTGGCCGACGTCATCGGCATGGACCCGCTGGAGTTCCGGAGGCTGAACACGCTGAAGCCCGGCTCGGTGACGCTGACGGGCGAGAAGATCACGCCCAACACGGGCAACCCGACGAAGTGCCTGGACGTGGTGGCGGAGTCGATCGGCTACGGGGCGCTGTCGGCTGAAGAGGCGGCGCGCGAGAAGGCGACCGGCCGCAAGATCGGCAAGGGCATCGCCGCGCTGCACAAGGCGCCGGCCATGCCGCCGTTCACGTCGTCGAGCATCGTCCTGAAGATGAACTCGGACGGCACGGTGGTCGTCAATACGGGCCTGACCGAGATCGGCCAGGGCGCGAACACGTCGCTGGCGCAGGTCGTGGCCGAGCGGCTGGGCTTCGACCTGGCGAAGATCCGCATCAGCCCCGACAAGGACACCGACCGCGATCCCTACGACTGGCAGACGGTGGCCTCGAAGGGCCTGGTGCTGGCGGGCAACGCCGCGATCCTGGCCTGCGACGACCTGCTGGCCAAGGCGTACGAGGTGGCGGGCCAGGTGCTGCGCGCGCAGCCGGCCGACATGGACCACGACGCCGAGAAAATCTTCGTCCGGCATCACCGCGACCGGGCCGTGACCTTCGCGGCGCTCGCGATCGGCTACGCCTACCCGGACGGCAACGCGATCGGCGGCCCGCTGATCGGCGTCGGCCGCTACATCGCGCAGGGCCTGGCGAACCTGGACAAGGAGACCGGCCAGGGCAACTGCGCGCTGGACTGGACGTTCGGCGCGCACGGCGTGGTGGTCGAGGTGGATCCCGAGAGCGGCGAATACCACGTGCTGAAGATCTGCTCGGCGTTCGACGTGGGCAAGGCCGTGCACGCGGAAATCCTGCGCGGCCAGGCTGTGGGCGGCATGGTGCAGGGCCTGGGCACCGCCTGCTGCGAGGGCTACATCTACGACGAGCAGGGCCACCTGCTGAACCCGTCGTTCACCGACAACAAGATCCCGACCGCGCGGGACCTGCCGGACGTGATCGAGAGCGTGGCCGTCGAGACGCCGCAGCTGGACGGCCCGTTCGGCGCGCGCGGCGTGGGCGAGCACCCGATGATCTCGGTGGCGCCGGCGATCGGCAACGCGATCCTGAGGGCGGTGGGGTGCGAGCTGACGCACATGCCGATGCGGGCGGAGGACGTGTGGCGGGCGATGAACCAGGCGGCGCCGATCGACAATTGGATTACCAAGACGCCGAACAAGTCTTGTAAGAAGTGAACTGAGGCGAATCGAAGAGGTGAGGCCCCGCTGCCCTTGGAGGGTGGCGGGGCTCTTGCTTGCGTATGGGACTTGCGCCGGCGCAAGTGGATCGAGCGGATCCTCGATCACATCGGGGAGCATGATGGATAACTGGTTGCCAAATATGACGGTTGTTCGCGGACTTGCGCCGGCACAAGTCGGGGCGGCGCGCGTCTCGTCAGTTTGTGGATATTTTTGGGTAAAATTACGGGTATCACCATTCATTGGTTGTCGATCTGGTTATTTGTGGGTACATTTATGGGTATGACACTCAAAACAGACTCCCTGCAGATCACGCCCGAACTTCTCGCTCTCGTCGCGGAGATCGACGAATTCAAGGGCACCTGGAAGGCGCTTGGTGCGCTGGCCCCCGAGCGCCTGACGGCGCTGCGCCGGGTGGCGACCATCGAGAGCATCGGATCCTCCACGCGCATCGAAGGCAGCAAGCTGAGCGATACCGATGTGGAACGATTGCTGGCCAATCTTGAAATCAAGGCCTTTGCCACGCGCGACGAGCAGGAAGTCGCGGGCTACTCGCAGGTCATGGAAACGCTCTTCGCGCATTTCGACGCGATTGACCTCACCGAGAACCACATCAAGCAGCTGCACCGCGACCTGCTGGTTTTCAGCGACAAGGACGAACGCCATCGCGGCGCCTACAAGACCCTGGTCAACCATGTCAGTGCGCTCGACGCCGACGGCAGGGAGCTGGGGGTCATCTTCGAGACGGCGACACCCTTCGACACTCCAGGACGAATGACCGAGCTGGTCGGGTGGGCCCGCGGCGCGCTTGCCGAGAAGACGCTCCATCCACTGCTGGTCACCGCCATCTTCACGGTCGTGTTCCTGGAGATCCACCCGTTCCAGGATGGCAATGGGCGGCTGTCCCGTATTCTGACCACGCTCCTGCTCCTGCGCAGCGGCTATGCCTATGTGCCGTATTCCTCGCTGGAGAGCGTCATCGAGGGCAACAAGGACGGGTACTATCTGGCGCTGCGCCAGACTCAGCGAACGATCCGCACGCCGGCTCCCGATTGGCAGCCGTGGCTCGGCTGGTTCCTGCGCGCGCTCAGGGAGCAGAAGCGCCGCCTCGAAGCGAAGATCGAACGTGAGCAGATCCTTGTGGGCGCCCTGCCCGGCCTGTCGCTCAGGATTCTCGACGTCGTGGCTGAACGCGGCAGGTCCACGATCGGCGAGATCGTCCAGATCACCGGGGCGAACCGGAACACCGTCAAGAAGCACCTGGCGTCACTGGTCGAGGCAAACCACCTGGCCCGGCACGGCGTTGGCAAGGGGACGTGGTATGGAAGGACTTGAGACAGGGCCTCTGGCGTTCCGCTGCTCCTGGGATTGACGGGGCTGGTGCATGAAAGGTCCGGGCACTTGCGCCGGCGCAAGTGGTGCGCGATTCGTAAACGAGGGCGAGTAGGAACGTGATGGCCGCGGCGTTGTCTGTCTGCGGCCGTCCGACTTGCGCCGGCGCAACTCCCCGCCGGCCTCACCACCTCCCGCCGCCGCAAGGCGTTCGGGAGCGCGCGTGCCCGCTGCGACCTGTCCACCGCCGGCGACAGCTTCCACCGCACGCGCCTTCCGGCCGCGACGCCCGGCGGCCACGCTGTTGCACGAGGTGGTCCGCGCCAACCTCGAGACCTGGCTGGCCGGCGCGGCCGCCCGCGACGAATACGGCCGCGGCGTGCCCCTGCACGTCGAGGCCGCGCTGCGCAACTAACTGAAGTGCGGCATCCTGGCCCACGGTTTTGCCCGCGGCTATTGCGGCAACTGCCGCCATGATTTCCTGGTCGCCTTCTCGTGCAAGGGCCGCGACCTGTGCCCGTCGTGCGCCACCCGGCGCATGGTCGATGTCTCGGCCCACATGGTCGATGCGATCCTGCCGCGCGTGCAGCACCGCCAGTGGGTGCTGTCGGTGCCCAAGCGCGTGCGCTGGCACCTACGCCACAAGCCAGAGGTGATCAGCGGCCTGCTCACCGTCTTCCTGCGCGCCGTCGAGACGACCATCCGCCAGCGCAGCCCCGGCGCCCCGCCGGATGCCCGCTTCGGGGCCGTCGCGTTCGTTCATCGCTTCGGCAGCTATCTCAACAGTCACGTCCATTTCCACGTGCTGGTGACTGATGGCGTGTTCAGCGCCGGCAGCGATGGCGAGGCGGTCTTCCACCCGGCGCTGGACCTAGACAAGTCCGACATTGCCGCCGTTCAGGCGAAGATGCGCACCCGCGGCCTGCGTTGGCTGCACCGCCACGGGCATCTCGATGACGGCGCGCTCCACGTTTTGGACAGCAGCGAACACGCCGGTGGCTGGTCGGTCGACGCGTCGGTCTCGATCCCCGGGTGGGACCGGCACGGACTCGAACGGCTGGTGCGTTACTGCGCACGGCCGCCGATCAGCCAAGAGCGACTCGGCCGCCTTAATGCCGACACCTTGGTCTACAGCCTGCGCCGCCCGACCATCGACGGCCGCAACGAACTGCTGCTGACCCCCGAGGAACTTCTCGATCTGCTGTCCCAGCTGGTGACCCCGCCGCGCCTGCACAAGCACCGGTTCTGCGGCGTGCTGGCGCCCAACGCAGCGCTGCGCGCGGCGGTCACGTCGTCGGCCGGACCGGCGGGCGCGACGCTGCAGTTGCTGGAACAGGCCCGCGAGCAGATGGGACTCGCCAAGCCCGCCGACGCCGAGCCCAAGCCGGACTTCCGCCGCAAGCTGGCGCGCAGCTGGGCGCTGCTCCTGGCGCGCATCTACGAATGCCTCCCCCTCAAATGCCCGAAGTGCGGCGAGCCGATGCGCATCATCGCGTTCGTGCTCGACGGGCCGACGATCGAGCGGATTCTCGATCACATCGGCGAGCCCACGCAGCCGCCCGCGGTGCTGCCGGCGCGATCGCCGCCGTAGCTCGCCTTCGGATTCGACCAGGCGCCCGCGACCACGGACTGGCCCGAGATGGACCAGACGGCGGGACAGGACGCCGGCTGGGAGTCGTCCCACAAGTCAGGCGAACCGGAGATCGTGCCGCAAGCGCCACAGCGCGGCGGATGGAAGCGTCTGTCCGCGGCGGCGCAGAACGGGCTCCGTGCAGGGCGAATAGCGGCAGCCGACGGGGATTGGGGTGGGGTGATTGACTTTCGGGGGGCCGGCGGGGGATACTTGAGGGGTGTCAGATGGCGAACACGACGGGTTGGCTGGGGAATGGTGGTTTGTTTCGACTATCCTCTCCTCGAGCGCAAGACCATGGCATCGGCGGCCCAGTCAGGTGCCGACATGTGCAGACGGGCGGGTTGACTTTCGGCCGGTCGATAGGTGACAATCGGCTTATGGCGGCCACGGCGAGTCCGACATGCAGCTGTGCGGCAAGGGTTGATCTGCGAATCACGGACAGCTTGAGTTCCGTGCCCGGCGAGCAAGGAGAGTTCTTGTGAAACGAATCTCATCGATAGTCATGGCCGTCCTGGTGATAGTGGCGATTTCCGGATGTATGGGCTCCATGTACCGTCGCGCGTGCGGAGTAAACACGACGGCTTCATACGAGGAATTTCTCCGGAAATACCCGCAAGGCGATCTGGCCAGGGAGGCGAATCAGAAACTCGACGGGCTCTATTTCGAACAGGCTTCAGCGGACGGGTCGATAACGGCACTTGAAACGGCCTTGAAGAAGCGTCCGAATTCCAGCCGCGCGCAAGAAATCAGGCTTCGACTGGCAGTCCTCTGCGAAGATCGCGACTGGGCGCTTGTGAATGCCCATCCGGATGACGTCAATTCCTGTGAAACGTTTCTACGGCGGTATCCGGCGTCCACGCACGCCGCAGATGCCCGATCCCGACTCATCAGTCTGCACGACAGCGAGGCATGGGAGTCGGCGAAGAAGAGCGATCTCATCAGTGGCTACGAATCCTTCCTGAAGAACCGGCCGCAGTCTCCTCACGCCGATGAGGCGAGGGCGCGTCTCGAGGACCTGTGCGGAGAACGGGACTGGGTCGTGACCCAGACGAATGACACCGTGGAAGGCTATGCGGATTTTCTTTCGCGCCATCCCTCGTCGCCGCGGTCGCAGGAGGCCACCTCTCGCAGGCTGGCATTGCAGAAGTACGACACCGAGTGGAAAGAGTTGATGGGCAGGCCGTCGATACAGGGGCTGAAGTCCTACTGCACGCGGAATCCCAACAGCCCCTACCTGCCACAGGCCCGCCAAGCGGTCCTGGAGATGGGGACCGGGCGCGACATCGTTGATCTGGTCAACGAAGGCAAGATCGAGATCGAGGCACATGGCAGCGGGATCGAGCGCGTTGCCGTGCGCTTACGCAAGCTGGTCCCGTATCCGGTGAAGGTCCTCATTCCTGTCGGCAGCTTCTTCGCTTCCGCCAATTCGTCGACGCAGAACATGGTCACCACCGCCGGCAGCCATGTGAACTTGACGTCTGATGACTGGTACTCGGTGACCCCTGACGCGGCCTGCGCCAATCGACCGCGGCACATTCCGGAACGCGAGAACGGTTTCACGGTCCAAAGGATTCCCGAGCAGGCGGAGCTTGCCAGGCTCATGCCTGCGCTGGATCGAGCGCAAGTGGACATTGAGACCAGGCAGGCGGCTGTGTGGATTGTGACGGACAATGCCGACTACGCCGATCTCGGCATCCTTGTCGCGGGCTACGGCGGCTGGGGCGGCAGCCGCGTGATCAACGAGCGCGAAGCGGCACGGGCCATGAAGATTTGTGACGAGGCGGGCATTAACATCACCATGAAGGCCATCTGGGGTGACCGGCAGGCGATCGCCTCTGAATTGCCCAATGGCGCACTGAGAAAGTGGTTGAGCGGGAAGTAGTGAGCGCCGGCTACGGCCTGGATCCGTCAATTTCGTCAGAACGCACCCCACCCCGAACGGTGGCTGCCATAGCCCGTGGCAATCTCATATCCATTTGCTCTGGCCCAGGTCCGTGCCCCGTCCGCCAGTTCCCATGATCCGCAGTTCAGGTAATCCTCGGCCATCATCTTGTCTCCGTAGACAAACAACACCCCGACAAGATCCCTTTCGGATGCCGGCAGTCCCAACTTGATTGCAAGCAGCAGGATCTTCGTTTGGAGTTCCGGATGAGCCACAATCTGTTGGCACAATGAAATTGTCACGGCATGGTTGTTTAGCTTTTTGAGGTGACCATACATGGTCCGGGCAGCCGCATCGTTGTTCCAGCTACCGTCGACATTCAACAACCCGGCGGCCCTCACAACTGCCGCATCCATTTCTGAGAATTGGCCCGGACTCGTGATGCTCATCAGGGAGGTTGCGGACGCACATCGCGATTGGGGCGCGAACAAGCTGTATACCTGAAGCCGTTCATCGTTGGTCGGTTTCCAGTTTAGCCTCGCCAAACTCTCGAGTGAGGCACGCCTGATCTCCGGATCTTCCGAGTGGCTTCTTGTCACCTCCGACAGCTTCGCAATATTGCCAGTGCGCTCGTATTCTCTAACTTGTTTGATAGACGTGGACGTGCATCCTGATACGCTCGCAACCAGTACTATTACAATCGCTGCGACGCTGATGTGGCCACTGCGAAAACACGTCACGTCAAATTCCTCCTGCACGATTGTTTGCGCGCGGATAGCTGGTGATCTACCCTCGCGTCGGGGTTGGGTTGTCTGTTGCCCGCACGGCCAGCAATTCCATCATCGGTTGGTCGGTTTGTGGCACGGCGATCCACGATCACGGCTCGGGCAGTGTCCAGACAATCGCTGACCCCAGGTTGCCGGCTGCATCAAGAGCTTGCGTGTAGCCACGCATCTCGCCGCTTCGTTCGGCATTCCAAATGACTATGCAACTACCGCCGTCTACCACAATCAATGGGTCGTTTTGGCGACCGTCGGCAGTGCATACGGCCACGCCGTTTGCAGCCCACAATTCCGCACCATTCGCCGCAATTCGTTGGGCATAGATGTCGTCGGAATCGTCCTTGCGCACATCCACCCACGTAGCGATGGCGCCCCCCGCACCGTCCGAGGCGATGGCCTGGCACCATTGTTTTCCGGCGGCCGTACACAGGACTGCGCCGTCGGAGGCCCACGTGACGACACCGTCCGACCCGATCCGCTGAGCGTAAAGGTCGCAGTTGTCCTCGCCACTGCGTGCGTCCTGCCAAGCGACTATCGCCCCTCCCTCGCCATCAGGGGCAATTTCAGGGTTCCATTGCTTGCCTGGAGCAACACAAACGCCCACCCCGTTGTCGGGCCACTGCGCGGCGCCTTCGGCAGAAATCCTCTGGGAATAGACGTCATCACCACGCGCATCCTGCCAAGCAACGATGGCTCCGCCTGCTCCATCTGAGACGATCTCCGGGTAGTCCTGGGATCCCGGCGCGTCACAGAGAGCCACACCATAGACATCCCACAGAAGTGATCCTGTTGCAGAAACACGCTGCGCGTAGATATCCCCGTGAGCGATGCTTCGCCATTCCCCCCACGTGACGATTGCGCCGCCGCGGCCATCTGAAACAAGGGCAGGCGCGCCCATGCTACCGACAGAGCGACAAAGAGCCACGCCGTTTGGACTCCAGCGGGATGCACCATCAGGGCCAATGCGCTGAGCGAAAACTACGGAATGGCCGTCGCGGAAGTCCATCCAAGCAGCGATTGCGCCGCCGTCGCCATCCGAGATGAGAGCAACATCTTGTTGCTGGCCGCCGGCCGCACAAATTGCCGCACCAAGTTTTCCCCACTTTGCAGTTCCATCCGAAGATACTCGCTGGGCGTAGATGTCCACCTCGGGAAAGTCATCAACCCAGTATGCGATGATGGCCCCGCCCGCACCGTCCGAAACGACTTGAGGTTTGAATTGCGCTCCGGCGGCGGCGCATACAGCCACGCCGCCGGCACTCCACTGAATTGCGCCCGTTGCCGAAATCAACTGGGCAAAAATGTCCTTCGCGCCGTTACGTTTGTCCCCCCAGGCGACGATGACACCACCTGCACCGTCGCCAGTAGCGGCCGGAACGTATTGACCTCCGGCGGAGGTACTCACCGGCACATTGACGTGCGGATCGCCCGGCCAATCCGCAAGAGCCGGGTATGAAAACTGGACCGACAAAAGGATTGGCCCGACAAGTCGAAGAGGCAGCCGTCTCGATGCACGCATAATCCCTCCGCGCGACAGTCAACAGCAGTTCATCGGGCAGGCATGCCGGCTTCCGCCAGGTCAGCATTTTGCCAGTTCAGGTCACGTGAGCAACAATGCCTCCGACAACTCATGGTTCGACAACCATCGCACCAACGGCAGGCGCCAGATTGCCATCAGCGTCAAGATACTGGGCATAGCCTCGATACTTGCCGCTCCGTTTGTCGTCCCAGATGACGATGCAATTGCCGTTAGCGCTCACTATCTGGGCCCTTCCCTTTTCGGCGTTGGCGTTGCAGACGGCCACGCCGTCGGCGTCCCACATTGCAACACCACTCGCTGAGAGTCTTTGGACATAGATGTCATGCGAGGCGTGGGCGCGATCATCCGACCAAACAGCGAGGACGCCGCCAGCACCATCGGAAGTGATGGCGTCCAGCAACTGATCGTTAGTGGCCGTACACAATGCCACGCCACCGGCGGCCCACATAGTGGCACCATTCGCGGCGATCCGCTGAGCATAGATGTCGAGACTGTAATTGCCGCTCCGCGTGTCCTGCCAGACAACTATTGCGCCCCCGGCTCCATCATGAGTGATGTAGGGGGCCATTTGCTTGCCGTTAGAATTGCAAAGCGCCACGCCGTTGACGGCCCACTGCACTGCGCCTTCGGCCGAGATCTTCTGGGCATAAACGCCATCACCACGTTCGTCCTGCCATGTAGCGATAGCGCCGCCTGCTCCATCCGAGACAAGCTTGGGATGTTCCTTCGAGGCGGGGTCCGCACAAAGGGTGACGCCACCGGTGCCCCATTCGACTTGGCCGTTTGCCGCGATCCGCTGGACGCAAAGGCCATCGTCAATCCAGGCAATGATGGCTCCTCCGGATCCATCTGAAATGATATCATGGCCCGTAATCCCTTTGGAGAGCGCTACGCCGTTCTTCTTCCAAATGGGCTTGCCATCGGACGAAATGCGCTGGGCATGAATGATGTCATGTCCATCGCTGAAGTCATCCCACGATGCAATTGCCCCGCCGTTGCCGTCCGAGATGATGTGACTCAATTGTTGTTGGCCTCTGGCCGTACATATAGCCACGCCTTTGCGCGCCCAATTGGTTGCTCCATCAGAAGAGATTCGCTGGGCGAAGATGTTCACCTGCGGATAGCTGCCGACTTCAAACGCGATGATGGCCCCGCCTGCACCGTCCTGGACGACCTCGGGTCCTGATTCAATGCCGTCAGCCGCGCACACAGCCACGCCCTGGGGATTCCACTGGCCTGCGCCCGTTGCTGAAATCTTCTGGGCGTAAATGCCACCATCATTCCAAACAACGAAACCTTCAAAGCCGCGGTCGGTAGTGACAATGGAGCTGCTAATTCCTGCGTCTGCTGTGCCGAAGGGCACATTGGCGAGAACTTCGGCCGGCCGGGCCTCGGGATCAGGAACAAGAGGGACTGGCATTTCGAAGATGTTTGCTGCAAATTCCGGATTTATCTCCATCGCCGTCAATCGGCCAAATCTGCCGTATTCGCTCCGATTGATGATGCTTTGCTCGTGCGGATACAGGATAGCCCCCTCTGCAGACCAATTCCGGTAGATCACCGCAACGCGTTCTTGTCTGTATTGCTCTAACACGCCATCGAGCGAGCGGGTGAACGCAAATCCGGCGAACTTTCCATCCGACGCGAACAGGACATCAAGACCTTCGCTTTCCGCGTCTTCCCCCACGAGAATCGCGGCATAATACACTTGGCCGCCAAACACTTGCTGTGTTGGCCGCGCCAGGAGCTCGACTTTCGACAGCTGACTGAATATCCGCCACAATGAATGTTCACCATGGGCTCGACGATCCCTGAGTTCGCTTTCACTGACGATGATCGGTACCGAGTCTCCTGTGCTCATTCTCCACCCCGTTGCTCCATTCCAGCAAGTGGAAGACTTGCGGTACCTCCTGTTGTCGCGCCATTCGGTGGAAGCCAGTCTCTGATCCGGGAATTTCCACAGCACAGTCTTTGTCGCTGCATCATCGACAAATCCGCCAGGATCAACGCCGCCCCAGTTTGGGCATTCGTCCCGTACATTCCAATCCCAAACCTCCGACACTCCTCGCACTGCGGTCCAGGCTTCGATGCCACCTGTAGCAGCGACGGCGTCTGCCAGCCATTGACTCCCCAATTTGCGCGCAGCTTCAATGCTGCTTGGCCTTATTGGGGGCGGTTGAACCGTGAGGCCTTGGGCATACATGGCTTCCAGTTCCACAACCGCGTCCATGGAGCCGTTGGAGGCGGCAAGCCGAAAACACGTCGCGGCTTCGGCCAGAGCCTCCCAAGGCCAGGTGGTCTCGGCAATCCGGGCGCGGTCCTTGGGACTCATTTGGTTGAGCTGCATTTGCTGCATCGCTCTGCTCGGACCATCGTACCATTCCCTGAATCGGGCCAAGGATGCGCGACCGCGATTGTATTGTGCGTTCGCTTCCTGTTGTCCGGATGCGGAACGGATCACGCTCTCGTTCGTGTGTTCAATCACGTCGGTGCCGACCGCGTTGCCGATGGACATCGCGTCCGCTGACTGGAAGCCGAGTTGCATCGACACTACCAACAAAGCGGCAGCAACATGGTTGGATTTCGTTAAGTGCACTGCACACCACTTTCCGGATGTTCGGCATCCCAGGTTCAAGAAATCGGACATCAGGTCTTGCCCGTACCCAGAGCTTCCTCAGTCCTGCCCAAGTAGATTCGTCGCGGACACAAGGGCACGAGCGGCTGACAAAACCCGTGCTTCTCCCAACCCCTGTTGGCGACAATTCCGGTATAGTTGGGGCGGGTGGAGGATATCATAGCGAACAGCGAATAGGAAGATCAACCACCCGTACTCGGGCGTGTAGTTCCGTCTCGGCATTTCGAACCCCCTTGTCCAGGCCGATTCTATCGTTCGGTCCGGATTCGTTCTATGGGGTCAGGTCAGGTGTGTGTGCGCCGGTGTAAAAATGCGTCGTGCGCCGGTCCAAAAGTACGGCACCCGTGTCATATTGGACGGCAAGGCGGATAGGCGTCAACACATCCCGGCGGCCACCCGGGAAGGCGCCGTCCGGCCGCTAGGGCGCGTGGGTGGGGGTGTGGCGGGCGAGCAGTAAGCCGCCGTCGCCCCCGGCGAACGGCACACGGGCTTCTGGGCTGCCCGTGGGCGGAATAACGCAGGGATGCGAGAGGGATGTTCCCGTACATGAGGGTGTGCTATGCTCCCCCGCTGTAGGCGCAACGGGCGCAAGGACGATGGAACATTTGGTGAGGAAATGGTGGTAACAGAAATCCGTTACAGCCAATCCCTAACGTTTGCTGGGAGGATCTGAGTAATGAAGCGATTGTACTTCTTAGCGCTTTTCAGTCTTTGCTTTGCGGTATGCCATGCGCAGGACGCCGCAGTTCCTGATTCTGTCATGGCGGGAATTGTTGCGACTGCCATCGCGCCTTTTGGGTTGGACGAAGCTGGAAGTTGTGTGCAGATCGGAAGCATTTCTGGGAAATTGGCAGATGTGCTTTCATTTGAGCGTGACGACAACGCAGGCGGAGGCGTTCGCTTGTGGGCTCGCATTCTACCCGAGAAATCGTCGGTACTTATGCGCGCAGTTTACGGAAGCGATACCATGTTACGGGAGATAGAATTCAGCACTTTGAAGGGACGCCCGCGGTTGGACGACATTGATATGGGAACGGGAGAGGCGGGAACTGTCATAATGCGACTGTCCGCCCCTTCTTCGGGATCGCGAATTGGATTTGGCAAAGTGGAATTGATTCAAGAAGGGCTGTGGCGGTCTTACATGCTGGAGGACGGTTCAGTCTGGTCTCTTGAGGAGATGAATGGAGCTAGCAAGCCCTAGGATCTTTCGGTAGCTATCTCAACAGCCACTTCCACGTGCTGGTGACCGATGGCGTGTTCAGCGTCGGCGCTGACGGCGAGGCGATCTTCCATCCGGCCCTGGACCGGAATCAGACCGATTCCGACGCGGTGCAGGCGAAGATGCGCACTCGCGGTCTGCGCTGGCTGCACCGCCACGGGCATCTCGATGACGGCGCGCTCCAACTTTTGGGCAGAAGCGAACATGCCGGCGGCCGGTCGGGCGACGCGTCGGTCACGATCTCTGGGTGGGACCGGCACGGCCTCGAGCGGCTGGTGCGCTACTGCGCGCGGCCGCCGCTCAGCCTCGAGCGCCTCGGCCGGCTCAACGAGACGACCCTGGTCTACAGCCTGTGTCGCCCGCCCGTCGACGGCCGCAACGAGCTGCTGCTGACCCCCGAAGAACTGCTCGACCTGCTGTCCCAGTTGGTTACCCCGCCCCGCCTGCACAAGCACCGGTTCTGCGGGGTGGTGGCGCCGAACGCATCCCTGCATGCGGCGGTCACGTCTTCAGCCGGCCCGGCGGGCGCGACGCTTCAGCTACTCGTAAAGGCGTGCGAACAGATGGGGCTGCCCGCGCCCTCCGCCGATCTTGACGAAGCCGAGCCCAGACAGGACTTCCGCCGCAAGCTGGCGCGCTGCTGGGCGCTGCTCCTGGCGCGCATCTACGAATGCCTTCCCCTGAAAGGCCCGAAGTGCGGCGAGCCGAGGCGCATCATCGCGTTCGTGCTCGACGCGCCGGTGATCGAGCGGATCCTCGATCACATCGGCGAGCCCGCGCAGTCGCCCGCGGTAATGCCGGCGCGCTCGCCGCCGCAACTGGAGTTCGGGTTCGACCAATCGCCCGCGACCACGGACTGATCGGAGATGGATCAGACGGCGGAACGGGACGGCGGTTGGGAGCAGTCCCACAAGTCAGGTGAACCGATGATCGCGCCGCGAGCGCCACAGCGCGGCGGATGGAGGCGTCTGTCCGCGCCTGTCCTCCGACAAAAAGATTCCGACCGCGCGCGACCTGCCCGATGTGATCGAGAACGTCGCGGTCGAGACGCCGCAACTGGACGGCCCGTTCGGCGCGCGCGGCGTGGGCGAGCACCCGATGATCTCGGTGGCGCCGGCGATCGGTAACGCGTTGAAGCACGCCCTGGGCATCGAGCTGACGCACATGCCGATGCGGTCGGAGGACGTGTGGCGGGCGATGAATCAGGCGGCGCCGATCGACAACTGGATCACCAAGACGCCGAATAAGTCCCGCAAGAAGTAAACTGAGGCGGATCGAAGAGGCGAGGCCCCGCTGCCTGGGATGGCGGTGGGGCATTCGCCTTCTGGGCATGACTTGCGCCGGCGCAAGTGGGCGCGCTGCTGTCGGCGCGATGGTCGCCGAAAGGTGAGTTCCGGTTCGACCAGACGCCCGAAACCGCGGACTGGCCGGAGATGGACCAGGCCGCGGGGCAGGGGGGCGGCTATCGTGCCTATTCGCATGTCGGCCAGCGGTGGTTATTCGCTATTCGCTAAAGCCGCGCCACCGCCAACTTCCGCTTCAACTGCAGCACACGCACATCGGGATCGACCACCAACTGCTCCGGCTCAAATTCGCAGCGCACGCTGACCTCGCGGCTCTCTCCCGCAGCCAGCACGACGTTGGTGCGCGCGTCGCGATAGGCAGGGTCCTGCTCGTACGTCGTAGCTCCGGTTTCTTTCACCTTCCGCCAACGCTCGCCGGCCGTGGCCGCGACCTCGACCGGCATGGTGCCGGTCCCGGTGTTCGTCACCGTCGCGGTGACCTCCCACGCGCTACCCGCACCCGATTTCCGCGCTCCGGACAGCCGGTACTGCGGCATCGCCTTCTCCTCGAACCACTGCCGCGTGAACGCGTCGTAGGCGACCGGATCGGCCGCGTACGGGCGCATCGCGGCGACGAAGTCCTGCAGCGCCGGGTGGTCGCGGCCGGTGCTCCACTTCTGGAAGAAGTCACGGTAGCCGGCCTGTGCCTGGTCGCGGCCCAGGAAGTCGTAAAGCATCCAGAAGACCCAGCCGCCGCGATCGTACAGCACGCTGGTGTCGTAGCGGCCCTTGCCGTCGACGTCGTACATCGGACGCTCGTCGTCGGGGCGGCGCGCGTTGTTGTAGCGGTTCTCGATGCCCTTGGCGAACTCCATGCGTCCGCGCGGCCCCTTGACCTGCTCGAACAGCAGCATCGTCGAGAAGTGCGCGGCGCCCTCGGAGAGGAAGTCGCCGTTGGGCCCGTTGGCCGGGGTCAGGATGTTGCCCCACCACTGGTGGGCCGTTTCATGCGCGGTCACCAGGAAGGCGGCGTCCGACTCGGCGGTGTCGCGCGTCAGGAACCCGATGCTCTCGCTGAAGGTGATGTTGGTGCCGAAGCCCTGCGCATAGTTCGCCAGCCCGGGGAACTCCGAGATGCGCAGTTCACGCCACGGGTACGGCAGGAACCACTCGGAGTACCAACGGCGTGCGGCGTCCAGGGTCGCCGACATCTCGTCCACGTTGTAGGCGTGGCCCTTGTGGTAGTAGATGGTTGACGCTTCGCCCTGCTTCTTCTCCCAGCGCCCGCCGACGATGTTCACGATCTTCACCGGGTGGTCGGTCTCCCACACCTGCGTGCGCTGGCCGCCCGTGACGGTGTTGCTGGTGCAGACGCCGGGCGCGTTGAAGGCGTAGCCTTCGGGCCCGGTGACGGCGATGCGGGCCGGGAACCAGGCGGTGGCCCCGTAGCCGCCGCGCGTGACGCCCAGGTAGTAGTCGCGCGGGTACCGCCGCGCCTCGGTGGTGTTTTTCTCGGTCTCGCCCACCTTCTCCATGAAGCCCAGCACCGGGATGAACGACGGCGAAAATCCGGTCAGCACGATGCCCGACGGCAGCACGAACTCGTCGGTCGCCTCGCCGCTTCGCGTGACGCCGCCGGGGAAGCGGCCGTCGAAGGTCCAGCCGATGACGACGCTGTCGCCCGGGGCGAGCGGCTGCGGCGGTGTGAATACATAGAGGTGCTGGCTGTCCTCGGGTTTG
Organism: uncultured bacterium; assembly: GCA_903912525.1. Taxonomy (GTDB): domain Bacteria; phylum Krumholzibacteriota; class Krumholzibacteriia; order LZORAL124-64-63; family LZORAL124-64-63; genus CAINDZ01. Next base: position 169,893 of record CAIWHK010000009.1, on the reverse strand, counting down.
TACGGTTGGCCGTTCAGCGTCCAGGCCAGGTGCTCCCAGTGCAGGCCGCCGGTCACCGGGAAACGGGCCAGCGGTTCATCCAGCGGGTTGACCAGGGTCATCGTCCCCTGGCTGGCCAGTCCGTGCCGCCGGGGATCCAGCTTCACGTTGACGTCCAGACGCGCGATGTCGGGCGCCGGCGCGTCGAACCAGGTCTTCAGGTTCTTCGCCCAGTAGTCCTTCTGGGCCTTGCGCGCGACGCCGCCGTCGAGGCCCTGGTTGACCATCACGACGAGCGCGATGCACGCCGCCGCCGGCACGATTGCGTACGGCAGCATCCGCGCGCAGGAAGCCGACAGCCGGCGCGGCGACAGGCCGTGCAGCGTGCGCACCGCGTCGGGCCCGCGCCGCGCAAAGAGGCGCACCGCCAGCGCGGCGAAGAAGACCGCCAGCCCGAGCACCATCACCCGGTTGAGCACCAGGGCCAGGCGATCGGTCTCGAGGAAGCCGAGGTCGCTCCAGCGGATGGCGTTCCACAGCGGCCAGTTGCCGGCCCAGTTGAGGTGGCCGGTCAGCGACTTGAAGCCGGTCAGGATCAGGATCCCCAGCGAGACCGCGTAGGCGCCGTACCGGTTGCCGGTCACCGCGAACGTCGCGGTCACGAACGCGATCCAGGCCAGGAACGTGGGCGTCAGCAGCAGGCCCCAGACCATCAGGAACGGCGCCAGCGAGAACGGCGCCTGGCGCTGCGCCAGCACGGCGATGAAGCAGGCCAGCAGCGAGGTCGCCAGGATCAGGCCCGCGACCGCCGCGTTGGCCAGCGCCTTGCCGGCCAGGAAGGCGGCCGTGCGCAGAGGCGTGGCGTAGAGGATCGGCGCGATGCCGCTGGCGCGCTCGCGCTCCAGCGACTCGACTGTGTAGAACATCAGCAGCAGGCAGACCATGAGGCTCGTCTGGTTGGCCACCCCGGCGGCGGCCAGGCCGGACGTCAGCAGGATGGGCGTGTCGAAGGCGCCCATGGCGGTGAACGTGTTGACCAGACCCTGCATCAGGATCAGCGGGATGAAGATGTAGAGCCCGGCCTGTCGTCGCAGTTCGCGCGATTCCGCGCTCGCCGTCGCCAGCATGGCGGTCAGGAACGTGGGGACGCCGCTCGTCATGCCCAGGCTGCGCAGCGCGGCGGCAGCTTCGCCGGGCGCCGTCGCGACCGTCTCCGTGGCGGCGCTCGCGTGCTGCGCCTTCACCTTCGCGCGGCCGCGCAGTGAGCGGGCCACCGAGAGTTGCGTGAGGGCCACGGCGCCCAGCCCGACGGCCATGAGCCAGAACCGGTTGAGCCAGAACAGGCCGTCGTACGGCACATGGGCGCTGTTGTAGAAGTCGACGCCGCGGTCGACCTTCAGGTGCGTCTCGTTCAGCCAACGATAGCCAGACGGGTCCAGCACCTGCAGCGCGCGGTTCAGGCCCAGGCTCAGCCACGACGGCGCCCAGGTCCACAGCCAGAATCCGCACAGGATCATCGTCGCCACCGGCAGCACGAACACCATCACCGCGCTGCGCGTGCGTTCGCCCAGGTACATCGACACGCCGGCGTAGAAGACGATGAACGGCAGGCCGATCATGAAGATGGGCATCAGGTAGTTGGCCGGCGCGAACGGGCCGCGGATCTCGGTGGCCGCCGCGTTGGGCACGACGTGGTTGAAGAACGCCATCGCCGCCGCCTGGAACACCATCACGACGACGAAGCCGCCCACGACAGCCAGGAAGCGTCCCCAGACGTACTCGCCCGGCGTGACCGGCGTCGCGTGCAGGATGACGTCGACCTTCACCTCGCGGTCGCGCAGCAGGGTCAGGCCCGCCGACGCGGCGATGAAGAAGGCGTAATAGAGCAGCGTCAGGTAGGTCGTTGTCTGCGTCTGCGCGAACTCGGACGTGATCCACGCCTTTGTCCCGCCGACGCTGCTGTCGCCCGAGCCGATCTGCATCTTGCCGCTGGAAAGCCCGAAGGCGGTCAGCGCCAGGAAGAACATCAGCGCGATGAACAGGGGGCGCCTGAAGGAGTGCAGGAACTCCACGCCGAAGCACGCGAACAGGCGGCGCGCGCCCATCACAGCCCGCTTCCCTGGCCGGCCGGGGCCTGCAGTTCGTGTCCCGGCAGCGTACCCAGGCGCATCAGCACCAGGTAGGCGTCCTCAAGCGTCACCGGCGCCGGCGTGAACCCGGACGGAGGCGCGCCGGCAGGCTCGTAGACGCGGGCGCGGTTGCGGCCCTCGACCAATAATGCCTGGGTCACGGTGCGCTCGGCGCGCAGGCGCGGCAGGTCCGCCACGTCGACGGTGCCCTCGAAGATGTGGCCGTCGATGGCCGCGCGGGCCTCGGTCGGCGTGGTCAGCGCCAGCAGGCGCCCGCCCCGGATCACGGCAAAGCGCGGGCAGAGGACCGCGACATCCTCGACGATGTGGGTGGACAAGAGCACGATGCGGTCGGTCGCCAGCTCGGACAGCAGGTGGTAGAAGCGGAGCCGTTCCTCGGGGTCGAGCCCGGCGGTCGGCTCGTCGACGATGATCAGGCGCGGGTCGCCGGCGATCGCCTGCGCGATGCCCAGGCGCTGCCGCATGCCGCCCGAGTAGCCCTTCACGGCGCGCTTCGCGGCAAAGGTGAGGTTCACGCGCTCGAGCAGTTCCTTGACCAGTGCCTTGCGGCCGCCGGGCGCCTCGACGCCCTTGAGCACCAGCAGGTGGTCGAGCATCGCCTCGCCCGACAGGTGCGGGTAGAAGCCGAATTCCTGCGGCAGGTATCCCAGCCGCGGCCAGAGCGACTCGGGATCGCGCAGGACATCCATACCGTCCAGCGTCACGGTGCCGGTGGTGGGCTGCAGCAGCCCGGCCAGGATCTTCATCAACGTCGACTTGCCCGCCCCGTTGGGGCCGAGCAGGCCGAACATCCCCGCCGGCACCTCGAGGTCGACGCCGTTGAGGGCGGAGACCGGACCCGGGTAGATCTTGGTCAGTCCTTGGATACTGAGCACGGGGGCCTCCTGGGCGGGGCTCGGGCATGACAGAGGAATGGCGTTTGCGGCACCGAAGAAACAAGACGCACGTGACCGCTGGAGGTTGCAGCGGTACGAAGCGGTGAATCACAAAGACGCCGAACAAGTCATCTAAGAAGTAGCGGATCGGCGCCGTCTCGGCTTGAATACCGACTCCAGGGTCAATCCCCGGCGGTGCCTGCCGATCATGTACCGAAGGGGTCGGGTACCCGGGATTGGTGACCACGAAACCGGAGGCGAGCGACGACATGCCCGAATCGTCTTCCCGAGGCCTGCCCATTCACGGGATCTTCGCCGAGGTCGCCCGCCGGAACCCGCTCAGCCCGGCCCTGGTCTTCGGCTCCGAACGCCTCACCTACAGTGAACTGAACGACAGCGCGGACCACCTGGCCGGCATCCTTCGTCGCGAGGGCCTGATGCGGGGAGACCGGGTCGCGGTCTTCGCCGATCGCAGCCTCGAGACCATCGTCGCATTCCTGGGCATCCTGAAGGCGGGTGGCGCCTACGTTCCCATCGACACCGCGTATCCCGGCCCACGGGTGGCGCTGCTGCTGCAGGAGTGCACGCCGTTTGCCGTCCTGACCACGCGCGCCCTGGCTACGCACGAGTTGGCCGGCGCGCTGGCGCCGTCCGGGCTGCGGATCATGATCACCGGCGACCTGCTCGCAGCCCGAGACGCGCCGCAGCCGCATCACGACTACGCCGGGCCCGATGAAACGGGCCCCGAGGACCTGGCCTACATCCTCTTCACCTCCGGCACCACGGGCAGTCCCAAGGGCGTGGCCGTTCCGCACCGGGCCATCGCGCGGCTGGTGTTCGGCCAGGAGTACGCGCGCTTCGGCGCGGACAGGCGCTTCCTGCAGCTGGCGTCGCTGTCGTTCGACGCCGCGACCTTCGAGATCTGGGGACCGCTGCTGCATGGCGGCACCTGCGTCCTCTACCCGGGCGGCAGCCTGCCGGATCCCGCCGACCTGATGACCTGCATCCGCGACGGCGGCGTGACCACGGCCTGGCTGACCTCGACCCTGTTCAACACGATCGTGACGGTGAAACCCGAGGCGCTCGGCGACCTGGACGAGCTCCTGATCGGGGGCGAGACGCTGTCGGTGCCCCACGTCCGCAAGGCGCTGGCGCTGCTGCCGGGCGTGCAGATCATCAACGGCTACGGCCCCACCGAGAACACGACCTTCACGTGTTGCCATCGCCTGCCCCGCGAACTTGCGGCCGACCTGGTGTCCATTCCCATCGGCAAGCCGATCGCCGGCACGCAGGTGTACATCGTGTCGGACCAACTGCAGCCCGTGGCTGCCGGCGAGGTCGGGGAAATCCTGTGCGGGGGCGCCGGGCTGGCGACCGGGTACTGGAACCAGGAGGCATTGACGCGCGAGAAGTTCATCACGCCGGCGTTCGCGACCCCGGGCTCCACCGTGCTCTACCGGACCGGTGACTACGGCCGCTTCCTGCCCGGGGGCGTCGTCGAGTTCAGCGGCCGTCGCGACGACCAGGTGAAGATCAGGGGCTTCCGGATCGAGTTGGGGGAGATCAACGCGATCCTGCTGCGGCACCCGACGATCCGCGACGCGGTCGTGGTCGCGGACAAGCAGCAGGAGCGGACCGTCGGCCTGGTCGCCTACGTGGTACCCGACGACCCGTCGTTGACCGCCGCGGCGGTGCAGGAATTCCTCGGCCGGCACCTGGGCAGCTACATGATCCCTTCGGAGATCCTGTTCCTGCCGGAACTGCCGCTGACGGTGAACGGGAAACTGGATCGCGCGCGCCTGCCTGCCCCCGGCCGCGACCGGCCGGCGGTGGCGCTGCTGGCGCCGGGCACGGACACGCAGAAGATGCTGCACGCAATCTGGGCGGCGATCCTGCGCACCGAGGCGATCGGCATCGACATGAACTTCTTCGACATCGGCGGGACTTCGCTGCTGAGCATTGAGCTGATCAGCGAGATCAACAAGGCCGTGGCGACGACCCCGCGCCCGCTGTCGGTCGTCCATGTCTACCAGTACCCGACCATCCGCGATTTCGCGGAATTCCTGGCCGGCCCAGGGACGCCCGCGCCGCAGGCGGGCCTGAGCGCGGAGGACCGGGCGGCCCGGCAGCGCCTGGCCCGGCAACGCAACCGGCGCGGCTAGAACCCGCTCAATCGACCCGCACGAAGCACGCGCCAGTGTAGTGCGGCAGCGAGCGCTCGTCGTCCAGCGGCAGCGTGCAGGACTTGCCGGGATTCGTCCATTCGTCCACCAGGCGGTAGCCCAGCTTCTCCATGCCCCCGAAGACGTCCGCCTTGCGATGGATGACGTACGGGCAATAGGCGGCGCCGATGTTCTGAAGCGTGACGAACGGCTCGCGATCGGTGAACGCGCACAGGTTGATCAGGACGTGGCGCGGCTTCTTCTCCAGCGCGGCCAGAAGGTCCGCGAGCGGCTCTTCCAGATATTGCAGCACTCCCGCCGCGTGGTAGAGATCCGCTCCCGAGGCCGCGCCGCGGTCGGCGGTGAACGTCAACCCGCGGCAGCCTTTCTCCAGGGCCAGCTTCGCGCCCGCCTCGACCACCGCCGGCACGTCGCAGACCTGCCAGCGCAGGTCCGCCGGGAAATCCAGGTAGCGCTCGTAGGCATAGCGCGCCACGCCCACGTGGCCGCCAAGGTCGAACACCGTCCGGACCTCACCGAGGATCCTCGCCAGCCAGTACAGGACGGGATAGTCCGTGGGATACACCTGCACGAGGCGCTCGCGGTAGAGGCTGGCCGGGTCCGGATGGTCGTAACCGACGGTGCAACCGGTCGGCGCCGACGCGGCCGCCTCCGCCGCGGAACCGAAGATCCCGCGGAAGAGGTTGGCGTCGCGCGTCGTCGCGAATTCCTGCTCGTAGCGCGCGCGCAGGAACGCCTCGAACGCAGGAACCCGCCGCGCGCTGCGGATCATCGACAGGACCTTGTGGGGCACATACGGGCTCATCGTCTGTCAACCGCCTGGTTCAGTGAGGGGTGCGGCGCCCGGCGCGCCGGGGTGCCGAAGGCGGAAGATCCGCCCCAGTTCCCCGCGATCGATGGCGATGTCGGCATGGTCCGCGAGCCACCGGTCCAGTTCCCCGCCGTCGTGCCTGCGGTACGGATCGACGTAGAAAGCGGCGCCGCGGTCGGCGGCCAGCTGGATGACGTCCAGCCGCGCCTCGTCGGCCGGGAGCACCCAACCGTGGACATCGGCCAGGTAGAACACGCGGGGGTCCTCGAAGTTGTTCACGGTGCCGAACGCGCGGTCGCGCGCGTCGGCCGAACTCCGGACCACCACCAGCGAGCCCGGGGCGGCGAGGGTCCGCAGGGCTTTGCCCATGGCCACGGCCGGGTTCTTCTCCCAGAGGACCAGGTTCGGCGCGTGGCGCCGCGCCAACTGGGCGCCGTACATCGTCGCGCAAAGGACGCTGCAGGCCACGGGCACCCAGATCCGGGCGCGTCCTTGTCCCGGCAGGCGGCCCTGCAGGAGCGCAAACGCCGCGGTGGCGAGCCACGTCCCGAGGGCCGCCGTGAAGAGATGGTAGTGGGGTCCGTTCCATTCGCTGCGGGTGTACCGGAACGCCACCAGCAGGTACACGAAGTTCGCGAGGCCCGCAGCGATCACCACGCGGTCGAGCCGCCGCGCCACCGCCAGATACACCGCGGCGGCGGCACCCAGCGCACCGAAGCCCCAGACGACCGAGAGCCGCACCAGTGACGGGTAGTTGCCCGGATCCAGCAGCGTTTTCACGGTGGCGAACTTGCTGTCGCCGCCGGCGATGATCCCGAACGTGTTGCCGTAATCCATGAAGAACCGGTGCGCGTGGACCATGTAGAGGCCCACGACGGCCAGGATCCCGACCCAGGCCAGCCACAGTCCCGGGCGTCGCAGGAGCCGCGGGGCGACCAGCAGGACCGCCAGGAACTGAAAGATGCCGACGTGCAGCGAAGTGGCCTTGACCAGGGCGGCCAGGGTCGTGGCGACGGCCATGAGCACAAGCGACTTTGCGGCCGGCCGCTCGATCCAGGCCAGCAGCGCGGCGATCGACACGCAATAGAACAGGAAGCACAGTGCGTCGGGCTGGACCGTCGACGACAGGAAGACCGGGCCCCGCAGCCCCAGGAAGACCGCCAGGCCGAACAACGCCGGTCCCGCGCCGAAACGCGTGGCAAGCATGCGGCGCAGCACGAGCCCGGCGCCGGCCATCGCGAGCAGCGACAGGAGCAATCCCGGGAGTTCGGACAATCCCACGACGCGCATCACGCCGGCCGTCAGCCACGTGTACAGCTGGAATTCCGTCTCGACGTAGCCGGGCCCGTCGCCGCCCCAGTTGACCCGGGGGTACAGGATGTTCGCGCCGGGCGCGAGGAAGTTGCGCGCGATGGTCTGGGTGTCAGCCTGGCGCCACCCCATCCAGTCGTCGGCGATTTCCTTCGGGAAGGCCCAGAGGACCTGGCTGATGAGCCAGATGCCGACCAGCACCCCGGGCACCAGGCTCCCGGCACGCCGCGGCACCGGTACCCCGTTCAGAAGATCACCTCTTCCCGGTCGTCGTCTCCCTGGCGGACGCTGCCGGGCGAGCCGGCGGCGTAGACCGCGGCGTCGATGCGTCGTCCCAGCGTGTGGATGGTCGGCGCATCGAAAAGCGTTGCCAGCGGCAACTCGATGCCGAAGGCGGCCCTGATGCCACTGAACGCCTCCACCGCCAGCAGGGAGTGACCACCGATGTCGAAGAAGCTGTCGTTGATGTCGATGGCGTCCGACTGGAGGATCCGGCTCCAGATCCCGTGCAGTAGCCTTTCGGTTTCGGTCCCCGGCGTCTGGAATTGACCCTGTATGCGTGAGGCGTTCAGTTCGGGCGGCGGCAGGCGTCGCCGGTCGATCTTGCCGGCGGGCGTCAGCGGGATCTCCCCGATCTCGACGAAATGCTGGGGCACCATGTACTCGGGCAGCGTGGCGCGGAGGTGCTCGCGCAGTTCCGCGGCCGCCGGGCCGGGTCTTCCCTTCGGCAGGATGTATGCCACCAGGCGTGTGTCGCCGGGTCGCGCCTCGTAGCAAGTCACGACCGCCCGTCCCACATGTGAATGCTGCGACAGGGTCGCCTCGATCTCGCCGAGCTCGATCCGGAATCCACGCACCTTCACCTGGTCGTCGGTGCGCGACAGGTATTCCAGGCTGCCGTCGGCCTGGAAGCGGACGAGGTCGCCGGTGCGGTAAAGCAGGCCAGGCTCGCTTTCGCCGTTTCGCGGCGCGAACCGATCCGGCAGGAAGCGTTCCCGCGTCAGCTCCGGTTGTCCCAGGTATCCCAGCGTCACGCCGGTGCCACCGATGAGCAGTTCACCCGCCACGCCCGGCGGCACCAGTTCCAGGTCCTCGTCCACCACATGGACCGTCGTGCCTGCGATCGGGCGCCCGATCAGGGGTGCGCGGCTCGTGTCGGTCACCTGCGCGCACGTCGACCAGACGGTCGTTTCCGTGGGGCCGTACATGTTCCACAGGGAAGCGCATTTGTCCACGAGGTTGGCGGCCAGGTCCCGGGGGAACGCCTCGCCGCCGCAGAGGATCTTCAGGGTCGGTGAACCCGACCAGCCCGCCGCCAGCAGCATCCGCCAGGTCGTCGGCGTGGCCTGCATGACGGTGGCCCCGCAGTTGCGGATCAGCGCGGCGAGCCTGCCGGCATCGGCGATGGTCTCCCGATCCGCGGCGACGACGGTCGCCCCGGTGACCAGTGGCAGGAAGATCTCCAGCACCGAGATGTCGAAAGACAGCGTCGTCACGGCCAGCAGCACGTCGCCGGCGGTGAGCCCCGGTTCCTGCTGCATGCTCAGCAGGAAATTCGTGACGGCGCGATGCGGAACCTGCACGCCCTTGGGGCGACCGGTGGAACCCGAGGTGAAGATGACGTACGCCGGGTCCTCGGGAGACGTCGCAACGCCCGGGGGCGAGGCGTCGTCGCGCTCGCGGGCCAGGTCGTCCAGGCACAGCAGCGGGGCGCCGGCCGCGGGGAACACGGCGGCCAGGGCCCGCTCGGTGACCACCAGGCAGGGGGCCGCATCCTGGACCATCATCGCGAGCCGCTCCGCCGGGTAGTCGGGATCCATGGGCACGTACGCCGCGCCCGTCTTGAGCACGGCCAGCACGGCAGCGAACATATCGCCGGTGCGCTCGAGGTGGATGCCCACCAGCGTGCCCGGCCCGGCGCCGTGTTGCCGGAAGTGGTTCGCCAGGACGTTCGCGCGTCGGTCCAGTTCCCGGTACGTGAAGACCTGGCCGCCGCAGCGCAGGGCGATGGCCGACGGCGAAGCGGCGACCTGCCTCTCCACCATGGCGTGCAGCGACGGCGCCGTGCCTACGGTCACCCGGGACGCGCTCCACGTTCCCGACAGCAGGGCGCGGTCGTCCGCGGTGAGCACACTGACGTCCCGGACCGGGCTCGCGACGTCGGCCACGATCCCCTCCAGGATCTGCAGGTAGTGCCCGAGCATCCGCCGGATCGTCTGGGGCGTGAACAGGTCGGCGTTGTACTCGAAGCCGCCGGCCAGGCCCGCGTCGGACAACCGGACCCAGAAATCGATGTCGGTCTGGACTCCCGCGCGGGCGACGTTGATCTGCTCCAGGCGCAGGTCGGCCATCCTGGGGATGCGATTGCGCACATCCTGGTAGGCGAACATCACCTGGAAGACCGAAGACCGGCTCCGGTCGCGGACCGGGTTCAGGACTTCGATCAGTCGCTCGAAGGGTGCGTCCTGGTGGTTGTAGGCCTCCAGGCAGTTTTCGCGCGTCTGCCGCAGGAGATCGCCGAACGGGAGGTCCGGTTCGACGTTCGTGCGGATCACCAGCGTGTTCACGAAGAAGCCGATCAGGTCCGCGGTCTCGGCGTGGTTGCGGCCCGAAATGGGGATGCCCACGAGGATGTCGCGCTGGTCGCCGGCATACTTGTGCAGCAGGACGTTGTAGGCGGCCAGCAGAATCATGAACAGCGTGGCGTCCTGCCGACGGGCCACCTCGGTCAGCTTGTCGACCAGTTCACGCGGCAGGAAGACCTCCTCGCTGCCGGCGTGGTTATAGACCATCACCGGGGGTCGGGGCCGGTCCGCCGGAAGGTGCAGGACCGGCAGCGTGCCCTTCAGCTTGTCCTTCCAGTAGTCGATCTGCGCGGCCAGGCCTCCGGACTGCGCCCAGTCACGCTGCCACTCGGCGTAGTCGGCGTATTGCACCGGAAGCTCGGGCAGGTTCGGCCGCGCGCCGGTCCCCAGGGCCTCGTAGGTCTCCCGCAGGTCGCGCAGGAAGATATCGAACGACCAGCCGTCCCACACGGCGTGATGGGGCATGAAGAAGAACACGTGCTCGTCGGGGCCCAAGATGAACAGGGTGGCGCGGAACAGCGTCGGGCTGGAAAGCTTCTGGCACGTCCCGGTCTCCGCTTCCATGGACCTCGCGAGCCGCTCCTCGCGTTCGTCCTTCCCGAGCCCGGACAAGTCGACGACCGGCAGCGTGAAGCGCAGGTCCGGCGTCATCCACTGGCGCGCTCCTTGATCGCCGTTGACGATCGCGGTGCGCAGGGCCTCATGTCGCGCGAAGATCGTGTCGAGGCTCGCCTGGAAGCGGGCACGGTCCAGTGCGCCGTGCAGGCGGAAGGCGGCCGGCAGGTTGTAGACCGTCGAGCCGGGCTCGAGTTCCTCGATGTACCACAGGCGCTGCTGCTGCAGCGACAGCCGGGCCGAGGCCTGGTCACCGCGCCGCGGGATTGCGATCCCCTCGGGAGCGCGTTCGGCGCGCGGCGTTGCCAGCCCGGCCAGGCCGGCGACCGTGGGATGCTCGAAGAACTGCCGCAGCGACACGACGAGGCCGAGCTTCTTCTTCACCTGGGCCAGGATCTGCGTCGCCAGCAGGGAATGGCCGCCCAGGTCGAAGAAGTTGTCGATCGTGCCGATCCGCTCGCGGCCGAGGGCCTTGGCCCAGATAGCGGCGATGGCGATCTCATTGTCGGTGGCCGGCGCGATGTACTCGCCGGCGCCCGCGTCGGCATCGCCCCCGTCGGGGTCGGGCAGCGCGCGCCGGTCGACCTTGCCGGCCGGCGTCAGCGGCAGGCCCGTCATCTTCACGAAGTGCTGCGGCACCATGTATTCCGGCAGGGTGCCGCGCAGGTGCGCGCGGAGGGCCTTGACGTCGAACGTCCCGGCGGCCTGCGGTACGATGTAGGCGATGAGCCGCGTGTCGCCGCCGTCGCCGGCGCGGGCGATGACCACGCAGTTGCCCACGTCCGGGTGCGAAGCCAGGGCCGTCTCGATCTCGCCCAGCTCGATGCGGAAACCGCGCACCTTGACCTGGTTGTCGAGCCGGTTGAGATACGTGAGCCGGCGGTCGACGCCGATGCGCACGCGGTCGCCGGTCCGGTAGAGCCGCCGCGTCCCGCCGGCGGCGTCAGGCACCAGCACGAACTGGCGCTCCGTCAGGTCCGGGCGGTTCAGGTAGCCGCGGGCCAGGCCCATGCCGCCGATGTAGAGCTCGCCGGGTACCCCGAGGGGCACCGGTTGCCGGTTCTCGTCGAGCACGTGGACCGTCGTGTTGGCGATGGGCGCACCGATGGTGATCTCGCCCTGCCCCCCGGTGATCCGCGCGCAGGTGGACCACACCGTCGTTTCGGTGGGCCCGTACATGTTCCACACCTCGCCGGCGCGCGCCAGCAGGTCGTCCGCGAGCGAACGCGGCAGCGCCTCACCGCCGCACAGGACCTTCAGGCGGCCATTGCCGTTCCATCCGGCAGCCACCAGCATGTGCCAGGTGGCCGGCGTGGCCTGCATGACCGTGGCTCCGCAACTATCCAGAAGGGACATCAGTTGCTGACCGTCGGCAGCGGTCTCGCGGTCGGCGATGACGACCTTCGCCCCGGTGATGAGCGGCAGGTAGAGTTCCAGCGTCGCGATGTCGAACGACAGCGTCGTCACGGCCAGGAGCGTGTCGCCGGCCGTGAGCCCGGGCTGCTCGCGCATGCTGAGCAGGAAATTGGCCAGGCCCTGGTGCGTCACCTGGACGCCCTTGGGTTGCCCGGTCGAGCCCGACGTGTAGATGATGTACACCACGGCATCGGGATCGATGGGCGCCGTGGGATCGGCGACGTCCGCGCCGTCGTCCGCGGCCGGCGCATCGACGATGATCTGCGCGGCCTGCCCGGGCAGCGAGCCGGCCAGCGCCGTCGTGGTCAGGACCAGCGCCAGGCGCGCATCGGCGACCATGTACTCGAGCCGCGCGGCGGGAAACTCGGGGTCCAGCGGCACATAGGCCGCGCCGGTCTTCATGACCGCCAGCAGGCCCGTCGGCAGGTCAAGGCCGCGCGCGAGGTGGATTCCCACGAGGCTGTCCGGTCCCACCCCGGCCTCGGCGAGGCGCCGGGCCAGGCGATTGGCGCGCCGGTTCAGCTCGCCGTAGGTCAGCGAATCGGCACCGTACTGGACGGCCACGGCCCCCGGTGAAAGACGCGCCTGGTCCTCGAACAGGCCGGCGACGCCGCGGGCCGGCGCGCAGGCGCGTGCCGTGTCGTTGATGGCCGCCAGCGCAGCGACCTGGTCCTGCGGCAGGACGGACAGGCTCGCCAGCTTCGCCTCGGGCTGCCGGCACATGTCCTCGAGCATCACCGTGAACGCGGCCAGCTGGCGCTCCATCCACTCACGGCTGAACAGGTCGGTGTTGTACGTGCACTCCAGCTCGAGGCGGCCACCGTTGTCGGTGGCGTTGATGAAGAGCTCGAAATTCTCGAACCGGCGGGGCGGCGTCGTCACCGTGGCCTCGAGGCCGTCGAAGCCCAGCGCGCCGATGCCCGTGTCGATATTGAAGACGACGGCCACCAGCGGCGGCCGGCTGGGATCGCGCGCCAGCGGCAGCTGCTGCAGCAGGCTGCCGTAGGTGAAGACCTGGTGCTCGAAGGCATCCAGCAGCACCGGTCGCTGGGCCTTGAGGGTGCCCGTGACATCGAGTTCCGGGTCGATCCTGAGCCGGATCGGCATCAGGCTCACGCAGTGACCGACCAGGCCGTGCTTGCCGCTCGAGAACTGGCCGGCGGCCGGCACGCCGATCACGAGGTCGCGCTGGCCGGAGATCCGGCTGAGGAAGGAACCCAGGCCCGAGACCATGATCGACAGGAACGTGACGCCGCTCTTGCCGGCCAGCTTCTTGAGCGAAGCCACCAGCGGGGCATCCAGCGCGTAGTCGTATCGATCGGCGGCGAATGTCCGCAGCGCGGGGCGCTGGCGATCGGCGGGCAGTTCGAGCGGTTCAGGCGGCGTGCCGAAGACGCCCAGCCAGTAGGCGGCGTCCTTCGCGTCCTGCCCGTCCCGGCTTCGCTCGGCCATGGCGAGCGCGTAGTCGCTGAACGCGTCGGCCGGGCGCAGCCCTGCGGCGATGTTGCGCTTCCGGGCCGTGTAGCACTTGCCCATATCCTCGAGGATGACGCCGGTGGACCAGCCGTCACACACGATGTGGTGGCCGGTCATCACCAGGACGTGGTGGTCCGCGGCCAGGCGCACCAACGTCGCCCGGATCAGCGGCCCATGCTCGAGATCGAACGGCGTCGTGGAGGCGCCCTCGAGGATGTCAGCATAACGGTGCGCCGCCGCCTCGCGCCCTTCGGCCGAGAGATCCAGCAGCGGCAGCATCACGTTCAGCGAGCGCACGATGCAAAGCGACTTGCCGTCGGTGGTGCACGTCGCCCGCAGGGCCTCGTGCCGGGCCACGACATCATTGAAGGCGAGGGCCAGCGCATCCTGGTCGAGTGCGCCCCGCAACGTGACCGCGACCGACTCGTTGAAGGCGCAGTTGCCGTCAGCGCCCAGCTGGACCGAGGTCCAGATCTCCTGCTGGGGACCGGTCGTCGGCACGATGCGGTCGAGGTCGCCTCCGGCAAAGGGATCGAAATCGACCATCTCGACCTGAAGGTGGTTCACCCGGTCCCGCTCAGTCATGCTGGTCGGCCCCGATCTGGACGTACTTGCCCGGGCGTTCGGGGTCTTCCACGAACCAGGCCGGGTCGCCCTCGGGCGTGCGGCCCAGGCGGGCCCCGGCCACGGGCGGGGCGCTGGCCACGGTGGTTTCCACTTCGGGAGCGACCACGGGCGCGCTGCCGCCCGCGGGGAAGAAGCCGCCGGCCTGCATGTCGGCGACGCTGTCGCGGAAGGCCTGCAGCACGAACTCAAGGTCGGCGTCGGTGTGGGCCATCGTCAGGAAGATCGGGAACCCGAACCAGATGTGAACGCCGCGCGCGCGCAGGTGGTAGTAGAACAGCTCGTGGAACGGGTGCTCCTCGGTCTGGTCGAGCTTCATGAGCGAACCGAACTGCTGGCAGTGGAACGGCGTCCCGTTCTCGCGGAACAGCGCGTTCAACGCGCGGGCGAACTTCTCGGCCTTCAGGTTGACCTGCTTCTGCAGCTCGGGACCCGCCTGCTTGAGGTAGGTCAGGGCGGCCTTCGACGCCGCGAGGGCCAGCGGATGCCGGACGAAAGTGCCGGCGAAGTACGTCACGCCGATCTCCGGGAACGACTCGTCGCCGTACTGCCAGGAGCCGCCGTCGAGGGCGTCCATGAACCGCTTCTTCCCGCCGACGATGCCGATCGGGTACCCGCCGCCGGCGACCTTGCCGTAGCTGGCGATGTCGGCCTCCACGCCGAAGTACGCCTGGGCCCCTCCCGGGTGGATGCGGAAGCCGGTGATGACCTCATCGATGATGAGGGCCGCGCCGCACTCGGTCGCGAGCGCGCGCAATTTTTTCAGGAACTCGCCGGGTTGCAGGTCGGGGTGCCGGCTTTGGACCGGTTCGACCAGGATGGCGGCCAGTTCACCGGACCGTTCCTTCAGGATCCGCAGCGATTCCGGCGAGTCGTAGTCCAGCACCAGGATGTTGGCCACGGCGCTGGCCATGATCCCGGGCGCGGCGGGCAGGGACCGCAGCGACGGCGTGCCCCGCACGATTACCTCGTCGAAGATGCCGTGGTAGTCGCCGGTGAACGTCGCCACGAGCTTGCGCCCGGTGACGGTCCGGGCCATGCGCACGCAGCCCAGCACCGCTTCCGAACCGGTGTTGCAATAGCCGAAGCGGTCGAGCCCGGTGAACTCGCGCATGAGGGCCGACACGTCGGCCACCAATGGGTGCTGCGGCCCGATCTCGATGCCGTTCCTCAACTGCTCGGACACCGCTTCGTTGATGAAGTCGGGCGAGTAGCCGAAGAAGTTCGAGCCGAAGCCGTTCAGCATGTCGACGTACCGGTTGCCGTCGAGGTCCCACATGTAGGCACCCTTGGACCGGTTCACGACGATCGGGTAGACGACTTCCTTGAACAGGGGCCGGAAGCCCGAGACCACGCGGGGATCGGCCACAAGGTCCCGGTTCTCGGCCGTGAACGCTTTCGACGCCCGGGTGCGGGCAATGTAGGTGTCGAAGAGTTTCTTCAGCGCCGCCTGCTGGTGCGCGGTGAGCTCCTCGGACCTGTGCGTGATGATGCGTGCCTGCGCCCCGAAGGGCTTGGCAGGCTTGTCCGTCTCCTCGGGCGTTGCCGCGGGAGCGGCCGTCGACGCTGCCGTCGGTGCCGCCACCGGCGCGCGCGGGACGGGCATCGCCGCGCCGGCCGGCGCCTGTCCGCCGCTGACCAGCGCCAGTTGCCGGGCCATGATGTCCAGTTGCTGGTTGATGAGGGCCTGCAGGTCCACACCGTTCGCCGTCACGGGCGAGCCGCCGCCGGCATGGGTGAAGGCGGAGAATCCCACCTGCAACGCCGGCGCCGCACCGCCACCGCCGGTGGGAGCCGAAGCCTGGGCCGCCGCCTGGAAGTCGGCCGGGTTGACGATGCCGGCCAGGTGCTCCCCGAGGGTCGCCACGGTCGGGAAGTCCTCGATGAGCTGCCGGAAAGCCAGCGGCACCTTGAACTCGTTGCTGATGGCGATGGCCGCTTGCGTGAGGAACAGGGAGTCGAAACCGAGCTCCATGAAGGTGGCATCCTGGTCGGCGTCCGCCAGTTCGATGCCGCTGGTCTCCTCGAGGATGGCCTTGAGCTTCGCGATGACCATGTCCAACAACGATTGCATGTTGTTCGTTTCCTCCCTGACGCAATCCTGCTGCGCAACGGCTTCAGGAACATCCATGGCGGGCCGGGTCGGGCCCACGGCTTCGAGAGACGGGAACGCCGTGTCGTCGACATCGGCCCAGAATCGCTTGCGCTCGAACGGATACGTCGGCAGCGCCGTCCGGGCGCGCCTCTCGCCGGAATACAGGGCGCCCCACGCGATGTCCTTGCCGGCCAGCCAGAGCTGGCCCACGGCGGTCAGCCGCGCCTGGTCGTCGTCGGCGGCCTCGCCCGGCGCGCACAACGTGGGGATCGCCCGGCGCGTGTCCTTGCCGGTCAGCTGCTGCCGCGCCAGCGTGACGGCCGCCGTGCCGGGGCCGACTTCGAGGAAGACCTTGTCCGCGTCGGACAGGAGGCGCGCCAGGCCCCGGCGGAAGAGCACCGGCTCACGCAGGTGGCGACTCCAGTACTGCGGGTCCACGGCCTGAGCGGCGGTGACCCAGTCGCCGCTGGCGCAGGAGACGAAGGGGATCTTCGGCGCGGACAGCGCCACGGACCGGACGAGGTCGGCGAAGGCCGCCACGACCGGTTCCATCATGACGGAGTGGAACGCGTGCGAGGTCCGCACGAGCTTGCACAGGACGCCGTCGGCGGTCAGTTGCGCGGCGAAGTCCGCGATCGCCGCGGCCTCGCCGGCGACGACGCACAGCTGGGGCGCGTTGTCGGCCGCCAGTTCGACGCCCTGCGGCAGCCGGGCGACCAGCGAGTCGGCGTCCAGGCGGACGCTCAGCATGTCCCCGGGCGGCATGCCCTGCATCAACCGGCCGCGCGCGGCCACCAGTCGCAGCGCATCGGGGAACGAGAACACGCCGCTCAGGCAGGCGGCCGCGAACTCGCCGATGCTGTGCCCGATCATGGCCGCCGGTTCGACGCCGACGCTCTGCCACAACCGGCCCAGGGCGTACTCGACGAGGAACAGCGCCGGCTGCGTCAGGCGCGTCTCCTTGAGGGCCGTGTCGGCGCGCTCCTGATCTCCAGGCGCCGGGTGCAGCAGCTCGCGCAGGTCCAGCCCGAGTTCCGGGATCAGCCGCTCGGCGCCCTCGTCCACCACCTGGCGGTACACCGGCTCGGTTTCGTAGAGGCCGCGGCCCATGCCCGCGTGCTGCGAACCCTGGCCGGGAAACATGAACACGATGCCGGGGTCGCGGGTCGACACCTGCGCGCGGATGATCGTCCGCGGCTTGTTCTCGCGCAGCGCCGCCGCCGCCGTCGCCGCATCGCCGAACACGCCGAAGCAGCGGTGGTTGAAATGACGACGCCCGGTCTGCAGCGTGGCCGCGGCGTCGGCGAGGCCGCCCGCGCCGTTGTTCTCCAGATGGCCTGCCAGGTTGGTGGCCGCAATGTCGAGCGCCGCTTCCGTGCGCGCCGACAGGGGCATGAGGTGGTACCGGCGACCCGAACTGCCCACACCCTGCTTCGCCGCTTCCTCCATCACGACATGGGCGTTCGTGCCGCCCACGCCGAAGGAGCTGACTCCTGCCCGGCGCGGCGTGTCGCCCGCGGGCCAGTCGATCAGCCGGTTGTTCACGTGGAACGGGTTCTGGTCGAAATCGATCTTGGGGTTCGGCTTCTCGAAAAAGAGCGTCGGCGGGATCTGCCGGTGCGCGAGCGACAGCGCCGTCTTGATGACCCCGGCTACGCCGGCTGCGTGGACCGTGTGGCCGATGTTGCTCTTGACCGAACCCAGGATGCACGTCTTCCGGCCGGCCGGCAGGTCGAAGGCCAGGCCCAGCGCCGCCACCTCGATGGGATCGCCGAGCGGCGTCCCGGTCCCGTGCGTCTCGACGAACGAAATCGAGGCCGGGTCGATGCCCGCCATGGCGATCGCCATCCGGACCGCGTCGGCCTGGCCCTGCACGCTCGGTGCGGTGAAACTGACCTTGCCGGCCCCGTCGTTGTTGAGGCCCGTCCCGCGGATCAAGGCGATGATGCGGTCGCCATCGGCCAGCGCGTCCTCGAGACGCCGCAACACGACGATGCCGGCGCCATCGTTGAAGGTCGTCCCCTGGCCGGCCGCGTCGAAAGGACGGCAGTGGCCGTCGGGCGACAGCATGCTTCCTTCCTGGTAGAGGTAGCCGGCATTCTGCGGGACCTGCACCGAGATTCCACCGGCCAGGGCCATGTCGCACTCGAAGCCGAGCAGGCTCTGCACGCCGCGCACGATGGTGACCAGCGACGTGGAACACGCCGTGTAGATGTTCTCGCTGGGGCCGGTCAGGCCCAGCTTGTAGGAAAGGCGCGTGGCGAGGAAATCCTTCTCGTTCGCCAGCATGGCCTGGAACGCGCCGACCTTCTGCACGAGGTCCGGCCTGCGCAGCACGTTTTCCAGATAGTAGGCGTGGTTGTTCATGCCCGCGAAGGTGCCGATGCGACCAGTGAAGACGGCGGGATCGTAGCCGGCATTTTCCAGCGCTTCCCAACCGAGCTCGAGGAAGATCCGCTGCTGCGGGTCCATCACCTGCGCTTCGAGGGGCGTGATGCCGAAGAACGCCGCGTCGAACAGGTCGACGTCCAGGAGGATGCCGTGGGCCGGAACGTAATCCGGATGCGCCACGAGCGACGGGTCGAGCGCCCGCGCCAGCTGCCCAGGCGTGAAGTACGTGATGGACTCGCGACCCGCGCGGAGGTTGTCCCAGAACTCGGTCAGGTTCCGCGCACCGGGAAACCGTCCGGCCATCCCGATGATGGCCACGGCCCCCGTGTCGTCCGGTCCGTCGCCCTGAGCTTGATGGCCAGCGAGCTTGTCGGATTGCACTGGGATGCTCCTTCACCGTGGGCGGTCCGCACGGCCACCATAACTGCATATAAATGCACGGTGCCACCTACTCATGTATAGCAGCGGACGCAGTTTGGCCAATGACAGTACCGGCCCGGATTATCGGCGTTTCGCGGACGAAAATTAGCCCACATTGTGGCGGCCGGGGACCCCATGCGCCTGCCATGCCCGACAGATTGACGCCTCTTCTCGTCAGTGGGCTAATCAATTGAAAAATATAGCTTTATATCAAAACCCATGGGGCGAGTCCCAACCGCGGAATCGCTTCTTTACGACGACGGCAGCCAGGCCCAGGGCGGCCTTGGCACCGTCCAGGCGTGAGTGGCCGGGGTGCCGGGGAGCGAGCCCCGCGCGCCGCAGCAACGCGTTGCAGGCGTGGATCCTGGCATGGCGCCGGGTCGTTTCCGTGTAGAAGACCACGCCGATGGAAATGGAAATGCCGTCCCCGGGGGTGCACCAGGTCCTTTCCGAGCGGGTCATGTGGGGCGTGGTGCTGGGGAAATAGAGGCCGTCCCCGGGGCCGACGTCGTAGCAGGTGCCGCGGGCGGCGACGGCGTCGTCCAGACGCACGTGCCGCAGGTTGTGCTCGACGATGAATTCCTCCACGCCGACCTGCGGCACGGCCAGGCGGTCCTCGTGGTCCCACAGGGTGATCACCTTCCGGCCGCGGACCTGCAGCCAGAAATTGTTCTCGCGGTCGATGTGGAACGGCGTCACCGAGGGCGGCGCCGAGATGAAGATGAACCCCTGCACGTTGAACACGCCCGGCTGGCTGGGCTCGACCAGGGCGCGGACATTGCCGGTGAGCTCCTGGAGGAAGCGCCGATAGGTCGGATCGTTCTCGATGTTGTAGAGGGCGATCCAGGAGCCCGGCTCTTCCATGCGCGCAAAGACATCGTCGATGTCGCGGCCATCGGGGCTTTCACCGGCGGTCGAGAACTCCGAGGCTTGTGTCGTGCCCGGACGGACGAAGCGGCACTTGTCGACCCTGGCCAGGTTGCGCGCCAACTCGTTCAGGGCCGCAAGCTCGAACAGGGGATGCATGTGGCAGTCGTGCCGCGTCCGGCAGATGCGGTCGGCGGTAAAAGCGCCCGCATCCAACGGCGAGATGGTGAGGTCGGTTGACGACATCGGCCTTCGCGTTCCCCGGGTGGTAGTACAGATTGCTCCGGCTAGCGCGTGGCTTCGCGGAGGCACTTCGCCAGGACTTCACCGAGCTCGGGCTGTTCGATCAGCGTCTCGTGTTCACCGACAATCGGGCAGACCCGGATCTCGTTCGCCAGCCCCGTCCAGCCGCGCAGGGGGTCGGAAAGGCAGGTGCCGTCCTCGGTCAGGTCGCCCCTGATCAGCACGATCTCCCCGTCATATTTCTCGTGCACGTAGCTGTACATGGCCGTGTAGTTCGACTGTTCGATGAACCAGAACCGGTCTTCGACGGGGATCGGCCGGTTGTTGCGCAGGCAATCGCGGCAGGCCCGGAACCGGCGGGACCTGTTCCAGATGTGGATGACCTTCGCCTTGACCACGGACCAGGGATTTCCGTGGCGCATGCGCGCCAACCGGCCCCGCCAGCCGAGCGCCTTCTCGGCCGGCATCCTGCCGTTGCGGACGATGTTCGAACCGATGGTGTCCAGAAGGACGAGCAGGCCGATCTCTTCACCTTCGGCTTTCAGTTGCCGCGCCATTTCAAAGGCGACCACGCCGCCCATCGAGCCTCCGCCCAGATAGTAGGGACCCCTGGGTCGGACGGTCCTGACTTGCCTGACGTATTGCGAAGCCATGGCCACGACATCCGTCAAGGGAGGCGTGAGCCCGTCCAGGCCGATGGATTGCAGGCCGTAGATGGGCTGGTCGGGGCCGAGGTACGCGGTGAAGACGGAGTAGTTCAGGACGTTGCCGCCGACGCCATGGACGCAGAAGAACGGCGGTCGGCTGCCCTGGGCCTGGATGGCGACCAGGGGCGACCAGTCGTCGTTGTCGACGGGCTTGAGGAAGGACAGGATGTCCGCCTTGTGAGCTCGGATGGTCGCGCGGATTTCAGCGGTCAACAGGCCTCTGGGCGCATCGCACACCAGGCGGTCCGCGCCCGCCGGGCGCAGTTCAATGCCCTGGTTTCGGAGTTCGTTCAAGAAGCTCGCGATGTTCAACAGGGATGCTCCTCGCAAGCGTCCTGTGCGTGTACGGATTGGTCAGGCTGGACAACTCCGCGCAGTGCTGCGTGCCATGGTATCGGGCCGCCGGAAGGCCGCTTGAATGGAATCGTGGCAGCGGAGTCCCCGTGGGATAGTGAACCCGCGCGTCCAGTTGGGCAAACCACAAAATGGAGCGATTCCATCGCGCCCCTCGTCACCTTTCGGGGCTGAACAGGACAGTCTCCGGTTCGGTGCTCGCGAACGGGTGATCGCGCGCGATCACGAACTCCCACGGGGGGGTGAAAGTCGGACAGATTCTTTTCGGGCGCAGCAGGCAGGTTTGGAATGTCACCTCACCCGGCGCCCGGACGGCCACGGCCGCCTGGTGGGTGGCACCGGGGCGAAAACTATGGAACCGCCAGGGGCCTGGGGCCGGTCCTGTCAGGGGATCCAGGATCTCGACGGTGGGCGGCCGGTCAGGGCCCGGGCCCGCCAGGTGGAAGCTGAACGAATCCAAGGGAATGCCGAGGCCCCTGCCGTCGGCCTTGAGGAGGGCCTCCTTGAGGGTCCACAGCTCGTAGAAACGCCGCGTCCGGTTCACTCCGGAGAGCGCCCGATAGCCGGCAAGCTCAGGCGGCGCGAAGTGGCTGTCGGCAATCGCATCCTTGTCCTGGCCGATCCATTCCACGTCACAACCCAGTGGACCCTGGCGACTGAAGGCCCAGGTGATCATCCCGGCCGTGTCGGAGGTGTTGAGGTACAGGATCGGGCTTCCGGTCCGTGACGCCGCGTGGGGCTTGCCATTGGCGTCGACGGTGAGTTCGAAGTCGTCGGCGCCGTCCAGCCCGAGCCGGCTGAGGACCAACCGGAGCATGACGCGCGACAGGACCAGGTCGTTGCGCCGATGCTGCACCTGGTAGCGGTCGAACCGCTCCAACTCGGCGGGGGACAGCACCTGTGCAGCGGTGGCCCTGCCGAGGGCGAGGTCGCGGCAGCCCGGGGGCACGACGAGCGAATAGATGCAGACCCGTCCGGGGAACAGGTCATCCGGGGCTGCTGCTGATGGATCCTGGCTCGTCACAGGGCCTGCCGCGTCAAGGGAATACGCCGCGTTCGCAGCGATCAGGTGTCAAATGGGCGCCGCGGGGCTGGGTCGCGGTCGACCGGACCCGGGCCGGATCCTATCACGGGCGTCAGCCATCCCGATACGGTTGTGTCGTGCCCATGCGAGTGGGCGATTTGGCGGTATCCATACCGTCCAGCGTCACGGTGCCACTGGTGGGCTGCAGCAGCCCGGCCAGGATCTTCATCAACGTCGACTTGCCCGCCCCGTTGGGGCCGAGCAGGCCGAACATCCCCGCCGGCACCTCGAGGTCGACGCCGTTGAGGGCGGACACCGGCCCCGGGTAGATCTTGGTCAGTCCTTGGATACTGAGCACGGGGGCGTCCTGGGCGGGGCTCGGGCATGACGGAAAATGGCGTTTACGGCACCGAAGAAACAAGACGCACGAGACCGCTGGAGGATGCAGGTTGCCACTGTCCGCGAGGGCGGCGGCGGCTTGAAATTCCCCGCGCTCAGGGTATCATCGCCGTCGGCATGGGCACCACAACTGGTCCGGGGCTGGAAGCACCGGGTGGAGGAGAGACCGCATGCGACATCGGCTGACCATCGTCCTGTGCGCGCTCGGGCTGGCCCTGGCGGCCGCCCCGCTGACGGCGCGGGCCGCCGGCGAGCACCAGGCCGCGCTCACCGCCGACCTGCAGGCGATCATCACGGGCTTCCTTGCGGAGAACCCCCAGGCCCCCGGCGTGTCCGCCTGGGTGTCGTGCCCGCCGCTGGGGCTGGAGTGGTCGGGCGCCGCGGGGACCGAGGCGCGCGGGTCCACTGTGCCGCTGACGCCCGCGCACACGTTCCGCATCGCCAGCAACACCAAGACCTACGTCGCGGCCACCGTGCTGCGCCTTGCCGAGGACGGCCGGCTCGACCTCGACGCGAACCTGGCGGGCCTGCTGGCGCCCGACCTGGCGTCCCTGCTCACGGCCGACGGCTACGACCTGCAGGCGATAACGGTTCGGCAGGTGTTGAGCCACACCGCCGGCCTGGCCGACCATTCCGGGGATGATCGCTACGGCGAGCGCATCATCGCCGATCCGTCGCACGCCTGGACGCGGCAGGAGCAGGTGGCGCGTTGCGCCGAACTGTTCGAGCCGCTGGGGCCGTCGCCCGCTCCCTACCACTACTCCGACACGGGCTACGTGCTGCTGGGGAGCATCATCGAGGGCGTGACCGGAAAGACGCTGGCCGCGGCCGTGCGCGAGAACCTGGGATTCGCGCGCCTCGGGCTGGACCACACCTGGTGGGAGGTCGCCGAACCCGCGCCCGCGGCGGCCGGACCGCGCGCGCACCAGTACCTCGGCGACCACGACGTCACGGACTGGAACCCGTCGTTCGACCTGTACGGGGGCGGCGGCCTGGTCTGCGATGCCCGCGACCTCGGCCTGTTCATGCGCCTGCTGCTGGAGGGAAGGGTGCTGCGGGAAGAAGCGTCGCTGGCGGCCATGACCGGAGGCGGGTCGGCCGACTATCGCCTTGGCCTGATGGCGACCGACCTTGACGGCCAGTTCGCGTACGGGCATACCGGATTCTGGAACACCTTCGCCTTCCAGGTGCCGGGCCTGGATGCGACCATCTCCGGTTGCGTCCTCAGCCATGACGCCGCGCGGGGGCGCGTGCTGGCCGCGCGCCTGGCGACGCGGCTGGCCGCGGCGAGCAGGGAGTAGCGAGGGGCGGGCGGGTGCGACGCTGCAGTTGCTCACCGACTATCCTCAGGCCACTCTGATCCGGGGAGCGGCGACCCCCGTTCGCCGGGCGCCGCCCCCCAGATCATCCCCCACCGCTCTTGTCCCGCGATCAGCGGACGATCAGCGCACGCGCCGTACGGATGACCGTCTGGCCGCCGGCGCGGAATTCCGCGCGCGCGAAGTAGACGCCGCTTGGCAGCGCGCGCCCCTCGGTGTCGGCCAGCAGATGGTGCGGACCCTGGCCCAGTTCGCCGCCGGGCAGCGTCGCCACCACGCGGCCGCGCAGGTCGTAGATCTTCACCCGCACATCGGCCGTCTGCGGCAGGTCCAGCGCGAAGGCCAACCGGTCGCTACCGTTGTTCGCCGGCGCGAAGCGAAGGTCGGCGAGGCTGCGAACGACGTCATCGACGCCCGTTGAGATGTCGGGAATGAGCACCCGCACCGACGTCGGGTCGTAGAGCACCTTCACGTAGCTCGGCAGCGGGCCGCCGTTCCACGTCACCGAACTGAATGTGCCGGTGACGGCCGTGCCCGTGAGCACGGTGTACACATCGCCCGGGGATGTGGTGAATCCGCCCGAGGTGGCAAGCTCCAGCGTGCCGTTCAGGGCGACCGCGCCGCTGATGTCCAGGGTGTCGCACTGGAGGGTGGCGCTGCCGCCAAGGTCCGCGCGGTAGCGACCACCGGAAAACTGCGTGAGGCTGCCGTCCACCCGGATGCGTCCGAAATTGCCGAGGCTGGACGACGGCGAAACCCGGCCGCTGTTCTGGAGCGCGCCCGTCAGGCGACCCCAGCCGTTCAACGATCCGATCGAGGGCTGGCTCAGGTTGAGCGCCTCGATGGTGCCGGCGGACAGGAAGATGTCGCCCGAGTTGGAGATCGTGCCCGAGGTGGTGAAGAGCCCGCCCGAGGATACGGCCAGCACCCCGTATTCGAAGATGGTGGTCAGGGCCGGATTGACGCCGCCGGTGTGCAGGACCTTGATGGTCGCGCCGGAGTCGGCTTCGACCGATGCCGAACTGCCGCTGCCGCCGAAGCCGCCACCGATCCAGAAGTTGTCGCGGACCTGCAGGAACGAGCCTTCTCCGCGAACGACCGCTTGGCCGAGGCCGGTCGAGGCGATGCCGACCGCCATCGTTCCGAGATCCGCCGTTGCGCCGTGCAGGACGTTGAGGAACCCGTTGCCGCTGACGCCCAGGTTGACCGGGCCGCTCGCCAGCGTGGCCAGCGAGTCGACCACCACCGTGCCGACGCTGCCGAGCGAATCGCCCACGATGGTCGAGCCCGGGCCCATGATGAAGCTTGTCCCCGGCTGGGCCACGCGCAGCGTGCCGGCGCCGCCGCGGCCGACGAAAAGCTGCGCGTTCAAGGCGGGCGCGTTGGGTCCGGTGCTGGCGGCGCCGCTGCTGAGGTACAGCTCCGGGTTGCCGACCTGGCTCGAGATCGACAGATACTTGCCCGCCGGCCACAGGAACGCCCCGCCGCGGACGTGCGCCTGCCCGCCGCGCAGGTCCAGCGCCGGGCCGGTGGTGGGCCAGAACTTGATGCCGCCGTTGACGCGGAACAGGCCACCCTCCGCCACGCGCAGGAAGGTTCCGGCGTCGTTGTCGGGGTCGCCGACATCGCATCTGCCGCCGACGGCTACGTAGGCGCGGCTCTTGACCGTCAACTCGCCGTGCCCGGCCGTCAACGCGCCGTAGCTGTTGTAGCCGAGGCCCAGGTTCCCGCTCACGCGGATCGAGGAGGTCCCGAACGTCGCGACAGGACCAACGGTGACGTAGCCCGCCGAGTTCTGGAGCTGGGCGACGGACATGCCGCCCTCGACATTGACGAAGCCGCCGTTGTAGGCGAACAGGTTCGCCGTGCCGCTCTGGGCCACGACCAGCCCGTCGCCGACATTGCTGCCGGTGACGCTGAGCCCGCTGTACCGGATCGGGATCGAGTTGCGCCCGGCGATGCTGACGGTGGCGATGGTGCCGGGCTCGGCCGCGATCCGCACGGGCCAGGACCCGGGCTGCGTGCGCTCGGCCAGGTACCGCGCGCCACCGAACACGTCGAGATAGGTGATCCCGGCGCCGTGGCCGATGATGTCGCCGCCCGCGCTCCCGTAGTAGCGGTTGTTCATCGAGTAGGTGTGCAGGGTGGACGGCCCCGTCAGGCTGCTGCCCGTGAGTGTCAGGCGCGTGAGACTTCCCGAGTAGCCCAGGCTCAGGTAGTCGGCATTCATCTGGCCGTAGGCCATGGTCAGGGTCGGGCTGCCGCTCGAGGCGCCGATCAGCAGTTCCTTCGTCGTGTGCGCGCTGTCGACGTTGAAGGTCACGTTGCCACCGCCGAAGGCGATCATCGCCGTGGTGGGCGCCGCAGCCGGATAGGTGACCGTGTAGGTTCCCGAAACGCCGTAGTACTGGTTGTCCACCACGCCGGGCACGCCGAAGGGACTCCAGCGGGCGGGGTCGGCGGTTGAACCGCTGACGGCGGAGGCCCAGTTGTAGTTGATGAGGGCCCGCGCCGGCAGCGGCGCGGCCAGAAGGGTCGCCAGGAACAACGAGCCCAGGCGAAGCCCAGGCCTCCAGGCCGGCGGGGTGGTTCTGGTTTGCATGGGGACTCCTCCGGAAGCAGGGGAAGGGGTTGTCCTTCCTCAAACGTCCGTGGAGCGGCAAACGAACACGGAAATCATCGTGATTCTCGTCCGGCCCCCGGATCTGCGGGCCGGGCTGCTGCCGGTCGCCGCCCCGGCTCACTCGCCCAGCAGATGCCGCCGCCAGAACACCATCGACGCCGCCCCGAAATAGTCGGCGTTGGGCTTCTTGGCGAAGCCGTGGCCCTCGTCCTTGAACATCAGGAACCAGACGTCGCCGCCGTTGGCGCGGACGGCCTTCGTGATCTGCTCGGCCTCGGTCCAGGGCACGCGCGGGTCGTTGAAGCCCTGCGCCACGAACAACGGATGCGTGATGCGGTGAGCGTTGTTCAGCGGCGCGATCTCCTCGTGGAAGGCGCGCATGGCCGGGTCGCGCTCGTCGCCGTACTCGGCCCGGCGCAGGTCACGCCGGTACTCCTCGGTGTTCTTCAGGAACGTGCTGAAGTTGGAGATGCCGACGACATCGACGCCGGCGCGGATGCGGTCGTTGTAGTCCACCATCGTCGCCAGCACCATGTAGCCGCCGTAGCTGCCGCCGGTGACGCCGACCCGCGCGGGATCGAGCCCGGGCTGCTTCGCGATCCAGTCCAGCAGGGCGCCGATGTCCTTGACCGAGTCCTTGCGGCGCAGGCCGTTGTCCAGCTGCAGCCACGTCTTGCCGTAGCCGGACGAGCCGCGCACGTTCGGCACCAGCACCGCCACCTGCAGTTCGCGCAGCATGTACTGGATGGCCGGGCTGAACGTGGGATGCGCCTGCGACTCGGGTCCGCCGTGGATGTTGATGAGCACCGGCAGCGGGCGGTCGGCGGGCGCCCCGGCCGGCCGGTAGTAGAAGGCCGGGATGCTGCGTCCGTCGAAGCTCTCGTAGTGGATGAGCTCCGGCGCCACGAAGGTCGCGGTGTCGAGCCCGCCGACTTCGCTGCGCGTCCAGCGCTCGACGGAAGCGGCCGCGAGGTCGATCACATGCACGTCCGAAGGCGAGGTCGCCGTGTTGAGGCTGAGCGCCAGCCGGCGGCCGTCGGGCGAGAACTCGAGCCCGCCGACCTGGCCCAGCGGCAGGGCCGGCAGCCGCAGCGGCGCCAGGTCCCTGGCCGTGACCACCCGCAGCACCGAGATGCCGTCCTCGTTGGTGACGAAGGCCAGCCGGGACCCGTCGCGGCTCTGTGCGAACGCCCTGACATCCCAGGGCACGTCGCCGCTGATCACCGTGACCGCGCCCGTGGCCGCATCGCGCCGCCGCAGGCGTTGGAACTCGGAGTCCTCGTCCGAGACGTAGTAGATGCCGTTCCCGTCGCGCGCGTACTGGAAGCCGCCGAACGAGGCGCGGCCGCCCGCCACCGGGAACATCGTCAGCTTGCCGGTGGCCAGGTCCACCTCGCCGGGCTGTGACTCCTCGATCGAGACGAAACGCGTGACCAGCAGGCGGCCGCCGTCAGGCGAGAAGTCGTGCACGTTCCAGGCGCCGCCTTCCTGGACAACGAGGCGGGGCTCACCGTCCAGGCGGCGCACCCAGACGTCGGTATCACGGCCGTTGCGCAGGGTGCTGCCCCAGGCCAGTTGCGCGCCGTCGCGCGACCAGCGGGCGCCCTCGTTGCGGGACTTGCCGTCGGTCAGCCGCGTCACCTTGCGTGTCGCCAGGTCGAACCAGTGGATCTGGAAGAACTCGTCGCCGCCGGTGTCCTTGCTGAACAGGAAGCCCGGCGCGGTCCCGCCCGGGCGCACCGCGGCGCCGCGCACGGGCTCGCGATAGAAGGTCAACTGTTCGCGCGCGCCCAGCGGCCGCTCGACGCGGTGCACCTGGTCGGTGTCCCCGAAGCGGGTGCTGATCAGCAGGCTGGTGTCGTCCAGCCAGCCCTGGAACGAGGCGCCGCGCGTGTTCTGGTACTGGTTGAGGCTCTCCAGGAGCTCGGCCGGGATCTCCGGCAGGTTCTCGCTGACGCGGTTGCCGGCCTCAACGCGCGTGACGGCGGCGGGCGTCGGGGAGGCGGCCAGGGCGGCGGCGGTCGTCGCCAGCAGCACGAGGACCGGGACGAGGCACAGGCGAACGACGCGCATGGGGGGCTCCTTCGGGGGGACAGGGATAGCGCCGGGTCGCGCGCCGGCACCATACCACCGACGGCGGCTTTGTTGCCAGCGGGGTCAGGCCGTTGAACGGTGCCTGGCCGGGGGCGGGCCAGGCGGTGCCCCCGGACGCGCCGACCTGGCCGAAAGGGAATGGCTGGGGCAGGTGCATGGATCCACTTGCGCCGGCGCAAGTTCTTCTACATTGGTACCACGTTGCACCTGCCGACCTGTCGAATGGTGCAGCATCGTCGCTATGCGGCCGGTATGCGGGTATGTTCACGAAATACCCGAGAGGGCGGCATCGCGCTTCAGTTGTAGTCCGTCATCTGGCCAACGCCGGGGAATCCCCCCGGCCACTTTGGCGCCGGATTCGATTCTGTGTGATCATGATCACAGACAGTGCCTATTCGTCCGGCTAGCTTGTTTCGGAATGCCTGCCTGCGCCTCTGCGCGGGCAATCCTCTCGCGTTCGCGAACTTGGGGGAGTCCAGCGATGCGGTCCACGCTCCTTGCCGTCCTGTTCCTGTTGATCAGCCAATCCGCCGGCGCCCAGGCGCCCGTCCTGACGCCGCGGGGGCTGCTGCCGGGTGACGCCACCGTGGCCGCCGCGACCGGGTCCCAGCAGGACCACGCGCTCGCCCGTGGGGGCGATGCCTGCCTGGTGGTCTGGTCGGACTATCGCGGGCAGGCCGTTGGCGGCGGCACGAACCAGAGCGGCGGCGACATCTTCGGCATTCGCCTCGATGCCGCGGGACAGCCGCTGGACGCGGCGCCCTTCCTGATCGCCGGCGGCATGGGCCTGCAGGACCGGCCCCGCGTGGCCTGGAGCGGCACGGCGTGGCTGGTGCTGTACCAGTCGCAGGAACCGGTCGACGGCTACTACGGCACGCGCGTGCGCGCGGTGCGCGTGAGCGCGGCCGGCCAAGTGCTGGACGCGACGCCGCTGACGTTGCCGGCGGGCGCCTTCACGCCCGACACCATCGGCCTGCAGTTGTCGGGACAGGCCGGCCAATGGCTGGTGACCCGCTGCCTGTACCACTCGGACGGTTACGGCACCTATCTCGCGGGCCAGCGCATCGGTGCGAACGGCCAGTTCCTGGACGCGGCGCCCGTCATGCTGATGGACTGGGTCTACGGCCAGACCGTGACGGTCGTCGGTCCCGGCGAATACCTGGTGGCCGGGCCGGAATGGAACAACAGCGCACTGACGAAGGCGCGGCGCATCGCCACGACCGGGCAGCCGGTGGGCGCGTCGTTCACGGTGCCGAGTATCGACATCGCCGGCAACGGCAGCGAGTACTACGTCACCTGGGTGGCCGACTTCGTGAACCTGGTCGGCTCGCGCCTGTCGGCGACCGGAACGCTGCTGACCCCCGCCGGTACGCTGCTCGTGCCCGGCTACTCGATCTACGTGGACCAGACGCTGGCCCATGACGGCAGCAACTGGTGGCTGGCCTGGGGCGCAGCCGACCAGTGGCGTTCGCTGCGCGTGAGCGCGGCCGGCGCGCTGCTGGACCCGGCCGGCGGCGTGCTGCTGCCGATCACGATCGGCGGCACGGTCAACCAGGCGTATGCCCCGCAACTGGTCGCGCGTTCGGGCGGCGGCGTGCACCTGGCGTGGTACGACCTGCGCGTGGCCCTCGGCGCCGATGCCAACGTCTTCGTACTGCCGATCAGCGCGGCCAACGTGGCGGGCGCCGAACGCTGCGCCTCGACCGGCACGCGCAACCAGCGCGAGCCCGACCTGGCTGCCGGCCCGGACGGCAGCGTCGCCATCGTCTACGTGAGCGAGCACGCCAACGACGACCATGTCCTGTTGCAGCTGCTGGGCGCCGATGGGCAGGCATTGGCGGTGGCCCCGGTCGAGGTCGCCTCGGCGCCCGTGATCGGGCGGGCCCGCGTCGCCTGGAACGGCGCGCAGTTCCTGGTCACCTGGGACCAGGGCGCCAGCGGCTTGACGCCCACGGCGGTCAAGGCGCGCCGGCTGCTGGGTGACGGTACCTTCGTCGATGCGCAGCCCCTCGACGTGATGACCGGCTTCGGGCCCGACGTCGAGGCGCTCGGCGGCGACTTCCTGGTCGCGGCGGCGCGATTCGACCCTTCCCCGCAGTTCATCTACACCTGGATGCGCATCATCGACGGCGGCACGGGCGCGTTCCGTAACGCGACGACGCAGCTGGGCGGCGGCTACGTGAACGCGGGACCGCGCGTGCGCAGCGACGGCACGCGCTGGGTGGTCACCTACCACAGCCAGTGGTCGCACAACAACTCGGCGTCGGACGCGATCTACAACTTCGTGTCGCCGGACGGCACGTTCACGCCGGCGCTCAACCCGGCGACCACCTCCGGCGGCGCCGGGACCCCGGACGTGGCCTTTTCCGGATCGGCGTACCTGTTCGCCTGGCGCAGCAACTCGCTGGCCAACGCCAACAACGACATCGTCGGGCGCCTCATGGACGCGGCCGGCAACTTCCTGACCGGCGACTTCACGATTGCCGCGGCGGCCGGCCGGCAGCTGTGCCCGACGGTGGGCTGGGACGGGACGGACTTCGTCGTCGTCTGGGACGACCAGCGCAACCAGGACGCGTTCTTCGACGAGCGCACCGACATCTACGGCGCGCGCGTGACGCCGGCCGGCGTGGTGCGAGATCCGTCCGGGGTCGCCATCCATTCGGGGGCGCAGGGCGACGCCACGGCGGCGCTGCTCTGTCGCGCCAACGGCATCAGCCATGTCGCCTGGTCCGGGCTCGAGACCGCGGGCACGCCGCTGGACTCATACCGTGTGGGCACCGCCGTGCTGGGCGTGGCGATCGCGTCGGGAGTCGGTGACGAACTGCCGGCAAGCGCGGCGGTGTTGCGCCAGAACGTGCCGAACCCGTTCAACCCGTCGACGACGATTTCCTTCACGCTCGCGAAGGGCGAGGCCGTCAGCCTGGCGATCCATGACCTGCGCGGGCGCCTCGTGCGCCGCCTGGTCGACGGCGAAGCGCTGGCCGCGGGCTCACACGACGTGGTCTGGGACGGGCGCGGCGATGACGGCCGCAGCGCGGCCACCGGCGTGTACCTGTACAGGCTGCGGACTGCGACCCTGGACGAGTCGCGGCGCCTGACACTGGCGAAGTAGTCGCCGCCACCTGTGAGGACGTGCGACTGGTGGAACCGGAAGGAAAGAACGGCATGAGGGTGAACCGCCCCGCCCGTTACCTGGCGCTGCTGCTGGTCCTGGGCCTTGCCGTCGGCTCCTGCGGCGGTGGCGGATCGACGCCGCCGCCGGACCCGACCGGGCGGGCCAAGGACACGCTCCTGGGGTCGGCCGTCTCGCCGGCGCATTTTCCCGACTTCACCGACCAGGACCTCGAGGACTACTTCACCAAGGCGGCCGCGATCGGGAGCCACGTCGTCTTCATCGAGGAATGGGTGGACGAAGTGCCCGAGAGCTTCGTGTCCATCCTGATGGCGAAGGCGGCTGCGCGCAGCCTCGCGTTCCATCTCTACCTCAGCCCCATCGAGATCTCGACAGACCGGAACGCTCCGGCCATCCCGCCATCGGTCACCGGGACCAGCTTCGGCGACGCGACGGTGCGGGAGGCGTTCAAGGCGAAGGCGCTCGCGCTGGCGGCCCTGGCGCCGGACCTGCTGGGGCTGGGCACGGAGGTCAACTTCCTCGCGGCCGACGCCACGGAGTTCCCCCTGTACGTCTCGCTCTTCCAGGAGACCGTCGCCGCCGTGCACGCGCAGTACCCGTCGCAGCGCTGCACGGTGAGCTTCCAATGGGACCGGATGATCCTGCCTCCCCAGGACTTCTCGGCGCTCATAACGTTCCGGGATCTCGCGACCGGTGGCCCGCAGGTCTTCGCCTTCACCACCTATCCGGACCTGTTCGGCCAGGCCTCGCTGATGCCCGCCGAGTACTACTCCTCCGTGAGGTTGCTGCTCCCCACCCAGGAACTGGGCTTCTCCGAGGTGGGCTGGTCGGGCTCCGACGATGCGTCGCGGGCCACGCAGGCGGATTTCTGGACCCGCATTCCCGCCCTGATGAACGGCGCATCCCCCGGGTTCGTCTCGATGTCGCTGATGCACGACGTGACGTTGTTCACGGGGGCGCTGGCTCCGCTGAACCATACGGGGGTCAGGTATGTGGATGGGAGCCCCAAGCCGGCCTGGGACGTGGTGAACGCCTTGGTCTTTTGATGGTCCAAAGGAAGCGGCGATTGACGGCGGCTCCTGGGGTCGCGCTAGCCACCCTTCGTTAATTGGTTGATAAATAAGCAATTGCGCCCACACGGCGCCCGCTCGATCATTTTGTATAGGAATTGTATATATTTATACTTGACGTTATTTGTACATTATTGTATCCTGTCCGGGTCAACACCACGACGATCGACCCTGGTGGTGAACACCACACCAACCAAAGGACGGATAGAAATGCTGAAGCACGCAAGCATCCTGGTGGCGGCCGCGCTGGTCGCCCTGAGCCTGAACCCCAGCCGCGCGAACGCCCATTGCGGCACCTGCGGCAGCGACGAAGCCCACAAGGCCGACGCCCACAAGGCCGACGCCAAGGCCACCGCGGCGGCGGCGACCACGCCGGCGACGCAGGCGATCTTCCCGCTGGCCGAGGCCGCCGGGTTCAAGACGCTGACGGCCGCCGTGAAGGCCGCCGGCCTGCAGGCCACGCTGACGGAGAAGGGCCCGTTCACGGTCTTCGCGCCGACCGACGAGGCCTTCGCGAAGCTGCCGAAGGGCACGGTCGAGGGCCTGCTGGCCAATCCCGAGAAGCTGAAGAAGGTGCTGCTGCACCACGTCGTGGCCGGTGACGTGCGCGCCGCCGCGGTCGTGAAGCTCAAGACCGCGAAGTCCCTGAACGGCACGTCGCTGGCGATCGACGCCACCGACGGCGTGAAGGTGGGCGGCGCAAAGGTGATCAAGGCGGATGTCGGGGCGAGCAACGGCGTCATTCACGTGATCGACACCGTCCTCATCCCCAACGACCTGTAGGAGGCGTCGCCAGGGTTTCCCGCAAACCGGGAGGCCGGAGCGTGGCGGCGCTGCCGGTGAACCTGGCCCGGGCGATGGATCGCCGGGCAAGGATGAGCCGGGCAAAGAAGGGCCGGTCGTGCCGACAATGGCGCGACCGGCCCTATGTTCATGAAGTCCGGCCTGTGGCGGGCGGGCTTGCTCTACTCGTACCGCAACGCATCGATCGGATGCAATCGCGACGCCCGGATCGCGGGCAGCAGCCCGAACACGACGCCGACCGTCGAGCAGAACACGAGCCCGATCACGGCCCACTCCAGCGGCACCTTCGCCTCGAACGAGGTGAAGAAGGTGACCACGTTGCCCAGCCCGAAGCCCACCAGGATGCCGACCACGCCTCCCAGGTTGCACAGGATGACGGCCTCCAGCAGGAACTGCGTGAGGATGTCCGTCGGGTTGGCGCCCAGTGACTTGCGGATGCCGATCTCCTTGGTGCGCTCGGTCACCGAGACCAGCATGATGTTCATGATGCCGATGCCCGCCACCACCAGCGCCACGATGCCGATCAGGAAGGCCGCCACCTTGACCTTCGCCGTCATGGTGTTGAACTGCGTGATCAGGCTGGCGCTGTTGAAGAACTCGAAATTGTTCTCCTGGCCCGGCTTGACGCCGCGCACACGGCGCAGGACCTGCGTGGTCTCCTCGATGGCGTCGTCGACCAGCGCGGGGGTCTTCGCGCGCACGGTGATGTTGACCGAGCGCTGGAAGCCGTCGCGGCCGGTCAGGCCGTAGGTGTCCAGGAACGCCGTCACGGGGATGAGCACGTAGGTGTCGTAGCCCGAGCCGAACGCCGACTTCTTCTCGTCGAAGACGCCGATCACCTCGTACTTGCGGCCGTCCAGGCGCACCGTGCGGCCGACGGGATCGGTGAACGGGAACAGCTTCTGCGCGATGGCGTAGCCGATGACGGCCACGTTGCGGTGCCCCTTGACGTCCATCGCCGAGATGTTCCGCCCCAGGCCCACGACATGGGTGTTGTTGGTGGGGTACTCGGGCGTGCCGCCGCAGATCGAGATGTTCGGGTTGGTGGCCTCGCCGCCGTACTCGACCTTGTAGCCGAACTCCCACAGCTCCGAGCCCACCAGGTCGACGCTGGCCACCTGGTCGCGGATGGCGTCGGCGTCCTCCATCGTCAGCGGCGGGCGCTTCATGGCGCGGCGGCGCTGGCCGTGCGAGTTGAAGCCGGCCGGCCACTTCTGCACCTGGAAGACCTGCGTGCCCAGGACGCTCATTTCCTTTTCCATGGTCGACTGCACCACGGCGATCGCGGTCATGACCGCGATGATCGACGCCACGCCGGCCACGATGCCGACCAGGGTCAGCACCGAGCGCAGCTTGCTGCTCAGCAGCGCGCCCGTCGACATGGACAGCAGTTCGAGGAAACGCACGTCCCGTACTCCTACTCGTAACGAAGGGCGTCGATGGGGTTCAGTCGCGCGCCCTTCCAGGCGGGCACGAAGCCGGCGACGACGCCGACGGCGATCGAGACCACGACAGCGGTGACCAGGATGCCCACCGACACGCTGGCCGGCATCACCAGGGCGTTGATCACGGCCGTCAGCACCGAGGCGATGGCGATCCCGGCCAGCCCGCCCACCAGGCCGATGGCCGCCGCCTCGAACAGGAACTGGAACATGATGCTGTGCGGCTTGGCGCCGATGGCCTTGCGGATGCCGATCTCGCGCGTGCGCTCGGTGACCGACACGAACATCACGTTCATCACGCCGACCCCGCCGACGAACAGCGAGACGCTGGTGATCAGCAACCCGACCAGCAGCACCACACCCATCACGTTGTTGAACGTGCCGACCAGGGTGTCCAGCTTGTTGATCGAGAAGTTGTCCGGCTCGGAGGGGCGCAACTGGCGGATCTTGCGCATCTCGCCGACGACCGTGAACTCGACGTCGCTAAGCGCTTCTTGAGACGGCGCCTTGACGGCCAGGTTGACGTCGCGGTTCCGCTCGCCGCCGAACACCTTCACATAGGTGCTGATGGGGACGAACACCTGCCGGTCGAAGTTGGGGCCGCCCATGAAGCTGCCGCCCTGCTTCTCCATCACGCCGATGACGCGGAAGTCGACGCGGCCGACCTTGATCTCCTGGTTCAGCGGATTGGCGGTGCCGAACAGGGCGTCGCGCACCTCGGTGCCGATGACGCACACGTTCTTCTTGTAGGTGACGTCGAATTCGGTGATGAAGCGCCCGAACTCGGGCTGGGCGCTGGCGACGATGGTCTGCTTCTCGGTCGTGCCGACGATGGAGATGCCCTCCATGATCTCGGAGCGGAACTTCAGGTCCTGGCGACCGCCGAGGGTGGGGTTGACGATGGCGCGGCCGCGCAGGCGGCGCTCCAGGTCGATGGCGCTGCGCATGTCGAGGCGCGGGCGGTTGCGGTACACGAAGAAGTCGTCGCGCATCACCCACGGGAACCGCGACACGTAGATCACGTCCGAGCCGACCGCGGAGAAGCTCTGGCGGAACGTCGACTGCAGGCCGTTGGCCGCGGTCATGGTGAGGATGACGGCCACGATGCCGATGACGATGCCGAGCGTGGTCAGGACGCCGCGCGCCTTGTTGGCCCGCAGCGCGCTCATGGCGATGCGCAGCGACTCCTCGAGGTCGATCTTCCAGCCCTTGTTCATCCGCTTCTTCGCCGCCATGGCGTTCCCTCCCTTCGGCGTGTTGTTCGTCAGACCGCGCGGCCCGCGGTGGGCGCATCGCTCTCGATGACGCCGTCCTTCAGCCGGATGACGCGGTGCGCGTGCTCGGCGATGTAGTCCTCGTGCGT
The DNA here is from genome assembly GCA_903912525.1 of uncultured bacterium. Taxonomy (GTDB): domain Bacteria; phylum Krumholzibacteriota; class Krumholzibacteriia; order LZORAL124-64-63; family LZORAL124-64-63; genus CAINDZ01. The sequence continues at coordinate 133,520 of CAIWHK010000009.1, read as the reverse complement.
GACCAGGATGATGGTCTGGCCGGCGCGATGCAGCTCGTCGAGCAGGGTCATGATCTCGTCGCCGGTCTTGCTGTCGAGGTTGCCGGTGGGCTCGTCGGCCAGGATGATCGACGGCTCGCCGACGAGCGCCCGCGCGATGGCCACCCGCTGCCGCTGTCCGCCCGAGAGCTCGTTCGGCTTGTGCTTCACGCGGTTGGCCAGCCCGACGCGCTCGATCGCGCGCTCGACCCGTTCCCGCCGCTGCGACCGGGGGACGCCCGCGTAGATCAGCGGCAGTTCCACGTTGTGGAAGATGTTCGCCCGCGGGATCAGGTTGAACGTCTGGAAGACGAAGCCGATCTGCTGGTTGCGGATGTCGGCCAGCTCGTACTCGTCCAGGTTGGCCACCATCTGGCCCTCCAGGGAGTAGGTCCCGGAGGTGGGCACGTCGAGGCAGCCGATGACGTTCATCAGCGTCGACTTGCCCGAGCCGGACGGCCCCATGATGGCGACGTACTCGTTGCGGCGGATGTCGAGCGAGACGCCGCGCAGCGCATGGACCTCGTCGGTGCCCACCACGTACGTCTTGTAGACGTCGCGCAGGGACAGGGCCGTGTCGCCCGCGGCGGGCAGGTTGTCGCTACTGCGATCCACGCGCCTGCTCCGTCTTCTCGGGCTTGATGTCGTTGTTGACCTTCACGACGGCGCCATTGACCAGGTCCTTGGAGATGGCGCGGTAGCTGCCGGTGACGACGGTGTCGCCTTCGTTCAGCCCCGAGAGCACCTCGATCAGCTCGTCGCTCTGGATGCCGGTCTTGACCTGGCGCGCCACGGCCTTCGTGCCCTCGAGGCAGAAGACGATCTCGACGAAGCCGTCCTTGTCGGCCGTGTATTCGCCGGCGGGGGCGGCGGCGGCGTCCTTCGGCTTGTCGCCCTTGCCGGGACCCTTGCCGTCTTGGCCCTTGCCCGGCTTCCCGCCCTTGCCCGCGAGCTGGTCCGGCGTCCGCACGGCCACGCACTGGATGGGCACGCTCATCGCGCTGTCGTTGGTCTTCGTGAAGATGCCCGCGGTCGCGGTCATGCCCGGCCGCAGCGTCGCCGGAGGGGTCGTGATGGCGATCTTGATCTCGAACTCGGTCTTCTGGTCCGACGAGCCGGCGCCCGCGACGTTGGCCGAGTTCGCGATCTCGCTGACGGTGCCCTTGAGCACCTGGTCGGGCAGCGCGTCGACCTCGATCTCGGCTTCCTGCCCGACGGCGATGGAGACGATGTCGTTCTCGTCGACGTTGACCTGCGCCTCCATCTGCGAGAGGTCGGCGATGACCAGGATGACGTCCGGCTGGAACTGCGAGCCGATGGCGATCTCGCCCTCTTCCTTGTTCAGGTCGCTGATGGTGCCCGACATGGGGGCGTAGATGGTGGTCTTGGAGAGGTCGTCGCGCGCCTGCTTGAGCGCGGCGCGCGCCCGCTCGACCTGGTTCTTCGCCGAGTCGTAGCGGGCGACCTCGACCTGGTAGGCGGCCTGCTTGTCCTCGGCCGACGACTGCGACTCGAGGTTCTGCGCGACCAGTTCCTTCGACCGCTTGTTCTCGCGGTCGGAGCGGACCAGGTTCTCGTGCACGAGGGCCGCGTCGGCCTCGGCCGAGCGGACGTTGGCCTCGGCGCTCTCGACGATGGCGAGGTAGCGCTGCCGGTCGAGTTCGAGCAGGAACGCGCCCTTCTCGACCCACTGGCCCTCGACGACGGCCAGCTTCGTGATCTTGGCGCTGACGTCGGCGCTGATCTTGACCTGGGTCTTGGGCTGGATCTTCCCCGTGGCGTCGACCTTCTGGACGATCTTCTGCCGCGAGACCTGGGCGGTCTGCACCTCGAGCGGCTTCTCCCGATGGGAACGGGCGGCCACGACGGCGACGGCTCCGGCGGCCACCACCAGGATGGCGGCGCCGATCAGCAGGGGTTTCTTCTTCATCGGGCAGGGGCCTCCAGGGTCGCGACGGTGGGCGCCGGGAACGGGGACGGGTTGGATCGTGAAATACGGACGGCGGGCGCGGAAGGTTGCATGGGCGTTCGCGTTGGTGGGCCCATTGGGTGGAGTTATCCCGAAGGTGTCCGGGTTTTCCGCCAATATCGCAAGATAGTTCTCATTATCAATCAATTGCGCTGATGTTAATAGTCCAACAATCGGTTGGACAGCCACATTCATTTGGGGCCAATATTGTCGGGAATGCGTGGTTCCACGCCCGGAACAGCATGTCCCGTCCCTGCCCGGAGGTCCCCCATGTCCCGGTCCGCCCGCCACCGGTTGTCGGCCCTGTGCCTGCTGATGGTCGTGTCGCTGTGCGCCCTGTCGGCCCAGGCCCGCCCGACGATCCGCACCTCGTTCTTCAACGTCTACCCGGCGGCCGTCGGCTCGACGCTGGACAACGTGAACAGCCTTCCCGGCCACTGCGGGGTGTGCCACTACGCGTTCACGGGCGCGGGCCTGAAGAATCCGTACGGCGTGCGCATCGGCAACCTGCTCGGGTCGTACGCCAACAACGATGCGGGGCGGCAGGCGCTGATCCGTTTCATCCAGAACGAGGACAGCGACGGCGACGGGTACAGCAACCTGGTGGAAGTCACCGACACGGCGACGTACGAGAACACGCCGACGTTCCCGGGCCTGACTTCGGGCAACGTCGGCAGCGTGTCCGCCGTGACGCTGGCGGACATCCTGCCGAACCTGACGCCGACGCTGGCGACCGACACGACGCCGCCGGCGATCGCCGTGATCTCGCCGAACGGCGGCGAGACGCTTGCCGCGAACACGACCGTGACCGTGCAGTACAGCGCGACGGACATCAGCGGCGTGCCGTTCGTCTCGGTGTTCCAGTCGGACAACGGCGGGACGACGTGGAAGCCGGTGGCGCGCGACATCGCCAACACCGGCTCGTACGCGTGGTACGTGCCGAACCGCCCGGGCCCGGATACGCGGATCCGCGTGACGGCCACCGACGGCGCCGGCAACCCGGGGCAGGATGCGAGCAACAGTTCGTTCACCGTGACGCGCGCCGGCAACGGCAAGGTGCCGACGACCCTGCGCGACTTGGACCTGGCCGGCACGCAGCCGCTGGAGGGCGCGACGCTGGCCGATCCCGCGGGCTGCGCGACCTGCCACGGCAACTACGACACGGCGATCGAGCCCTGGCAGACCTGGCGCGGCGGCATGATGGCGCAGGCGATGCGCGACCCGCTGTTTACCGCCTGCGTGACGGTGGCCGAGCAGGACGCGCCCTCGGTGGGCGACCTGTGCCTGCGTTGCCACACGCCGGGCGGTTGGCAGGAGGGGCGCTCGGTCGACACCAGCGGCGCCATGCTGACGGCCAAGGACCGGCAGGGCATCCAGTGCGACTTCTGCCATCGCATCGTCGATCGGCAGTACGTCGCCGGCGTGAGCCCGGCTGCGGACGTGGCGGTGCTGGCGGGCATCTCGCCGCTGCCGCTGCAGTACGGCAACGGCCAGTTCATCAACGACCCGGGCGCGGACAAGCGCGGCCCCTACAGCGACGCGATGGTGGCCGGGCACAATTCCCTGGCCTCGCCGCTGCATTCGTCGTCCAACCTGTGCGGCACGTGCCACGACGTGAGCAATCCCGTGTTCGTGCAGGTTTCGCCGGGCAAGTACGCGCCCAACGGCTTCGACGCGCAGCATCCCGACCAGGGCCTGCGCAACATGGCGCCGGTGGAGCGCACCTTCAGCGAGTGGTCGGCCAGCGATTTCGCGCAGGGGCCGGTCTACATCGCGGCGTACGGCGGCAACGTGTCGTCGTGCCAGGACTGCCACATGCGCAACGTGACGGGCGCGGGCAGCAACCAGCCCGGATCGCCGGTGCGTTCGGACCTGCCGCTGCACGACCTGACCGGCGGCAACACGTTCATCCTGGACATCCTGCCCGACTTCTTCCCGGGCGAGGTCGACGTGGCCGCGCTGCAGGCAGCGAAGGTTCGGGCCACGGCCACGCTGCAGAAGGCCGCGACGCTCGACCTGACCCCGACGTACGACGGCCTGACCGTGCGCGTCACCAACCAGACGCCGCACAAGCTGATCTCGGGCTATCCCGAGGGGCGGCGCATGTGGGTGAACGTGCAGGCGTTCGACCAGGACGACAACCTGGTGTTCGAGTCGGGCCACTACGACGCGGCCACCGGCGACCTGACGCACGACGCGCAGGCGGCCATCTACCAGATCGAGGGCGGGCTGAGCCCGGGCCTGGCCGCGGCGCTGGGGATGCCGGCGGGGCCGTCGTTCCACTTCGTGCTGAACGACACCGTGTACCTGGACAACCGCATCCCGCCGCGCGGCTTCACCAACGCGAACTTCGAGGCGATCCAGTCGCCGCCCGTGGGCAAGGTCTACGCTGACGGCCAGTACTGGGACGATGCCGCGTACACGCTGCCGAACGCGGCGAAGACCGTGCACGTGCGCCTGTACTACCAGACCACGAGCCGGGAATACATCGAGTTCCTGCGCGACGAGAACCACACCAACACGATCGGCCAGCAGCTGTACGACGCCTGGGCGTCGCACGGGCGCGCGACGCCGGTGCTGATGGCCGAGGCCACGACGACGGTCGACGTGACGTCGGCGACGCCGAACGAGCCGCGCTTCAGCCTGGCGCTGGGCGAGCCGTCGCCGAACCCGTTCGCGTCGCGGACCATGGTGCGCTTCGCGCTGCCGGCCCAGCAGCCGGTGCAGGTGGCGGTCTACGACATCCGCGGCCACCGCGTGCGCGTGCTGGTCGACGGGACGCTGCCGGCCGGCCAGCACGTGGCGGGCTGGGATGGTCGCGACGCGCAGGGCGGCGCGCTGGCCTCGGGCACCTACTTCGTGCGGCTGCAGTCGGACGGGAAGGTGCTGACGCAGCGGATGTCGCTGGTGCACTAGTCGCAGGTGCACTAATCGCTGGTTCACTGGGGTCGACTCACGGCACCCCGAGCGGCGAGGGGCGACCGCCGCTCAAAAGGAAGGCCCCCGGATCTGCGGTCCGGGGGCCTTCGACGTGAAGGTGCGGGCGATGCGCGGCGGGAGTTGCGCCGGCGCAAGTGCGCCGCAGTCCTTATGTCGATGGGCGCGACCAGGGCCCCGCCCCGATGCCGGGAGCGTTCAATGTTCAACGGATCTCACCTGAATTAAAAACCGCATAAGTCCTGTATTACCAGTTATTTGGCTGGGGATTCCCTTGACTTTGGTTGTCAAAAGTTTAACGTATGTAGGGCCTTGCTACGCCACGCCGCCCTGATTTCCCAACGATGGCAGGGCAGTGGACGGGCGCGATCCGCCGGCGCGACGTGTTCCCGGGAGGCCGAAGGTGCCACGAGGTATCGCCCGAAAACTGGTGCTCTACCTGACCCTGATCATCATCATCGTCGAGGGCCTCTTCGCGTTCACCGAGATCCGTGCCCAACGCCGCCAGCTGCTCCACGAGATGACCCTCAGCGCCGAACTCGCGTCGCAGACCATGGTCGCCACGACCTGGAACGCGATGCTCGAGGACCGGCGCGAGTACGCCTACCAGATGATGGAGAACGTGGCCCGGCAGCCGACCATCGACAAGGTCCGCATGTTCAACAAGGCCGGTCGCGTCACGTTCTCGACGGCGGGCGACGAGGGCAAGGTGGTGGACATCAACGCCGAGGCGTGCAACCTCTGCCACGCCGCCGGACAGCCGCTGGTGCACGTGGACATGCCGTCGCGGACGCGGATCTACAAGCGCGAGCACAACCAGCGTGTGCTGGGACTGATCACGCCCATCTACAACGAACCTTCGTGCAGCACGGCGGCCTGCCACGCGCACCCGGCGTCGGTGCACGTGCTGGGCGTGGTCGACGTGACGATGCCGCTGGCGCGGGTCGACGGCCAGATGCGCGAGCTGGCGTTGCGGTCGGCGCTGATGTCGCTGCTGTCGATCCTGGTCGTGTTCTTCTTCGTCATCGTGTTCGCCCGCCGGTTCGTGCAGCAGCCGGTGCGCAAGCTGATCGCCGCGACCAAGACGATGGGGCTGGGCGAGCTGGACAAGCCGATCGAGATCTCGGCCGACGACGAGCTGGGCGACCTGGCCAACTCGTTCCGCACCATGCAGGACCTCCTGAGCGCCTCGACGGACCAATTGCGCGAGTTCAACGAGACGCTGGAGCGGCGGGTCGAAGAGCGCACCCAGCGGCTGCGCGAGGCGGAGAAGAAGCTGATCCAGAGCGACCGCCTGGCCTCGCTGGGCCAGCTGGCGGCCAGCGTGGCGCACGAGATCAACAACCCGCTGGCCGGCGTCATCAACTTCGGCAAGCTGATGCAGCGGCTGACCGCCGGCGGCGAAGTGCCGCCCGAGCGCATGGGCGACTTCCGCACCTACCTGGGGCACGTCGTCAACGAGACGGAGCGGTGCGCGCGCATCGTGCGCGACCTGCTGGTCTTCGCGCGGCGCTCGGACCCGTCGCACGCGCCGCACGACCTGAACGAGATCATCCGGCGGACGCTGTCGGTCATCAACCACCGGCTGGAGCTCGGTACAGTGACGCCGCTGCTGGAACTGGACGAGCACCTGCCGCCGCTGACCTGTGATGGGTCGCAGATGCAGCAGATCGTCATCAACCTGGTGCTCAACGCCGCCGAGGCGATGGCGCAGGGCAGCGTCACCATCCGCACGCGACACGACCAGGCGGCCGGCAACGTCATCCTGGAAGTGTCCGACACCGGCACCGGCATCGCGCCCGAGCACCTGGCGCGCATCTACGACCCGTTCTTCAGCACCAAGAAGGAGGGCCAGGGCACGGGCCTGGGCCTGGCGGTCGTGTACGGGATCATCAAGGCGCACAATGGGCAGATCGACGTCGAGACCGTCATGGGGAGCGGGACGACGTTCATCGTCACGCTGCCGGTGGGCGGCGTGGATGCCGGGCCATGCTGATCGGCCTGCTGCCGGTCGAGGGTGTGGCGGGCGCGGACATGGACGCGCTGGAGTCGTTCGTGGCGCGTCACTACGAGTGCGAGGTGCGCCGGCTGCCGGACCTGGCGATGCCGGCCGACGGGTACGACACGCACCGGTCGCAGTACGACGCGACGGCGCTGCTGAAGGCGGCGCTGGCGGTGCATCCGGTGGAGACGGATAGGCTGCTGGTGGTGACGGACAAGGACATTTTCATCCCGATGCTGACGTTCATCTTCGGGCAGGCCCAGGTGGACGGACCGGCGGCGCTGCTGTCGCTGGCGCGGCTGAGGCAGGAGTTCTACGGGATGCCGGCGCGCCGCGAGCTGATGCTCGAGCGGGCGCGCAAGGAGATCGTGCACGAACTGGGGCACACATTCGGGCTGGTGCACTGCGCGGACAAGCAGTGCGCCATGGCGCTCTCGATAAACGTGACGAACATCGACATCAAGCGCGACGCCCTGTGCGGCGCCTGCGCGCGGCACCTGGCGGATCGCCTGGAGGCGCTGGCCGGGTAGGCGGTCGTCCCGAGTGGCGGCAAGAAGGGGAACGATCATGAACAACACGTGGAGGATCCTGGTGGTGGACGACGAGGTGGCCATGCGCGAGTCGCTGGCGGCCTGGTTGCGCGAGGACGGTTACGTCGTCGACGGGGCGGCGTCGGGCCGTGAGGCGGTCGAGATGGCGCGCGGCGCGCCCTACGACATCTACTTCCTGGACCTGAAGATGCCGCCCGGCATCGGCGGCATCGAGACCATGATCGAGATCCGCAAGCTGCAGCCCGAGGCGACGGTGGTCATCATCACCGCCTATGCGACCGTGGACACCGCGATCAACGCCCTGAAGGAGGGCGCGCAGGAGTACATGGTCAAGCCCTGCAACCCCGAGGAGATCTCGCTGTTCGTCAAGCGGACGATCGAGGTGAAGAACCTGCAGCGCGAGAACCAGTACCTCAGGCAGAAGCTGACCCGGCACTACTCGTTCCAGGACATCGTGAGCAAGAACGCGGCGATGCACGCGATCTTCGACCTGATCAAGGAAGTGGCCAGCCAGCGCAGCACGGTGCTGATCCAGGGCGCCAGCGGCACGGGCAAGGAGTTGGTGGCCCGGGCGCTGCACGAGGCGGGCGGGCGGGCTTCCCGGCCGTTCGTGGGCGTCTCCTGCGCGGCGCTGGCCGAGACGCTGCTGGAATCCGAGCTGTTCGGCCACGAGAAGGGCGCCTTCACCGGGGCCGTCGCGCGCAAGCGCGGCAAGTTCGAGGTGGCGGGCGGCGGCTCGATCTTCCTGGACGAGATCGGCGACATCTCGCCCAAGCTGCAGATGGACCTGCTGCGGGTGCTGCAGGAGCGCCGGTTCTTCCGGCTGGGCGGCACCGAGGAGATCCCGATGGAGGCGCGCATCATCGCCGCCACCAACCGCAACCTGCAGGAGGCCGTCGAGAAGGGCGACTTCCGCGAGGACCTGTTCTATCGCCTGAACGTGATCAACATCCGCCTGCCGAGCCTGTGCGAGCGGCGCGAGGACATCCCGCTGCTGGTCAACCACTTCATCGAGCGTCTGGCGCTCGAGGCCGGCAAGCCCGTGCGCGACGTCACGAAGGCGGCGCTGAAGCTGCTGATGGACCACGACTGGCCCGGCAACGTGCGCGAGCTGGAGAACACGGTCGAACGGGCCATCGTCACGGCCCGCGGCGAGACGCTGGACGTGGCCGACTTCGACTTCCTGATGCAGTCGCCCCGCGGCGGCTCGAAGTGGAACGCGCCGGACGGGATGTCGCTGGCCGAGATCGAGAAGCACGCCGTCGAGTCGGTGCTCGACCGCACGGGCGGCAACATCAAGCTGGCTTCGGAGATCCTGGGCGTCGACCGCTCGACGCTGTACGCCATGGTGCGGCGGCACAACATCCCGCGTTAGGCGGGCGCGCCGCGCGGCAGGCACATGTACAGGCACACGACGAAGGGCCCGGTGTCGCAATGGACGCCGGGCCCTTTCGATGGCCTTGCGCGAGTCCTACGGCTCGAGGCAGAGGTCGGCCAGGATGGCGTCCCAGTCGGCGTCCGGGTAGGCGCCCATGAGGTCGCCGACCAGTTCGCCGCCGTCGGCCAGCGCCAGGGCCTCGCCCGGCAGGGTCAGCCGGGCCTGCAGCAGTTCCAGCTCGCGCAGCATCCAGACCCGGGCCTCGGTGGCGCGCAGCAACTGGTCCAGCCGGGCCTTGCCGTCGTCCGGGCGCAGGCGGTAGAGGCGGCCGCCCTCGTAGTCGCCGACAGCCACGACGGTGCCGGAGATGGGCGTCGCGACGCGGGCGTGGACGCGGCCGCGCTGCAGGTCGGCCACCGGCGTGCCGGCCATCAGGCGGGTGCCGACGCCGGGCACCGTCACGCGGTCGGGGTTGCCGACGCAGGAGCGGAGCAGGTCGTCGACGCCGACGTCGTAGGTGCCGTCGTGGCGGGCCTCGACCCAGGTGTGGCCGCGGTGGTAGAGGCGGCCCTCGGGCGAGGTGGCGGGGGCGTCCTGCGCGGGGGGCACGCGGATGCTGTCGTCGCCGCCGGCCGCGGCGGCCAGGGCGCGGTGCTGTTCGCAGTTGCCGCAGGCGAACTCGTGGCCGCAGACCTTGGCGTCGAACGTGCCGTCGAACTCGTGGCGGCAGTGGCGGCGCTCGGTCGCCAGCTCGGAGAACGACTCGTGCCAGGCGATGTCGGCCTCGCGCCGCTTGTTCATGTCACGCCGCGCGCGCAGTGAAGCGATGATCAGGGTGCTCATGACGACCGTCAGGACGGAGTAGAAGATGCCCAGGAACACGATGTGTCCGGTATCCCAGTGGAACTCGTAGGCGGTGGGCAGCATGGCTCAGTTTCCCCCGGTGGTGGTTTGGAGCTCCCGCTCGCGCGGGAACAGGTTCAGGTAACGGAACGACAGTGAATAGAGAATGACGCCGTAGGCGAAGACGCCGGCCAGCACGCCCCACTCCTGCTGCGAGGGCCAGTAGATCATGAAGCGGTCGAACGACATCGTCGGCACCGACAGCGTCTGCAACGTGAAGACGAAGCGGTTGAAAGCGACGCCGAAGCAGGTCAGGAAGCCGCCGGCGATCAGCCAGGGCATCTTCTCGACGCGGCGGCGGTTCAGCAGGATCGTCGCCGGCAGCAGGCCGAAGACGGTCAGTTCCAGGAAAAGCACCCAGGCGCCGAACATGTCGCTGCGGTAGAACTCGGCGGCGTCGAAGCCCTTGCCGGGCAGCGTGACCATGATCCAGACCACCGTGTCGGCCACCTTGGCGATGATGTAGGTCGACAGCAGGATGCCCGAGAGGCGGCCCAGGCGGCTGAGCACGAAGTCGTCGACCAGCTTCTTCCGCGTGACGGCCTGGACGATCATCGTGATCAGCATGATGAACGAGGGCCCGGCCGAGATGGCCGACCAGATGAACAGGAAGAACGTGGTCGGCCAGATGCCGACGCCTTCCCGGTACGCGAACGGGCGGCCGTTCAGCACGCCGAACATCCCGCCCAGCGAGCCCTGGTGGAAGAAGCTGAGGAAGGCGCCGACGCCGGCGAAGACCACCATCAGCTTGTGCAGGTTGAACTCGAGGACCGCCGCGCCGGGCACCGTGCGCAGGCGGCGGTTTTTCAGCACGATGGGGATGTACTCGATCAGCAGCACCAGCAGGTAGCAGGTGATGCAGAAGGTCACCTCGGTCAGCATCGAGTGGACATTGGCGTGCCAGAAGGCGAACCAGGCGCGGATGGGCTGGCCGACGTCGATGGCCAGTGTCACGATGGCGCCGCTGTAGCAGACGAAACCGACGATCACCGCCGTGTTGAGCACCTGCTTGAACTCGTGGCGGCGCAGCAGGTAGGTCATGAAGCCCAGGAAGAAGGCGCCCGCGCCCAGCGCGATGATCGCCAGGTCGAGGATGATCCACAGGCCGAACGCGAACCGGTTGTCCATGTTCGTGTGGTAGAGGCCGTCGCGGAACAGCTGCGTGGCCGACGTGCCGCCCCACGCCGCCAGCAGCAGCCAGGGCAGCAGCCACAGCAGGAAGCGGGGCAGGGTGGTGCGGTCGAGGCCGCGCTGGATGAGATGCCGGTCCATGTCGTCAGGCTCCTTCCGGGCCGTCGCCATGGCCGCGCACCCGGTCCAGACGGCTCAGGCCGATCCGGCGGATCCACGGTTCACGGGACAGGTACGTGACCTTGGGTGCGGTGCCGAGGGCTTCCAGGAGGAGGAAGGCCTCGGGTTTCTTTTCGAGCGCGGCGATGGGGCCGCCTTCTTCGAGGCGGTTGCCGAACGTGATGGCGCCGTGGGGGCAGGCCTCGGCGCAGGCCGGCGTGTAGTGCACGGGCTCGTCGGCGGGGCGGCCCTCGGCGGCGGCCAGTTCGCGCGCGCGGTCGAGGCGGCCGTGGCAGAAGTTGCACTTCTCGGCCACCCCGCGCATGCGCGGCGCGACGTCCGGGTTCAGCGTGTCCTGCAGGCCCTCGGGCCACGTTGGGTCGAACCAGTTGAAGTAGCGCGCGTGGTAGGGGCAGGCCGCCATGCAGTAGCGGCAGCCCATGCAGCGCGTGGGGATCTGGCCGATGATGCCCGTCGACTCGTCCAGCTGCACGGCGGTGACCGGGCAGACGTGGATGCACGGCGCGTGCTCGCAGTGCTGGCAGGGGATGGGCACGGTGACCGTGCGGTGGTCGGGCCAGGCCTTGCCGTTGTCAACGCGCTGCGTGCGCATCCACGTCAGGCCGCGGTTCTCGAGGGCCTCGGACGGCGGCACCGACACGTTGTTCTCGATCGCGCAGGCCACGTTGCACGTGCCGCAGCCGACGCACTTGTCCAGGTCGATCACCATCGCGTAGGCGACGGTGGCCTTGCTATGCGTTTCCATCATGGGCCTCCTGCAGGTCCGCGCGGACCAGGCGCCACACGGGGCGGTCAGCGGCCCCGCACAGGTCGGGGATGTCGGTGCGGTCGTCCGGGGACGCGGCGGGATCACCCATGTCCGACGGGTCGGGGCCCGCGGCCAGCCGCGCCACGTCGGGGGGCAGTGAGTTGTCAAACCGGACCCTGACGCGGCGACGGCCGTGCGGCGTCGTCAACAGGGCAGGGGCGCCTTCCTTCAGGCCGTGTGCGAGGGCCGTGGTCGCGCTGATGGCCAGCTGGCGCGATCCGGGCTGCAGGCCGGACTCGCGGTAGAGCTTGTTCAGCACCGGCGCGGTGATGGCGCCGGCCGTCGGCGCGAGTCCGCCGCCGGCCATCAGCACCAGGGATCCTGCGGAACCGGCAGTGTGCGCTGCTTCGACACGGCCGCCAGCCAGCGAACGCCAGTGCGCCGCCATGGCGCCGTCCGTGCCCAGCGGGCGCAGGTCGCGGTCGGCGAGCGTGAGCGTGGCCTTGTCGGACCAGTGGGCGCCGCGGGCCAGCGCGCCGGCCAGCATGTCGGGATCGCTCATGGCCGCGACGTCGGTCGTGTTGCCGTCGGCCGGGTCGAAGACCTGGCCGCTGCCGCGTGCCTGCAGCACGCCGGCGCGGCGCTTGAGCTCGGCCTCGTGGCCGGCCTTGCCGCCCTCGACCGGGACGACCAGGCCCGAGGCGGCTTCCAGGCGCGCCAGCCATTCGGCCGGATGCAGCGCGAAGGGAGCGGGCACGGCCACCGCCGTCGCCCACGCGTACGAGGCGCGCGCCGACAGGGCGGGCGCCGGCACGTCATCGACCCACTCGCCGGGGGCGAAGGTGGGCAGCACCACATCGGCGGGCGTGCCCGCGGCGCCGCCGGCGTACGGCGACAGCGCGACGAGCAGGCCGCCCGCGCCGCGCAGCTTGCGGCGCAGCTGTTCCGCGGACACCGGGGCGCCGGGGAACGAGCCGTCGACCAGCAGCACGTCGAGCGAACCATCGGGGATGTCGGACAGCGAACGTGCCGCCGGCGCGGCCGGCTCGTCGAACAGCGCGGTGTCGGCCGGGCGAACGCCGAGTGCGCCGTCGGGGCCGACCGCGCCGAGCAGCAGGTTCAGGTTCCAGATGGCGGCTTCCTCTTCGGCGCCCAGGGGGCCGCCGCCGGCGTCGCCCACGCCCAGCACCAGCGCGGGGCGGCCGGCCGCAAGTTCGCGCGCGGTGTCGCGCAGTTGCGCGGGCGTCAGGCCGCTGACTTCGGCGACGCGCTCGGGCGCGAAGTCGGCCAGCGCCATGCGCAGGGTGCTGCCGTTCTGGTGCGGCAGATCGGCCAGCGCGTTCACGCGTGCATCGCTCGCCAGCGCCTCGAAGACCAGCACGTGCGCCAGCGCCAGCGCCACCGGCGCCTCGCTGCCCGGTCGCGCCGGCAGCCAGCGGTCGGCGCGCGCCGCGGTGATGGAGGCTGCGGGATCGACCTGGATCAGGAGCGGGCCGCCGGCGGCATGCGGAGTGATCGCGTGGCCGCGCCAGCCGGCGGTCAGCGGCGCGCCGAAGTTCAGTACCGTGCGCGCGCGCGCCGGGTCGGGCGCCGGGGCCAGTGCGGCGACGGTCGCCAGGCCGGCGAACGCGGCGGCCGAGGCCTGCCACCCATCCGGGGCCGTGACGTACAGGCCGCCGCCCTGGCGCGCGAGGAACTCGCGGTAGAGGCGCGACATCGAGCGGCCCGGACGCAGGTCGACGATGGCGACGCTGTCCGCGGCGCCGCGGCTGCGGCAGGCCGCCAGGCGCTGCCCGAGCTCGCCGATCGTGGCGTCGGCATCGACGATCCGCCACGCGGGATCCGCACCGGTGCGGTCGCGCCGCGCCACGCCGCGCACGCGCGACGGGTGGTAGCGCATCTGCGCGGCGGCCAGGCCGAGCGGGCACAGCATGCCGGCGGCCGGGTGGCCGGCCACGGGCCACGCCGACACGAACGACGCGCCGATCAGGCGCGCGCGCATGCCGCAGCCGATCGGGCACAGTTGGCACGTCGTGTATTTGTGGCTGACCGGCCCGCGGGGCGGGCGCGCGATCCATGACCAGTTCTGCGTCCAGATGGCGGCGTCGTCGAGCAGCTTCCATGGCAGGGGGGAGAGCATCGAGCCCACCGCGGCCCCGCCCATGAATTTCAGCAGACTCCGTCTCGTAAGGTCCAGCGTCACCGCGTCGGCCTCCGTCGTTGCGATCCTATTTGTGGCACATCAGGCAATGGTCCCGGACACCGCGTTCGCGGTGGCAGTCGGTGCAGTCGCTCATCTTCATTGAATCCCATGGATTCGGGCCGCCCCCGCTGATGCGCGGGCCCCAGATGTTGCGGCTGTACGTGCTGATCCGGTTGACTTGGTAGACCGGCGTGGCGGTCGCCAGTCCCTGGTCCCCGTGGCAGCGTCGGCACTCGATGCCGGCCCGCCGCACGTGGGGGGCGTGGGAGAAGTAGACGTTGTCCGGCTGGCGCGCGTAGACGAGCCAGGGGATCTCGACGCCAGGCGTGACGAATTCGTCGACCAGCCTGCGCTCGGCCTTCGAGGTGCCCTGCGCCTCGCTGTGGCAGTCGACGCACGAACTGGTCGGCGGGATGCCGGCAAAGCTGCCGTCGGCCTTGAAGCCGTGGCAGTCGGCGCACGCCATGCCGGCGTCCTTCGTGTGCACGCTGTGGTTGAAGGCCAGCGGCTGTTCCTGGCGTTCGTACAGGAAGAACGGCAGGGCCACCCAGCCGATGAACAGGCCGGCCGAGATGCCCAGCGCCAGCCAGACGCGGCCCCACACCGTATTGCGGCGGGCGCTGCGCTCCTGTTCAGGGTTCGTCGTGGGGATGATCTCGATGCGAGGTTTCGGGTCGCGGTCGTTGTCGTTCACGCGGATGCGCCTCCGTCACGATAGGAAAAGAACTCGTGGTGCAATCGGATCAGGGTGCGGCGGTCCAGCACCTCGGACAGTCGTCCGTCGGCGTGGCCGCCATCGGTCGCCAAATGGCCGCCGGTCGTCATGTCGTTGCCGTGCCGCTCGTCCAGGCACGTGTGGACGAACTGCGCCAGCCGGTCGCGCTCGCGCTGCAGCCAGCGACGCGCCGCCACGCCGCGCAGCAGGAGATGGGCGCCGACAGGACTGGCGTCGTCGGCCACGGCGCCCGGGACCACCGGCACGCCGGCGAACAGCCAGCCGCGGCCGTAGGGGTCCTGCGAGACGGTGCCCGGTGACGCCGCCACACGGGCGTTCGTCTCGAATTCCCGCAGCGCCAGCGGGAAAACCATCTCGAGATCCATGCCCCCGATGCGGATGAGGGCCGAGGGCCGGGCCTCGTCGCGCCGGGTGGGGAAGGTGACCGCCTCGACGGCGCCGAGCGTGTGGCAGAAGAAGGCATCGACGCCGATGTGGACCCGATCGGCGTCGCCGTCGTCCAGCCACATGTGGTTGGGCGCGTAGGCCAACTCGTCGGGCAGGGCCAGGGCCGGGTCTGCGGACGGACCGTCGGCATCGGGCGACGTCGAGTGGGCGCGCGGCTCGGCCAGCGCCAGGTAGAGGTCGCAGTACCGGTGGCCGTCGCCGCCGCAACGGGTGGTGGCGGCCTTGTTGCAGGGGATCAGCTTCCGCACCGGGGCCAGGTCGCAGTAGTGGACGTCCTCGACGCAGAGGTTGGGGCAGTGGTCCTGGACGGCGACGGCGGCCTTGTCGCGCATCAACCGGCACTCGAGGTACTCGCGGCTGAGGCAACGTTCGATGGCGCTGCTGCCGGCGCTGAGCGGGATCATCTTCATGCCGTAGAGGCCACAGTATTTCACGTTCAGCTTGCGGAGAAATGGACACAGCATGGGATCGCCTCCTTCACGGCTTCGGTCGGTCCCTTAACAGCAAGAGCAGGACCAGTCCGCGCGGCCGCGTCGAATCGCCCGTATTTGCAGGCCTTTCGGCGAATGCGCGCGGTGTTCACGGCGAGGTGCGCGGCGGCGCGCGAAGGCTTGTGTAGGGAATCGCGACTGAGCGTAGGGAATCCCCACACGGATTTCGCGACAGGAGGGACGACTGGAGGCATGCGTGCGCCGTCACACCGCCGCAACCGATTGCGGCAAGGCGTCTTCGGAGATGGTTCACGGGTCTGGCAGGGCAATTGCTGTTAGGGAGTTGCAGGACACGATTCGACAACGCCCATCACGCACGAGTCAGGAGCGAACATGGACACCGGCAACATGACCTTCGGGGAGATCCTCTTCAACGGTCGCTATCACATCATCGGCGGGGTGATGTTCCTGGTCTTCGTCGCTGCCTTCGCCCGTGAAGTCATCCGCGAGCTGGCCGCGACCGTGACCGAGCGTCGCCGTGTCGCGCATCGCCACAGCATGGGTGTCTTCGTTCCCGACATGATGCTCGGCGCGACGATGACCGATGGTGGCGAGCCGGTGGAGCAGGAGAAGAAGAAGGACGACGCGTCGTCGCCGCAGGCCTGACAAACGACGGTGGGCTTGTGTCGACCGCATCGGTGGCCGGCGCGCACATCCTGGTCCGGAGGGGGTCCGGGTCGGGAGGTGTGGCGCCGGCCGGCCGGTCCGCGGGGGGCGCAGCACTTGCGCCGGCGCAAGTCACCGCATCAGGCCACGATCAAATCACGGGCAAACCGCACCGATCCCAGAGGCCATCACGGGGATATCGCTGATATTCACCACGCCGTCGAACTTCAGGTCCGAGCGGAACGCGGTCGTGCCGAAATCCGCCGCGAACAACGGGATGTCCATCAGGTCGACGACGCGATCGCCGTTGATGTCGGCGCTGTTGTGGCGCAGGACGAGCCCGTCGTTGCTGATCAGCGGCGACCCGGCGATGACGACGAGCGTCCTGGACGTCGACCAGCCGCCGGCGCGCAGCGGGTTGGTCCACCTGGTGATGCCGGCGTCGTCGGTGTTGGCGTCGGCGATGGTGCCGCCGATGCAAGATTCGAAATTGCCCGTTCCCGCCGCAACGGACTTCTGGAGCCACATGTCGGCGGCCGCGAAGTTGGCGATCGGCAGGCAGCCGTTGTCGAGCAGGGTCAGGGTGATCGTCGCGTCCACAATGCCGCCGTTCACGCGAGCCTGAGTGAGCGGCGAGCCGTGGCCGTCGGGCAGGTTGTACAGGACCGGCGACGAACCGGCGGGCGCCGCCGTGGTTGCCGTCGCGCAGTCGCTCGGCCACTGGGCTTCGGCGTTGAGCGCCAGGCCGGTGACCAGGATGGCTGCGAGGACCACGCCGGATTTCAACTGAGCCATGTGGATATCTCCTGACGGTCTGACGTTTGATGGATGTCGATCCTGATACTACCACAGGACGATCGGGTGGCCACCCCATCCCGGACAAAATTTGCCATTTTTCACCGGGAAAGTCTTGCGTCGCGACGGTCGCCCGGCCATCATGCGTCCGGGCCATCTAGTGGGTAGGGATTGCAAGCACTTGGAGGATCCCAATGGACCCCGTGGTTGGAGCCGGCGTCCTGTCAGCCGTGCCGACGGCAGCCCGCCTTGCGTTCCATCAGTCCCTCGGCACCCTGACGGACGACGTGAACCGCACGCTGGAGGCGCGGCCCGACCTGGCCGGCCTGATCGGCGTGGACAACCTGGACCTGATGCGGGACAACCACGCCAATCACGCGTCCTTCATGGACAACGTTTTCTTCCTCGGCAATTTCAAGCTGCTCGCGCGCATCGTGCCCTGGGTCTACCGCGTCTACACCGCGCGCGGCTTCTCCCTGGACTACTTCCCGGTCGAACTCCAGGCCTGGGCGGATGCCATCGGGAACCGCCTGCCGTCGCACCTGTCGGAGCCCATCCTGAACGTCTACGCATGGATGATCCGGCACCACGGCGATTTTGCCGAACAGGCGCGCCTTCCTGATGCGGCAGCAACGTCGCCGGCCCTCTCGGTCGATCTGGGTCGTTTCGTCGGCGTCTTCCTCGAGGGTGATTTCAAGGCCGCCGAGCGGTTGACGAAGGAGGCCCTGGGCGAGAGTCCGGAACTGGAGGAGTTCTACCTCTGGATTCTCGATCCGGTGATGCGGGAAATCGGGCGGCTTTGGGAGCACTCCCTGGTTTCATCGGCCCAGGAACATGTCGCCTCGGCGCTGGTGACGCGCATGATGAGCGTCGCCTACTCCCGGATCGACAGGGGCCCGACCCTGGGCAAGCGGGTCGTTGCCTGCTCTGGTCCTCATGAGCAGCACCAGATCGGGGCCTGGATGGTGTCCGACCTGCTGGAGGCGCGCGGTTGGGATGCGCGACTCCTGGGAGCGGATCCTTCGCCGGAGGGACTGCTGAGCCTGCTCGACGAATTCAGGCCTGCCGTCCTGGCGCTTTCGGTCACCGTTCCCTTCCACTTGCGGGATGCGGCGCAGCTGATCGAATCCGTGCGCCGGCGTCCGGGCCTTGAGGACCTCAGGATCATGGTCGGGGGCCAGGCGTTCGCGATGGATGCGAGCCTGGCGACGGCGATCGGCGCCGATGGCTACGCTCCGGATGCCCGGAGCGCCGCCCTGTTGGCCGAGGGCTGGTGGGAGGAGGTTCAGCGATGAGTTGGGAGATCGGGGAGCCTGAAGCCGCCCGGTTGATGACGGATTTCCTGGCCGGTTCGGTGACGTCCGTCGTGATGGTCCGCCTGGGGCCTGGCGGTGAGATCCTCGACGCCAATCCCGCCTTTAGTGCCTTGTTCCCGACCTGGTGCGAGGGCGACGGCCGCGGGCTGCAGGATTTCCTGGAGCCCAGCGAGCCCGGCGCTGGTCAAGCCCCGCCGACGACCCCGGCGATCTACCGGTTGCGGGGGAGCATGGTGTCCGGGACGAGGATCCGCGGCATCCATGTGCCTGCCGACGGCGGTTCTGTGCTGATCGGCGAGTGCCTGCATCCGACGTCGTCCGACGCCCTCGACATGGTCAGCGCCACCACCAACGAACTGGCCCGGTTGAACCGGGAAGGGCAGCGGAAATACCGCGAGTCGAAACGCGCCCAGGACCAGTTGGAATTGCGGTACAAGCTGCTGGTCGAGACCACGGACCAGGGGATGGTCTGGTTCAATGACGAGGGCCGGCTCCTTGAAGCCAATCCCGCCGCCATGCGCATCATGGGGCAGGCCGAACTTTCCTGCGCGCAGGATTGCCTGATGAGGGCGACCGGCGAGGATGGCCATATCCTCGCGCGCGAAAGCCATCCCGTGATCCATGCCCTGCGCACCGGCCAATCCCAGCTTGGCGTCCTGATGGGTATCGGTGATGGCCCCACCTGGATCCTCCTGGACGCCCTGCCGGAAACCCATCCGGACGGGGCCTCGCCGCGCATCGTCTGCGCCACCTTCAGCGACATCACCGGGAAGAAGCAGGCCGAGGAGGAAAAGCACAGGCTCCAGGTCCAACTCCAGCGATCCCAGAAGATGGAAAGCCTCGGGCTCCTGGCCGGGGGCGTGGCGCACGACATGAACAACGTGCTGGGGGCCATCCTCGGCCTGGCCTCCGCGCACCTCGTCGCCCAGCCCGAGGGCACGCCCCTCCACCAGTCGCTGGGCACCATCTGCAAAGCCGCTGAACGGGGCGGGGAGATGGTCAAGAGCCTGCTGAGCTTCGCTCGCCAGAGCCCGGTCGCGTTCTCCGAGGTGAACCTGAATGGGATCCTCAAGGACGAGATCAGTCTCCTGAAGCAGACCTGCCTGGCGTCGATCCAGGTGCACCTGGACCTGGAAGGCGAGCTTCGTCCCGTGCCGGGGGACGCCGGCGCCCTGAGTCGCGCCATCATGAATCTTTGCGTCAATGCCGCGGATGCCATGTCGGGCAACGGCGTCCTCACCCTGCGCACGCGCAACCTGGACAGTGACTGGATCGAGGTCGCGGTGGAGGACACCGGGACCGGCATGTCGCGGGATGTCCTTGCCAGGGCCCTGGACCCCTTCTTCACCACCAAGGCCGTCGGCAAGGGCACGGGGCTGGGCTTGTCGATGGCGTACAGCACCGTGTCGGATCACCATGGCCGGATGGAAATCGAGAGCACGCCCGGTCAGGGCACGCGGGTGACGCTGCGATTCCCGGCCTGTGCGAAGGGCGAGCACGCGCCAACGCCGCCGGCCGGGTCCGAAGCCTCGACTGAAGGCGGCGTCAGGGATGTGCTGCTCGTGGACGACGACGACCTCGTCCGCATGGCCCTGCGGACGATCGTGAAGACCCTCGGTCACCGGGTCCACCTGGCTTCGAGCGGTGAGGAGGCCCTGGCGAAACTGGAAGGCGGGTTTGCCCCCGACCTCGTCATCCTCGACATGAACATGCCAGGGTTGGGTGGTCAAGGGACGCTGCCGCGCCTTCGCGGGTTGAACCCGGCAGTGCCGGTCCTTCTCTCCACGGGATGCGTCGACCAGCACACGCTGGACCTTGTTGCGGCGTATCCTGGTGTCACGCTTCTGCCCAAGCCCTTCGGGGCGGCGGAGCTGAGCCGCTATTTCGAGTCCCTCGATCAGCGGTGAAGCCGTCTTCGGGAAGCGTGCGGTTCACGGCGGGTTGTGTCCCGCCGCTCACCATGCTATCCTGCCTCCCGTCGAAAGGACCGGGATCATGCCCTGTTGCTTCCGGCGCCGCCTATGAATGGCGCGCCCATGCCCGGCGGTCCGTCGGGTTTCCGCACCGCTCGCCTGCTGATCGCCTTCCCCTGCAGGGGTAGGCTTCTTCCCTTTGTCATTCGTGCAGGAGGCCGCCCATGAGCGGCTTTCCCCGTCACTGGCAGTTCGACGACGTGTTCGACAGCGTCGATCGCGGCTGCGGCGACTTCATCCTCGAGCTGCGCGCCCATTTGGCCGGCCTGCCCGCGGGCGCCGTACTGATGGTCGCCAGCCGCGACGCCGGCGCGCCCATCGAGGTGCCGGCTTGGTGCCGCCTGACCGGGCACCACCTCCTGGAGGCCGAGCCTCCGTTCTTCCTCATCGAGAAACGAAGGGACTGACCATCATGGCCGGGAAATTCTGCGTGACCGTCACCGAGTGCAGGACGAACGAGGACAAGGCGACCCTGGGCTTCGTCGTGGCGAACGCCGCGGTGGGCAGCGACAAGGAGACGATGGTCTTCCTGAGCGCCGACGGCGTCTGGGCCGCGGTGAAGGGCGAGATGGAGAAGGTGTCGGTGGGCGCCCCGTTCGCGCCGCTGAGCGAGCTGGTCGGGAAGTTCACCGCCAACGGCGGCAAGATCCTCGTCTGCTCGCCGTGCCTGAAGAAGCGCGGCATCACCGAGGACATGCTGGTCGAGGGCGCGACGGCGGCCGGCGGCGCGGCGCTGGTCGAGTGGCTGTCGCAGGGCTCGCCCTGCGTGGGATACTAGCGGTGGATCTCGAGGGCCTGGCCCCCGACCACCGGCTGGACGGGGGCGACCTCGACTGCGGGTCGGGGCTGGTGCTGCTGATCCGCGAGCACATGCAGCGCGTGCCCGAGGGCGGCGTGCTGGAGCTGCGCAGCCGCGAACGCACCGTCTGCGACGACCTGCCGCCGTGGTGCCGCATGGTGGGCCACGAGTACCTCGGCCAGCTGCCGGGGGCGACGGACGTCGAGAAGCGGTTCTTCGTGCGGCGCGGGGCGGCGCAGGCGGTGGCGGCCGAGGTGGCGGCATTGGCCGACGACAAGGCCCGCGCCCGCCAGTACGAGTGGCGGCTGCGCGCGCGCTCGACCGGCGGCATGCGCACGACGGCGTACTGCCGCAACTTCTCGTTCACGGTCGGGCAGCCGGCCAGCTTCGAGGAGAAGGACGAGCATCCGTCGGCCGTCGAGGTGCTGCTGGGCGCGCTGGCCGGCGACCTGGCGACGGGCTTCTTCACGGCCTGCGCGCGGGCCGGGCTGCAGGTGGACGATGTGGAGATCACCGCGCGCGCGAAGCTGGTCAACGTGCTGGCGCACCTGGGGCTGGAAGAGGGCGACCCTTCGCTGGAGTCGGTCGTGCTGAAGGTCTTCGCCTCGACGCTGGAGGACGAGACCAAGGTGCGCGCCGTGTGGGAAGAGACCTGGCGGCGCTCGCCGGTGGCCATGACGCTGGCCAAGGCGACGCGACTGGATGTGCAACTGTCGACGATCTGAACAGGAGAAGGCCGTGATCCCGTTTTCCGTGACCCAGGTGGGCAGTTGGCCGCGCTCGCGCGAGCTGCTGCGGGCGCTGCGCGACCGCCAGCAGGGGCGGCTCGACCGCGCCGGCTTCGACCGCGTGGCCGACGACGAGGTGCGCCGTTGCGTGGCGGCGCAGCTGGAGGCCGGCGTCGACATCGTCGTGGACGGCGAGCAGCGCCGCGACAACTTCTACTCGTTCGTCACCGACAAACTGGACGGCACGCGGCTGATGTCGCTGGCCGAGATGCTCGACACCGTCGAGGACAAGTCCGGCTTCGAGGAGATGCTCGACACGCTGGACGTGCCCGCCTCGGCCATCCGCAACCCGACCTGCATCGGCCGGCTGGCGCGGCGCGAGCCGCTGGCCGTCGACGAGCTGAAGTTCGTGCAGCAGCTGACCGACAAGCCCGTCAAGATCACG
Organism: uncultured bacterium; assembly: GCA_903912525.1. Lineage (GTDB taxonomy): Bacteria > Krumholzibacteriota > Krumholzibacteriia > LZORAL124-64-63 > LZORAL124-64-63 > CAINDZ01. Next base: position 111,164 of record CAIWHK010000009.1, on the reverse strand, counting down.
CTGCCGGGGCCGTACCTGCTGACGCGCTCGATGTGGGTGGGCGCGTTCACGAAGGGCGCCTACGCGGACAAGACCGAGATGGGCGAGGACGTGGTGCGCATCCTGCGCGAGGAGCTGCTCGAACTGGCCGCGGCCGGCGCCGCCTTCGTGCAGTTCGACGAGCCGGTGCTGACCGAGATCGTCATGAGCGAGGAGTGCGACCGCCGCACCTTCATGTGAGCCACCCTTGCCACCCGCCGTGACGCGGGTGCCGAGCTCACATACGCCGCCGCCCTCCTCAACCGCGTGGTCGAGGGGGTTACGGGCGTGCGCACCGGTCTGCACGTCTGCCGCGGCAACTGGAGCCGCCGTGAGGACGTGCTGCTGACCGGCGACTACGCGAAGCTTGTCCCTGCCTTCCGGGAGATGCGCGTGCGCCAGTTCGTGCTGGAGTACGCGACGCCGCGCGCGGGCGACATCGCGGTGGTGGGCGAGGCGCTGGGCGGCCGCGAGATCGGCCTGGGTGTCGTCAACCCGCGCACGGCCGAGGTCGAGTCGCCGGCGGAGATCATCGCTCGCGCGGAGGCGGCGTTGAGGTGGTTCGCGCCGGGGCAGGTGGCGCTGAATCCCGACTGCGGCTTCGGGTGTTTTGCGAACCGGTGCGTCAACGACCACGAGACGGCGGCGGCGAAGCTGGGGGCGATGACGGCGGCGGCGCGCGAACTGCGGCAGCGGCATGGGGATTGAGGAGCGCGCCGTCAGGGGCGGGACTTGCGCCGGCGCAAGTGGTTCGTGATTCGTATGGGTTCACCTGCCTTGTGTTTGCGCGGTTTCCTTGCGGGCCGCGCGGCGACCTCCTGAGTCGCCGGTACTGACCATCCCATTCCCTTCTCGGTTCGGTTAGAGTCTTCGACATAAGGGGTTACTTGGTGACCGAGCTCTACCAAGGACCGTTGGTGAAGGGCCAGAACACCTTCACCTGGCAGGGGCGGGACGATTCCGGTCAAGCCGTCGCCAGTGGTGTATACTTGGTGTCGGCCGAAACAGATGACCAGAAGCTGACCAGGAAGCTGTTGCTCATCAAGTGACCGGGGAGCCCAAAACTGATGCCGCGCTGCGTCCTTTGCCTGCTGCTGATCCTGTCCCTGGCAACGGGGGCGTGGGGAGCGACGATCACCGTGCGCAAGGACGGGACCGGGAATTACTCGGTGATCCAGCAGGCATTGGATGCGGCGGCGAATGGGGACACTATTCTGATCGGACCGGGTGAGTACACAGACTACAAGATGGTGCGACTACCTGGCTGGACGTGGGACGTGCGGACCTACGGCGATGTGATGGTCGCGAATTTGGTCATCGTCGGAGCTGGAGCCGGCAACACGATCATTGGACCAGTGAACTACAATTTCGACGGCACGCAGGGTCCACAGGGACTCACTTTTGATCGTATTGCTCATGATCTCAAGATATCGGATATCACGATTAGAAACTGTTTTTCTGGCCTCTATTTCTGGGGTGCACTCTGGATGGATCGCTGCGAGCTGAAGAACAACGACTATGGCATCGGATGGAACACCGTATCAGCAGGTGGCGTGATCCGTGATTCGCGTTTTTCTGGTACAGACCCCTATCCTCCGACCGGGATTCGAACCGCCGGTGGGGGCAGGAGCGTTCTGGAGAACTGCGAATTCGCCAATGCATTTCCATATGTCGGGAATGCCGAGATCACTTTTCGCAGTTGCCGTTTAAGTGGTTCTGTCATTGGTCTTGAGGTGGCCGACGGGGCGCATTGCCAGCTTTGGGATTGTGATATTACTGACGTCGGAATTGGCCTGAAGACGTTCGCGTCGGGATCTACATGCGAAATACACAACTCGCGCATACAAGGCACTGCAAGTGCCCTGACGATCGACCAGAGGACAAGTGCGACTGTGGATGGTTCCTCACTCACCGGCGGTAGCAACTCCGTCGTCTTGGCTAGGGATTCCAACGCGCTCACCATTCACGGGTGCGACTTCCACAAGGGTACGGGCCCGGTCATTCGCAGCTCGCGGCCTGCCGCTTGGGGCGCGGTCACGTATGACCTGACCAACAACTACTGGGGGACAACCGACGAAGCGGAAATCCAATCCTGGATCATCGACAGCAACGACGACTCGAGTATCTACGCCACCGTCCTCTACACCCCCTTCGCCGGCCAGTCCGTCCCCTCCGAGACCACCACATGGGGGGACTTGAAGGCCCTATTCCGCTAAGTTTAGTCCGATATCTCTCTTTGCAGTCACGCTGCGCGCCCCGACCGGGGAGCCAATCCTCTCTCGCCCCGGAATCGCGAGGTGAGACGTTAACTAACATCCCCGAGGCCGCGGGTGCGGGGTCTTTTTGTATGTGTTTGTGGCGCACCAGGAACCGGACGTTCACATGCGGCCCCGGCAAGGCCGATAAGTTGAGTGATCGACTCTGAAAGTCCTGATGGGTAACCATCTTCGGGTTTCGAAATCCCGCAGAGATGCCTTACCTTTGGCGTGTATCGCGGCCCGGGCACAGGCACCGGGCGCCGCCCGAACCTGCGCGCCGGGGGACAACGCCATGCCGACGATCGATTGCGGTGGACGCCAGCTGGACGTCAACGAGGAAGGTTTCCTGCTCCATCCCGAGCAGTGGGACGAGGAGCTCGCGACGTTTCTGGCCCGCGCCGAGGAAGGCCTCGAGACGCTGACCGACGAACACTGGGCCGTCATCCGTTTCATCCGTTCGCACTTCGAACAGACGCACGGCGCCCCGATGGTGCGCGCCGTCTGCAAGGCCACCGGCCTGCCGCTCAAGCGCGTCTACGAACTGTTCCCGTCGGGCCCGGCGCGCGGAGCGTGCAAGCTGGCGGGCCTGCCCAAGCCGGATGGTTGTGTGTGATGGGTGACGCGGGCCTGCGGCTGGGCGTGGCGATCTGCGCCGTCCTTGCGGCCGTGGCGCTGCTCCTGCAGGTCGTGCGCACCCGTTCGTTCGGCACGCGGCCGCCCATGGCCGAGGCCCAGGGCAGCGCCCTGCGCGGCATCCTCTACGCCTTCGGCCCGGGCATGGCGCCGTCGGCCAAGGAAAGCACCCGCACGCATCCCGTCGTCTACGCGCTCGGCGTCGGCTACCACCTCGGCATCTTCACCGCGTTCGGCGTGCTCGTCTGGTCGATGCGCGACGCGGCGGCCGGCAGCGCGTTGCCGCCGGCGCCCGTGCGCCAGGTAGCGCTGGTGCTGACGGCGCTCGGGATGATCGGCGGGATCTCGCTGCTCGTCCGGCGCGCGCGCGGGCCGCTGCTGCGGGCGATCAGCATCCCCGACGACTACCTGGCCAACCTGCTGACGACCGCGTTCATCGCGCTGGCGGGCCTGCGCCTGCTGGCCGGCAGCCTGGAGCGCGCGCTGCTGGTGGGCGCGATGCTGCTGCTGCTCTACATCCCGCTGGGGAAGATCCGGCACTGCCTGTTCTTCTTCCCGGCGCGCTGGAACCTGGGACGGCACTACGGGCGGCGGGGCACGTTCCCGCTGCGGCATTGAGCCGGGGGAGGTGAGGCAACGTGGCCGACAACGAGACGCTGGACGCGAAGATCGAGGCGCTGACCGCTGAAGAGTTGGCGCGCGGCCTCGACATCTTTCGTCAAAAACTGGGCGCGGCCGGCGCCCTGTGGCTGCAGACCTGCGTGCACTGCGGGCTGTGCGCCGAGTCGTGCCACTACTTTCTGACCGACCACGAACCGCAGTCGATCCCCGCCCACAAGCTGGAGCAGGTGGCCTCGGCGTTTCGCGGACGCTACACGCTGGTCGGGCGCCTGGCGCCGGCGCTGACGGGCGCGCGGCCCTTCGACCGCGACCTGGTGCGCGCCTGGGTCGACGCCGCGTTCGGGCGCTGCTCGACGTGCGGGCGCTGCAGCCTGAACTGCACCACCGGCGTCAACGTGCCGGCCGTGATGCGGGCGGCCCGCGCTACGCTGACGGAGATGGGCCTGATCCCCGCCGACCTGCAGCAGGTGGTCACCACCGCGCTGGAGACCGGCAACAACATGGCGATCACGCGCGAGGACTGGCTGGACACGGTGCAGTGGATCGAGGAGGAGACGCAGGGCGCGGTGAACGACCCGGCTGCCCGCATCCCCGTCGACAAGCACGGCGCCAACATCCTGTTCACCGTGAACCCGCGCGAGCCAAAGTTCTTCCCGCTGGGCATGCAGGCCAGCGCGACGGTGTTTTACGCTGCGGGCGAGGACTGGACCGTGGCCAGCGAGGGCTGGGACCTGACGAACTACGGCCTGTTCAGCGGCAACAACGCCGAGGGCGGCGCCATCGCCCGCAACCTGCTGGACTCGATGGACCGCCTGGGCTGCCGCACGCTGGTCATCGGCGAGTGCGGGCACGGATTCGCGTCCGCGCGCTGGGAAGCGGCCGAATGGCTGCGGGAAAGGCCGGGCTTTCGTATCATCAGCTTCCTGGAGTTGATGGAGGACTACTTCCGCCAGGGCCGCCTGAAGGTGGACCCGTCGCGCCTCACCGATCGCGTGACGCTGCACGACCCGTGCAACACGGTGCGCCAGGGCGGCATCAGCGAGCCGCAGCGCTCGATCCTGCGCCGCTGCGTGACGGACTTCGTGGAGATGACGCCCAACCGCGCCGAGAACTTCTGCTGCGGCGGCGGGGGCGGGCAGCTGGCGATGGCACAGTACCGGGACCGGCGCCTGCAGGCCGGCGGCGTGAAGGCGGAGCAGATCCGCGCCACGGGCGCGCGCGTCGTCGTCGCGCCGTGCCACAACTGCATCGACCAATTGATGGAACTGAACCGCGAGTACAAGCTCGGCGTCGTCATCAAAACCGTGGCGGAGATCGTGGCTGATGCCCTGGTCCTGCCGACGATCACGCCGCCGGCCGGGGAGGACCATGATGTCACAAGCTGACGCCAACGCCACCGACCTCGTCTATCTGGACAACGGCGCCACCTCGTACCCGAAGCCGGAGTCCGTCTACCGGTTCATGGACGAGTTCTACCGTCGCTACGGCGTGAACCCGGGGCGTTCGGGCTACGACCTGTGCATCGAGTCGGGCGACCTGGTCGAGGAAACGCGGCGCCTGCTCTGCACCTTCTTCGGCGGCGCCGACCCGTCGCGGCTGGTCTTCGGCTACAACGCCACCGACGCGCTGAACCTGGCCATCTTCGGCCTGCTGCAGCCTGGCGACCACGCGGTCACGACGCACCTGGAGCACAACTCGTCGCTGCGGCCGCTGTGGACGCTGCAGCAGCGCGGCGTCGACGTCGACTGGGTCGACTTCGACCAGCACGGCTATATCGATCCCGACGAGGTCATCGCGCGCCTAAGGCCGGCGACGAAGGCCGTCGTCATCAACCACGGCTCGAACGTCATCGGCACCGTGCAGCCGGTGGCGCCCATCGGCAAGGCGTGCCGCGAGCGGGGCATCCCGCTGGTGCTCGACGTCTCGCAGACCGCCGGGATGCTGCCGCTGGACATGGAGTCGCTGGGCGCGGGGGTCATCTGCTTCACCGGGCACAAGTCGCTGATGGGCCCGATGGGCATCGGTGGCATGTACGTGCACCCGTCGGTCGAGCTGCGCCAGGTGCGCGCCGGCGGCACGGGCGTGCGCAGCGCGCAGCGCAGCCACCTCGAGGAATACCCGTACCGCATGGAGTACGGCACGCCGAACCTGCCGGGCATCGCCGGGCTGAACGCGGGCGTCAAGTGGGTGCAGGAGCGCGGTGTGGCCGCGATCCACGCGCACGAGATGGGCCTGTGGCGGCGGCTGCGCGACGGGCTGCGGGCGACTCCCGGCGTTACCCTGTACTGCGCCGACGACGTGGCGGGCCAGGAGCGCATCAGTGTGCTGTCGTTCAACGTGGCCGGCTTCGAGGCGGCCGACGTGGGCACGATGCTGGACGTCGACTACGGCATCGCCTGCCGCACGGGCCTGCACTGCGCGCCGATGGTGCACGAGCACATCGGCACCGACCAGATCCACGGCGCGGTGCGGTTCGGCGTCGGGCCGTTCAACACCGAGGCGCACGCCGACCTGGCGGTGCGCGCGGTCGGGGAGATCGCCGAGCTGGCGCGCTCGCGGCAGGGATAGGGAGAGCAACGTGAAGAGCCACCGCGAAGAGATCATGATGGAGGTCCCGGCGCGCCGCGGCTTCGTCAACATCACGCCGCAGGTTGAGGCCGCCCTGGCCCGCAGCGGCATCCGCGAGGGACTCTGCCTGGTCAACGCGCTGCACATCACCGCCTCGGTCTTCATCAACGACGACGAGGGCGGCCTGCACCACGACTACGAGAAGTGGCTGGAGAAGCTGGCCCCGCACGCCCCCACCGACCAGTATCGCCACAACCTGACCGGCGAGGACAATGCCGACGCCCACCTCAAGCGCCAGGTGATGGGGCGCGAGGTCGTGGTCGCCGTCACCGACGGGCGGCTCGACTTCGGCCGCTGGGAGCAGATCTTCTACGGCGAGTTCGACGGGCGGCGGCGCAAGCGCGTGCTCGTGAAGATCATCGGCGAGTGAGCAGCGCGTGAGCATGCAGACGCCGCCGCGCGAAGGCCCAGCCGCGCCCCGCATCCTGCTGGCCCCGATGGAGGGGCTGCTCGACCACCTGTTGCGCGACATCATCACGCAGGTGGGCGGCGTCGACCGCTGCGTGTCCGAGTTCATCCGCGTCACCGACACGCTGCTGCCCGACCATGTCTTCCTGCGACGCATTCCCGAGTTGAACCACGGCAGCCGCACCGGCGCGGGCGTTCCCGTGCGCGCCCAGTTGCTGGGCTCGGATCCGGCGATGCTGGCGGCCAATGCCGTTGCTTTGGCGCGGCTGGGGGCCGAGGGCGTCGACCTGAACTTCGGCTGCCCGGCGCCGACGGTGAACCGCCACCGCGGGGGCGCCGTGCTGCTGGATGAACCCGAACTGGTGCACGAGATCGTGGCCGCCGTGCGGCGCGCGGTGCCGGCCGAGGTGCCCGTCTCGGCGAAGATGCGCCTGGGTCATCGCGACGAGTCGCGCATGCTCGACTGCGCGCGCGCCATCGACACCGCCGGCGCCGCCGAGCTGGTGGTGCATGCGCGCACGAAGGTGCACGGCTACCGGCCGCCGGCGTACTGGGATCGCCTGGCGCTGATCCGCGAGGCGGTGTCGCTGCCGGTGGTGGCCAACGGCGAGATGTGGACCGTGGACGATGCTCGCCGCTGCCTGGCCCAGAGCGGCTGCGACGCGCTGATGCTCGGCCGTGGCATGGTGGCCGACCCGGGGCTGGCGCTGGCGATCCGGCGGCCGGACGCGCCGCCGCTGGCCTGGGACGACCTGCTGCCGCTGGTGGCGACCTTCTGGTCGCGGCTGGGCGAGACCATCGCGCCGCGGGCCAGGGCCGGACGCCTGAAGCAGTGGCTGAACCTGCTGCGCCGGCGCTTTCCCGAGGCCGAGGCGGCGTGGGTCCTGGTGCGCGAGGTGGAGGACCCCGACCGGGTGACGGCGTTGCTCTTCGGCGGCGGGACCGGCTCCGATTGACGCTGCGCGGCTGCGCGTGCCACAATCACCCCTTACGGCAGGCGACGTCGCCTGCCCGTCCCCCAGGAACATGGAGACAGCATGATTCGCGTCCCGGGCGCCTCGCGCCTGTTCAAGGTCTGGGCCCTCTACATCGTCCTCGGTGTGATCGGCAGCCTGGCCGTCTTCGCGTTCTCGCCGGCTGCGAGGGCGGGCAAGGTCGACTCGACGGCGGTGGCCGTGTCGGCGACCGACACTACCGCGGCGGCGCCGGTCGATTCCGGCCTGGCCGTGGCCGCGGCGACGACGGCCGAACCTGTCGCTGCGGCCGAAGCCCAGGGATCAGTCACGGGCCGCATCGAGGAGCTCCGTCGCCAGCAGGAGCCGTCCAGCTTCGGCAGCCGCGCGGTGTCGTTCTTCGGCCTGTTCGGCCTGATCGGCATCTGCTGGCTGATGTCCGACAACAAGCGGAAGGTCAACTGGAAGCTGGTCGCCTGGGGCATGGCGCTGCAGCTGGTCTTCGGCGTCATCGTGCTGAAGACCGGGCCGGGCATGTGGGTGTTCGAGAAGCTGAACCTGGCGACGCTCGCGGTGATCGGCTTCGGGCAGCAGGGCACGAACTTCCTGTTCGCCTCGTACGGCAGCGGCAAGATCGAGTCGGCGCTGGTCAACTTCGCCGTGAACGTGCTGCCGACGATCATCTTCTTCTCGTCGCTGATGACCCTGGGCTACTACCTGGGCATCATGCAGGTCATCGTCAACTTCTTCTCGTCGATCATGCAGAAGACGATGAAGTGCTCCGGCGCCGAGAGCCTGTCGACGGCGGCCAACATCTTCGTCGGCCAGACCGAGGCGCCGCTGGTCATCAAGCCCTACGTCAAGGACATGACCAACAGCGAGTTGCTGTGCATCATGGTCGGCGGCTTCGCCAACACGGCCGGCAGCGTGCTGGCGGCCTACGTAGGCATGCTCCACAACTTCTTCCCGGACATCGCGGGGCACCTCATCGCGCAGTCGGTGATGTCGGCGCCGGCGGCCCTGGTCTGCGCCAAGATCGTGATGCCGGAAATGGGCAAGCCGCTGACCAGCGGCGAGAACGTGCGCATGCCGAAGGAGAACCTCGACGCCAACGCCCTGGACGCCGCCGCGCGCGGCGCCTCCGAGGGCATGGCGCTGGCCTTCAACGTGGGCGCCATGCTGCTGGCCTTCATCGGCCTGATCGCGCTGGCGAACGCCATCCTGACGAAGGTCTCGGTGCTGGTGGGCGGCCCCGCGCTGACCATCGAGCGCCTGCTCGGGTTCGTCGGCGTGCCCTTCGCCTGGCTGATGGGCGTGCCGCTGCACGACTGCTGGGTGGTGGGCAAGCTGATCGGCGTCAAGACGGGCGTGAACGAGTTCGTGGCCTACCTGCAACTGGCCGACCTGCTGAAGACGGACAGCGGTCTGTCGTACCGCTCGGTCGTCATCGCCTCGTACGCGCTGTCCGGGTTCTCGAACTTCTCGTCGATCGCGATCCAGATCGGCGGCATCTCGGCCATTGCGCCGACCCGGCGCCACGACCTGGCGAAGCTGGGGATGAAGGCGATGATCGTGGGGTCGATCGCGACGTTCATGACGGCGAACGTGGCGGGGATGCTGATCGACTGACGTCCAGGAGCAACGGCGACGGCAGCGTCAAACGCAAGGGCCCGGCCTCAAGTGAGGCCGGGCCCTTTGCCGGAGGGAGGTCCAGTCCCCGGGGCGGAGCCTAGAGGCCGATGCCGAACAGGACAGTGAAGCCGCTGTTCTTGACGTCGGTCTCGTCGACGGTGTCGTCGATCGTCGTCAGGCCCATCGAATAGCGCGCCTCGATGGACATCTTCGTGAGGTTGACGCCGGCGCCCACGACCAGGCCGTAGTCCATGCCCTTGACGTCGTCCTTAATGTCCACGTCCAGCGACTCGCCGCTGACGTCGATCTTCGACTTGGCGCTCATCGTGAACGCAATTTCGGGCCCGGCCACGAAGAACAGGCCCGAATCGGGGTTCGTCTGCATCTTCAGCAGCAGGGGAATGGACAGGTAGTTGAGCTTCATCGTGATGGAGTCGCTGCCCTCTTCGTACTTGGCGCCCTTCAGCGCAAAATAGGCCTCGGGCTGGAACGAGAACTGCGGGGTAAACGCGTGGTTCAGGTAGCCGCCGAAGGCGAACCCCATCTTGTAACTGGGGTCGATCGTTTCCATGGTCGTGTCGTCGCCGGTGAACGTCGTCATCGTCAGGCCGGCCTTCAGGCCCTTGGCTGATTGTGCCTGCGCAGGCATGGCGCCCGCAACGATCGCGATCATCGCCACGCAGGCGATCAGCGACATGGTCCTCTTCATGATAACCTCCCGGAACGCGGGGTTCGATCGGCGCCGTTCGCACTCGACGACACGGCGTAGTGTGTCAGCATGGTCGGCGATGATCGAGTGGCGCGCAATCGAAAACGTATGTCCTGCAATGAAATACGAGATCGGAAGAATCCTGGATTTGCTGCACGTTCAGTCTCGAGGTCGAATGGGGGTGTCCGGCCGACTTGGCGTGGAACGTCCGGTCGGGTTCATTTCAGGAGCGTCAACCGCACCAGTCCCGACTGCCCCCCAGCCTGCACGCGCACATGGTATGCGCCCGAAGCAGCGCGCCGTCCCGAGCCGTCGAGGCCGTCCCAAGCCACAGCAGCGTGTCCGGTCGGGAGCGACTGATCCAGCAGAGTGCGCACCAGTTGGCCTCTCATGTCGAACAGATCGACGCGTGCGCGCCCTTCAAGGGCGACATCGAAGCTGATGGTTGTCCCGGGATTGAACGGGTTCGGCGCCGCCGTCGCGATGATGGCCAGACGATCTGCCGACGGCACTCCCGGCGCCGCAGCGGGGGATGCGGTCGTGATGGCGTAGAGGTCGACAGCGTCGCCCGCGGCCTGTGCGATAATCGGATCGAGTCGCAGCCGCGAGATGGGCCCAGTGTACAGCAGATTGGCCGTCAGGTCGACGCGATAGGATCGCACCTGCCCGTCCGGGATCACCGGGAATTCCACGCGTTTCGCGCCGCTGAAGACGCCGTCGGCGCCGGCGAAGAACATCTCGGCCGTGGCGCCCTGTGTGCGCCAGGCGCCGGTGACCAGGACGCATGGCGCATCCGCAGCCTGCCACAGCGATGGCGGCAGCAGGACCTGCGGATCGGCGGCATCCAGCGACAGCGGCCAGAAGCCGCTGAACGGCGCGCGGGCGTCGGTGAGATTGCCGGTGGTGCCATGGGCGCGACCGGTGGTGAACACGAAGTTGGGACCCGGCGTCGGCGCGTGCGCGACGGCCCAGGCGCGGATGTCGGCGTCGAGGTTGCCCAGGATGAGCGTGTAGTCGTAGTCGTAGACGATGGCCTGGTCCAGCACGTCGGTCTGCAGTGGCGCGATGTAGCCGGTGGCGTCGTCGAGCGGGCCGCCACTGCCGGGCGTGCCATGGAAGCCGCCGACGGTCAGGGTGGCGCCGGCATGGACGACGCCCAGGCCCCAGCCGTTCGCATCGACCAGTGCCGACCAGTTCTCCGTTGCGGACCAGTAGGCCCACGGCGGTCCGCTGTTGGTGATCTGCGTCACCGTGCCGCCGGTGAACGGCGCGCTCCCGGTGTAGCTGAACAGGCGCGACAGGCGGCCGATCGTGTAGACGGCGGGGAGTTCCTGATGCCGGGCCGGGTACCGCGTGGAATCGGCGCGGGCGTTGGTCAGCCGGCAGTGCACGTGGACGCGGTTGGCGTCGAGGGTGAGCCACTGCTCGACGAGGCCGTCCGCGTTGACGTTCCGCAGGGCCCACTGTTTCGGTCGCGCCTGGACGTATAGTGTCGTCCCGTCGTTGCTCGAGGCGGTCACGAGTCCCTGGTAGCCGTACACGTCGCCGGCCTGGACGGGATTCCAGCCCCAGCCCGCGTACGCCGGATGCTGGAGCGCGCCGGCGGGGATGTAGGGGAGCGGACCGGCGTAGTAGGACTGCTGGATGTAGCGGCCGAGGTCACGCGTGTTGACGACGTTGTCGGTCGTGCCGGACAGGCTCAGGTAGCCGATCGCCCCGCCGCGAACCATGTCGACGCCCACCCGCACGATGCCGTTGTCCAGGTACTCCAGCGCCGCCGGGGCTGGTGCGGCGGCCAGGGCCAGGACGGCGAACAGGACGACGACGACGCCCGCGGAGCGTGTGTGGGCACGGGGATGGTGCGGGAACGGGCTGGCCTTCATCGAGTCGCTTCCTGGATGCGGGGTTGCGGTCCGGACCGGGAGTTCCTGAGCATAGCATGGATGCGGGCGGCAGGGGTGGGCTTCCGCGACGTGCCGTCGGGCGTGTACTTCCTGAAGTGGGACGACGGCCGCGTGCAGGCCGCCGGCAAGGTCGTGATCGTCCAGTAGCGCACCATCGCCCGGTTGCGTTACTGTGGAGCCGCCGCGAGCGTTAGCCCGGCGGCTCCTGCTTTTCCATCGGCGCGCAACGGGGTGCGGTCCATGCTCCACATCTACATCGACGGCGACGCCTGTCCCGTCAAGGACGAGACCTACAAGGTCGCCCAGCGCTACAAGCTGTCGGTGACGCTGGTGGCCAACAGCTATATGCGCGTGCCGTCCACCGAGTGGCTGAAGCTGGTCGTCGTGGACCAGGGCCTGGACGGCGCCGACGACTGGATCGTCGAGCACGCGGAGAAGGACGACATCGTCATCACCGGCGACATCCCGCTGGCCGCGCGCTGCCTGGACAAGGAGGCGCGCGTGCTTGGCCACGGCGGCAAGCCGTTCACGCCCGAGAACGTGGGCGACTCGCTGGCGACGCGGCAGCTGCTGAAGCAGTTGCGCGAGCAGGGGATCATGATGGGCGGGCCGCCGCCGTTCTCACAGAAGGACCGGTCGCTGTTCCTGCAGCAGCTGGACCAGATGATCCAGGCGGTGCGGCGGGTCCGTCCTGCCTGACGCCTCCTGCCTGCGAGCTTCACCGAACGCCGGCCCCAGCATCTGTCGCGGACCAATCCAACGAACCCAGCAACCACGGCGTCAGTGCGCCCGCACTGCTGGTTCCTGTGGGTCGTGGTGTGGGAAACCGAAAACGGCAGGAAGTTGCCGCCGGCGCGGCGTGGGGCAGAAGGCCCCGGCCGTTGCCGGCCGGGGCCTTCGGAAAGACACGTCGCTAGTGGACGAGCCGTTCGATCTTACTTCACCAGGGTCATCTTGCGCGCCGAGGTCTCCCCCGCCGCCGTCATGCGGCAGAAGTAGGTCCCCGAGGCCGCCTGGCTGCCCGCGTCGTCGAGGCCATCCCAGGTCACGCTGTGCGTGCCGGCCTGGAGCGATTCGTCGACCAGGGAGCGGATGCGGTGACCGGCCATGTCGAAGACCTCGAGCCGCACCGGACCGTCACGCTCCACCATGTACTCGATGGTCGTGGCCGGGTTGAACGGGTTCGGGTGGTTCTGCGCGAGATGCAGGACCTTCACCGGCACCTCGCCGGTCACCGGCGCGACCGGCGAATACAGGGTGTTGGCGGCATCGACGGCCTGCTCGAGTTCGGCCAGCGTGCTGCCATACACCAGCGCGTAGGCCACGATCGCCTGGCCGCCGTTGGCGGGCAGGTTGGCGACGCTGGCGGTGATCGCCGACCAGTCGCCGGCCGTGGCCGCCGTGCCCACGCCCATCGTCCCGCGCATCATGCGATTCCGGTTGCCGTTGTCGATGGTGGCGAGCGGGTACACATAGGTCGTGTTGCTGATGATCTTCATGCTGGTGGTCGGCGTGCTCCCGAGCAGCGCAATGCCGTAGTACGGGCCGCCGGCACTGTACATGTAGGACAGTTTCCGCGTGGCATCGGTGTTGCCGAAGTTGGCCGCGGAATCATTGATGTCGAAGTCGCAGTACACGCCGTTGTACAGGGCCGGCAGCGCCGCCGCGCCGTTGTTCGTCAGGCGGTATTCCAGGATGACGAAACGGTCGTTGTCCGGCATGGCGAAGGTCATGCTCGTCTGTTCCACCTTCAGCGGTTTCGGAAGGGCATGGCCGGCGTCGCTGAACACGGACTGGAACGTCTGGTCCGAACCGGTGACGCCCAGGTCCCTCATGCGCCCGTTCGGCGCCGCAGTCACCTGCCACTCGAACGTCTCGGGCGTCGTGCCGCTGTAGTCGCGCGCGCACACGTAGTTGGCGTCGGTGCCGGCCCAGAACGAACCCAGGAACAGCCCACTGGCGCTGCCCTGGTAGCTCATGCCTTCGCCTTCGACGCCGGCGTCGGACATGAAGCCGATGATGCCCTGATCGGTCACCGTCAACGCGATGCCGCCCAGGTTGTGCGTGCGGAACGCGGGCAGGCCCACATACCATTCGATGTCGAACGTGCGTTGGAAGCCGCCGTCCGCCGTCACGGTCAGCAGCATCGTGAACACATAGCCCTGGGGAGCGCCGGCGGCCACATTCAGGCTGAAGGTGTCGGCCAGGTTGTCGCCGGTACCGTCGTTCACGGCCAGATTCGGGAACACCGCGGCGCCGTCGGCGACGGTGACCCACGGATTCGCCACGACAGCCAGGCTTGCGCTGACCGAGGTGCCGGTCACGACGTGACTGGCGTTGCGCAGTTCGATGGCGACGGGGCTGACCTGGCCCGGGTCCAGCACACGGTCGGCTGACGGATCGGGCAGCACCGCAGTCCAGCTGATGTCGGGCCGCTGCACGGCCGGCACGGCCTGCACGGCCGCCAGCGCGTTGACCAGGCCCGAACCGAAGACGTTGTCCTTGCCCACAGCGCCCAGGCCCAGCGCGGTCTGCTCCATCAACGAGTCGAGGCCCGCCGGCGAGAGCGAGGGGTTCTTCTGCAGCATCAGCGCCGCGACGCCGGCCACGTGGGGGCAGGACATCGAGGTGCCGGTCCAGGTGTCGCCGCTGTAGCCGCCGCCGACGGTGGTCGAGTTCACATTCACGCCGGGCGCCGCGATGTCGGGCTTGGTCAGGCCCGCGCCGGGCAGGTACGCCCAGTCGTTGTAGGGATCCACATCGTTCCACTTGGCCGGGCCCCACGAAGAGCCGGAATAGACAGCGTTGTTCTTGTAGGCGGTGCCGCCAACCGACAGCACGCCGCCGGTGCTCGAATAGGGAACCGCCAGCGGGTTCCAGGGCGCGGGCACGCGCGCGGTCAGGCCCAACTCGATCGGCGGATCGTAGGTGGCGTGGTCGTTGCCGGCCGAGTTGCACAGCAGCACGCCGGCATCGCGGAGGTTCGTGCAATTGTCGCGCTCGGCACGCATGAAGGAAGGCGGGACGGCGCCGGGGAACCCGAGCGACATCGTGATGACGCGCGCGCCCATCTCGACGCAGTACTGCTCCGAAGCCCAGACCATGCCGAGCGTGCCGCCGCTGCCGGCGGTGTTCCAGACCTTGATCGGGATGAGCTTGGCGCCGGGAGCCACGCCGGTCAGCGTGGTGCCGGTGCCGTCGCCGATCACCGTGCCGGCCGTGTGCGTGCCGTGGCCGCCGGTGGGCGAGTTGTCGTCGGGGTTGTTGTCGTTGTCGCCGAAGTCCCAGCCGCGGAAGTCGTCGATGAAGCCGTTGCCGTCGTCATCGATGCCGTTGCCGACGATCTCGCCGGGGTTGTTCCAGATGCCGCCGGCCAGGTCGGGGTGCGCCAACCAGACGCCCGTGTCGATATGACCGACGATGACGCCGGTGCCGTCGAATCCCAGCTGGCTCCACACCTTGTGGGCGTTGACCCACTTGACGCCCCAGGCTGTGTCGGTGGCCGCGGGCATCAGCTTGGCGCCGCCGGGCGCCTGGGCCTGCGAGGCGTCGTGAGTGGCGCGCATGTTGTCGTGGAACAAGACCGCGTTGTCGGGCAGGGCGTTCAGTGCGTTGACGACCGCGGCCGTGCCTTCGAACGAAATGGCGCCGGCCAGGTAGAGTTCGCGCACATTCGCGACATCTCCGCTGAAGGCCGGATTCGTCAGCACCGCCATGGCGCCGTTCGCCGTCACGCTCATCCGCGTCTTGAGGGACGCGAGCACCTGACCGCGCCGCACCTGGGGCGAGCTCTGGTCGAGGTCGGACAGGATTTTGCCCGGGACACGGTTCTCGCCGTCGAAGATGACCAGCACCTGGACCCGCGTCTGGGGATCCTTGCCGGCCAGGGCGGCGGCCAATTCCGGGTCGATTTTCATCGCAAAGCCGGGCGCAGCGGCGGCCAGAACGGCCAGAGCCACCATCAACGTGATTGATCGCAGAGAGTTGCGCGACATTTTGATCTTCCTCGGCACGGAACCTCCAGCGCTCCCCCGAGCGGCAAGGACGGGTTTCCGGCGTCGATTTCGGGTCCCTGGAGTCCTGGAATTCAGGATCGATAAACAAGAGCGCCGCCGCGGGCGAACGCAGCGTCCCGGGAGTCTACCAAAAACCTTTCGAAATTGCAATTGCGGCGCGGCAACTGCCTGCCGCCCGCGGTCCGCTCCGCTCCGGGCCGACGGACCCCGCCGCTCACTTCACGATCTGGAGCTTGACCACTTCCTCGAGGCCGGCGGCGCGGCCGCGGCACAGGTAGACCCCGCTGGCCACGGCCGACCCGTTGTCCGTCCGCCCGTCCCAGGCCAGGGACAGCGACCCGGCTTCCGCGTGCCCCTCGTGGAGCGTCCGCAGCCGGCGCCCCGCCACGTCGTAGATCGCCACGTCCACCGGACCGGCTTGCGGCACCCGCAGCCGGATCGTGGTGACGGGGTTGAACGGATTCGGCGAGGCCGACAGGCCGAGCCCGGCCACGGCGGCCGGCACGGACGGGTCCGGCGCCGCCGAGCCGACGAGCGGGCGTGCCCGGACGGCGATGTTGTCGAGCCGCGTGTTGCCGCTGAGCGCGGCCGCCTGCGTTCCCCGGAACAGCAGGCGCACCCGGAAGTGCGGGTTGTTCGCCGCCGCGCCGACGCCGCTGAAATCCCAGACAAAGCGCGCGGGCGCCTCCGTCGGCGCGATCGCGCTGCCGAGCGCATGCCAGTCGACGCCCGCCGCGTCGCAGGCGTACTGCAGCGCGACATCCCGCGGCCCCTCGGCGCTCCGCCAGACGGTCATCTCGAGACGGGGGAGTTCGTAGCCGTTCAGCGGCAGCGCGAGCAGCAGTTCGCGCGTGTCGGACGGGTTGCGGACGCGCAGGCCCGTGCCGGCCGCGACGCCCGCTTCGGCCCCGACCGCCGTGCCTTCGACGGCGTCCAGGTAGCCGGTCCCGGAGCCCGGATAGGTGATGAGCGGCTGGCCGACCGCAGCGATATCGGCGGCGACCGCGCTCAGCGCCCCGACGGCCGGCAGCGCGTTGAAGTTCCAGGCGTGGACCAGCACCGGCGGGTTCGGGTCCGGCGCGAACACCGCCGTCAGCGACACCGCGGCGGCGCCGGGCGTGAAGGTCAGCGTCGGCTGTGTCGAGGCGGAGCCCTGCCAGCTGACGAACTCGTAGCCCGGTTCCGGCACGGCGGTCACCGTCACCGGATTGCCCTGGAAGTAGACGCCGCTCCAGGGATACGGCTGCAGCGCATTCGCCAGCCCCGGCAGGTTCGCGTCGACGAGCAGCGAGTTGACGCGGACCTTGCCGTACGCCGCGTTGTTCACGTTCAGCGTGACGGTCATCGTCCCCGCCAGACCGAACTGCGTGTTGATGTGGCCGCGCATCGAGTTGGCGCGGTAGAGGGGGAAGGCCTTCATGGTGTTCAGGGCCGCCTCGAACGTATCCTGCGCGTCCCAGCGGGCCAGCCAGGCCGCCTTCCCCGGGCGGTAAGTGGCCGCATACCCGTTGAAGATCGCCTGCAGCCGGTTCGGCTGGAACGTCGAGTTCAGGTGGTCGGCGAAACAGTTGATCAGGTCCCGCTTGAAGGTCGGATTCCTGAGCAGGCCGCGCAGCAGGCGCGTCGACCAGGGCGGATTGGGCCAGGCGGGTCCGTTCGTGGCCGTGGCCAGGGCCAGGGCATTGAGGCCCGAGTCGCTCCAACTCAGGTCCAGGTCCTTGAGCGACCAGCGCCAGCGACCGTCGTGGCCGGGCAGGGCCGTGGGGTCGTACGCGTCGACGTTCTTCCGCCAGTAGGTGATGTTGTTGCCGGGCCAGTCGCGGTTGGCGACGTAGATCTGCGCCGTGACGTAGCGCATGAAGTTGTCGACGTCCATCAACGTGCCGACGTGCTCGTACACGGCAGGGTCCGCCATGTCGTGCTGGTCGATGTAGTCGAGCATGGCGAAATAGGGGACGGCGGCGTCGAGGGGGCCGTCATCAATCGTACCGTTGTTCTCGAGGACGACCACGTCGGCCGCGGCGATGCCGTAGTGGCCCTCGTAGTAGAACCGGCTGTACTCCTCGCGAAGGTTCGCCATGCCCCAGTACTCGCCGTTCAGGAAATGGATCGCCGGGCGCCCTGCCTGCGTGTCGAGGCCCATGCACTTGAACGCCTCGTGGCTCGCCAGGTCGCAGAAGCCGCGGAGGGCCCAGTCGTTGCCGGCGTTGCGCAGCCGGAAGCGCTTGTACGACGTCAGGGGCACGTCCGGGAACAGCGGCAGGTCAAAGGTCGAGGCGCCGTACTCGCTCCGCGCGTAGAGCTTGAGGGTCTTCTGCGGGTAGCTGACGGTCATGCCGCCCGAGATCCGCATCCCGGTGTCCTGCGCCAGCGCGAGCGAACCGTCCTGGTTGAAGATCTCGACGTGGACCGGGCGCTCCCAGGCATCGCCCTCCTGGAAGTAGTTCCCGGTTTCGCCCACCGTGTAGTGGACGCCCGGCACGTAGATCCCGGTGTCGTGCGCGAACAGGTTGTCCGGCTGCGTGGCCAGCGACACGATCGGGTACGGCCCGTTGGACTGCACGGGCGTGCCGACGATGAACGAGCCCGTGCGGATCTCGCTGGGCAGGCAGCCGGCGGCGAAGGCGCGTGCACGGACCACGTTGATCTTGGTGATCTCGCCCCGCGGCAGCCGCCAGGCGTACATGCCGGTCGTCAGGGGGTTCGTCCGGATCAGCGCATACACCGCCGCCTGGCCGGCGCGGTCGGTCAGCGTGAGCGGGGCCGTGAAGGTCGGCGACAGCTCGGTCGGATCGCTGCCGTCCAGCGTGTAGTGGATGACGGCGCCGGGCTGGGCCACGGTCAGGCCCAGCGAGACCGGGTTGGCGTAGGTGCCCGGCGATGCCGAGAACTCCGGCGTGGGCACGGTGGGCACGGGCGGCGTGTTCGTCGTCCCCGGCGTGGCCACGGAGACCACGGTCCAGGCGGCGCCGCCGTCGGGCAACCGCGCGAACGACTGGTCGGAGGCGAGTGCCTGCGCCGGCGCCTGGTCCACGATGGTGAAGCCGTCGGGAAGCGTCAGCCGTACGGCCTCGCCGGTCGCACTGAGCTTGAAGTTCGCGTGGAACTGCCCCGCCGGCGAGACCAGGTTCCGGTCGGAGGCCCACACCAGCAGGTACCCGTGCGCGGCAATGCTCCCCGAAGGGAACCGCCATTTCTGGGGCAGGGTCGGGTCGTCGGTCAGGTAGTAGCCGGTCAGGTTGACGGGCGCGGCGCCGGGGTTGTGGAGTTCGACCCAGTCGGAGTAGACGCCGAAGTCATCGGCGATCGTCGTCGCGTTCGCGGCCATGATCTCGTTGATGACCAAGGTCTGGGCCGCCACCGGGGACACCCACAGAAAAAGCACGGCGAGCCAGAGCAGGGCGCGGCGCATGGACATGGTTCTCCCTTGACCGCGATGGGGTCACATCGATATGCCGAGTGCGGGCGGGGGTGAGAGGCGAACGGCGTACCGCGGGGGCTGGAACGCCACCGTAATCGTCCCCACCGGACTCATCCCCAAGTGTTGATGATAACACACATACGGTGATTTTTTTGCGAATTTCGACCATCGGTCCCCGCAACGGGACGGATATCGGGGGGCGCGGGGGCAGATTTCCGGTGTCCCGGCCAAAAAACCGTGTAAAATAGTCGGAATTGCCCCGGGCCCCACCCCCGACCCCAGGAGATCGCCATGCGCCCGTTGATCCTTACCGCCCTGTTGGCGCTGCTGCTGCTGCCGGCCGCCGCCCTGGCCCTCGACTGCACGCCCTCCCAAAGCTGGACCTGCGCCTCGAACGGTTTCTTCAATGTGCTGACCGGCCAGCCCGGCGAGGTCATCTGCGGCGTCGACTACACCGGCTGGACGCTGAAGGTCGTCAACGTGACCGTGACCACGGGCGGCTGGGTGGACTTCGCCGCCGTCGCCGGCACCGGCCCGGGGGCGGCGGTGGCCACGGCGGTGATCCTGATGGACGACTGCGCGGCCGGCACCTGCCTGGCCAGCGAGCAGTCCACGGGCGTGGCCCAGCTGGACGTCTGCCTCGAACCCGGCACGCACACCTTCGTCGTCGCGGCGCACACGACGGCGCCCGGCGCCATCCTCAACATGGGCCTGACGTGCCTGACCTGCGTGCAGGCCGAGACGATGGGCCTGACCGGCTGCCCGGCCTGCGGCGGGGCGGTGCCCAGCGAGGACGAGAACTGGGGCTCCGTGAAGGCCCGGTTCAAGTAGAACCGGCGGCCTACACCGCGGGGTTCTGTCCGGAAACCAGCAACTGGCCGAGCAGCTCGCTGCCCTTGGGGATCAGCGTGAGCTTGCTCTTGCTCTCCAGGATCTTCTGCGTCTCGAGGATCTCGAAGACCGCGGCGGCCACCTCGGGGTTGGCGGTGATGGCCTGCATCGCCTGCCCGACCACGCGCGGCCGGATGGCGCCCGCCTTGGCGAACTCGGTGGCCGCCTGCCGGTCGGCGGTGCTGGTGATGATGTTGACCTGGTTCGCGCCGTCCTGCTTGATGGCCGAGGTCACCTGGCGCAAGCGATTGACCACCTTGGCCTCGATCTGGTGGATCATGCCCACGTCGCGGAAGTGCACCTTGCGGATGTAGACCGAGCCCAGCTTGTAGCCCCACTCCTGCGAACGCGGCGAGACTTCTTCGCGCACCGTGCGGCTCATCGCGTGCCGGTCCACGAGCATCTTCTCCAGCGGCAGGTTGCTCAACGAGCGCACCACGGCGTTGCTGACGTTGGCCGCCAGCGAGCCGCGCGGGTCGGCGTTCTTGAACAGGTAGGACACCGGTTCGCTGATGTACATCTCGTACCAGATGCCGACGCCCATCGGGGCGCCTTCCTCGGAGTTGACCGGGTTGCTGCGCAGGTACTGCTGGTCCAGGCGCATGTCCAGCACGCGCCGGCTGCCCAGCCAGTTCACGACGAGGGCCTTCGGGCCCAGCTTCGGCAGCAGGAAGTGCAGGCCCGGCTCGTTGATGATGCCCGCCACCTTGCCGAACAGCATGAACACCTGGCAGGTGCCTTCCTGGACGATCGTGTACAGGCCCATCATGCGCAGCAGGAACAGCGCGATCGGCAGGGCGAACCACATGCCGACGAACGCAGCCGCCGCCGGGATCAGGATCTGCAGGAGGTTGTCCATTATCGCACCTCGCGGATGATCTGCTGGGCATGGGTGTACAGCTTCAGGCGCACGTTGCGCAGGTAGGCCTGCAGGGCGTCGGGCCCGCTCTGCTGAAGGGTGTACAGCTGCTCGGACAGCGCCGTCAGCGGTTCGACTTCGGCCTGGGCGTTCAGCGTCTCGATCTCGACCGCGCGCTTGGACTGCACGATCCGCTGGTCCGCCGAGGCCTGCGCCAGGCTGATGTCGGAGGACACCTGGTTGTGCGCGGTGTTGATGGCGGCCAGCGCCGATTCGACGTCGACCGGCGGGTCGATGCCCGTGATCAGAGAGGCATCCAGCACGATGCCGTAGCGCGCGGCCGACGAACCGCACTCGCGCTCCATGTGCTCGTTCAGGTCGCGCAGGTTCTTGCGCAGGTCGTTGATCGACACGCCGGTCACGATGCTCATCTCCTCGCCGCGGGCCGCGTCCGGCTGCGGAGCCTCGAAGCTGGCGATGCGCTCGCGCAGCACCGAGACGAAATAGCCCATGACGTGCAGGATGGGCCGCTTCACGCCGAACAGGTAGGCGTACAGGTTGTTGTCGGCCACGCGGTAGCGGATCTGGCCGGTCAGGCCGGTGTTCAACTGGTCCTTGGTGACGGCCTCCAGCAGGGTGCCCCCGGCGTTGGCGTGCGGGTCCTCGGGATCGGTCGCCATGTTGATGGTCTGGGTGGCGATGGAAACCTTGTAGATCTGCTCCCACGGCCACTTGAAGTAGGGACCGCCCGGCTGGATGACCCGCACCTGGGGATAGTTGTAGCGCGTCTTGTTCTCTTCGCTGAGCGTTTCACCCAGCGGCGAATCGATGGTGCGGGCCGTGCCCACCCGTTCGGCGCGGCCGAAGATCGTCTTCACGGCGCGTTCGTTCTGGTCGACGGTGTACAGCGCGGTCAGGATGGTGCGCACGATGAACCAGGCCGCGAGCCCGACCAGGATACCGACCGGATAATTCATGGGACGTCTCCTTGTCGATGACGGAATCGGCCCATCATAGCGCGCCCGGCCCGAATGACGAACAGGTATTCACCCGCGGCGGGGACCCGTGGGCGTAGGGACTTGTCAGGGGATGTCGTTGAGCGTCTCTCGACGGCGCTCAGTCGACCGTCGATGGCCTCAAGTCGCTGCCTGATCGTTTCGCTGACGGCGGTATTCTCCTCGAGCGCCTTGGCGATGGCCTTGTTGCGGCCCCCGAGATTCGAGGACACCGTCACGATGCCCCATGAGGCGATGGCCACGATGACGATCCAGGCAAACTACGGAATGTACCCGAACATGCTCACGACTTTTCTCCTTCTTGTGCGTTGGACTCGCCCCGGGCAACCGCCGCGACGAGGGTTGCGGTGTCGATGCCGAGGGCGAACGGGACGACTTCGAAGTACTTGAGGGCCTTGCCGTCGCCACTGAGTTCCAGATGGCCGCACACGAACCCGGCGTCCTCGAGCTTCGTCAGGTGCATGTACAGCAGTGCCCGCGACATCCCCACCCGCCGGGCGAGTTCACTCACATGCAGCTTCTCACCAGCCAGCAGTGCGATGATGCGCATGCGCTGCACACTGGAAATAGCGGTCAAGCGCATGCTAAGTTCTTCTGCCGACGTTGATTGCGCGTCCACGTGTCACCGTCCTGATTCATGTGTCATAATTATATTACACATGGTGTGTGGGGTTGCCAATGGGTCGGAGCACGCATTTTTAGACGCCATCCTTGGGGGGCAGGAACGAGGGGCGATCCTCGGGCGACCAGGGGAGAACAGGCGTGACTTGCGCCGGCGCAAGTCCTCAAGCCGCACTCTTGAGTGACCCCCAGCGGTTCCTGATGGCGGCGCCTCCGGAATTCCCCACCGATCCCTACCGCACCAACTGCAGCCTGAGCGCCCGGTACAGATCCTCGCCGGCGAGCACCAGCCGGCAGAAGTACGCGCCGCTCGGCGCCGCGCGCCGCGCGCCCCGCGTCGCCGTCGTCGATGACCGCGACCGTGACGTTGGTGGCCAACAACTACAGGCGCGTTCCGCCGTCCGCCTGACTGTCAAAGGGCATCCACAATAGCGCTGCGGCGTGGTAAGATTGGCGCCAACCGAAAATCATTTGTCACGACTGCGCATGGGGTGCCGCATGAAACTCCGTTCCATCCTGGTTGCTGTCGCAGCGGGCGGCCTCGCCGCTGCTGTCTTGTTGTTGACGTTCTCCGCGCCAGGTTCGGCGCCGGCGCGCGTGGCCCCGGTCACCGCGGCCCCGGCGCCGCCCGAGGGCGTGCCCAGTCGCCGCGAGACCGGAGGTCCCGACGAGCGCCTGGCCTGGGAGACGCAACGCCTTGCCGACCCTGCGACCGGTCGCATTCCGGCCGACATGTCCCGTCGCGAACAGCAGTTCGCTGCGGCGTTGCCACGTTGGGACCGGGGTTCGGCTGTGTGGGCAACCGCCGCCAAAATCGGCGTCGACAAGTTCGCCGGCTGGGGCTACCGCGGACCCCGGAACATCGGCGGTCGAACCCGGGCACTGGCCATTGATGTCGCCGATCCTGCGTATCAGACCCTGCTGGCTGGCGGCATCAGCGGTGGCATGTGGCGCTCGACTGACGATGGCGCAAACTGGACGCTCACCACAGGCAGCACTCAGTTGCACGCTGTTTCGAGCGTTGCCCAGGACACGCGGCCCGGCCATACCCAGGTTTGGTATTACGGGACGGGAGAGTATCGCGGCAACTCCGCCGATGCAGGTGGCGCGCCATACCGGGGCGACGGCGTGTTCCGGTCGGTCGATGGCGGTGTTTCGTGGTCGCAGATCCCGTCGACGGCCGGCGGCACCGCCGCCGTCTACAGCGGCGAGTGGCAGTTCGTGTACCGGCTCGCGATCGATCCCAGCGAGGTCGTGTCCGCCGAGGTCTATGCCGCGGTGCAGGGTTTCATCGAGCGGTCCACCGATGGCGGCACATCGTGGACGCGCGTCCTGGGCTCCGTCGCCGGGCGCTCCGCCTATACCGACGTCGTGGTCTCGAGCACCGGAGTCGTGTACGCCAGCCTCAGCAGCGACGGGTTCCCCAGCGGCGTGTACCGTTCAACCGACGGGATCACCTGGGCCAACATCACCCCGTCCGGACTGACGTCGAACGGCCGCATCGTACTGGCGCTCGCGCCTTCGGACGAATCGATCCTGTACATGCTCGTGTCCGACCGCAACGGGACCGCGAATGCGGGGTTCTACCGGTACACATACCTCAGTGGCGATGGCAGCGGCGTCGGGGGCACCTGGTCCGACCGCAGTGCGCAGATGGCGTCCATGCCCGGCCCGAGCGGGTTCGAGGCCATGCAATGCTACAACAGCTATTGCCAGGTGGTGACGGTGAATCCCGCCAACCCGAACATCGTCTATGTCGGCGGCATGCATTTGATCCGCAGCACGGACGGATTCGCCACCAGCGGCTTTGAGACCTGGGTCGGCGGCTGGCAGTACACCAACCACCATGCCGACCAACACATGATGGTGTTCCGCCCGGGGTCCTCGGTGGTGGCCTATACCGGCACCGACGGCGGCGTGCACAAGACGTTGAACGCGAACGCCGGGACCGTCGCCTGGATTCCGCTGAGCAATGGCTACAACACCAGCCAATTCTATACGGTTGCCATCGACCAGAACCTGCCCGGCAGCAACGTCGTGATCGGCGGCATGCAGGACAACGGAACCTGGTTCACGGGAACCGCCGACGGTCAACAGCCCTGGGTGGAAATCCTGGGTGGCGACGGCTCCCACTGTGCCGTGGCGGACGCATCGGGCGCCGTGGGCCGCTACCTGATCTCCTTCCAGAACGGCGTCGTGTACCGCATGGGGGTCGACAACGCCAGCGGTGCCTGGCAGACCTGGACTCGAGTCGATCCGACGGGTGGCGGCAGCTACCTGTTCATCAATCCCCTGATCGTGGACCCCGTGGACACGCGCCAGTTCTGGATCGGCAGCAACGCGGGCGTCTGGCGCAACAGCGACATGACGGTCGTCCCCTACTGGTCCAACAGCACGACGAGCCTGAACTGGACGCACGTGACGACGTTGCCGTCGGCGTCCGTGACGGCAATGGCGATGACGCGCGGCGCCGCGCGAACACTGTACTACGGCACGTCGTCGGGGCAGCTGTACCGGCTTGACAACGCCAATACCGCGCCGGCCTCGACGGTGCCGACCTTGCTGACGGTGGGGGCCGGTTGGAGCGGGGGCACCTACGTGTCGTCCATCGCCATCGACCCGAATGACAACCAGCGCTTGCTGGTCTGCGTGTCGAACTACAACGTCAGCAGCATCTTCCATTCCTCCGATGGCGGCGCAACCTGGAGCGCGGTCGAGGGCAACCTGGCCGGCGCCGAAGGCCCCTCGGTGCGCGCGGTCGCGATCGCCCGTTACAACTACGCCACGATCTGCTTCGCCGGCACGAGCACGGGCCTGTACTCGACCTACGCGCTGAACGGCGCGGCGACCGTGTGGACGCAGGAAGCGGCGGGCATGATCGGCAACGTCGTGGTCGACGAGGTGAAGGTGCGTCCGGCCGACGGGGTGGTTGTTGCCGCCACGCACGGTCGTGGTGTCTACGGGATGACGATCCCGGCCACGACCTCCGTTAGTGATGGCGTGCCGGCTGCGGCGAAGGTGTTGCAGCAGAATGTGCCGAACCCGTTCAACCCGAAGACCAGCATCGCGTTCACCTTGCCGGCAGGCGGCCACGTGAGCCTGGTGGTGTTCGATGCGGCGGGACGCCGGGTGCGGACCCTGGCGGCGGAAGACATGGCCGCCGGCGCGCATGCGGTGGAGTGGCTCGGGGACGATGATGCCGGTCGCTCCGTCGGGTCGGGTGTGTACCTCTACCATCTCAAGTGTGGGGACGTCGACGAGGTCAGGCGCATGACCCTGGTGCGCTGAGTGACAAGGATTGGATGAGGTGCGGGTTCCGCCGGTGTTGCGCACGGCGGCGGGCCGGGACGAGCAGGCCACGCTCGTCGTACAGCCGCAGCGCCTTGACCGTCACCTGCGCCAGCCTTGAGAACTCACCGATCCTGAACACATGCCCCTCCCGGATGGGGACTGCGCAAGCCTGCGCGGACAACCATGGAGTCTCCCCCGGGGGGAGAGTCAAGCGGCCTGCGGATGCTGTCTCAGACGCCAGTTCACAAGCGCAGCCAGGACGGCCAGCGTCGCCATGAGCCGCAGCGTCCACGAGATGCCGACGGGGACCGCGTCCGGGCCGTGATTCGCCAGCGCAGTGGTGTAGAAGGCGCCGGCAAGCCCCACGCCCAGGACCATGCCCACGTTGCGCGACGCCGCCAGGACGCCGGAGGCGATGCCCCGCCGATGGGCCGGTGCCGCGCCAAGCAGCTGGCTGTTGTTGGGCGCCACGAACAGGCCGACGCCGAAGCCGAGCACGACCATCCCGAGGATCACGACCCGCACCGGCGATGCGGCTCCCAGCGTGGACAGGATCCCGAGCCCGGTTGCGAGGAACAGCAGGCCGGCCACGACAAGGATGCGCGTGCCGTAGCGGTCGGAGAGCGTGCCCGCCACCGGCGCGGTCGCCATCATCACGAGCGGCTGGCACATGAGCAGCAGCCCCGCGGTTCCGGGCGCATAGCCCCGCCAGGCAAGGTAGTAGGGAAGCAGGAACAGGACGGCGAAGATGGTCACGTAGGTGAGCATGGCCGTCCAGACCGCCCCCGAGAACTGCGGGCTGCGGAAGAGCGAGAGGTCGAGCATCGGTTCATGCAACCGGCGTTCCACGGCGATGAAGGTTCCCATCAAGGCAACGGCAAGGGCGGAGAACCCGATGATCGGCAACGACGCCCAACCCCAGTCGTGCCCCTTGTTGAGCGCGAGGAGCAGCGCCAGCAGGCCGACGAAGAACAGGACGGCTCCCGCAACGTCGAAGCGTACGCGTGCCGCGACCGGGCGGTCCGCCTCCACGGCCCGCCACGCCAGCCAGCAACCGACCGCACCGACCGGGAGATTCACGTAGAAGACCGAGGCCCAGCCGAAGTGCGTGGACAGGAATCCGCCGAGAGGTGGGCCGACGGCCAGGCCGAGATAGGTCATCATGGCCTGGAGCCCGAGCACGCGGCCGCGCTCGGCGGGAGGAAAGCTCGCGCTCAGGATCGCGGGCGCCGTGGCGTACAGGAGTGACGCAAACAGGGCTTGAAGCGCGCGGGCGGCGACGAGCCAGCCGAGCGTCGGCGCCAGGCCGCACAATCCGGAACTGAGCGTGAAGCCGGCGTACCCGGACAGGAAGATGACCTTGTGCCCGCGCAGGTCGCCGAGGCGACCGGCCGCGAGCAGCAGGCCGCTGACCACGAGCAGGTAGACCGTCACCACCCACTCGACATCGGCGACGCTCGCGCCGAGCGACCGGCCGAGCAGGGGCAGGAGCGTGTTGACGATGCTCCCGTCGAGGGCGGACATGAACGTGCTGACGCCCACGGCGACAAGGACGGCCGCGCGACCCGCCTGCCAGCGGCCCGCTCCCCGTTGTCCCTGTTCGTTACCGGCGGGCATGCTGCTTCCTTTCCAGGCTATTCCCAGCCCACCGCCACCGGCACGGAATCCAGCAGGGAGTCGGCGTTCGCGCGCGTCGGGTACATGGGGCAATCGATCGTCGGCGGCTTGCCTTCGATGATGACATCGCCCGAATGGGGACAGTAACTGGCCGCCGCGGTCGGCTGCAAGGTCACCTTCGTGCCGTCCGCCAGCGGATAGTCCAGTGTCCAGCGGCAAGGCGCATCGCAGCGCGGCTGCGCATGCGGGTTT
This sequence comes from uncultured bacterium, assembly GCA_903912525.1. Classification (GTDB taxonomy): domain Bacteria; phylum Krumholzibacteriota; class Krumholzibacteriia; order LZORAL124-64-63; family LZORAL124-64-63; genus CAINDZ01. The sequence continues at coordinate 83,416 of CAIWHK010000009.1, read as the reverse complement.
GACCAGCCGCCTGTGACCGCTGCCTGGCCGGAGATGGCCCAGTCGGTGGGGCAGAGCGGGGGCTGGGAGTAGATCCACGAGTCAGGTGAGCGGGAGATAGTGCCGCGCGTGCAGCAGACCCGCGGGTGGGGCGATGTGTCCGTGAGGGGCGGGAGGAGCGGTTCTTTCTCCTAATTCCCTGAAAATCGTGAGGTCCGGGCACTTGCGCCGGCGCAAGTGCCCCATCCCGCGCCAGGGCCGGCGCTACAGCAGCGGATTCGACACCACCCCATCGGCCAGCTTCGGCTCGAACCACGTCGACTTCGGCGGCATCACCTGGTTGGTATCCGCCACCGCGGTCAGGTCCTCCAACGAGGTCGCAAACAGCGCGAAGCCGGCCGCCATCTCGCCCGAGTCGACGCGCTTCTCCAGGCCGCCCAGCCCGCGAATGCCGCCCACGAAGTCCACGCGGTCGCTCTTGCGCAGGTCCTTGATGCCAAGGATGCGGTCGAGCACCAGGTTTGACAGCACGCTGACGTCCAGCGTGCCGACCGGGTCCTCGTCGCGCGTCGGCGTCGCCACCGTCGGCTTCAGCAGGTACCAGTGGCCGCCCAGGTAGAGGCCGAACTCGCGGCGCGCCGCGGGCTTCGCCTGGCCGTTCACCTTGGTGACGCTGAAGCTCTCGCCGACCTTCGCCAGGAACGCCTCGGGCGACAGCCCGTTCAGGTCCTTCACGACGCGGTTGTAGTCCCAGATCTTCATCTCGTTCACCGGGTACGCCACCGCGAGGTAGGTGTTGTAGGGCTCGGTGCCGGTGTGGGCGGCGCCGCGCTCTTCCACCATCAGCTTCTTGACCCGGCTGGCCGCCGCGCTGCGGTGGTGGCCGTCGGCGATGTACACCGTCTCGGCCGTGTCGAAGGCCGCCACTAGCGCGTCGATGTCGGCCTGGTCGCTGACCACCCACAGCGTGTGGATGACATCGCCCTGGCCGACAGCCGAGAACTCCGGCGTGCCGGCCGCCACGCGACAGATGACGGTGTCGGCCGCCGCGATCTGCTTGTAGGCGATCAGGCCGGGTCCGGTCTGCGCGCGAACGTAGCGGATCTGGTTGACGCGGTCGTCTTCCTTCACCGGGCGGGTGAACTCGTGCCGGCGGATGCGTCCGGCATCGTACGCGTCCACGCTGGCGCCCACGACCAGGCCCGTCTGCACGTGGTCGCCCATCTGCAGGCGGTACACGTAGAAGCAAGGCGTGCCGTCCTGCACCAAAATGCCGTCGTCCAGCATCTTCCGGAAGTTCTCCGCGGCCTTCTCGTACACCGCCGGCGCGTGCACGTCGGTGCCCGCCGGCAGGTCGATCTCGGCCTTGGAGACGTGCAGGAAGCTGAGCGGCTTGCCGGCGGCCAACGCGCGCGCTTCGTCGGAGTCGAGCACGTCGTACGGCGGGGCGATGACGTCCTGCGCCTTGCCGGGCGCGGGGCGGATGCCGCGGATGGGCGTGAACAGCGGGAGCTTCTTCGGGTCCATGGTCATCCTAGGCCACCTTGTCGCCGTTGACGGCATGCTTGCGCACGCCGTTCAGCAGGTAGTCGGCGATCTGCTCGGCCGCCTGCCGCGCCACCGTCACCTGCGCGTCCTTCGTGGAGGCGGCGATGTGCGGCGTCGCCACGACGTTCTCCAGGCCGAAGAACATGTGCTCGGTCGCGGGCTCGGTCACGTACACGTCGCAGGCCAGGCCCGCGATGTGGCCGCTGTCCAGCGCGGCCTTGACGTCGGCCTCGACCATGATGCCGCCGCGCGCACAGTTGATGATGCGCACGCCCTTCTTCATCTTGCCGATGGCCTCGGCGTTGAGCATGCCCTTGGTGGCCGGGTTCATCGCCACGTGGTAGGTGATGAAGTCGGCGGCGGCGTAGAGCTCGTCGATGTTCGTGACCTGGCGCACGCCCAGTTCCTTCGCGCGCTCGGCCGTCAGCACCGGGTCGAAGGCGACGACGTTCATCTTCAGGCCCAGGCCGCGCTCGGCCACCACGGCGCCGATGTTGCCGCAGCCGATGACGCCCAGCGTCTTGCCGGTGATCTCGACGCCCTCGAACTTCTTCTTCTCCCACTTGCCGGCGTGCGTCGAGGCGTTGGCCTGGGGGATGTGCCGCGCCAGGGCCATCATCATGGCGACGGCGTGCTCGCCCGTCGACACGGTGTTGCCGAACGGCGTGTTCATCACGATGACGCCCTTCTCGGAGCAGGCCGGCACGTCGATGTTGTCGACGCCCGAGCCGGCGCGCGCGACGGCCTTCAGGTTCACGGCCGCCTCGACCAGCTCGCGGGTCAGCGTCGTGGCCGAGCGCACGATGATCGCGTCGTACTCGGCGATGCAGGCCTTCAGCTCGGCCGGCGTCATGCCGGTCTTCACGATGGGCTCGAGACCGCGGTCACGCAGGACCGTCTCGCACAGCTTGTCCGCCTTGTCGGCGATCAGCACCTTCTTCATCCCGTCGCCTCCTGAGGCTGGTACGTTACTTGTTGAAGCCCTCGGCCACCGTCGCATGCGCCCAGTCGAGCCACTGCGTCAGGGCCGCGATGTCGGACGACTCGACCGTGGCGCCGCACCAGACGCGGATGCCGACAGGGGCCTTGCCGTACGAGTTGATGTCGTGGGCCACGCCTTCCTTGTCCAGCAGGCCGGTGATCTTCTTGGCGGCGGCCGTCTTGTCCTCGTCGGGCAGCTTGAGGAACCAGTCGCTCTTGATCTTGAAGCACACCGACGTGTTCGAGCGGATCTCCTTGGACTCGGCCAGGAAGTCGATCCAGTTCGAAGCCGCGACCCACTTCTCGAACTCAGCCAGGTTGGCGTTCGAGCGCTTGTACAGGCCCGGCAGGCCGCCGACCGACTCGGCCCACTTCAGGGCGTCGATCGCGTCCTCGACGCACAGCATCGATGGCGTGTTGACCGTGTTGTATTCCAGCTCGCCCGGCTTCAGCTTGCCCTCGGCGTGCAGGCGGAAGGTCTTGGGCAGCGGCCAGGGCACCTTCGACTCGTTCTCTTCCATGCGGGCCACGGCGCGGGGCGACAGGATGATGACGCCGTGCGCCGCCTCGCCGCCCAGCACCTTCTGCCACGAGAAGGTGACGACGTCGAGCTTCGTGAAGTCCATCGGCATCGCGAACACGCCCGAGGTGGCGTCGCAGATGGCCAGGCCTTCGCGGTCGGCGGCGATCCAGTCCAGGTTCGGCACCTTCACGCCCGAGGTGGTGCCGTTCATCGTGAAGATGATGTCGTGCGTGCGGTCGGCCTTCGACAGGTCGGGCAACTTTCCATAGTCGGCCTTGTACTCGTTCACCTGCGGCAGCTTCAGGTACTTGATGGCGTCGGTCATCCAGCCCTTGCCGAACGACTCCCAGCCGAAGATGTCGACGGGGCGCGGCCCGAGCATCGTCCACATCGCCAGTTCAACCGCGCCGGTGTCCGAGCCGGCGACGATGCCGATGCGATAGCCTTCGGGCAGCTCAAGCAGCTTCTTCATGCGGTCGGAGCATTCCTGCAGGCGCGCCTTGCCTTCCTTCGAGCGATGCGAGCGACCGACGAGCGCATCCTTCAGCGCGTCGACGGTCCAGCCGGGGCGCTTGGCGCAGGGACCGGAAGAGAAATTCGGGCAACTGGGTTTGCGTGTCGGCTTTTCCATTTCCTGTTCTCCCCGCTGGTTGGTCCGCGATCGGCCGGTGCCCTTCAAAAAAGCCATCTGGCGCGGGAAATCGCAACCTGCGCCGTCACTGGATGGCGCCATGGGCGCTGCCGGGCCCGGGCCGCGCCGACCATGACATTGGTGGATGAAATCAGTCAAGTATGGGTGGCGTCAGCGGGGCGTCCCGGTCGCCGCCGCGAGCGCCTCCGGGAATGGCGCCAGCGCGCGCTCGAACACGCCCAGCGACCAGGCGATCGCCATGCCGTAGTTGGTCACCGGCACGCCGGCCTCGCGGCAGCGCAGGACCCGGGTCAGCATCTCGCGCCGCGTGATCATGCACGACCCGCAGTGCACTACCAGCCGGAACGACAAGAGGTCGGCTGGGAAATCGTGCCCCTGGACGGTGGTGAATGCGAGCGGGCCGCCCACCCGCCCGTTCAGCCAGGCGGGGATCTTCTCGCGCCCGATGTCGCCCGAGATGGGGTGGTGCGAACAGGCCTCGGCCACCAGGACGCGGTCGCCGGGCCGCAGGTCGGCGATCGTCAGCGCGCCCCGCACGAACTCGGCGAGGTCGCCCTTGTACCGCGAGAAGAGGATCGAGAACGAGGTCATCGGCACCCCGGGCGGCGTCGCGGCGGCCACCGCGGCGAACGCCTGCGAGTCGGTCACGACCAGCGCCGGCGGGGTCTTCAAGCCGTCCAGCGCCCGGGCCAGGCCGTCTTCCTTGACGACGAGGCAGCCGGCGTCATGGTCGAGCAGGTCGCGGATGGCCTGCACCTGCGGCAGGATGATCCGCCCCTTGGGCGCTTCCTTGTCGATGGGGACCACCAGCACGGCCAGCTCGCCGGGCGGCACCAGGTCGGCCAGGATGGGGGGTGCGTTCAGCAGGTCGTCGGGGACCACCGCGACCAGGGCCTCGCGCACTTCCACGACGCCGACGTCGTCGCGCGCGCGGGCGGGCACCCAGGGCACGCCTGCGGTCTCGAGGCGGGCCCGCAGGTCCCGGGCCGGCTCGCCGAGGTCGCTCTTGTTGAAGACGACGATGGCCGGGATCGCGCGGCCGCGCAATTCGGCCAGCAGCCGGTCCTCGAAATCCGTCCAGCCGCCGGCCTCGGCCACCAGCAGGGCCACGTCGGTGCGGTCGAGGATGCCGCGCGTCTTCGCCATGCGCTGCTCGCCCAGGGCGCCGGAGTCGTCGAGGCCCGCCGTGTCGATGAACACGACCGGGCCCAGCGGCAGCATCTCCATCGGCTTCTCGACCGGATCGGTGGTCGTGCCGGCCACATCCGAGACGATGGACACGCCCTGCCGCGTCAGCGCGTTCAGCAACGACGACTTGCCGACGTTGCGGCGCCCGAAGATGCCGATGTGCAGTCGCAGCGAGCGGGGGGCAGCCTTCATCATCCCATCCTCGGGTCGGGTGCCGTCGATTCTCAGTAGTGCAGATCCCGCGCGCCGTCCTCGCGGATCCGGCGCAAACGTTCGACCAGTTCGCTCTTCCGCGTGTCGTCGTCCATCAGCGCCAGTTCCTTCTCGACCCGCGCCAGCCCCGCCACGCGCGTCGCCGGCGAGGCGTGGTCGACCAGGTACTCCACCAGCGAGGTCAGCGCGTTGGGCGAGCAGAACTTCTCGATGAACCCGGGGATGGCGTACTCCATGAACACCTCGCCCGTGCGGCCCATGCGGTAGCAGGCCGTGCAGAAGCTGGGGAGGTGGCCCATCTCGAGCAGTTCGCGCGCCACCTCGTCCAGCGGGCGCGTGTCGCCGAGGGTGAACTGCTCGCGCTCGATGGCCTGCGCCGCGGGGGCCTCGGTGTAGCCGCCCAGTTCCAGCCGGCTGCCGCCGTCGATCTGCGAGACGCCGAAGTCGAGCGCCGCGCGCCGCACGGCGGCCGTCTCGCGCGCGGTCAGGATCAGTCCCGTGTAGGGCACGGCCACGCGCAGCACGGCGATCACGCGCATCAGTTCGGCGTCGCTGACCGGGTGCATGCCGCCGAAGTCGACGCCCTGCGCCGGACGCAGGCGCGGGAAGCTGAGCGTGTGCGGGCCCACGCCGTGGCGCTCCTGCAGGTGCCGCGCGTGCGCGACCAGGCCCAGCGTGTCGAATCGCCAGTCGGCCAGGCCGAACAGGACGCCCAGGCCCACGTCGTCGCAACCGGCGTCGATGGCCCGGCCCGGCCCGTCCAGGCGCCAGAGGTAGTCGGCCTTGCGGGTGCCCTGCGGGTGCAGTCGCGCGTAGGCGGCGTGGTCGTAGGTCTCGTGGAAGATCTGGTAGGTGCCGATGCCCGCTTCCTTGACGAGGCGGTAGCCGGCGTCGTCCAGCGGCGCGGCGTTCACGTTGACGCGGCGGATCTCGCCGTGGCCGTTGTGCGTGTCGTAGATCGCGCGCACCGTGGCGGCGATCGCCTCGGCATCGTATCGCGGGTGCTCGCCGAAGACCACGACCAGGCGCTTGTGACCCGCGGCCTCCAGCGCCAGCGCCTGGGCGCGCACTTCGCCCTCGTCCAGCGTGCGCCGCACGATGTCCGGGTTCGAGCGCCGGAAGCCGCAGTACGCGCAGTCGTTCACGCAGTCGTTGCCGACGTAGAGCGGGGCGAACAGGACGATGCGGTCGCCGTAGACACGCTGCTTCAGGGCGCGCGCCGTCTCATGGATCTCCTCGACCAGGACGGGATCCTCGGCGCGCAGCAGCACGGCCGTTTCCGCCACGGTCAGAGGCGCCAGCTCCAGGCTCTTGGCGAGCACCTCGCGCACCTGGGCCGGGTCGGCGATGCCGGCCGAGAGCAAGCCGCGCATTGCGGCGTCGTCGATGAAGTCGACGGCGCCGGGGCCGGGCTGCAGGTCCGGCAGCCTGGTCATGGCTCGCCCACCGCCGTCCGGCGCGCATCGCCCCGACCGCTGCCGACGGTGCGGCCGATCGTCTGCAGGCGGCCGCGCAGGCAACCGTCGCACACGGGTGCGGTCTCGCGCAGGCAGGCCTTGTCGGGGTAGATCTCGTAGTGCTCGCGGTAGCGCGTGGGCGTCAGGTTGGGCATCAATACGTTCGCGCCGCGCGCGAGGGCCAGTTCACGCCCATCCGCGCGGTTGACCGTGGCCAGCGCCGTCGTGCCGGGGATGTTGGCGCCGGGGCAGGCCAGCCTCGCCAGCGCGACCATGCGGTACGTCATCAGCTCGCTGTCCCAGTCGGGGCGCGCCTCGCCGGCCAGCGGGGTGGCGGGGTGGGGCAGGTAGGGTCCCACGCCGATCATGTCGAGGTCCAGGCGCGCGAACATCTCCACGTCGTCGGCCAGGTCGTCGCGGGTCTGGCCGGGCAGGCCGACCATGACGCCGCCGCCGATCTCGTAGCCGAGCGCGCGCAGGCGGCCCAGCATGGCGATGCGATCGGACGGTTCGTCGGCGCGCGCGGGGTGGATGCGCTCGTACAGTTCGCGGTTGGACGTCTCGAACCGCAGCAGGTAGCGGTCGGCGCCGGCCTGTCGCCAGGCGGCCAGCTCCGCACCGGACCGCTCGCCAAGACTGAGCGTGATCGCCAGTTCGGTGCGCTTGCGGATCGCGCGGATGGTCTCGGAGACGATGTCCAGTTCCAGCCCGGGGTCCTCGCCGGCCTGCAGCACGACGGTGCCGTAGCCCAGCGCGGTCGCCTGCATCGCGCACTCGAAGATCTCAAGGGGCGACATGCGGTAGCGCGTTACCGGGGCGCCGGCGCGGATGCCGCAGTACGTGCAGCGGCGCACGCAGTGGTTCGAGACCTCGACCAGGCCGCGCAACTGCACCTCGTCGCCCATGACCCGGCGACGCACATCGTCGGCGCGGCGCCAGAGTTCCGCCAGGCGGACCGGGTCGTCCTCGTGCAGCCAGTCGACAATCTCCGCGCGCGTGATCACGGCAGCACCGCCGCTTCCTGCGCCACGCCCGCGCGCCCGAGGGTCACGGTGAACGTCGTGCCGACATCCGGCTCGCTCACCAGGCCGACGTCGCCGCCGTACACCTGCGCCAGGCGCTTGACGATCGACAGTCCGAGGCCGCTGCCCAGGATGGAGCGCGTCTTGTCGTTCTTGATGCGCACGAACTCGCCGAACAGCCGCGCCGACTCCTCGGGCGCCAGCCCGATGCCGGTGTCGGCCACGGTGATGGTCACGCGCTCGTCGTCCGCCGCCAGCGTCACGGTGACGCTGCCGCCGTCGCGGTTGTACTTCACGGCGTTGGTCACCAGGTTGTTCAGGACGATCTCGATCTCGCCGGGGTCGGCGGACATCGAAACGTCGCCGCCCGCGCGCAGGTCGATGGTGATGGCGCGCGCGGCAGCCTCGGCGGCCACCGTCTCGATGGCCTTGCGGGCCATGACACCAACGTCGACGATCGTCAGGTCGCGCTGCTTCTGGCCCGACTCCAGCCTTGTGAGGTCGAGCAGGTCCATGATGAGCTTGCGCATGCCCTCGACCCGCAGCTTCGAGCGCCCCACCGGGCCGTCGTAGGCGGCGAGCTCGTCGCCCAGCGCGTGGTCCTCCATCAGGTTCAGGTAGCCCTCGATGGCCGCCAGCGGCGCCTTCAGTTCGTGCACCAGCACCGAGATGAACTGGAAGCGGATCTGGCGCTTCTCCTGGGCCAGCCGCCGCGCCTGCCGCTGCAGCAGCAGGTGCTTGGTCGTCTTGCGCACGGTAGTGCGCAGTTCCTCGGGCGTGAACGGCTTGGCCAGGAAATCGTAGGCGCCGCGCTTGGTGGCCACCACCGCGGTCTCCAGCGAGGCGTAGGCGGTGATCATCACCGTCAGCAGGTCGAGAGGCTTGTCGGCCGGCGCCTCGGCCAGCGCCGCCAGCACCTCGAGCCCCGAGATGCCGGGCAGCTTGTGGTCCAGCAGCAGCAGGTCGGGGGCCGAGGCCGCGATCATCGCGAGCGCTTCCTCGCCGCTGCCGGCCTGCTCGACCGTGAATGTCACGTCAGCCTCGAGCTCCGGGATCGTAAACGCGAACCCGTCGAGCGCCCGCGTCACCGCGGCGCGCATTCCGGACTCGTCGTCGACGATCAGGATCCGCAGCTGCTCCATCGCCATCGTCCTTTCATCCCGGCCGGCGGTCATTCAAGCTGGCCCTTGCGCGGGATGGTGATCGTGAAGGTGGTGCCGGTCGGCCCGGCGTCGGGATCGGCGTTGGAGGCTACCTCCAGGTCGCCGCGGTGCATCTTGATGATGCCGTAGCTGACCGCCAGCCCCAGCCCGGTGCCCTTGCCGATCTGCTTCGTGGTGAAGAAGGGCTCGAAGACCTTGCCCAGGTTCTCCCGCGCGATACCCACGCCGGTGTCGGCCACGGTGATGGTCACGCGGGCGGCGTCGCCCCCGGTGCGCACGGTCAGCGTGCCGCCCTTCGGCATTGCAGCATAGGCGTTCTCGACGAGGTTGGTCAGCACCTGCGTGATCTGGTCGCCGTCCAGCTCGGCCACGGGGTCGACCTCGTCGTGGATCGAGATCACGGCGACGTCCGTGGCCGGGACCAGCACGCGAAGGCTCAGGTCGACCAGCTTGCGCACGTCGGTCGGCGCCAAAGCCACTTTGTTCTGGCGCGCGAAGTTGAGCAGGCCCGCGACGATCTTCTTGCAGCGGTCGGTCTGCTCGACGATGACGGCGAGGTCCTCGCGCAGGCGCGCGTCGCCGGGGATGTCGGTGGCGCCGTGCTCGTCCAGCAGGAGGTGCGTGTACATCAGCACCACGCCCAGCGGGTTGTTCACCTCGTGCGCGATGCCGGCCGCCAGCTGGCCCATGCTGGCCAGCCGCTCCGAGTGCATCAGCGCTTCCTGCGCCGTGGCCAGCTGCGTATTCGAGACGGCCAACTCGCCGACGGTGCGCTTCAGCTGGTCGATGGTGTAGGGCAGGCACATCTCGCTCTCGGCCAGTCCCTTGTCGATGGCGACGGCGTGCGCCAGGCAGGTGTCGTAGCCGCAGGCGCCGCAGTCGAGCTCGTCCTGTCGCGACTCCTTGCCCATCCGCCTCAGGATATCGGCCATCTCGCCGCGCGACGGCGCCACGAAGCGCTGGTCGTCGGCCGCGAAGGTCCGCCCCAGCGGAAGGTCGGCGAAGTGGTCCACCTCGGCGCGGACCGCACCCTCGTTCAGCGTGTTCCACCGCTCGCGCACGTAGCGGCTGACCTGCTCGCGGCGCTTGAACAGCGGCGCCTCGGAGGTCATGCCCGGGCCCACGATGCAGCCCTTGCAGCAGAGCACCTCCAGCAGGCGCGCCTGCATGTCGCCCGACTCGAACTCGCAGATGGCCTCGACGAAGTTGCGGCGGCCGTCGGCCACGACGATGTCGCCGTCGACCAGGTCTTCCTGGATGCGCGCCGCCTGCAGCAGCCCGCGGCTGATGGGGAACAGCGCGCCCAGACCGCCGCGCGGCGGGTCGAAGTCGGTCGATTCCACCGCGGCCGGGTCCAGGTCCGCATCCGCGATCATCTGCCTGATCTCGGCGAAAGTCAGCGCCGCGTCGATCTCGCCGGCCATCGCCCGGGAGTCGGCCTCGGCTTTCTTGGCGATGCACGGCCCGATGAAGACGATGCGCAGGTCGTCACCGTGCACGCGGCGCAACACGCGCGCCGTCGCCACCATGGGCGAGACGATGGGCGCCAGCGCGGGCACCGCGTCCGGGTGGTAGCGCTCGACGTAGGCGACCATGGCCGGGCACGTCGAGGCGATGTAGCGGCCGTCGGGATCCCCTTCGAACAGCCGGCGGTAGCGGTCGGCCACCAGGTCGGCGCCGAAGCTGACCTCGTTGACCCGGTCGAACCCCAGTGCGCGCAGCAGGCCCACCAGGCGTCCGGGCGACAGTTCGGGGAATTCGGCCGGGAAGCTGGGGGCCACGCAGGCGGCCACCGGGTGCGGGCCGGCCAGCAGGGCGGCCACGTCGCCCGTCGTGCTGCGCACGTGCTTGGCCTTCTGGCTGCACACCGCGACGCAGTTGCCGCAACCGATGCAGCGCTCGACGATCACCGCGGCCTGGCCGGACGTGATGCGGATGGCCTTGGCCGGGCACTCGCGCACGCACGTGTAGCAGACGCGGCAGCGCTCCTTGATCGTGCAGATGAGCGGTTCCGGCGTTGGTTGCTTCACGGCTCACTTCCGGCGTTCGAGTCGCAGGTGCCCTACTTCAGTAGCCGCTGGACCGCGGCCCGGAGCTGCTCGGGGCGGACGGGCTTGTCCAGGATCACGTCTGCCATGGTCCAACTGGCCGCCTCCTCGGAGCGCGCCGCGAAATCCAGGCCCGTGGCCGACTTGACGGCCGTAAGCAGGATGACCGGAACCTCCGGGAAGAGCCGCTTGATCTGGTGGCAGAGCACGAAGCCCGAGTCCATGTTCTCCATCATGAGGTCCAGGACCGCCAGGTCCGGCATGCAGGAGAGCAAGGCCTCCTCGCCCTCCACCTGGCCGTGGGCCTTGACCACGGTGTGGCCATCGGCCTCCAGGATGCTGACGACCTGCTCCAGCAGGTCGAAGTCGTCGTCGACGACGAGGACGGTGAGGGGCCGGATCGGTTCGGGAGTTCCGTGGCTCATACGAGCACCTCGCGCTTCTCGTAGTGCGTGTGCAGCAGTTCGTGGCTCTTGGGGCCCAGCGGCGCGCCCAGGAATTCCTGGTACAGGCGCTGGACCTGCTCGTTCCTGTGGCTGACCCGCAGGTGGTCGTCACTGTCGATGGTGTACAGTGCGTTCATGCGCGCCTTCACGGCCTCCAGGTTGGCGCCAAGAGGCTGGCCGCCGCCGTTGATGCAGCCGCCGGGGCAGCTCATGACCTCGATGAAGTGAAGGTCGTTGCGCCCGGCCCGGATCTCCTCCATCAGCTTGCGGGCCTGGCCCAGGCTCGAGACGACGGCCGCGCCGATCTCGAGTTCGCCGACCTTGACCCGCAGCTCCTTGCAGCCCTGCATGCCGCGCAGGTCCTGGATCTTGTATTCCTTCATCTCGGCGCCGGTGATGAGGAAGTACGCGCTGCGCACCGCCGCCTCCATCACGCCGCCCGAGGCCCCGAACAGCTTGCCGGCGCTCGAGCGCTCGCCGAAGGGGGTGTCGGCCGTTTCGGGCTCCTGGGCCGCCGGGTCCACGCCGGTGATGCGGAAGAGCTCGGCCAGTTCGCGCGTGGTCAGGACGTAGTCCACGTCCGCGGCGTGATCCCGCCCCATCTCGGGCCGGGCCGCCTCGAACTTCTTGGCCGTGCAGGGCATGATGGACACGCTGACGATGTTGGCCGGGTCAATGCCGGCCTTGGCGGCGAAGAATGTCTTCACGACGGCGCCCATCATCTGCTGGGGGCTCTTGCAGGTGGAGAGGTTCTCCCGGAACTCGGGGTAGGACTGCTCCACGAACTTGATCCAGCCGGGACTGCAGCTCGTGAACATGGGCAGGGCGCCGCCCTCGGTGACGCGCTTCACCAGTTCGCTGCCCTCTTCCATGATGGTCAGGTCGGCGGCGAACGAGGTGTCGAAGACGCGCTCGAAGCCCGCGCGGCGCAGGGCCGCCACCATCTTGCCGTCGAAGTCCACGCCGGGGGCGAAGCCGAACTCCTCGGCGATGGAGACGGAGACGGCCGGCGCGTGCTGGACGATCACCGTCTTGCCGGGATCGGCCAGGGCCCGCAGTACCTCGTCCACGTGGCTGCGCTCGGTCAGCGCGGCCGTCGGGCAGACCAGGATGCACTGGCCGCAGTTGATGCAACTGGACACGTTCAGGCCCTGGTTGAAGGCGGTGCCGACGAAGGCCTTGCTGCCGCGGTTGATGAAGTCGATGGCCGAGACGCCCTGGATCTCCTCGCAGACACGCACGCACTTGCCGCAGAGGATGCACTTGTCCGGGTCGCGCACCAGGGCAGGGCTGGAGGTGTCCTTCTGCCTGGGCGTGCGGGGCCCGCGGAACAGCCGGTCGCGCACCCCGTGCTCCTTGGCGAGCTTGGCGAGGTCGCAGTTGCCGTTGCGCGCGCAGTAGAGGCAATCGTCGGGATGGTTGTTCAGGAGCAGTTCCACCAGCATCTTGCGGGTGGCCAGCACCTGCGGCGTGCGGGTGTGGATTACCATGCCCTCGGCGACGGGGTATGAACACGACGGGACCAGGCCGCCGAACCCCTCGACTTCCACCACGCACATGCGGCACGTGCCCGAGGGCAACAGGCCCTCGAGGTGGCAGATGGTGGGCACATGGATGCCTCCGCGCCGCAGGGCCTTGAGGATCGTCTCGCCCTTCTCGGCCTCGAGCTTCTGTCCGTTGACTTCAATGGCAAACATGTCGGTACCTCAGTGCCCGGCGGGCAGGGTGAATTCGATGTCGCAGCGCAGGCAGCGCCGGGCTTCGCAAAGGGCGCGGTCCTCGGTGATGCACAGGTCGACCTCGAGGAAATTGCCGCTGCGGGCGGCCACCGGCAGGTGGTCCACCGCGACGCGGCCGGCAGCGCCCTCATCCTCTTCGTCCGTGCCGACGGGCGGGATGTAGGTCGTCGGCAGCTTCACCCGCGGGATCAGCTTCATCTGCCTGCCGTTCAGGAAGCGGTCGATCATGAGGGCGGCCTGCTTGCCCGCGGCCACGGCGGCGATCACCGTGCTCGGGCCCGTCACCACGTCGCCGCCGCCGAAGACGCCCGGCACGCTCGTGACCATGGACTCCGGGTGCACCGTCAGGCCGCCCCAGCGCTTCACGGTGAGGCCGCCCAGGACCTGCGCCTCGGGCTCTTCCGAGATGGCCACGATGAGCGTATCGAGGTCGACCGTGAACTCGCTGCCCGCAACGGGCACGGGGCGCGCCCGGCCGCTCTCGTCGCGATCGCCCAGTTCGTTGCGCTGGAACTCGATGCCCGACAGCTTGCCGCCGACGGATTTCACGCTCACGGGCGCCACCAGCGTCTCGATCGTCACGCCCTCCTCGAGCGCGGCCGCGATCTCCTCCGCGTAGGCCGGCATCTCGCCGCGGGTGCGGCGGTAGTACACGGTCACGCTCTCGACATCCTTCTCGCGGATCGCCACGCGGGCCGCGTCCAGGGCGCTGTTGCCGCCACCGACGATGCCGACGCGTCCGCTGGCCGTCTCTTCCTGATGCAGGTTGTAGGCCTTGAGGAACTCGATGCCGGGGATGATGCCGTCCACATCATCGCCGGCCAGGCCCAGCTTCTTGGACTGCTGCGAGCCGATGGCCACGTAGATGGCGCCGAAGCCGTCCGCCTTGAGGCTCTCGATGGTGAAGTCGCGCCCCAGCGCCTTGCCCGTCACCAGTTCGACGTTCTCGTTGAGCAGCCCGTCGATCTCCTTGACCAGCACCTCGCGCGGCAGGCGGTAGGCGGGGATGGCGGCCACCAGCATGCCGCCGGCCACGGCCTCCTTCTCGAACACCGTAACCTTGTAGCCCAGCAATGAAAGCGCGTGCGCAGCGGTGAGGCCCGCCGGCCCGGCGCCGATCACGGCCACCCTGGGCCTGCCCGCCCTGGCCGGCTTGATGGTGGGCTTCCAGGTCGAGGGGTCCACGTTGTCCACCACGAAGCGCTTCAGGTCGCGGATGGCGATGGGCTCGCCGCCCGTGCTGCCGCAGCGGCACGCCGATTCGCAGGGATGATGGCAGACGCGCGCGCAGGCCGAGGGGAACGGATTGGCCGAACGGATGGCCTGGTAGGCCTGCTCGTACTCGCCGTGGCTGATGTGGGCCACGTACTTCCACACCTCGGTGCCGACCGGGCAGCCGGTTTGGCAGGGCGCGCCCACCAGTTCGCGACAGGTGCCCGCGGGACAGTGGCGGTCGTAGAGGTGCGCTTCGTACTCGTCGCGGAACCACCGCAGGGTGGCCAGCACGGGGTTGGGCGCGGTCTGCCCCAGCCCGCACAGCGAGCTCTTCTGGATGGCCTCGCCCAGTTCCCACAGGTGCATGACGCCGCGCACGCGCAGCAGCGTGTCCAGGCCTTCCTCGTGCTTGCGGCCCTGGGTGAGGGCCTCGAGGATCTCGAGCATGCGCTTGGTGCCCTCACGGCACGGGATGCACTTGCCGCAGCTCTCGCTCTGGATGAACTCCATGAAGAACTTGGCCAGGTCCACCATGCAGGTGTTCTCGTCCAGGACGACGAGGCCGCCCGAGCCCATGATGGCGCCGAATTTCTTCAGGTCCTCGTAGTCGCAGGCAAGATCCAGGTGCGGCTCGGGGATGCAGCCGCCGCTCGGGCCGCCGATCTGTACAGCCTTGCACTTCTTGCCGTTGGGAATGCCGCCGCCGGCGCCGAAGACCACGTCGCGGATGGGCGTGCCCATGGGGACTTCCACCAGGCCGGTGCGGCGCACCATGCCCGACAGCGCGAACACCTTCGTGCCCTTGCTGCCGGCCGTGCCCAGCGCGGCGAAGCCGGCGGCGCCCATCTGCATGATGGCCGGCACGTTGGCGAAGGTCTCCACGTTGTTGATGACGGTCGGCTTGCCGAACAGGCCCGACTGGATCGGGTACGGCGGCCGGGGCCGCGGCATGCCGCGCTTGCCCTCGATGGAGTGCATCAACGCCGTCTCTTCGCCGCAGACGAAGGCGCCGGCGCCCATCTTGATGACGATCTCCAGGTCGAAGCCGCTGCCGAGGATGTCCTGGCCCAGCAGGCCATATTCCCTGGCCTGCGCGATGGCCAGCTTCAGGTTCTCGATGGCCAGCGGGTACTCGGCGCGGATGTAGATGTAGGCCTTGGTGGCGCCGATGGCGTAGCAGCCGGTGACCATGCCCTCGAGCAGGCGGTGCGGGTCGGACTCGCACACCGCGCGATCCATGAACGCACCCGGGTCGCCCTCGTCGGCGTTGCAGATCATGTACTTCTGCCCGCTCGGGTTCTCGAGGGCCATCTTCCACTTGCGGCCGGTGGGGAAGCCGCCGCCGCCGCGTCCGCGCAGGCCGCTGGCGATCACGTCTTCCACGACGTCCTCGCGCTTGCGACCGTTCAGGACCGCGTGCAGCGCCGAGTAGCCGCCGCGGGCGATGTACTCGTCAATGGAGTTGAAGTCGATGATCCCCGAGTTGGCCAGCACCACGCGCTTCTGGATGGCCAGGAAGGGATGGTCGCCCAGGTCGCGGATGCCGTCCCATTCCTGCAGGCCCGCGGCGGGGAACTGCCCCAGCGCCGCGCCCGAGGGCGCCCGGCCGGCCAGGACCTGGTCCAGCAGAGCGTCTACCTTGTCGGCGGTGACGTTGCCGAAGGAGACGCGGGTCCGGCCCGGCAACTGGACGTCCAGCACGGGTTCTTCCGAGCACAGGCCGATGCAGCCCACGCGGCGGAACTCCACATCCAGGTTGCGCTCGACGCAATACGTCTGCGCGCGGGCCAGGGTCTTGTCGGCGCCGGCGCCCAGGCCGCAGGTGCCCGAGCCGACGAAGAGGACGGGCTTCGTCACGCGCTCACCGCGCAGGCCGGCGAGCAGGGCTTCCAGTGGCGCGCCCTCGACACCGAACGGGCCGGAGCGCAGGGACTTCAGCAGGACGGACGCGGGGAAGGGCGAAGCGTCCCAGCACGAGGAGCGGTTTGGATCACGCGTCGACATGGGTCGGCTCCTTCGCGCGGCATTCCTCGAGGATGCGCTGCAGCTTCATGGGCGTGACCTTCGCGTAGAACTGCCCGTTGATATTGACCACCGGCGCAAGTCCGCACGCGCCCATGCACGCCACCGTCTCCAGGCTGAACTGGCCGTCGCGGGTCGTCTCGCCCGGCTGGATCCTGAGGGCCTTGGTGACCAGCTCGAGCGCCTTGGCCGATCCCTTCACGTGGCAGGCCGTGCCGCGGCAGACCATCACGTGGTTGAGGCCCTTGGGCTGGAAGCGGAACATGTTGTAGAAGGTGGCGACGCCGTAGATCTTGCTCGCCGGCAGGTTGAGGGCCTCGCCCACCCGGGCGATGGCCTGCTGGGAGAGGTAGCCGTCCTGGGCCTGCACCTCTTGCAGGATGGGGATGAGGCTATCCCGTCCGGCATCGGGATGATCCCGCAGGATCAGGTCAACGTCCTTCAGGTCGAGCATGCGGCTGCTCCTTGGTGGCAGGTCCGGGGCGGTTGGCAAAACCGGGCGGCTTTCTGCGCAGGTCCGCCAGTGCCGTCTGGCACGACGGGCGGCCACCCCAACCGCTCCTATCGGCTTACTGTGAAAAAATTAACAGTTTTAATTTGGTGAGGGCTGAAAAGGAAGTCAACCGCAGAGTTAGCGAATGGTGCGCCCAGCTGAGTTGTGTTTTCAAAGACACATAATTGATTCATTGACAGTAATGTACATCAATATTGGTGGGATTTTGTCCCTGTTCCTGTGGTGTAGGGGCCGGGAGCAGTTGATATAATGTGTGCTGATTCCGGGGGGTGGCTCCGCTGCCTGGTGCCTTCCGGGACGGCCGCGGCCCCCGGGCATCGTCGCCCGGGGGCCGCTGTCGCGTTCGGACTGCCTGCCCTCGGTCAGGGCATCAGCGCGATCACCGTCGCGAAGGTCTGCGAGGTGTTCTTCACGCCCGCCGACGCCTTCACGTTCGCGTACCAGGTGAACTCGGCGTAGGTGTCGCCCGTGCCCCGCAGCTGCAGCGAGTTGCCCTTGACCGTCGCCTCGGACTCGCTGACGGGGATGTTGACCGACGTCATCCCGCTGGCCGCGCCGCCGGTGGCCGTGAAGGCACCTTCGTAGCTGAGGAACTGCACGACCTGCCCGGAGGCATTGACCAGCGCGAGCCCGTCGGGCGCGCCGTTCTCGAGGCCTGCGAACGTGATCGAGACCACGCCGAAGCCGTTCTGCTTGTTGGCGATGGTGCCGGACAGCGACTTGGTCGCGTAGACCGCGCCGTTGGCGCCGTTGTAGCCCACCACCGTCCAGCCGGTCAGCGACGTGCCGGCCGGCCCGGCCACCTCGACGAACTCGCTCGCGTCGGTGCCCGCGTTGTCGTAGTGGAACTCGTTGATCCAGACGTTGGCCAGCGCCGGCGCCGTCACCGTCACCGGCGACGTGTCGGAGGCCTGCGCGCCGCCGTTGTCGGTCACCGTCAGCGTGGCGGTGTACGAACCGGCCGCAGCGTACGCGTGCGACGGGTTGGCCAGCGTGCTGGTCGCGCCGTCGCCGAAGTTCCACAGCCAGGCGGTGATGGTGCCGTCGCTGTCGGTCGATCCGGCCGACGAGAACGCGATGTTCGCGCCCCGCATCCCGCTGTAGGGGCCGTTGGCCTGCGCCACCGGCGCCACGTTCGGCGCGGTGATTGTGACCGGCGAGGTGTCGGAGGCCTGCGCGCCGCCGTTGTCGGTCACCGTCAGCGTGGCGGTGTATGCGCCGGCCGTGGCGTAGGCGTGCGACGGGTTGGCCAGCGTGCTGGTCGCGCCGTCGCCGAAGTTCCACAGCCAGGTCGTGATCGTGCCGTCACTGTCGGTCGAGCCGGTCGACGAGAACGCGATGCTGACGGTCGTCAGCGCCGCGTAGGGACCGTTGGCCTGCGCCACCGGCGCCACGTTCGGGACGGTGATCGTCACCGTGGCCGTATCCGAGGCCTGTGCGCCGCCGTTGTCGGTCACCGTCAGTGTGGCCGTGTACGTGCCGCCGGCGGCGTACGCGTGCGACGGGCTGGCCAGCGTGCTGGTCGCGCCGTCGCCGAAGTTCCACAGCCAGCCGGTGATCGTGCCGTCGCTGTCGGTCGAGCCGGTCGACGAGAACGTGATGGCCGCATTGGTCAGCGCCGCGTACGGACCGTTGGCCTCGGCCACCGGCGCCGTATTGGGCGGCGGCGCGCCGAAGCTCTGGCCCGTGTTCACCAGGCCGGCCGTGCCGGCGGCCGCCGGCTGCCACGTGAAGGCGCCGGAGGTGGTGCCGCTGCCGGCCAGCTGCAGCGTCCAGCCCACCGGCGAGGTGGTGCCTTCGCTGACGCCGACATCGGTCGCGACCATGCCGTTCGCCGCGCCGCCCACTCCCGTGAACGTGCCCTCGTAGCTGAGGAACTGCACGACCGTGCCCGAGGCGTTGACCAGCGCCAGGCCGTCGGGGCTGCCGTTCTGCATCGCCGCGAAGGCGAAGCTGGCGGTGCCGAAGCCCGACGACTGGTTGGGCAGCGTGCCCGACAGCGCAACGGTCGCGTACACCGCGCCGCCGCTGCCGTTGTAGCCGACCACCGACCAGCCCGCCAGCGACGTGCCGGCCGCGCCGCACACCTCGACCAGCTCGCCCGTGTCGGTGCCGTCGTTGTCGTAGTGGAATTCGTTGATCCAGACAACCGTGCCGCCGCCACCGCCGCCGCCCGCGGCCGTGGCCGAGGCGCTGGTCGACTGCGCCGACTCGTTGCCGGTCTGGTCATCGGCCGTCACGACGTACCAGTACGTCGTCCCGCCGGTGACCGCGGCGTCCGCGTAGGTACTGGCCGCCAGCAGCGCGCCGTTCAGCGCGGCGTAGGGGCCGGCCGCCGCCGTGGCGCGGTAGACCGTGTAGCCGGCCAGGTCGGCCTCGGTGTTGTCGTTCCAGTCCAGGTTGATGACGCCGGTGCCGGCCGTTGCCAGCAGGCCCGTGGGTGCACTCGGGGGCGTGGTGTCGCCCGTGCCGCCGCCGCAGTTGTCCACGAAGATGCAGGCCACCCACTCGGGATGGTCGACGAACGGGTTGCGGTTGCCCTGGTAGGAGTAGACGGCGTCGTTGCGCGCGCGCTCCTTGTCGTCGACCGGGTCGTCCAGGTGCCACTGCAGCACCGTCGCGCGCAGGCCCATGTAGGCGACGCTCAGGTTGGCGCCCGTGTTCGAGCCCTCGATCTGCGCCAGGTTGTCGGACAGGATCAGGTCGGGCTCGGCGTAGCCGGTCGCGCCGTGCGTGCCGCCCTCGTAGCGGACGTCCATATACAGAAGGGCGCGGGCGACGTCGCCGCGGCGATCCCACCACGTCTCCCAGAGCGTCGTGTTGCTCCAGTTCGACCAGCCGGGATAGACGCCGCTGCCGCCGCCGATGCCACCGACAAGCTGCGTCGGGTACTCGGTCGCCGTGCCGCCGACGGTGCCGTACGGCTTGTTGTTGCGGGCCGAGTTGTAGCTGTCGTTGCAGATGAACAGGTGATGGCAGTCGGTGTAGGGGTAGTTGCTCGCGCCGTCGTTGGGGAAGCCGAAGCTCTTGCACCAGACGTGCTCGCGATTGTAGTCGAGGTTGCCCGCGCCGTACTTCGGGAAGCTGGCGTTCAGGTACACGTCCAGCACGCGCCCGCTGTTGGCCGGGTCGGTGTCGGCGGCCTCGACCACGATCCAGGTGTCGGTGCCGGTGGAGGTGTACGGGATCTTGGTGTGGTCGTCGATCGTGGCATGGACGCTTGCGCGCAGCGCCGCGCCGGTCGTGGTGTTGACCGCGTCGTAGTAGCCGGCCGGGATGCCCTTGTCGACAAGGCTTCCTGCGGGCGCATCGGGTCGGGTGAGGGGCGAGTCGTGGGTGCAGCCGCCGAAGAGCGCGGCCAGGACCATCAGCGTCAGAACGAGGAAGCGAGGCGTGGGGCGCATCCGGGACCTCCTGCCGGGAGAGTGGTCGGGTCGTGTCCCGCTGATCCTACCCGCCACATGGGATTTGGCCAACCACAAGAATCGACTGCCCGGGGGGATGGAACGCGCCTTGCTTTTGATTCCCGGAACGACCGGGCCGGGCCGCGCGCAGCGGCCGCCCGCGAACGCAGCCAGCGCCGAGAGGACGACCATGCGGTTGCCGTCCGCCAGGACGACATCGATGATGCCGGGAGCCCTTGTTGGGCTGTTTGCCGCCCTTATGGTGGTATTCACGCTCATGCCTGGCGGCGTCCGCGCAGGCACCGTCGATGGCCAGCCGCCCCACTTCCTGCGCTTCTCCGTCCAGGATCCCGATGGCAAATTTTTCCCCCATGGCGAGGTCGAATTGTGCCTGCACGGGGGGAACTGCGTGTACGCGGACATCGACCGCGGGTATCCCGGCCAGTTCATCGTGCCCGGCGACAAGCTGGTGCCGAACGGCCTCTACCAGGTCCTGGTCTACGATCCCGATGTGGACGTCGTCTACGAGATGCGCGACTGGCGCTACGACCCGGCCGACTTCGACCCGGGCTACGACATCCTCCTGGATGCCGACAAGTTCAACGTCTACGCACAGTTCCGCGGCAAGGTCGGTGGCGGGCTGACGTTCGAGGTCGCCAACACGCTGAACCCCGCCTGGGAGGAGCGCGCCGGCCGCCTGCGCATCGTCGCCGCCGACTCGCTGCTGCTGGTGCCGCGCCTGGTCGGGCGCGCCGTCGTGCCGTTCATGCTGGGCGGCCACTTCAAGGATGACACCGAGGCCGCCGGCGGCGTGAACGGCGTCGACCCCGGGCTGGGCGTCGCGCTGGCCTGGCGCAGCCACTATCCGCACCGCATCGACACGACCGAGCGCTGGCTGCCCTTCCACGAGGTCACGCTCGGCTGGGACGGCAACCGCTACCGGACGGACCAGGTGCTCGCGCCCGGGCGCGAGAGCGACGTCTTCTTCCATCGCCTGACCGTCGGCTACGGCATCGGCAGGCTCAGTCCCGCCGGCGACACGCAGGTCAGCCTGTCGGTCGTCGTGGGCGCCGGCGCGGTGCTCGACGGCACCGAGCTGTTGAGGTATCGCGGTCGCGAGTACCGCATGTTCGGCGCCGGCGCGCGCCTGGTGGCCATCCGCGAGGTGGCGGCCGGCCGCGGCGTGCGCATCGGGCTCTGCGGCGTGGTCGAGGCCATGCGCTGGTGGGCGCAACCCGTGGAAACGGATCACTGGTACGGCCTGGCGCCCTCGGCGGCGCTGGGCGTGGCGTTCTATTGAGAGGGCACGCGTGAGCGGACGGCTCGGCATCCCGGTGATGAAGCAGCGCGGCGACCGGTCGTGGTGGCCGGCGTTCGCCCTGTTGCCGGCCTTGCTGCTGGGCTTCGCGACCGGCTGCGACAACAAGGACAACGACTGGAACGAGTTCGCGCCCGAGCAGAAGATCATGACCGTCGCCACCGACACCCTGCGCCTGGCCGAGGGCGGCATCACGCGCACGCTGACCGTCACGCTGCTGATGGTGCCGGACGACACGGTACGCGTGGACCTCGAAGCCGTGGGCGGGCAGGCCGTGGCCGAGCCTTCGGTGCTGGTATTCCCGCCGGTCGACGACGAGTGGGCCCGCGCCCGCACGGCGACCATCTCGGCGGTCGACGACCTGTTGCAGGAAGGCGAGCAGGTCGATGCGCTGACCGTGCTGGCGAACTCGACCGATGAGGCGTTCGACGGGCAGGGCGGCGTCGGCCTGGTGCCGCTGGTGATCGCCGACAACGACAACGCCGGCGTCATCGTCTCGGAGACCGACCTGCACCTGATCGAGTCGGCCGAGGGCATCCTCGAGCAGAAGTACCACCTGTGCCTGACCTCGGAGCCGACCGCCTCGGTGACCATTACGATCACGCCGTCGCCGGCCGACCCGACGTTCCACATCGTGCCTTCGGTTGTGACGTTCACGACGGCGAACTGGGACCAGGAGCAGGTCATCAGGCTGTGGTCCGACCTCGACCAGGTCGACGCCGACGACCTGACGATCACCATCAGCCACAGCGCGGCCTCCAGCGACCCGCAGTACGGGCCGGGGCTCGCCATCGCCGACGTCATCGCCACGGTGTACAACAACACGCAGCCGCCCGTGGCCACGCTGCGTCCGGTGGCCCTTGGCGGGCTGGCGCTGGCCGAGGCTGCCGTGGCCACGACCGCCGATTTCCAGATCGTCCTGAGCCACGCCAGTTCGCTGCCGGTGCAGTTGCACCTGACGACGGTCGACGGCACCGCCACCGGCGGCGCGGACTACGTCGCCATGGACCAGGACGTCACGTTCCAGCCGGGCGATCCATTGACGCGCCTGGTGCACCTGACGGTCATTGACGATGACGATCTTGAGGATCCCGAGAGCTTCGAAGTCGTGCTGACCGGGCTGGCCAACGCGCTGATCGGCGCCGAGGATCGCCTGTCCTGCACGGTGGCCGACGACGACCAGACGACGCTGTCGTTGGTCGTGACCCCGGCGACCGAGGACGCCGGCTCGGCGCAGTTCGTGGTGAGCATCCCGCACGCGGAGCCGATCCCGGTCACCTTCACGTTCGCGACCACGGCGGGCACCGCGACCAGTGGCGCCGACTACACGGCCGTGGGCACGCCCTTCTTCATCGCTGCCGGCCAGACCCAGCGCATCATCCCGGTGGTGCTGCTGGCCGACCCCTACTACGAGGGCGACGAGACGTTCACGGCGAACCTGTCGCAGGTGTCCGCCAACGCCCACTGGGCGGGGACGCCGGTGTCGTGCACGATCGTCGATGACGACCCGCAGTCGATCGCGCTGGACGGCGTGACGGTGGGCGAGGCCGGCGGCACGGCGGTCTTCACGCTGCGCCTGCAGGCGCCGTACAACGCGCCGGTCACCCTGGCGGTGTCCACGCTGGCGGGCGACGGCCTCGGCTCGGCGACGGGCCAGGAAGATGCTGTCGCCGGGTCGGACTACACCGCCGCGACGGGCGCCACCTGGACCATCCCGGCCGACGCGACCACGGCCACGTTCCCGGTCGCGCTGCAGGCGGGCACGCAGGCCGAGGCGCTCAATGAGTACTTCCGGCTGCGCATCGACAGCGGCAGCCGGCCCGGGTTCGCGGGCCTGGTCGCCACGGCGACGGTGGTCGACGACGACCAACCGCTGCTGGCGGTGGCCGATGTCGCCGTGAACGAATCCGCGACGCAGGCCGTCTTCACGGTACGGCTGGTCAACACGCTGGGCGCGGCAGTCACCAGCACCGGCGACGTCACCTTCCGCGCCGACACCGTCGACCAGACGGCCAGCTCGGCCACCGACTACACGGCCGTTGGCCAGGTGTTCACCATCGCCGCCGGCCAGGGCAGCGTGAACGTGCCGGTAACGCTGCACGACGACGCCTGGGACGACGACAACGAGACCTTCGTGCTGCACCTGTCGGCCGCGACCAACGCCGCCATCAGCCCGACCGAGGCCGACGCCTTCTGCGCCATCACCGACGACGAGTTCCCCTCGATCAACCTGGGCGCCGTGCTGGCGCGCGCGAACGAGGGCAGCACGATCACGTTCACGGTCAGCCTGACCACGCAGCGGCAGGCGCCCACGACGTACAGCCTGACGCTGCTGCCGGGCACGTCGCAGGGCGCCGGCGTCGACTACAGTTTCGCGCAGAACGGCGCGCAGGTGATCCCGGCGTTCACGTCGTCGGTCAGCTTCACGGTGCCGCTGCTGGACGACCAGTTGACCGGCGAGATCGACGAGATCCTGCATGCCTCCATCGCGGGGGCCAACGTCGCCCTGGGCGTGACGGGTCTGGACCTGACGATCGTCGATGCGCCGCGCCTGTCCATCGCCGCGGCCCCGACGGTGATCGAAGGCCAGAACGCCGTGTTCCCGGTCACCCTGACCGCGGCCTCGACCGCGCCGATCACCTTCCGGGTGCAGTACTCGAGCGCGACGGCCAACGTGCTGAGCGACATCAACGGCGCCGGCACCGGGCCGTTCACGATCGCGGCGGGCGCCACGACGGTCAACGTGTCGGTGCCGACCATCGCCGGCGACGGCGGCGACAACGCCAGCGAGGCGTTCACGACCACGCTGATCACGCCGACCAACGCGACGCTCAGCGGCTTCAACAGCGCCACGGGCACCATCACCGACGGCGACCCGTCGCCCCTGTCGTTCACCGGCCCCGCGTCGGCGACCGAGGGCACGGACATCGCCTTCACGGTGCACCTGGCCTGGACCAGCGAGGCCGCCATCCAGTTCTTCGTGCAGTTCGCCAACGGCACGGCGGCGGGCTCGGGCATCGACTTCGTCAGCGCGGCCACCGGCCCGTACACGGTGCCGGCCGGCCAGTCGAACCTGACGATCAACGTGCCGACGATCGACGACGCCGGCCCCGAGCTGGCGACCGAGAACTTCACGATCACCATCATCAACCCGACCAACGCCGTCGTGGGCGCGACGCCGACGGCCACGGGGAACATCATCGACGGCGACCAGCCGGTGCTGACCATCACCGCCGGCCCGGCCGTGACCGAGGGCGGCACCCTGTCGTTCACGGTGACGATGGACCGCCAGTCCATCGTGCCGGTGACGTTCAACGTGATCTCGCTGGACGGCTCGACGCAGGGCGCGGACGACTACACGGCGCCGATCGGCCCGTGGACGATCCCTGCCGGCTCGACGACGCGCGTCATCACCGTGCCGACGGTGCAGGATCTGGTGCACGAGAACCAGGAGATCATGGTGCTGCGGCTGGCGGCCTCGCCGACCAACGGCGTGCTGGGGACGCCGGTCGAGGCCAACGGCGTGATCGACGACGACGACCCCTGATCGGGCCGCGCTAAATGACCGATGGTCCTGCCGGGACACTTGCGCCGGCGCAACGCTCACCTCGTCGTGATGGTTGCGCCGGCGCCGTTTTCTGCGCCAGGCAGCGTTTCGCGCCCCCGGGATGGTTGTCCTTCGTTCCCGATGGCGGTAGAATGGGGCCGTGATGGTCGCTGACAGCATCCGGCCCGGGTGAGCAACCGAGGACGCCATGCCCCTGACCTTGACCTCGCTCCACGTCTACCCCGTCAAGGGCTGCCGCGGCACTGCGCCCGCGGCCGCGCTGGCGCAACCGCGCGGCTTCGCCGGCGACCGCCGCTGGATGATCGTCGATGACGCCGGGCGGTTCATCTCGCAGCGCACGCACCGCGTGCTCGCGCTGGTCGAGGCCGAACTGACCGCGCAGGCGCTGGTCCTCGGCGCGCCCGACCGGCCCTTGCTGTCGATCCCGCTCGACGGCGACGGCGGCCCTGCCCGCACCGGCGCCACGAGCGAGGCCACCGTCTGGGACGACACCGTGCCGGTGGTTGACGCCGGCGACCTGGCCGCCGCGTGGCTGCGCAACGTCCTCGGTACGCCGGCCCGCCTGGTCCACATGCCCGCAGCCACGCAGCGCCCCGTCGACCCGCGCTACGGCGCCCCCGGCGACGAAGTCAGCTTCGCCGACGGCTACCCGTACCTGCTTGTCTCGACGGCCTCGCTGGCCGACCTCAACGCGCGCCTCGTGAATCCGCTGCCGATGGATCGCTTCCGCCCCAACCTCGTGGTCGACGGCTGCGCGCCGGAAGCCGAGGACGGCTGGCGCCGCATCCGCATCGGCCCGGTCACCTTCCGCCTGGTCAAGCCGTGCGTCCGCTGCACGGTGACGACCATCGACCAGGCGACCGGCGCGCCCGACGGGCCCGAACCCCTGCGCACCCTGGCCGGCTATCGCACGTGGCAGGGCGGGGTCCGCTTCGGCATGAACGTGATCGCCGAAAGCGAAGGCGTCGTGCGGGCCGGGGACGACGTCACCGTTCTCGACTGACCGGGTTGCCGTCCCCATGCCGAGGTGCGACCTTGCCGTTCTACCCCCACCCGGAGGCCCCGCCTTGGACTGCGACCAGACCCTCGATTTCCTCACCCGCATCGAGCTGTTCCGCGACCTGACGCCCGCTGAGCTGTCCCGCCTCGCCGCATTGATGGAGCCGGTGACGCTGGCCCGCGGCGCCCACCTGTTCGAGGAGGGCGAGCCACGCCGCGCGCTGCACCTGATCGAGAGCGGCGAGGTCGAGCTGTTCCGCTGCCTGCCCGGCGGCGGCGAGCGGCGCCTGGCCTGGTTCGGCCCGCGCGACTTCCTGGGCGAGGGCGGCCTGCTCGAGGACTACCCGCACTCGGCTTCGGCCCGCGCGCTGCTCGATTGCCGCATCCACCGGTTCGGCCGCGACACGTTCGTGGCGCTGATGGAGGCCGAGCCGCAACTGGCCGCCAAGGTGATCTCGCGCGTCGCGCGCGTCATCTCGCGCCGCATGCGCGGGGCCTCGGCCCACGTCGCGAACCCCGGCGCGCAGTACCTCAGCGGCCGCACCCGCACCGAGCACGACCTGCTCGGCGACCGCGAGGTGCCCGACGAGTTCTACTACGGCATCCAGACCCTGCGCGCGGTGGAGAACTTCCCGATCAGCGGCGTCGTGCTGGCGCACCACCCGGCGTTGGTCGAGTCGCTGGCGATGGTGAAGGCTGCCTGCGCCCGCGCCAACGCCGAGCTGGGTCACTTGCCGCAGCCCATCGCCGACGCCATCGGGATCGCGTGCCACGAGATCATCGAGGGCAAGCTGCACGGCCACTTCGTGGTCGACCTGGTGCAGGGCGGCGCCGGCACCTCGACGAACATGAACGCCAACGAGGTCATCGCCAACCGCGCGCTCGAGCACCTCGGCCATGCGAAGGGCGAGTACCGGCACTGCCACCCGAACAACCACGTCAACCTGTCGCAGTCGACGAACGACGCCTACCCGACGGCGCTGCGCGTGGGGCTGATCCGCTCCAACGTCGGCATCTGCAACGTGCTGCGCGAGCTGGTCGCCGCCTTCGCGGCCAAGGCCGCCGAATTCACCGACGTTCTGAAGATGGGCCGCACGCAGCTGCAGGACGCGGTGCCGATGACGCTGGGCCAGGAGTTCGAGGCCTACTCTGTGACTCTCGGCGAGGAGATCGAGCGTCTGGAGCAGAACGTTGCGTTGTTCCTGGAAGTGAACCTGGGCGGCACCGCCATCGGCACCGGCCTGAACGCCGATCCCGCGTTCGGCGCGAAGGCCGTGGCGCACCTGCGCGACATCACCGGCCTGGAAATGCGCCTGGCGCCGCACCTGATCGAGTCGACCATGGATACCGGCGCCTTCATCATGTACAGCTCGGCGCTCAAGCGCCTGGCCGTGAAGCTGTCGAAGATCTGCAACGACCTGCGGCTGTTGTCGAGCGGCCCGCGCACGGGCTTCGGCGAGATCAACCTGCCGCCGATGCAGCCGGGCTCGTCGATCATGCCGGGCAAAGTCAACCCGGTGATCCCCGAAGTCGTCAACCAGATCGCCTTCAAGGTGATCGGCAACGACCTGACGGTGACGATGGCGGCCGAGGCCGGCCAGCTCGAGCTGAACGTGATGGAACCGATCATCGTGCAGAGCCTGCTGGAGTCGATCGACATGCTCGAGAACGGCATGGAGACGCTGCGCGTGCGCTGCGTTTCGGGCATCACCGCCAACGTCGAGCGCTGTCGCGAGCACGTGCGGCGCAGCATCGGCGTCGTCACGGCGCTGAACCCGGTGCTGGGCTACGACGTGAGCACCGAGCTGGCGCAGGAGGCGCTGATCACCGGGCGCGGCGTGTACGAGCTGGTGCTGGAGAAGAACCTGCTCTCGCGCGAAGAGCTCGACCGCCTGCTGTCGCCCGAGGCGATGGTGCGGCCGCGGAAGATCTAGCGCGGCGCGGCGCACTTGCGCCGGCGCAAGTCGTCACGAATGCGTTACGCGCGCGGCATCATGGTGACAGGCGACCGCCGACGTGAACACACACGCCGGCGGTCGTCTTTCTTCCCTGGGCATTTCCCTTGTTTGTGCGTTGACCGGAGAGGTGACGCGGGGCTAGAATCCAAGCCGGTGGGGGCGGTGGCGCGCGTCGCCGATGGCGGCGCTCGCCCTGCGGTGTGGGAGTGGCATCCGACCCGGGGAGATCGACATGAAGATCCTGCTGGCCATGATCTGCGTGGCACTGATGGCGACGGCGGCGGGCGCGGCCGAGGCGCCGGTCAACTGGATCGGGGTTTCGGGCGGCGTGTACTCGCCCCAGTCGAGCGACGTGGACGGCTATGACGCCGGGTTCGCCGGCAGCGTGTTCGTCGGCCACCGGCTCAGCCCGCGCTTCGCGGCGGAGATCGCGGCCGGGCGGTTTTCACTGGAGGGGCCGTCAGGCGAGTACATCGGGCAGATCTCGGGCGATGTGTGGAACGGCACGTTCGACATCACGGCGGTGCCGTTGACGGCGACGCTGCTGCGCGTGTTCCCGCGGGGCGAGACGTCCGAACTGTTCGTCGGCGCCGGCGTCGGCGCCTACCTGACCACCATAGATGCGCTGTTCACTTCCGATGGGCACCCCGACCAGTCGGTGGGCGACAGCGCGACGGCGCTGGGCGTGCACGGTCGCGTGGGCGGCCACTGGTTCCTGGGCGAGAAGTGGGGCCTCGGCGTCGAGGCGCAGTACGTGTCGGTCACGCCCCAGTACGCCAAGGTGATCGGCGTCACCGAGTATTCGCGCGACTTCGGGCTCGACGGCTTCACGGCGCAGGGCCGGCTATTCCTCCGGTTCTGACCCGCGCGCGTCACGACCGGGGCGGAAACGAAGAGCGGCGGCCGCCCGGTCGGGATGCCGCCGCTCTTGTTCTTCATCCGCGCGGCTATTGCCAGCCCGAGCTGCACACGACCTGCAGCTCCCCGCCGACCGTGAGCGGGTCCAGGATGTTGACCTGCGCGTACACCGCCGGATAGTTGGACACGGCGTCGGCGCCCGCCGCGCAGCCGCCCGTGGCCGTCGGCAGCCCGCCGCCATCGGCCTTGAAGGTGATCGCATCGCCGGTCGAGGCGACGACCTCGACGGAATCGAACCCGCCCGACGGGACGGTGACGGACGTCTGGCTGAACTGCGGCCCGGTGACGCGCACCGTGACGTTGAGCGCGGAGCCGTTGACGACCAGGATGCCGAAGTTGGCCGCCTTTCCGGAAGGGCCGACGCTCTTGTCTGTTCCGCACCCGGACAAGGCTGTGAGCAATGCGAACATGGCGAGCAGCGGCAGGGCGCGGGCGAGGCGTCGCCACGAATCGTGGCGCAGTTGGCGGTTCATGTGGATTCCCCCCGGTTCGGTACCGATTCGGCCGGCGCGCGGCGCAACCGGCCCCTCCGAGGGGAATTCTATCCGAAATCAAAACTGATTTGGTGGTGTCTTTTTGCGCAGCCCGTAACGCCCTATCGTCAGGTCCGCCAACCCGCCGCAGGCGTGCAGGAACGACATCAGCCCCGATAGCGCAGGGTGTGGTCAGGCGCTTCCAGCGACCACAGCACCGGCGCGCCGGCCCCCAGCGGGACCAGCTCTCCGGCCGCCCCGCCGGCCACCACGTCGGGCACGGGTCTCGTCTCCCGCACCAGGGTCAGCGTGCTGCGGTTGAACGGCAGTCCGTAGAACATGGGGCCGTGGTGCCCGGCGAAGCCCTCGAGCCGGTGCAGCGCGCCGGCCTCGTCGAACACCGTCGCGTACATCTCGATGGCCACGGGCGCGCTGAAGATGCCCGCGCACCCACAGTCGCATTCCTTGGCGCTGCGCGCATGCGGCGCGCTGTCGGTGCCCAGGAAGAACTTCGGCGAGCCGCCCGTCGCCGCGGCGACCAGCGCCAGGCGATGCTCCTCGCGCTTGAGCACGGGCAGGCAGTAGTAGTGCGGGTTGAGCCCGCCCTTGAACATCGCCCCGCGGTTGTAGAGCAGGTGATGGGCGGTGATGGTGGCCGCCAGCGTGGACGGGCCCTGCAGCACGAAGTCGACGCCCTGCTTCGTCGTCACGTGCTCGAGCACCACCTTCAGGCCCGGCACCGCGTCGATCAGCGGCCGCAGGTGCCGCTCCAGGAAGACCGCCTCGCGATCGAAGATGTCGACCGCGGGATCGGTCACCTCGCCGTGCACCAGCAGCGGCATGCCGCAGGCGGCCATCGCCTCGAACACGGGCCGCGCGCGCGCCAGGTCGGTCAGCCCGTCGTCCGAATTCGTCGTCGCGCCCGCCGGGTACAGCTTCGCCGCCACCACGACGCCGTCCGCGCGCGCCCGCTCGATCTCCGCCGGCGTCGTCGCATCGGTCAGGTACAGCGTCATCAGCGGCGTGAAGTCGAGGTCCGGGTGCAGCGCGTCGAGGATGCGGTCGTAGTAGGCGCGCGCCGCCGCCGCCGTGGTCACCGGCGGCTTCAGGTTCGGCATGATGACGGCGCGGGCGAAGCAGCGCGCCGAATGCGGCAGCACGCTGGCCATGAGCTCGCCGTCGCGCAGGTGCAGGTGCCAGTCGTCGGGGCGCGTGATGGTCAGGGTCGCTGTCGTCATCGCTCGAACCACTCCAGTCGACGCACGGGGACGGACGTACCGGCCGGCAGCTTGTCGGCGCCGGCCTCGATGACGGCCAGCGCCTGCGCGCGGGCCAGGTTGCTGAGCATGTGCGAGCCCTGGCCGCGCTCGGGGGCGACGCACAGCGCGCCATCGGCGTCGCTGGCCAGCCGGGCGCGCAGCCAGGTCATCCGGTCGCCGCCCGGCGCGGCGTCGCTTGCCAGCAGCGCCGACAGTGCCGGCAGCTCGGCCCCGGCATTGGCAATGCCGTCGGCAGCCCCCGCGCACGAGGCGCCCATCAGCCGCCGCACCGCCGGCCGCACCAGCAGCTCGAACGAGACCAGCGCCGACACCGGGTTGCCCGGCAGCCCGAACACGGGCACGCCTTGCGGGGACAAACCGAACCAGTTCGGCAGCCCGGGGCGGATCGCGACGCGCCCGAACATCTCGGTGATGCCCAACTGCGCCCGCACCGCCGGCACGTGGTCGTGGTCGCCCACCGAGGCGCCGCCCACGGTCACCACCAGGTCGGCCGTGCGCAGCCCCGCGGCCAGCGCGCGGCGCAACGCCGCCGCATCGTCCCGTACGCACACGTGCTTGACCACCGCCAATCCTGCCGCCCGCAACGCCGCGCACAGCGCCGGCCCGTTCGCGTCGACGACCTGCGCGCGCCCCGGTGTCACGCCCGCCGGCACCAACTCATCACCCATCGTCACGACCAGCGCGCGCGGCCGGCCGCCCACCTTCACCGTCGCCTGGCCCAGCTGCGCCAGCAGGCCGATGACCGGCGGCGTCACCGCCACCCCGGCCGGCAGCAGCTCGTCGCCCTTGCGGTACTCCTCGCCGACGCGCCGGATGTGCGCGCCCTCGCGCGCCGGCGCGCCGAACATCGCAACATCGCCCTCGCGCGTGACCACTTCCTGCACGACGATCGCGCCCGTGCCGCCCGGCAGCGGCGAGCCCGTGAACACGCGCACGACGGTGCCCGCCTTGATCGTCACGCGCCGCGTCGCCCCCGCCGCCAGTTCGCCCGCCACGCGCAACGAAACCGGGTCTGCCGCCGATGCGGAAGCCAGGTCCCCGACCCGCACCGCATACCCGTCCATCGCCGATTGCTCGAAGCGCGGCGCGTCCGAGCGCGCCTTCGCGGGCGCCGCCAGGTAGCAGCCCAGGGCGTCGGCCAGCGCGACTTTCACGGCCGGCAACGGCCGCGTGCGCGCCAACACCAGTTGCAATGCTTCTGCGTAGGGGAGGGCGCCGGCGGCGGCGCAGGAGTGGGGCGTGGGCACGTCGCAGGACAAGGCGGCAGTTCCCTTCTTGGCGAAAAGATGCGTCAGCCGCCGATGTTGACCATGCTGTCGAGGTTGTGGCGGCGGTGGTCCAGTTCGGATGCCACGCCGTCGGCCAGCCGGCCGGCCACCGACTGGCGGATGGCGGCAATGAGCGCGCTGTCCTCGGCCCCGGCCCTGATCAAAGGGCGCAGGAACGCCGACGGCCGCCCGTACAGGCAGGTCCGCATGCGGCCCCGCGCGTCCAGGCGCAGCCGGCGGCACGTGCCGCAGAACGTGCGGCTGTGCCCCTCGATGACGCCGATGCGTCCGAGGAACCCGTCGATGCGGAACAGCTTCTCAACCGACCCGGCGACAACGGGCTCGGCCTCGATGGCGTGCGACCCGGCCAGCTTCGCCAGGATCTCGGTCCCCGTGATGCCCGGTCCGCACAGCCGGCCTTCGCCCACGAACGGCATCGGCTCGATGAAGCGCACGGTGACGGGCCGCTCGCGCGCCAGGTCGGCGAACGCCGCCAGTTCGTGGTCGTTGGTGCCCGGCAGCACCACCATGTTGATCTTCAGGCCCATCCCGCGCGCCAAAACCTGGTCAACGGCGGCGCGCACGCGCTCGAAGCCGTCGCGCCGGGTGATCGTCGCCCACGTAGCGGGGTCCAGCGAATCGAGGCTCAGGTTCACCCGCTGCAGGCCCGCGTCGGCCAGCGCGTCGAGGTGGTCGGCCAGCAGCAGGCCGTTGGTCGTCAGCAGCACCTCGGGGGATGACGGCAGCGCGCGCAGCGCCGCGATCAGCGACACCACGCCGCGCCGGACCAGCGGCTCGCCGCCGGTGATGCGGAATGTGCGCACGCCCAGGCCGGCGAAGATGCCGCCCACGCGGATCAGCTCGTCGATGGAGAGGATCTCGTCGCGCTCGCCCAGGGTGACCCCGGCGGCGGGCATGCAGTACTGGCAGCGGAGGTTGCAGCGGTCGGTGACGGCCAGGCGCAGGTAGTCCAGGCGACGACCCTGGGGGTCGACGAGCATCCCGTCGGCGGGCGACGGGAACGGGCCGAGCGAGGCGGCCTGCAGGCCTGGCGACACTATATATACCTCTGCTGGCGCCCCCGGAGGCAGGCCCGGCGACACCCGCCGGGACGGGCCGGGAGCGGTTCTTCCCCCAAGAAAACACACATCGGGGCCCCTGTCCATGCGGTCGGCCCCGGCCCCCCTGCGCGCGCCCGGAAACCGGTGTCAGGTCAACCCTTCGCAATCCTGGCCGATGACGCTATCATGACGGGCGTCAACCGCCGCCCGGGGGGCCTTTCTGGCTGGAGACCTTGCCATGGAAAACGTCAACATCGACCTGCTTCACCACCTGTTCCGCGCGCATCCCTGGCACGGGGTGGCCATCGGCGACGAGGCGCCCGAGCGCGTCACGGCCTACGTCGAGATCGTGCCGTCGGACACGGTGAAGTACGAACTCGACAAGCCCACCGGCCTGCTCAAGGTCGACCGCCCACAGAAGTTCTCGAACGTCTACCCGACCCTGTACGGCCTGCTGCCGCAGACCTACTGCGGGCCGAAGGTGGCCGAGTACTGCATGAAGCAGGCCTCGCGCACGGGCATCGTCGGCGACGGCGACCCGCTGGACATCTGCATCCTGGCCGAGAAGACCATCACGCACGGCGACATCCTCCTGACCGTGACGCCCATCGGCGGCCTGCGCATGATCGACGGCAACGAGGCCGACGACAAGATCATCGCCGTGCTCGGCACCGATGCCATCTACGGCCACCTGCGCGACATCTACGAGTGTCCCGCCTCGATGATCGAGCGCCTGCGCCACTACTTCCTGACCTACAAGGACGCGCCCGGCGCCCGTCGCAGCGAGACCGAGATCACGCACATCTACGGCCGCGCCGAGGCCCACGAAGTCATCGAACGCAGCATGGCCGACTACGTCGAGAAGTTCGGCGACCTCAAGGGCCTGTTCGAGCGCCTGCGCTCGCGCTGACCCGCCGTCGGCCCGCATCACCAACCGGGGAGCCCGCACGCATGGGCATCCAGGACCACTTCTCCAGACAGTCGGCCGACTACGCCGCCTATCGCCCCACCTATCCCGCGGCGCTCTATACGTGGCTGGCCTCGCAGGCCCGCCGCACGGGCCTTGCCTGGGATGCCGGCTGCGGCAACGGCCAGGCCACGCTCGGCCTGGCGGCGCACTTCGCGCACGTCGAGGCCAGCGACCCCAGCGAAAGCCAGATCGCCCAGGCCACCCCGCACCCGAACGTGCACTACCACGTCGCCGCCGAGTCGCTGCCCGCGCTGGCCGACCACACCGTCGACCTCATCACCGTCGCGCAGGCGTTGCACTGGTTCGACCAGGCCGCCTTCGCCGCCGAGGTGCGCCGCGTCGCCGCGCCGGGCGCGGTCGTCGCCGCGTGGACGTACAACCTGCACCGCGTCACGCCCGGTGTTGATGCGATCATCGATGCGTTCTACGCAGGGCTGGACCCTTGGTGGCAGGCCGAGAGGCGGCATGTCGAGGATGGGTATGCGCACCTTTCGCTGCCGGGGCGCGCTTTGGAGGCGCCTGCGTTTGCGATGACGGCGGACTGGAGCCTTGAACACGTGCTCGGGTATCTGGCCAGTTGGTCGGCGGTGGCGCGGTGCGCTGCCGAGACGGGGCGCGATCCCGTGGGAGAGGTCCGCGCGGAGCTGGAGGCGGCGTGGGGCGGGTTGCGGGTGAGGCGGCGGGTGGTTTGGCCGTTGGCGGTGATTGTGGCCAGGGTTTGAGGAGTTGCGCCGGCGCAAGTCTCACTGAGTCGTGATGGTTGCGCCGGCGCAAGTCGGGTTCGGTGCCAAGGGCCGGGAGGCCGACGTTCCTCGCGGGCTTTATCAGGCGTCGATTGTCTCCCTGGTTATGCGAAATTGATAATCAACAAATTGGCTTCACACTGTGGAGTCCCGTTGGGACGCAGTTGCGCCGGCGCAATTCGCGACGAGCGCAGGCCATGGGCTCCTTCCATTGAAATTGATATCCAATGAATTCGCGCCACACTGTGGCGCGAATTGCCGTGTGCCTCATGAGATACATCTCAACGACCGCCGGGTCGGAAGTGGGTTGGTGCGGGCTGCGCGGAGACCACGTCTTGGGGGAATCTAAAGGCCCTCTTCCGGCAAACCCGCTTGCTGCGCCACGCTTCGAATCCCTGATCGCCGCCACTTGCGCCGGCGCAACTCTCACAGAGTCGTGATAGGAGCGCCGGCGCAAGTCGCGTTCGGCGGCAGGAGTGGAGCGCGACGCCCCTTCACATTTTCAGCCGCTCGTGGGTTCTTGGCCCAATCCCGACGAAATTGACAATCAACAAATTGTCGCCACAGTGTGGCGACAATTGTCGACGCGCTTGCGCCGGCGCAATTCCCGATACTCCGCATTGCCCGTGTCTATGAATGTGCGCGGGTCCAGATCGCCAGTCAGCCGATAATGATCTTCATCAAATTCCGTCCACAGTGTGGACGGAATTCGCGTCACTTTGCCTCACACATTTCCCTGCAGACCCAACGCCGGCCCCAGTCCCATCCGGCAGTCCTACCCGGCACAGTCCTTCCAACCACCATCGCAAATCCGACCGGACGCGCCAGCCTCAAGAACGGCCGCGCCGCGTCCGCATCACCTCTGCCAGCCCATTCAGGAGCTTCCCATGCCCGACAACACCCGCCAACCCCCGGCGACAACCGATGCCACCCGTGTCGCCGCGGACAGCCTGTTTCAGAAGGTCGTCGAGATCGTCTCCGGCGCACAGGGCCGCGTGGCGCGCGCCGTCAACTCGACCATGGTGCAGACCTATTGGGAGATCGGACGGCAGATCGTCCTGGTCGAGCAGCAGGGGGACCAGCGGGCCGGATACGGTGAGGAGGTCTTGGCGCAACTTTCTGATCGCCTCACCCTGCGCTTCGGCAAGGGGTTTGGCTTGAAGCACCTCACGCGCGTTCGGCAGTTCTACCTGACCTATCCCGAACTCGAAACGCAAGCGCAGTCCATAATTGATACTGATTCCCAACAAATTGTCGTCGCAGTGCGACGACAATTGCCCGTGGCGTCACAACCGGCATTTCGACAAGAACTTAGCTGGACCCACTATCGATTCTTGATGGCTGTTGAGGAGCCATCCGCCCGCTCCTTCTACGAACTGGAAGCCGCCACCCAAGGCTGGTCCGTTCGCGAACTAGAACGCCAGATCGCCTCCCACCTCTACGAACGCCTCGCCGCCAGCCGCGACAAGGACGAGGTCCTCGCCCTGGCCCACAAAGGCCAGGAACTCCTCACCCCGCAGGACGTCATGAAGGACCCGGTCGTCCTCGAATTCCTCGGCCTGCCCGAACGCCCGCACTGGCGCGAGCGCGACCTCGAGCAGGCCATCATCGACCACCTTCAGGAATTCATGCTCGAACTCGGCAAGGGCTTCTGCTTCATCGCGCGGCAGAAGCGCATCACGCTCGACGGCGACCACTTCTTCGTCGACCTGGTGCTCTACAACCGCCTGCTCCGCTGTTTCGTGGTGATCGACCTGAAACTAGGCAAGCTCACGCACCGCGACCTCGGGCAGATGCAGATGTACGTGAACTGGTTCGACCGCACGCAGCGCGAGCCGCACGAGGAGCCCACCATCGGCATCGCCCTCTGCTCCCGAAAGAACGACGCCGTTGTCCGCATGACCCTGCCGCAGGGCGAGCAACACATCATCGCCGCGCGCTACGAATTGCTGTTACCGACCCCGCAAGAGCTTGAACAGGCAGTTCTGGACGGTCGGCGCGCCGCCGAGCGCTGCCCGTAACCGCGCAAACCGGCATCTCCCACCCAACCTGACTACCATGTCTCAACAGGTCCGCCCACACGTGGACGGGTCTGGCGAGTTCCCCCGAGCATCGGGGGACCGGGACGGGATCGCCGCACCAGGGTGATCGGTCCCCTCAGAGGCGCAGCGGACGAGCCGGAATCACTTGGCGAATCCAAGCGCTTGGTAAAGCGGGACAGCCCGCATCGGGAGTGAAGACCTTGAAGAAACTCTACGTGGGCAACCTGCCCTTCACGGCCACCGACGACCAGATCTCGCAGATGTTCGGCCAGCACGGCACCGTTCACTCGGTGGCGCTGATCAACGATCGCGAGACCGGTCGCCCGCGCGGCTTCGGCTTCGTCGAAGTCGATGATGACGCGGTGCAGACGATGGTCCAGGCGCTGGACGGCAAGGACCTCGGCGGGCGCGCGCTGCGCGTCAACGAGGCCCAGGATCGTCCCCGCACCGGCGGCAGCGGCGGTGGCGGTGGCGGCGGCGGCAGTCGTTGGTAGTCGGGCAGGATCAGCCTGCGGGTTGATGCTGATGGAGCCCCGCTGCCGGAAGGTGGCGGGGCTCTTCTTTCACAAGCGGATCTTCCCGGGGCGGGCGTCGCAGCGGCGCACACCTGGTGATCACATCCCCAAGGGGGCGGACATGAGCACGACTTTCCGGAAGATGGACAAGCAGCTGAAGACCTGGCGCGACAGGATCGAGTGGCAGGCCGCGCAGCCCGTCGAGACGGTGGGCACGCCGTCGGCGCAGCGGATCGACGAACTGCGGGCGATGCACGCCGACGCACTGACGGCATTCACGGGCTTCCGCGCGGCCGACGCCGATGCGCGCGCCGGCCTCAAGCCGCAGACCGTCCTGGTGTGGAACAGGCTGGCCGCCGCCGTCAAGACGCCGCGGCCCACGACCTGACCGTTATTTCAGCAGCGTCATCCGCTGTGTCCGCGTCGCGCCGCCCGCATCCAGGCGGCAGAAGTACACGCCCGCGGGGGCCGCGCGACCGGCGTCATCGCGACCATTCCAGGTGACCTCGTGGCGGCCGGCGTCGACGGACTCGGCCGCCACCAGCGTCCGCACGACCTTGCCGGACACATCATAGACAGCGAGTGAGACCGTTGTCGCCGCCGGCAGCTCGTAGCTGATCGTCGTCGACGGGTTGAACGGATTCGGGCGGCACGGATCCAGCACGGCCTCCAGCGCGGGCACGCCCGGCGCGGCCGAGGCCCAGTTGGGCGTGATCTCGAGCCAGTTGAAGTTGAAGCCCGACGCCGTCGGCGCGAACCGCAGCACCTGCGTGCCGGCATCCAGCATTACCGTCGTCGTCACCGTCGTCCACGTCTGCCAGCCGCCGGTGGTCGGCACGGTGATCTCGCCGGTCTTGTCCACCCCGCCGAACGTCACGCGGAACTTGCCCCCGCCCGACAGCGACGAGACGCGCGCCTTCAGCGTGTACGACCCGGTGCCCTGGGCGCGGACCGTGTATTCCATCCACTCGCCGGGATTCGTCCAGCCGGTGTTGAAGCCGCCGCCCGTGTCGGTGCAGGCCTCGATGTCGACGCCCTCGCTCGGGCGATAGAGCCCGCCGTTGTTGGTCGCGTCGAGGTCGTGGAAGGCGATGCCCTCGCCGCCGCCGTCGTAGTTCTCCGCCTGGATCCGTCCCGGCAGCAGGAACGCATCGCCCGAGAAGCCGATCTGGCCGCAGCCGGCGCCGATCGTCAGGTCGACGGTGCTGTTGGCGACGCCGCCGAGGTTGTCGATGGCCTTCGCCGTGATCGTCGCGCAGCCGGCCGGGACCGCGGCCCAGGTGAAGGAGTAGGGCGCAGTCGTGTCGGCGCCCAGCAGCGTCGTGCCGTTCCAGAACTCGACGGTGGTGATGGTGCCGTCGCTGTCGGAGGCCGTCGCCTCGAAGACGATGTCGCCGGCGGGCAGGGTGCTGCCGGGCAGCGGCGAGGTGATGGCCACGGCCGGCAGGTTGTTGGGGATGTCCTGGTACACGCGCACGTAGTCGATCAGGAACTGCTGCGGGAAGGTCGCCGTCACGCAACTTGAACTGGTGCAACCGGTGTAGTAGCCGCCCACCGCCGCGTTCAGGATGATGTAGAACGGCTGGTCGAACGGCGCGCGGGCGTTCGCCGGCACGGCGTTGGAGTACCACTGCGCGCTGGTCTTCGTCGAGAACAGCACGTCGTCCACGTACCAGCGCATGACGTCCGGTTCCCACTCGACGGCGTAGGTGTGGTAGGCGGCTGCGAAGCTGCCCCCGCCCATCGAATACGACCCGCCCGAGGACGTGTTGTTGGGCGAGGTGCCGCCGAAGTGGAGGGTGCCGGCGATCGACGTCATCGCGTTCGACGCTTCCATGATGTCGATCTCGCCGCTCGAGGCCCAGCCGCCGTATACGTTGTCCTGCGGCATCATCCAGAAGGCCGGCCACATGCCGCCGCCGACCGGCAGCTTGGCCCGCATCTCGATGCGCCCGTAGAGGAACGTCTTCTTGCCACGCGTCGTGATCTTGCCCGACGTGTAGTTTGAGCCGCTGAACGACTCGGCGCGCGAGGTGATGACGAGGTTGCCGCCGCTCACCGTCACGTTCTGCGAGCGGTAGTACTCGAGCTCGGCGTTGCCCCACCCGCACAGCGACGGGCAGCCCGTGCCGGTATCCGGCGTCCAGGCGGTGGCGTCGAGGGTGGTGCCGTTGAACTCGTCGGCCCAGAGCAGCGACCAGCTCGCCCGCGCGGGGGTGGCGGCGCCGAGGCTGGCGGCCAGGGTGAGGACGAGGGCCACGGCCGCGAGGCGGCGCGTCGGCATGCAGATGCTGTTGTGGGTCACCCGGGGGGCCTCCGGTCGGGGATGGGTGCTGACTGCGCCCTACCATGATACACTAAGTTCGGACAACGAACAAAGATAAACATCAAATGTCAAAATGTGGCAGAACCCGGGATATCGGTCGAACACCTTGGCGGTTCTGCACTTGCGCCGGCGCAACGGCCGCTCCCCCGCAGGGGATTTGACGCACCGCGCCCCGACATGGGACAATGGCGTGAGCCGATAGCCTGGACCCCAGCCGCACGCGGAGCCCGTCCCTTGCCCTCGATCCCCGACTACGCACGATGCGCCTGACGCCGCCGACCAACCGCCGCACCGTCGGGGTGGCCGCAGCGGTCCTGGTCCATCTCGTCCTGGTCGGCCTGACCCTCTTCGGCCGCCTCGATCGCTTCTACGACGACGCCATGCACCGCCTGGGCCGCGGCACGGACTTCTCCGTCTATGTGGATGCCGGCACACGCCTGTGGCACGGCCTGCCGCTGTTCGGCGAGGGACCGGCCTTCGGCTTCCGCTACCATCCGCTGCTGGCCGCGTGGTCCGCACTGGTGGGCCGGGTCATCCCGCCGGCCATCGCCTACTGGCTCTGGTGCGGCGTGATCGAACTGGGCTTCATCGCCCTCGTGGCGTACGTCGTGCACCGTGCGCCGCGCGAGCGCGTGATTCCCCTCGCCTGGCTCTGCGCGCTCTACACGCCGCTGCACCTCGAGATCTTCATGGGGCAGCTGTCGTTCGTCTCGGGCGTCCTCGTGCTGGGGGGATTCATCTTTTTGGCGAACCGGCGCCTCGCGTCGTTCACGGTGGCGGCGTGCGTCGCAGTGATCGCCAAGCCGATCGCCCTCGTGCTGGCGCCGGCCGTGCTCGACCGTCGCACCTGGCGACCCCTGGCCGTCGGCGCGGGTGCCCTGGCCGGGTCGGCGGCGCTGTACTTCGCGCTGATGCCGGGGGAGTTCGCGCGCTTTGTGGCCGTCAACTTCGTGCCCATCGACATGGCGGGCTGGATGGTGCACGCCGGCCACCACGGGCTGAACGGCTTCCTCACCACGCTGTTCACCCGCGAGAGCGGCATCCCGGTCGCGGACATCGCCAGCCTGAAGGAGCTGCCCGCCTGGTCCCGCGCGGTTCTGGCCGTCTATCCGGCGGGCGTGCTTGCGCTGGCCGGCCTCACGGCGTGGCGCCGCCGGCCGCCGGTGGAACTGGCGGCGCTGCTGTGGACGTGCAGCTTCTTCCTCGTCTATAAGGACATCTGGGAGCACTCGTACGCGTTCATGCTCGTGCCGCTCGTCATCTACTTCTGCCGCGCGGAAGCCCCGAGCCGCCTGGTCATCGTCGGCGCGATCGTGATCGCGCTGCCGACGGCGTTCGTCTTCTACGACGTGCCGCTGTCGCCGGGTCCCAACGACCCGGAGCGTCTCTGGTCGCTGGCCACCTCGCTCGCGTACCACGCCACCAAGCCGGCCGGTGTCATCGTGATCATGGTGGGCGTGTTGCGCGAGACTTTCGGAAGCCGGTCGGCCGCACGTCCATCACGGCGCCTGCACCGTCTCCTCAGCGTTGTGAATGGAATAACATGAGCACACCGGCATGCCGATCATTCGGCCTCGCCTGTAAATGTGCCAACACGCCCCAACTTCCTCACGAATACATCACGAATTTAGCCGTGGATTTGTGGTCGCACTTTCGGGCGCAATCCTCGCGTCCGCCGGAGGCCCTTGCCCAGGTTGCGAACATGCCTCCGCTGCGGACGGACGCCACACCAGTGGCGTTCTGGCCCCCACCGTCTGGAGAGAGCATGTCCCGACTGCGCTTCTCGCCTGTGATGCTGGCCACGCTGCTGATCGCACTGCTGGCCGGCTTCGCCTTCGGCGCCGATCCGACCGCTCCTCGCATGTTCAGTCCCGTGCAGTACGGCTTCACGACCGACGCCGAAGAGACGCTGCCGTATGCGCCCAATCGCCTGCTCGTGCAGATCAGCGAGGGCAGCATGGCCAAGTCGCTGCTCGGCATCTCCCTGGACAAGGGCTCGCGCGCGCCCGGGGCGCAGTCCGGCCTCGTCGCCATCGATGAACTGGCGCTGGACGCCGGCATCATCAGCATCGAGCGGCCGTACCTGCCGCTGAAGAACGCAGCGAAGGCCGCCTCGACGGGCTTCGACCGCTGGTTCATGTTCAACTTCGACGATGTGGAGAACCTGCCCGCGCTGGCCGACGAGTTCGCGGCGCTGGGTGATGTTCAGGCCGTGTCGCTGGACTGGCGCGCCTACCCGGCCGTGACCCCCAGCGATCCCTACTACGTCGCCAACTGGGGTCACAACAACACCGTGCAGCTGCCCGGCCTCGACTGGGGCGGCACCTACGACCACACGCTGGCGACGACTGTCGGCACCGCCGGCTTCGACGCCAACGCGCCCCAGGCGTGGGATGCGGCCCAGGCCTACGGCTCGGCTGCCGTGGTCATCGCCATCATCGACAGCGGCGTCGATGTCCTGCATACCGACATCCGCCGCGTGACCGGCTACGATTTCGGCGACAACGACACGAACCCGGACGACAACTCGACCGGCGGCGGCCACGGCACCTGCTGTGCGGGCGTCGCGGCGGCGATGAACAACGGCAGTGGGGCCGTCGGCGTTGCCGCCGGCTGCAGCATCATGCCGCTGAAGGTCGCCAACAGCGCCGGTTCGATGTTCTTCAGCGCCATCCAGAGCGCCCTGTACTATGCCGCCGACAACGGCGCCGAGATCGTCAGCATGAGCCTCGGCGCGGCCATCACTTCCGATGCCGCGACCGACGCCGCCATCCAGTACGCCTACAACGCCGGCGTCACCATCCTGGCCGCCACCGGCAACGAGAACAAGACGACCATCAGCTACCCGGCCGTGAACACCTACGTGATCGGCGTCGGCGCGGCCTCGCCGTGCGGCGACCGCAAGCGCAGCTCGAGCCTGTTGAGCGAAGTGAACACGGGCGTCAGCACCGATCCGCGCGGCTACACCTGCGACGGCGAGCGCTGGTGGGGTTCGAACTACGGCACGACGACCGCGAATGCGGCGGGCGCCGTGGACATCATCGGCCCGACCATCCTGCCGACCTGCGACATCACCGGCGCCGGCGGCTACCGCACCGGCGACATCGAGCCGTTCTTCAACGGCACCAGCTGCGCGACGCCCTACGTGGCGGGCGTGGCGGCGCTGATCAAGTCGGCCAACCCGACGTACACGCCGGCCCAGGTGCGCGCGGCGCTGATCAACAGCGCCCGTGACGTGGTCAATGTCGAGTCGGTCGCCGGCTGGGACCGTTACTCGGGCTACGGCATGGTCGACGCCCAGGCGGCCGTCGGCGGCACCGGCCCCGTGGCGCCTGTGGCCACGTTCACCGGCACGCCGACCAGCGGCACGTCGCCCCTGACGGTGGTCTTCACCGACGCCTCGACCGGCTCGCCGACCAGCTGGAGCTGGACCTTCGGCGACGGCGGCACCTCGACCGTCCAGAACCCGAGCCATGTGTACACGACCGGCGGCACCTACACGGTGGCGCTGACCGTGGCCAATGCGACCGGCTCGAACACGCAGACCCGCACCGGTTACATCACCGTCGGCACCGTGGTGGCCCCGGTGGCCGCCTTCACCGGCACGCCGGTGACGGGCACCGCGCCCCTGGCGGTCACGTTCACCGACCAGTCCACGAACGCGCCGACGAGTTGGAGCTGGACCTTCGGCGACGGCGGCACTTCCACCGTCCGCAGCCCCAGCCACACCTACGCTGCGTCCGGCACCTACACGGTGGCGCTGACGGCGACCAATGCGGCCGGCTCGAACACGCTGACCCGCACCGGCTACATCACGGTGACGGCCAGCACCGGCACCTGGCAGACGATCACGTACGACACGTTCGAAGCCGGCATGGGCACCTACACCGATGGCGGCGCCGACATGGCCCGCTACACGAGCACCACGTACTCGTATGCCGGCACTTCGTCGGCCGACATCCAGGACAACAGCGGCACGCCGTCGTCCTTCTATCACACGCTGGGCTACAACGTGTCGGCCTACGTCGACCTGAAGGTGGACTTCTACTTCCGGTC
The DNA here is from genome assembly GCA_903912525.1 of uncultured bacterium. Taxonomy (GTDB): domain Bacteria; phylum Krumholzibacteriota; class Krumholzibacteriia; order LZORAL124-64-63; family LZORAL124-64-63; genus CAINDZ01. The sequence continues at coordinate 39,807 of CAIWHK010000009.1, read as the reverse complement.
GGTGAGCATGGAGAACGGCGAGGACTTCTGGCTCGAGTACTACAACGGCACGGCCTGGGTGCGGGCCGCGACGCTGGTGGCGGGCACGAACTTCACCAACACCGGGTTCTACCACTCGACGATCAGCATCCCGAAGGCGACGTTCGCCTACCCGACGAACGCGAAGCTGCGCTTCCGCTGTGACGCGAGCGACAACTCGGACGACATCTACATCGACGAGATCCGGTTCAGCGGCCTGACGGCGAGCGGCGCCGACGCCGGCTACCAGGCCGGCCTGCCGGCCGCCCCGGTGACCCTGGCCCAGAACGAGCCGAATCCCTTCAACCCGGCCACGCAGATCAAGTTCAACCTGCGGAGCGAGGGCGCCGTCAAGCTGACGATCTACAACCTGCGCGGGCAGATGGTCGCGACGCTGGCCGACGGCACGCTGGCCGCCGGTGAGCACGTGGTCACCTGGGATGCCTCGGAGCACGCGAGCGGCGTGTACTTCTACCGCCTGGAGGGTCCGGGCTTCTCCGAGACGCGGAAGATGACGATGCTCAAGTAGCCGGCTCTGCGCGGCGCGATGCCTGAACGAAGCGGCCGCCGATCCCCCGTAGGATCGGCGGCCGTCTTTGTGGGGAGCAGGTCCGGCGGGGTCCGTTACGTCAGATGGAATAGTCGTCCGGCGTCGCCGCCATAGGCTGGTCGGCACCCGGTTCGGCGTCGGCCGCCGCTGGGGGCGCGGCCGGTTGCGGCAACCCCGACAACACCGCCTGCAGCAGCAACCCGGCCGGCAACCCGTATGCCCAGCCGAGCAGCCCGGCCAACGCCAGCAGGCGCGGTGCCCCGCCAAGGCCCAGCAGGGCCAATCCGGCGCCGGCGACCAGCCCGCCCAGGCTGAAGGCCTTCACCGCTTCGAGGGCGTGCCGCGCGCGCGCGACGCCCAGGCCGCCGAGCGCCATGGCGACCACCGACACCCAGCAGAAGCGATCGAGGTAATAGCCGAGGGCCAGGTAGTTGCCGTACCCGGCGGCCTGCAGGCCCAGCGGCAGCACGCCGCGGCACAGGGCCAGACCGGTGACGGCGCCCAGAAGGGGAGCGAGGGTATAGCGCAGCAACCGAGGGTTCACGAAGGCATTCCGTTCCCGGCGCCCGCGGACAGTCGCGGCGCCTTTGTGTCCATCCCCATGATGACCTGACTGTGTCGCCCCGGCAAGGGCGGGAACACCGAACCGGGCGATGGCCGCTCTGTTTGCGCGACTCTTGTCCTGAGCGGTCCAAAATGGTATGAATTCCCCGTGATCGAGCCACCTTGTCCAAGGACCCAGCCACTGACCGGGCGCCCAGCCCGGGGCGGCGTTCCCGCCGCAGCCCACAGGAGGGCCGAACCATGGCCGACGGCAGCAACAACGAAGTCTACGGGCCGAACCCCGACGTCGCCGCGACGTCCCACATCGGCAGCATGGCCGAGTACCAGCGCCTGTACCGCCTGTCGCTGGACGATCCGGAGACCTTCTGGGGCAAGCAGGCCGAGACCCTTTCCTGGTTTGTGCCGCCGCGCATGGTCTTCGACCACGACTACGACAACGTCGACTTCAGCTGGTACCTCGGCGGTCGCCTGAACGCCTGCTACAACTGCGTCGACCGCCACCTGGAGAAGCTGGGCGACAAGACCGCCATCATCTGGGTCAAGGACGAGCCCGGCCAGTACGAGCACATCACCTACCGCCAGTTGAAGCACCAGGTGGCGCGCGTGGCCAACGTCCTGAAGGCGCACGGCGTGAACAAGGGCGATCGCGTCGCCATCTACATGCCGATGGTGCCCGAGCTGGCCTACACCATGCTGGCCTGCGCGCGCATCGGCGCCGTGCATTCGATCATCTTCGGCGGCTTCAGCGCCGACGCCATCCGCGACCGTATCCTCGACGCCCAGTGCCACGTCGTGGTCACCGCCAACGAAGGCATGCGCGGCGGCAAGGTGGTCAAGCTGAAGGAGACGGTTGACCGCGCCGTCGACGGCCTTGAGACGGTGCGCGCCGTACTCGTGGCGCGGCGTACGGACCATGAAGCGCCGATGCGCCCCGGCCGCGACTTCTGGCTGGACGAGGAGATGCGCAAGCAGCGCTCCACCTGCACGATCGAATGGATCGGCGCCGAGGACCCGCTGTTCGTCCTCTACACTTCCGGCTCGACGGGCAAGCCCAAGGGCGTCATGCATACGACCGGCGGCTACCTGGTCTACGCCGCGATGACACACCGCATGGTCTTCAACTACCGGCCGGGCGACATCTATTTCTGCGCCGCGGACATCGGCTGGATCACCGGGCATTCGTACATCATCTACGGGCCGCTGGCCAACGGCGCCACCACGGTGATGTTCGAGTCGATCCCCACCTATCCCGACGCCGGGCGCTACTGGCAGATCGTCGACGACCTGAAGGTGAACATCTTCTACACGGCGCCGACGGCCATTCGCGCCGTCGCGCGCGAAGGCGATGCGTTCCTGGCCAAGTCGTCGCGCGACACGCTGCGCGTGCTCGGCACCGTCGGCGAGCCCATCAGCCCCGAGACCTGGAAGTGGTACTGGGACAAGGTGGGCAAGAAGCGCTGCTGCGTGGTCGACACGTGGTGGCAGACCGAGACGGGCGGCATCATGATCACGCCGCTGCCGGGCATCACGCCGCTCAAGCCGGGTTCGGCCACGCTGCCGTTCTTCGGCGTCAAGCCCGTGCTGATGGACGTCGACGGCCACGTCATGGAGGGCAACGGCGTCACCGGCAACCTCTGCATCGAGCGGACCTGGCCCGGCCAGGCGCGCACGGTGTGGGGCGACCATCACCGGTTCTTCGAGACGTACTTCTCGCAATACCCGGGCTACTACTTCACCGGTGACGGCTGCCGGCGCGACGAGGACGGGTACTACTGGATCACCGGCCGCGTCGATGACGTGATCAACGTCAGCGGGCATCGACTGGGCACGGCCGAGGTCGAGAGCGCGCTGGTGGCGCACGAAGCCGTGGCCGAGGCCGCGGTGGTCGGCTATCCGCACGAGATCAAGGGCCAGGGCATCTTCTCGTACGTGATCCTCAGTGCCGACGCCGTCGGCGGCCCGGCCAGCGAGCTCGTGGGCGCGCTGAAGGAGCAGGTGCGGCACGTCATCGGCCCCATCGCGACGCCGGACGTCATCATGGTGGTGCCGGGCCTGCCGAAGACCCGCTCGGGCAAGATCATGCGCCGCATCCTGCGCAATATCGCGGCCGGCGAGTACACCGGCCTTGGCGACATCACCACGCTGGCCGACCCCGCGGTGGTCGACCAGCTGATCGAGGCGCACAAGGCGCTGGCGCAGGCCAAGTAGATGTCGGGGGCGCTGCCGGTGCTCCGCATCGCCGTCAGCGCCTGCCTCATCGGCGAGCCCGTCCGTTACGACGGCCAGGAGAAATCCTGCGCCATCGTCACGGGCGGGCTTGCTGCGTTGGCGGAACTGGTGCCGCTGTGCCCGGAAGTGGGCGCGGGGATGCCGGTGCCGCGCGAGGCCGTCGACCTCTTCGGCGATGCGGACGCGCCCCGCATGGTTGGCGTCGTCACGGGCGAGGACTGGACGGCCCGCGCCAACGCCTGGATCGTCGCCGCGCTCGACCGCTGCGAGGCGCTCGGCGTGGCGGGGTTCGTGCTGAAGGCGCGCTCGCCCAGCTGCGGCGTGGGGACGGCGGCGCTGTACGCGGCGCCCGGGGCCGAAGCCACGCGCACCGACGGGCTGCTGGCGGGCGCGATCAGGAAGCGCTTCCCGCACCTGCCGCTGGTCGAGGACGAGGGATTGGATGTCGAGGCGTTCATGGCGCAGGCCCGCAGCGCGCACGAGGAGCACTTGCGCCGGCGCAAGTCACCCGATCATCGGTAAGCAGTTCGGGCTGCCCGGCCGGTCAGCGCACGTTCTTTCCCAATCGTGACCAACGCACCGCGGAACCGTTGGGGTCGATCGACCAGTAGAGATACGCTGCCCGGTGATGGATGAGCCCCAGTTCCACGGGCCCGAAGTAGCGGCTGTCCTTCGAATTGTCCCGGTTGTCGCCCATCACGAACACCGTCCCCGGCGGAATGACATAGGGCGACGGCATGCCCTCCCAGGGGAAAGTGCGGTTGCGGGGATTGGCCGCCTGCATGACCGGGTCGTGCTGAACGTGGGGGGCGGGGCAGTTCGCGGCGACGGGCGTAGGCACGCAACTGTGGTCACCGACGGGATCGGCGAGATTCGACTCGTACACGCGCCCGTTCACATACAGCACGCCTTCGCGCACGGCCACGGAGTCGCCGGCGACCGCGACGCAACGCTTGATGAAGTCCATCTTATGGTTCTCCGGGTACTTGAAGACGACGATGTCGCCCTGCCTGACCTGCGCCGGGTCACGCACGGGTTTGGTCATGAGGTAGTCGCCGATCTCGAGCGTCGGGAGCATCGCCCCGGTGGGGATGCGGAAGGCCTTCTGGCCGGTCAGCCGAAGTCCCAGTCCCAAGACGGCGAGAACGGCCAGGGTCCCGCCGCCGATCCTGATGAGACGCTGTTCTGCTTTCCGGCTGATCCGGTTCATCGCCATCCCCTTGTGCGACATTATTCCCCGTGTGCCCATGCCATACGGCACGGGGTCGATGCGCGGAGGTTAGCGCGCACCCGAACCCCGGTAAACCCCAATGCAGGGGACGCGACTTGCGCCGGCGCAAGTGTGCCCAGGTGTTATAGTAGACCAAATCAGTCGATTATTGTTGCCATGGTGGTCTCGCTCTGATACGCTCTTAACGCCCACCCTGCACGGCCCCGCCCCAAGGTCGGGGCTGGCCCGTCTTGCCATCAGCCTCTTGCCATCAGCCGGGAGCGCTCGCCATGACCAAGTTGAACCATCGCCGTCCCGCCGCCCTGCTCGCGGCCCTCATCCTCGCCGTCACCGCCGCGACGCCGTCGCTGGCCCAGGTCTGGAACGAAGCCGGCGACGCCGGCGACCTTCCCTGGTCCGTGCAGACGCCGGCCGGCCTGTACGCGCTGAACCAGATCAACGGCGCGCTGCAATCCGACTCCGATGTCGACCTCTATTGCATCGAGGTCCTCAACCCGCCCGCGTTCTCGGCCAGCCTGCAGTGCGCGGTGGCCGCCGACCCGAGCATCTGGATCTTCCACTTCACCGGCCTGGGTGTCAGGCACAACGACGTGTGCGCGTTCGCCGGCAAGACCATCCCGCTGGGTGCCGTCGGGTTCGGCACGTACTACGTGGCGGTCGCCCCGTTCGGCCGGCAGGCGGCCAGTTCCAGCGGCGACATCTGGCAGAACGCGCTGTTCACCGGCCCGCGCGCGCCCGACGGCCCGGGCGCGGCCAACAACCTTCAAAGCTGGAGCGGCGCCGTCGCCATCCCCGGCGTCACGCCCTACACGATCAACTTCACCGGGGCCAGCTACTGCGGCACGGCGGTGCCGGAAGAAGCGCACAGCTGGGGCACGATGAAGGCCCAGTACCGGTGAAGCACCCCTGCGGGTGCACACGCGGGACGAAACCAAGGCGATGAAAAATGAAGAGGGCCCCTCGGGGCCCTCTTCCTCTGTCGGGTAGGACGACGTTCGCGGCCTGCGCACTACCGCGCGATCTCCCGCTTCTTCTGTGTCGCCAGGGACACGATCACCAGCGTCAGGAAACTCAGCGGGATCGAGATGATGCCGGGCTGCCCAAGCTTGTGCCAGGCATCCGCCGCCGTCTTGCCGTAGGGCCCGGCGAACATCTCGGGGCCCGTCAGGATGATGCCCAGGGCGGCGATGATGCCGACCGTGATCGAGGCCACGATTCCCGCCGCCGTCGTCTTCTTCCAGAACAGCAGCATGAGAATCGCGGGCAGGTTGGCCGAGGCGGCCACCGCGAAGGCCCAGCCCACCAGGAAGCTGACGTTCACGCCCTTGAAGAGGATTCCCAGGATGATGGCGATGATGCCGACCACGATTGCCGCGACCTTGCCGGCGCGAACCTTTGCCGTGTCGGTCAGGTTCATGCCGGCGTAACGGTCCATCAGGTCATGCGCTACGGCGCCCGACGCCGCCACGATCAGGCCGGCCACGGTGCCCAGGACGGTCGCGAACGCGATCGCCGAGATGAGCGCAAACAGGACCTTGCCGAACGACATCGCCAGAAGCGGCGCCGACATGTTGCTGTCCGCTGGGTTGATGGTGCCGTTCGTTGCCGCGCCGAGGCCCATGTAGAGGGTCAGCACGTAGAAGAAGCCGATCGCGGCGATGGCCACGATCGTCGACTTGCGTGCCGCGGCCGGACTCGACACCGTGTAGTACCGGATCAGGATGTGCGGCAGGGCCGCCGTGCCGAAGAAGAGCGCCATCATCAGCGACACGAAGTTCAGCTTGTTCCACAGCGTGTCGACCTTGAACTTCACGCCCGGCTTCATTTCGTCCGTGCCGGTGACGGTTTTCGCGTAGTAGATGGTGATCTTCTTGCCGGCCTCATCGGTCACCTTGGCAGTGGCCCACTGCTCGATCTTCGTGTCCGCATTGGTCAGGTGGGCCAGGAAACTGAACGGCGACAGCGTCCCGGTTCCTTTGGCCGCCTGTTCCTCGGACATGCCCCCGATGGCCTGGACCCGGCCGACCGGGTACAGCAGCCCGCCGACCTTGCCGTTGGTGTGGCCGCCGCCGGTCCACTGCGTCTGCGCCAGGTTTCCGGCCGCGTCGCGCTTCCACCAGGAAGGCTCGCCGGCGAGGACGAACTTCTGGTAGTCGCCGGAGGTGTGCACCAACTGTCCGCCCTGGGCGAGCAGGCCTGCTTCCGTCGTGTGTTGCGGAACGAACAGGAGCTTCTTCCCGGACGGATCCGTCAGGCTGGAGGGGTCGGTGCTGATGCCGCGCACCAGCAGCGACACGACCAGGATCGTCGAAAAGACCAGCAACAATCCGCCCTTGAGGAACTGCACGTAGGTCGTGGAGGCCATTCCGGCCGTGGCGACGATCGCAATGACGATGCCGCCGACGATGACCACGCCCGCCCAGTGCGGCAGGCCCAGCAGCGGCTCGACAAGGGAGCCGGCGCCGTTCATCTGCGGGATCAGGTAGCAGATCGAGACCACGAGCGTGGAGATGGCAGCCGCCAGTTTGATGCCGCGGCTGTTGTATTTCGCGTCGATGGCGTCAGCAAAGGTGAACTTGCCCATCCGCTTCAGCGGTTCGGCGACCACGAAGAGCGCGACGACCCAGCCGGCCAGGTAGCCGACCGAGTAGAGGAAGCCGTCGTAGCCAAGGGTCGCGATCATGCCGCAGATGCCGAGAAAGGACGCGGCCGACAGGTAGTCGCCGGCGAAACTGATCCCGTTGACGGCCCAGTGGATGTTGCCACCGGCCGCATAATACCCGCTGGCCGACTTGGCTTTCCTGGCGAAAAAGGTACTGAGGCAGAGCACCGCAACGACAAAGAGGGCGAAGATGACGATGGATAGCGGAGTGCCGTGCAGGTTCATTGCCCGACCTCCGGTTCCTTGCTCTCGAGTTCGTGTTCCTTGGCCGTGCACAGGTGGTTGTAGATGAGGGCCATGACCAGGGCGAGCACGATCAGGCCCATGCCGTAGACGACGGCCAGGTTCATCCCCGACAGTACGATGGTCTGCATGGCCTTGCCGCCCGTCAGGACGTTGATCATGACAAAGCCGGCGTAGAACAGGCAGTAGAACAGAAACATCCACAGCCCCAACCGGGTCTTATAGACGCTCGCGTGGTCCGGCCCGGAATCCCGGGCTGGCTCGTGCAGCATGACGGCCTCCAAGGTTGGGTCCAGCAATGTGGGTCACCGCCGCTGGGCAGGCGACCAGTCCGGGCCACTCTAGCAGCTTGTGCATTTCCCAACAAATGTTGTCTTCCGGCCCGTACGCATCTAGAATCGTGCCCTAACCCCCGCCGCCGGAGTGCGCGATGAAACATCTGGTGCTGCGAACCGTCCTGCCGGCCCTGCTGGCGATCGCGCTGTTCACAGGCGTCGTCTTCTTCCACATCCTGCCTGCGTTCAACCGCGTGATCATGGACCAGAAGCGGTTGATGATTCGTGAACTGACGGAATCGGCGTGGAACGTCCTGGCGCGATGCGAGGCCTCGGAGAGGGCCGGGGACCTGACGCGCGAGCAGGCGCAGGCCGCCGCGATCTCCCAGGTGCGCAGCCTGCACTACGGCCAGGAGAGCAAGGACTACTTCTTCATCATCGACATGCTTCCGCGCATGATCGTCCATCCCTACCGGCCCGACCTCGAGGGCGACGACCTCCGCGAGTTCACCGATCCTCAGGGCAAACGGCTCTTTGTCGAAATGGTGCAGGCCGTCGAGCCGAGCGGTGCCGGCTACGTGAACTACCAGTGGCAATGGAAGGACGACAGCCGGCGCGTGGTGCCGAAGCTTTCGTACGTCAAGAACTTCGCGCCGTGGGGCTGGATCATCGGGACCGGGGTCTACATCGATGACGTCGCGGCCGAGCGCACAGCGTTGACCGAACGCCTGCAGGCCGAGTCGCTGGCGATTCTGGCGGCCGTCTCGGCGCTGCTGTTCGTGCTGCTGCGCACCAGCTTCCAGGCGGAACAAGGGCGCTTGCGGATGGCTGCGGCGCTGCACGCCTCCGAGGACAAGCACCGCTCGCTGGTCGAGGCGGCCGGCGAGGCGATCCTCATGGGCATCGACGGCGAGGGCTTGTTCGCCAATCCCAGCCTGCTGCGCCTGCTCGGCTATGAATCCGCGGAATTCGAAGCCCTGGATGTCGGTGCCGTCGTCCGGCCGACGGCCGCCGAGAAGGCGACCGGCCGGAGCCTGTGGCAGGACGTGCGGGACGGCGCCGTGGCGCCGGACCCGTTCGAAGCGGAACTGCTGCACCGTGACGGCAGCGTCGTGCGCGTCATGCTCTCGCTGTCGCGACTCGTGGTCCAGGGCAAACCGGGCTTCATGGCGGTGGCCACGCGCGTCACCCGCCCCCGTCAGGTGGAACTCGGTGCCGCCGCCTCAGCCGCCGATCTGGTCGCGGCGAACCGCTGCCAGGGCGCCCTGGCCGGCCTCATGTTGTCGCACGGGACCCCTGCTGTCGAGGTCAGCCGGCTGCTCTCCCGGAACGCCGAAACCGTCGTGCGCAAGGGCCTCGATCTCGCGATCGCGGAGCTGGGGACGCCACCCGGGCCGTTCGAGTTCATGCTGATGGGCAGTCTCGGCCGCGCCGAAGCGACCCTGTTGTCCGACCAGGATCACGCCATCATCCACCCGGATGTTCCGGATGCGCCGGCCTACTTCCTGCGGCTCGGTGAGCGCGTGTCCGAGATCCTCGACGCGGCCGGATATCCCTATTGCCGGGGCGGCATCATGGCGAGCCAGCCGGCCTGCTGCCAGTCGATTGACGCCTGGCGGGCGACCTTCTCGCGGTGGATCCACACCCTGGAGCCCGACGATCTCCTGCACGCGAAGGTCTTCTTCGATTTCCGTGGCCTGGACGGCGAGACCGGCGTGATCCGGGACCTCCGCAGCCACCTGCAGGCGGAGATCGCCCGCCAGCCGCGCTTCTGCCACCTGTTGGCGCGGAGTATCCTCCAGTACGAACCGCCGTTGTCGCCCTTCGGCGGCTTCGTGCTCGAATCGTCGGACCCGGCGCGAGCCACCTTCGACATCAAGGGTGTCATGGCGCAGATCGTCGACTACGCCAGGCTGCGGGCTTTGCAGCACGCCGTCCCTGACGTGGGTACGCTGGCCCGGCTCGAGGCCCTGGTCGCGCTCGGCGCCATCAAGCCGCAGACAGCCGAGGCCACCGTGCACGCGTTCCGGTTTCTGCTGGACCTGCGGTTGCGCAGCCAGGCCGGGCAGGTCCTTGTCCTGCAGGACCCGGACAACCTGGTCGAGCCTATGGGCCTCGCCGCGGATACCCAGAAGGAACTCAAGCACGTGCTGGGCCACATCAAGGCGCTGCAGGCGGGGCTCGACCATGAGTTCAAGGGAGCGTGAACTCGATGGCGACCGCCGCTGACGGCCACCTCATGGTGTTGGGCGATGTCCACGGCGACTTCCGGGTGATAGCGGCCCAACTGGACCACGCCCGCCACGATCTCGGGATCCCGGTGGCACGCATCGTCGTGGCAGGGGATCTCGGCCTCTTCGGCAGCGATCTCCGGGCCTTCTTCCGCCGCGACGCCCATCGGTTCCCGGTGCCTGTCGACTTCGTCGAGGGCAACCACGAGGACTTCGAGGATTTCGAGAAGCTGGTCCGCGACTACGCCGACGTGATCACGCACCTGCCGCGCGCCACGGTCCAGCGACTCGGGCGCTGGAAAGCGCTCTGTCTCGGCGGTGCCCGTTACATGGACGCCTGGACCACGCCGCCAGGCTCGGTGATCACGGAGCGCGACCTCGCTGCCTGCCTGCAGCATCCCGCGGACAGCGTCCATCTGGTGATCAGCCACGATTGTCCCTGCGGCATCGGTGTGACCAGCAACCGGGGCATGCGGCACTACGGAACGCCGGGGGTACCCGGGATGGAGCGTGTCGCGACACATCTGCGGCCGAAACTGTGGTTCTTCGGACACCACCATCGCTGGCACGCCCATGAGCGCGACGGCACCCGCTACATCGGGCTGCCCGAGAGCTGGCATGGCTATTGTCTCCTCGATGACACGGGCGAAGTTCGCCTTGTCGAGCACGCGGCCCCGGTGCGCGTGAGATCCCGCTGGTGGCGACTATTGGGGTTGCGGTGACCCGTGTCCCGCGGCTGGATCGCGTGCAGACGTCGTGCGTGGACTGGATTCCTGGTGGCCGGCTGATTGACGCGGGCACTCTCGCCCCGTCAGTCCGGGCCCCAGCCCGCTCCGAACCGGATCGAGAAGAGATGCGTACTTTCCGTTCGCCGCGGCGGCTGCACCCGGGTGCCGCCATGCTGCTTGCCGCGCTCCTCCTGGCCCTGGCCGCCGGCGCCCACGCACAGGTCGTGGTCGTCAACGAGTACATGAGCGCCAACACCGCCACCCGTCGCGATGCGGACGGCGCCTGGTCGGACTGGATCGAGCTCTACAACCCGGGCGCATCCGCCGTGAACCTGACCGGCTGCTGGCTCAGCGACGATGCCGCGCTGCCGCTCAAGTGGCAGTTTCCCCAGGGCACGGTGCCCGCGCACGGCTGGCTGCTGGTGTGGGCCTCGGACAAGAACAAAGTTACCGCCGGCGGCGAACTGCACGCCAACTTCAAGCTGAGCTCGTCGGGCGAGCCGGTGCTGCTGACCGCCGCCAACGGCGTCACGCGGCTGGACACGGCGCCGGCCGCCGCGCTGGCGTCCGACCAGTCGTACGGCCGCGTGGGGGACGGCGGCGGCAGCTGGGCCGTGTTCCCGGTCTCGACGCCGGCCGCGGCCAACGGCGCGCCGACCTCGACGATGCCGCTGCCACAGTTCTCGGCGAACGCGGGCTACCACGCCACGACGTTCCTGCTGGGCCTGGCCACCACCGACCCCGCGGCGCAGATCCGCTACACGCTCGACGGCAGCGAGCCCACCGCGACGTCGCCGCTCTACACGGCCCCGCTCACGATCGACGACCGCGCGGGCGACCCGGCCGTGTACGCGCTCATCCCGACCAACTTCTACGCCGGGGGCCACGACGCCTGGCGCCTGCCGGGGGGGGACATCGACAAGATTACCGTGGTGCGGGCGCGCGCCTTCCGCGCGGGGCTGACGCCCAGCGCCGTTGCCACGCGCTCGTTCATCGTCGGCTCCGACGTGGCCTCGCGCTGCTTCTTCCCGGTCCTCTCGCTGGTCAGCGACCCGGTGAACCTGTTCAGCGATTCCATCGGCATCTACGTGCCGGGCGACCTCTACGACCCGGGCATCGCCTGGAGCGGGAACTACTTCGAGAGCGGGGCGGCGTGGGAGCGGCCGGCGCACGTCGAGCTCTTTGATCAAGGCGGCGCCACGGCGCTGTCGCAGGACGCGGGTATGCGCATCAGCGGCTCGTGGACCGTGCGCCTGCCGCAGAAGTCGTTGAAGCTGTACGCCGGCGCGCAGTACGGCGACCCGACGTTCAGCACGCAGCTGTTCCCCGACCTGCCGTACGCCGAGTGGGCGCGCTTCCGCGTGCGCAGCTCGGGCGACGACTGGGGCTACCTCGGCTTCCGCGACCTGTGCCTGCACGAGATGTTCCGCGGCCGGGGCTTCGACACGCAGGCCGGCCGCCCGGTCATCCAGTTCCTGGACGGCGAGTACTGGGGCCTGGCCAACCTGCGCGATGAATACAGCCGCTACTACTACGAGCGCGTCTACGGCATTCCCGACAATGATGTCGTCGTGCTCGAGAACGACGCCGTCATCGACGACGGCCCGGTCGGCTCAGACCTGCCCTACCGCGCCATGCGCGACTACGTGGCCGCCCACGACATGAACGACCCTTCGGCCTATGCGCATGTCGATTCGCTGATGGACATGGCGAACTACATCGCGTACGTGACGACCGAGATCTACGCCTCGAACACCGACTGGCCCGAGAACAACATCGTCATGTGGCGCCGGAACACCGCGGGCCCGGTCGCCGGCGCCGCGTACGGGCACGACGGCAAGTGGCGCTGGTCGCTGAAGGACATGGACGCCTGCTTCCACTGGGCCGACTACAACACGCTCGAGGGCGCCACCACGTCGGTGGACCCGCCCGCCTGGTCGACCGAACTGTTGCGCGGCCTGCTCGAGAACGACGGCTTCCGGCGCGACTTCATCAACGCCATGGCCGACGGCCTGAATGCGACGTTCCGCTCGTCGCGCCTGATGCCCATCGTCGACCGTTTCGCCGACCTGTACGAGCCCGCCATCCCGCGCTGGTACGCGCGCTGGGGCGTCAGCACCGACTGGCAGCAGTGGGTGGACTGGCTGAAGGAGTTCACGCAGAACCGCCCGCCGTACCTGGTCCAGCACTACCAGGCGCAGTTCGGGCTGGCGGGCACCGGCACGGTCACCGTCGACGTCAACGACGAGGCGCGCGGCGTCGTCCGCGTCAACACGCTGGTCATCGATGCGAACACGCCCGGACTGCCGGTGGCCGGCGACCCGTACCCGTGGAGCGGCGCCTATTTCCGCGGCAACGCCGTGACGCTGACGGCGCTGCCCGAGGCGGGCTCGGTCTTCGCGCGCTGGGCCGAGACGGGCGAGACCTCGCCGACGGTGACGGTGATGCCGGGGACGACGACGACCCGGCGCACGGCCGTCTTCGTCGAAGAGGCCTACCCGCCTGCGCTGGTCCAGTACTGGCACTTCAACGACCGGGCGCCGGGCGCCTTCACGACCGCCACGGCCGACTCGACCCTCGGGCAGCCCGGGACCGTGTCGTTCCCCGGCAGCGGCGCGGGCTATCTCGACACGGGGGCCGGCTCGTCCCTGAATGCACAACAGGGCCAGGCCGCCGGCGCGGGACTGCGCGCGCACAACCCGTCCAGCCCGCGCGAGCTGCGCATTACGCTGCCGATGTTCGCCTGGACGCGGCCGGAACTGGTGATGACCGGCTGGCGCTCGCCCGGCGGTGCCCGCGAGGTGCGGCTCGAGTATGCCACCGACCCGGCCACCAACAACTGGAAGCCGAGCCTCGACGTGAAGTCCCTGACCGGGACGCCGACAGTCCTGACGTGGGACCTGTCGAACATCGCGGGGGCTGCCGGCAACAACGCATTCCGCGTGCGCCTGCTGTTCAGCGGGGCCCCGGCCGCGGCCGACACGGGCGCCACATACTGGGACAACATCGCGCTGTGGGCCCGGACATCCGCGACGTCGGCCGTGCCGGGCGATCCGCCGCCGGCCCGCGCCCCGCGCCTGGTCGCAGCGCCCAACCCGTTCAACCCGCGCACCACGCTCGGCTTCACGCTGCCGCGCGCCGGCCGGGCGATGCTGGAGATCTTCGACATCGCCGGCCGTCGCGTGAAGGTGTTGGCGGCGGGATCGCTGCCGGCCGGCACGCATGAACTGGTGTGGGACGGGACGGACGACCGCGGGGGGCAGGTGGCCAGCGGCGCCTACCTGGGCCGGCTGGTGACGGACGACGGGGTGGGGCGGGTGAAGATGCAGCTGGTGCGCTGAGCGCCTCAGGGCGCGGGGGCGTGTATAGAAAAAGTAGAAGAAAAAACTATACAAAGTCTTGACAGACGGCTGAATCTGCCTTAATGTGCTGGGCAAGAGCGAGACAACCAGGGTGACCGAGCCCCGGTTAGTCCATAGAGCGAGCCCGGCCCGCCGCCGGTCGCCGAGCCCAGCACGAAGGAGATTCCCATGTTCAAGCGCATCCTGGCCCTGGCCCTGACAGTGACCACCCTGGCCGTCGCACCCGGCTGCAGCGACGACGACAGCCCCATGACGCCCGCGTCCACCGCCCGCGTGCGCGTGCTGCACGCCAGCCCCGACGCCCCGGCCGTCGACGTCCTGGTCGACGGCGCCGTCGCGCTTTCCAACGTCACCTTCACGCAGGCCTCGGGCTACCTGGACGTACCCGCCGGCGCGCGGAACCTGAAGGTGCGCGCCTCGGGCACGTCGACCGTCGTCATCGACGTCACGCCGACCCTGGCCGCCGGCGCCGACTACACGGTCATCGCCCGCGGCCTCCTGGCCTCGATCGAGCCCTGGCTGCTGACGGACAACAACGCGGCCCCGGCTGCGGGCAACGTCAAGGTGCGCCTGGCGCACGGCGCGCCGAGCGCTCCGCTGGTCGACATCTACGTGACCGCTCCGGGCGCCAGCCTTGCCGCCGCCACGCCGAACCTGACCGACGTGCCGTTCGCCGTCGCCTCGGGCTACCTCGAGGTGCCGGCGGGCTCCTACCAGGTCCGGATCTGCCCGGCCAACACCACGACCGTCGCCATCGACAGCGGCGCGCTGGCCCTGACCGCGGGCCAGATCCGCACCGCGGTGGCGGTCGACGCCGCCGGCGGTGGCGCGCCGTTCGGCGCCGTGCTCCTGGCCGACAAGAACTAGGCGCGCGCCGTTGGCCGCACGCGTTCGTGTCCCGCGCCTCCGCCGGAATCGGGCGGCTCCCCACGGGGCCGCTCCCGGCGGGGGCGCGTGCGTCTCTCCTGGAATCGTGAACCCGGAAGGAAGCGGAACCATGCATGCACGTCACACGCTCGTCGCCTCCGCCGCCGCCTCGCTGGTGCTGCTGGGCTGCGCGACGGCTTCGGCCAACGTCGAGGTCCCGGTCGTCGGGCAGGCGATCCGGTCAGGTGGTGACCGGGAAGCGGTGGCCACGCGGCAGGGTGGTGACTGGGTGAGCGGCACGGCGGCCATCACCACGCCCCTGCCCGAGGGCTACCCGGCCCCGACCCCGCCGGGAGCCATCGACCTGAAGACCTATCCGTCGCTGCGGCGGGCGGAAGTCACGTCGCAGACCAGCCACGCGACCATCGGCATGAACCTGGCGTTCTTCCCGCTCTTCAACCACATCAAGCGCCGCGACATCGCGATGACCTCGCCGGTCGAGATGGACTACGCGGGCATGGCGGTCAGCGGCGACACGCCGCCGGAGCTCAAGGCGATGACGATGTCGTTCCTGTACCGCTCGCCGGAGCTCGGGCCGCTGGGGGTCGATGACCGCGACGCGAAGGTCAAGGTCGTGGACACGGCGCCGGCGACGTACCTGTCATTGGGCCTGCAGGGTGGCTACGGGCTCAATCGCGTCCGCGAGGGCATGGAGCAACTGCAGGCGTGGCTGGCCGTCAATCCCGGGTGGGAAACCGTCGGGGATGTCCGCGCCCTGCACTACAACGGGCCCGAGCGGCGTGACCGCGACAAGTGGCTCGAGGTGCAGGTGCAGGTCAGGCCGCACGCCACGGACTAGCGGCACGGAATAGGTCGGCCGCGCCTCCTGCCGGAAGCGCGGCCGCCAGTCGGGACTGCCCGCGTGGAAGCAGCAGCCCACATCACGTCATGACGAGCCCTATTTCGCGGCCGCCACCTGCTTCGCCGCCGCCGGCAGACCGAGCCTGGCCAGGCTCAACCGACCCTGCTGCGCGTAGTCGATGGCTTCGCCCAGGATGCGCGCCGCCTCCTGCGGGGCGTGGAAGCCCATCGAGTTCTCGGCGTTGACGAAGTCGACGCGGAACTGGGCCTTCTTCTGCAGGCCACGCGCCTCAGCCAGCTGCTCGTCGGTGGCGCCGGCGGCCATCGCGGCCTCGGTCTCGCCGATCAGGGCGACGACCGCGTCCAGGGCGCGCCCCATCAGGGCCGCGGTGCGGTCCTGGATGATGTGCACGCGGGCGGTCAGCTCTGCGGCCGACTGCCGGTGGCAGACCTGGCAGGCCTTGGCGTCGTTCAGCAGCGGGCTGCGCACATGGTGGTCGCTGACTTTCATGGCGCCTTCGCGGATGTACGGCATGTGGCAGTCGGCGCAGGCCACGCCGGCGCGCGCGTGCACGCCCTGGCTCCACATCTCGAACTCCGGGTGCTGGGCCTTGTAGGCCGCGGCCCCGCTCTGTTTGTGCTTGAAGTCGAAGAAGGGCGCGCCGTCGGGGAACTTGTGCTCGTCGTAGACGGCCTCGATCTGCTCCACCTTCAGGCCCTTGTTCCAGGGGAAGAACAGCGTCTCCTTGGACGCGCAGTAGTACTCCACATGGCACTGGGCGCAGACCAGCGAACGCAGTTCCTGGCGGCTGGCCAGCGTGTTCGGGTCATACGGCTTGGCGCGATCGCCGGCGCGCCACTTCCCGACCGACTCCAGGTGCGGCACGGGATCTTCGCTGGCCGCGAGCACGGCCAGCCCGTTCAGCAGGCCGGGCCGCGTGATGCGCAGCTGGTTCGAGGCCGGGTCGTGGCAGTCCAGGCAGGTTACCGGGTGCTCGACCTTCTTCGACGCCTCCTCGTAGGGCAGCGCCGAGATGATCGGGAAGCCCTTCATCAGCTGGGCCTGGCCGTTGGCGCCGAGCAGGGGCTCGTCAATCGTGCCGGGCGCGCCGGCCGCGATGCCCGCCTCGCGGTAGGCCACGGTGATCGAGGCGTGGCAGTGCAGGCAGGCGCCCACCTGCGGCTTCTTGAGCACGCGGTCGGTCTCGCGCTGGTCGTGCAGCATGTAGGCGTGGCCCCGGTCCTCGCGGAAGTCGATGGCGAAGGCGTAGCCGTTCCACATCGTCTTGAGCCGCGGGTCGCGCTCGATGTTGCTGGTCGTCTTGTGCACGTCCTCGGCGCCGACCGCGGACGGGTCCGCCTCGCTGCCGCCGTAGCGCGTGCGCTCCATGTCGACCGTGCGCTTGTAGCTGTCGTACTGGCGGGGGAAGTTCTTGCCCCACTCGGCCGGGTCGGTCGTGCGCTCGGTCAGGTCCACCAGCTTGAAGACGGTCGTCTTCGCCTCGGTCTTGCGCGCGGACATGTTGTCGCGCAGCGCGAACAGGCCGACCATCGCCAGGGCAGTGCCGGTCGCGACAAGGATGTACCTCATCTTCATCGTGATCTCCTTCTAGCGCTCGGGGCCGTGCCCGGACGCAACGTGGCAGCGGATGCAGTCGAAGCGCGTGTCGTCATCCCCGTGGGCGGCGACGACGTCCGCGACCAGCTCGTGGTGGCACTCCATGCAGTTGCGGTTGAGCACCTGCCGGTTGTGCGGGCGGATACGGATGGGCTCGGGGAAGTCCTGCAGCGTGAAGCCCTTGGAATGCCAGAAGCCGTTGTCGGCCTTGGTCATCAACTTGGGCAGCAGGGCATGCGGCGAGTGGCAGTCGTTGCAGGTCGCCACGGCGTGATGGCTCGACTTCAGCCAGCCATCGTACTGGTCGTTCATGATGTGGCAGTTCTTGCAGGACTGCGGGTCGTTCGAGAAGTAGGAGAGTCCCTTGCCGTAGATGAACGTCGAGCCGCCGAGGCCCACCAACCCACCGAGCAGGATCGCCAGTATCAGTCCCATATGCCTCCCTTCCCGGCCGGTGCCGTCGCTTGCGCGTGAGGGCATAATCGGACATCTTTATCTAAATAACAAGTTATTTATTTCACAAGTCGAGGAGGGGACGGGGGAGGGTCAGGTTGGGGGCGTTTTCGCCCCCTCAGCCCTCGACCCGCGCCCCATGCCGCGCCCCGGCAAGCGTCTTCGCCAGCTTGAACCCCTCGATCCCGAGCGGTATCCACCAGCCCAGCCGCCGCACCCACAGCTTGGCCGCCGCGGGCGCCACCACCGACCAGATGGTAAACGCGCCCAGCAGCGCGCGGTGGCGATGGACGCGCCGCGCCATCGACAAGCCGATCTCCACGAAGCCGAGCCGGCGCTCGATGTCGCTGAACGTCGTGCCGACGGCGTCGCGCTGGACGCCCGAAAGGGCGACCAGTTCCCGGCGCCGGAGCGCCAGTTCCTGCGCGCGCCCGCTCACCGCTTGCTCCGCAGCTTCTGCAGGTCCTTGTCGAGCTCGCCCAGGCTGGCGTCGAACGGGCGCGGCTTGGCGCGTGCGATGCGGCGGATGGAGAGCCAGCCCGCCAGCGCGACGCCCAGGAAGGCGACGGCGAACACGATCGCCACCGGCACGCGCCAGTTCGCCGGCGCGGCGAGCAGGATCGCCACGCCCACGAAGCAGAGGCCGACGATCGCCGCGAACACGCCCGCGAACGACCACACCAGCATGCCGACCAGGCGCGTGACTTCTTCCTCGAGCTCGGTCGACAGCAGTTCGCCGCGGGTCTGCAGCACCGCCAGGACGCGGTCGATCAGCGAACGCAGCGACGCGAAGAGGCCGCGCGACGCTTCCTCGGCGGGGCCATCGTCCAGATGGTCGTCCACGCCTAGTCCCTCCGGCCGACGCGGCCGATCAGGTAGCCCAGGCCGGCGGCGACGCCGATGACCAGCCACGGGTTCTCGTGCACGTAATTGTCGGCCGTGCGGGCGGCCGCGCGCGTGCGCACGCCGGCGTCGACGCCCGCTTCCTTGATGCGTTCGCGCGCTTCGTCCAGCGTGCCGCGCACGCGATCGCGCACCTCGTTGATCTTGTCGCCGGCCTGGCCCTCGGTGGCGCGCAGCAGCGCCTCGGCGTCGCGCACGACGGCGCGCAGGTCCTCGAGGATGTCCTCGGGCGTCACGGGGCGGGCGGCGTCTCTCGGCGTGGGATCGGTCATGGTTCAAACTCCTTGTGATGGCGGGCGTTCGATCAGCTGTCGGGTTTCATGCCCCACACGTTACCTGCGCGGGGGATACCGGGCAACGCCAAAGCCGGGCACGACATCGGCGCCCTACCCGACGGACGCCCGTTTTGTTCACCCCGATCGTCCAGGCGAGTCGGAACCGAATCCGTCCACTTTTCGGTCGCGATGCCGATCGGTTCCCGGCACATCCTCCCCGGCATCATCTGCCCGACGCCGCCCCCGGTCCGTCGCTTGCATCACGTTCGCAGGCGCCTTGTCTTCCCGACCTTACCGCCGATCAGGAGAGTCGATATGATCGCTCCCGGGCCGCTGCTGTCCGTCGTCATCGTCTGCCGCAACCAGTTGAACGCCTTGAAGTTCACATTGATCACGCTGCGGGACCAACCGCCGGCGCAGGCGCATGAGGTGATCGTGGTCGACCAGGGTTCGACCGACGGCACCGCCCAGTTCCTGTCCGGGCTGGCTGACAACCCGCACCTGAGACTGGTCAGCGACGATGCGAACGAGGGCCGCACGGCCGCCCGCAACCGTGGCGCCCGCGCCTCGCGCGGCCGTTACCTGATGTTCATGGACCCCGGCGTGGTGGTCGGCCCGCACTGGTCCGTGCCCCTGCTCGAGACGATGGAGCGCGACCCGCTGGTCGGCGCTGTCGCCGGCAAGGTCATCCTGCAGGACGGTCGCATCGACCACGCCGGCCTGGCGCTGCTGAAGTGGGACGCGCCGCGCCGCACGCGCCTGTCCGGCCGCAGCCTGCATGCCGGCCGCCCGGCCGACAGCACCGGGTCGCTGCGCCCGCTCGCGGTGCAGGGGCTGGCGGGCGAGGCGCTGATGGTCCGCGCCGCCGCGTTCTTCGCCGTGGGCGGCTTCGACGAGTGCCTTGGCCGCGAGTTCTCGCGCGCCAAGCCGATGGCCGACGGCGAGACTGCCGGCCTGGACCTGAGCCTGCGCCTTGGCGCGCGCGGCTGGCTGTGCGTCTATCGCCCCGAGAGCGTGATGACGCGCCTGCGCACCGCCGAGAACGATCCCGATCTCGACCCGCGCCACCAGGAACTGACCGCCGCCGACGACCAGGTCCTGCTCACGGCGACGTGGCTCGACCGCGTGCGCCCCGACTTCATCGTGCCCGAGGACGGCGGCGTGCTGCCCCAGGACGACGGCGGCATCCGCCCGTGGGTCGAACCCAGCCTGGCCTTCCCGTACGGCAGCTACCACCACGGCCGCAACCCCGGCACGCCCGACACGGGCGCCATGGCGCCGGTGGCGTCGGTCATCGTCCCGACCTGCAATGCCCTGGACGGCACGCGCCTGTGCGTCGAGGCGCTGCTGTCGCACACCGATCCCCGGCACGAACTGGTCTTCGTCGACAACGGCAGCACCGACGGCACGCCCGACTACCTGCAGGGGCTGGCCCGCGACCACAAGCGGGTGCGCGTGATCCTCAACGGCGACAACCTCGGCTTCGCGCGCGCGTGCAACGTGGGCCTGGCCGCCGCGCACGGACGCCACCTCGTGCTGCTGGGCAGCGACGTCGTCGTGACGCCCGACTGGCTCGAGCGCCTGCTCGACGCCGCCGAGCGCCAGCCGCGCGCCGGCCTGCTCGGCCCGGTCACCAACGACACGGCGGTGATGCGGAAGCTGGAACGGATGGCCTACGACCAGGAGAGCCTGGCGGGCCTGGACGACTTTGCCGCCAAGGTGGCGACCGCTAACGCCGGTGACGTCGAGCAGACGTTGCGCCTGATGGGCACCTGCCTGCTGGTCAAGCGGGAGCTCCTGGCGCGCATCGGCGGCCTGGACGAAGTGTTCAGCCTGGGTAACCACGAGGACAACGACTACTGCCTGCGCGCCCACCTGGCCGGTTACCGCAGCCTGGTCGTGCGCGACGTCTTCGTCCATCGCCTCGGCAACCATGCGCCGGCTGTCGAGGCCGTCGAGCACGAGGCGATGCTGCGTCGCCAGTGGTCCGTGTTCAAGGCGAAGTGGGGGATCCCGTCCGGGACGCCGTTCAGCGGCGAGCTGGAACTGGGGGCGCTCCTGGCGGGCGGCTTCGACCCGGACCGGCATTTCCAGCCGCTGCCGGCGGATCCGGCGTTGCCGGCGCGCAGCGCGCAGGTGAAGGCGAAGGCCGCGAACGGCGTCAACGAGGCACCGACGGAAGCCGCCACCTGCACCAGCTAGTGTCGCGCGTCGTCCAGAAGTCGCTCCATGGCCGGGGACCCGGGCTCAACAGGGCAGGGCTTCCCCGGTCATGCCCACCGACACGATCTCCACGATCTCCAGGTCGGGCCGCCCGGCAAGGTCGAGCGTCGGCTGCACGTCGCGCGCGACCGGCTGGCCGGTCATGCCCCGCGTGATGCGCAGCACCGGGCGATCCAGCGCTGTTCCGCGGCCGACGACCACCGCCGTGCGCGCGTCGCTCAACTGCACCTCGCTGCCCGGCGGGTACAACCCCAGCGTGTCGATCAACGTGGCCAGCAGCCGCGGGTGGAAAGCCGACTCCTCGCGCAGCATGAGCTCGAACGCATGCCGCGGCGACATCGGCCGCTTGTAGGGCCGCAGCGCCGTCAGCGCCTCGAACACGTCGCAGACATGGACCAGTTCGGCGACGATGCCCGGCAGGTGCCAGGCGGGCATCAACGGGTAGCCGCCGCCGTCGTGCCGCAGGTGGTGTCCCCAGGTGGCGGACAGGATCAGGGCGCTGCTCTCGCCGTTGTCGAGCAGGAGCCGGGCGCCCAGTTCGGGGTGCGTCTCGATGATGCGGCGCTCTTCATCGTCCAGCCGGCCGGGCTTGAACAGGATCTCCGGCGGGATGCGGCCCTTGCCGAGGTCATGCAGCAGCCCGGCGGCGGCCAGTTCGGCCAGGACGTGCTCCGGCCAGCCCAGCGCGCGCGCCACCATCGCGGACAGCGCCGCGACGCGCACCGAATGGCCGATGGTGTAGCTGTCGTAGTCCGGGTAGCGCAGGAACTGCATCACGTCCAGGGCGCCGTGCTCGGTCAGGTCGACCAGGCTCTGGCCGGCCGCCAGGGCCCGGCTGATGTCGATGGCGCCGTTGTTGCCCACGGTCAGCGCGTTGGTCGACACGGCGTCGTACATGTCCTGGTAGACGCCGACCAGCGGCGTGAAGTCGGTCGCCGGCCGTTCGGCGCCATCCGCTTCGTGAGCGGACTCGGCGTCGTCGTCCTCGATGTCCTCGCACAGCGGCCGGGCCAGCGTAATGCCGGACAGGCCATGCCGGACAAAGGCCGCCTGGGCCTCGGCCAGCCCGGCATACGCCTGCGAGCGGTCGGCGCCAAGGCGGAAGAACGTGTTGATGTCGTCGGCGGCGAGCGGCAGGCTGAAGGTGAAGCCCCCGCAGCCCAGGCGCCCGGCGAAGTCGATCAGGGCGCGCCCGGCGATGGACGGCCCGACCAGATAGTGCCCGTTGCGCACGAACCGGCCGCCGTAGATGCCGACCGAGAGCGCGTCCTCACCGGTCTCGCGCGCCAGCGTCGTCAGCTGTTCGGCGACCTCGCGACCGGTGGCCAGCACGCGCGGGTGCGTGTCGAAGTACATCTGCCTCTGGCTGATGCCGTTGGCGAGCCGGATGATGAAGTCGCTGTACCGCTGTTCCATGTCAGCCAACCTGCCCGTTCGCGGCCAGGGCGGCGTCCGCCGCCGCGCGGCAGGCGTCAGGCCAGGCCGCCCGCACCAGCCACTTCTTCTCGGTTCTGATGCGCTGCAGCAGTTCCCGCGAACGGCCCGGAGAGGTGGCGCCCAGCCACGTGATGGCAGCTGCCAGCCACGCCTCGCGCCTGCGTTTCACGTGAAGGGCCGGGATGGCCTCGAGCAGGAGCGCCGTCGCCAGTTCGACCAGCGCCGGCGGAGACGTCTTGTGGCCGCCCTCGCGCACGAGCACCTGCAGCAATTCGCTGTCGATCGCCTCGCCGTCCTCGACGGCGGCGGTGACGATGCCGGTCAGGGCGTCGGGAGGTCGCCGCCGCAGTTCGCGGTAGAGGCGTTGCGCGTGGCGCTCGGCCGCCGCCGTGCGCAAAAGCGCGGCATGCAGGCAGCGCGCGCGCAGGGGCGCGACCATGAAGATCTGTTCGGGCGGCGACTGCCGCTCGGCGCCAGGCAATGTCGCGAGCCGCGGCAGCTGCTCCAGCGCCGTGTCGATATCCAGCCCGCCGGCCAGCAGCAGGCAGCGGATCAGCACAGACTCCGTCGCCGACTCCAGGCCGAGGAACACGTCGTTGGCCAGGTGGGGCCACAGCAGCGCGAGCGCCGGCGGCGCCAGGTTCGCATCGACTCCGGACCAGATCTGCGCCAGGAGGTCGGGGCGGGTCGCGCGGATCTCGGGCAGAAGGCGGGGCAGGACGCGGTCGATCACATCGCGACGTCCCAGGTTCGCCAGCGTGACGATGGCGGAGGCGAACACAGCGGCCTCGGCGGTGCCGAACTCGCGAGAACCGCAGGCCTTGTGCAGCACGGCCAGCGACGCCTCGAAACCGGGATCGCGGGCGCCGGCCGCCAGCAACCGGAAGCCGATGGCCAGCTGGTCGCGGCGGGCAGCAGCGACCGGTTCGGGCAGGGTCGTCGGTCGGCCGGCCAGTTCGGCGGTGCGCCCAGCCAGCTCGTCCACGGTCCAGACATGGTCCGCGCGGGCGCGCAGGAGCCGCGCCCCGGGCCCGTCCTCGTCGCCGACCCTCTTGCGCAACTGGTCGAAGACCAGGCGCGCCTTTTCCGGGTCGCCGCTCAGTTCGAGCGCCTGTCGCGCCAGCGCCATCAGGTTGGCGATCTCGTTGGCGTCGGGGTCGCGCTGCAGCAGCCGTTGCACGCCGTCCTGGATCGCCTCGAGCTCCTCGCGCGAGATCACGGCCTGCCGGTGCGCGCCGGCGGCGGCCGCATCGGTGGCGCTCGCATCGTCGTTGATGTTGTCGGATGCTTCCTGCAGCACGGCCATCAGGTCGCGCAGGAAGTCGGCCCGCACCGGGCCCTGCACCGAGAAGTCGAAGGCCGCCGGCCCGGTGCCCTCGCTCCAGGAATCCAGCAGCGAGTCGAACGTCTCGTCATCGTCCTCGATGGACGTGACGCGGCGGCTCGAGACGCTGACGGTCGCGGGCATGTTCTCGATGGTGATGGCGCGGAAGGACTGGGCATGGCCGAATTCCAGGCGGTGCGCCTGGAGGGCAGCGATGGCCTGGCGCAGGTCCGCGGGCGTCAGCCGGACCGAGACTTCGAGGCAGGCCACGTTCAGCGACACGAGAAGGTCGTGCACCTGTCGCGCGACCCGCAGGTGCGGGTCCACCGTCGAACCGCCGACGATCAGCCCGCCGGCGGCGACCTCGATGGACAGCGACGGGTTCGGCCGGATGGCCGCGACCATCGCCGCGCACTGGGTCTCCGCGGCACGGTGGTACTGCTCATGCGAATTGGAATAGTAGGCACCGACCGTCAACAGGCGGTCGAGCGCCTTGAGAAACATCGCGACGTCGATACCGACGGGCTTGCCGGTGACATCGAGGATCACATCGCTGTCGGCAACGGCCAGGGACATGCGCGGGCGCTCCTGGAGTTGGGCCCGGGCGAGGGCATTGGGACAATATCCGTCCCGATGAGTGGGTTTCGGCAGGGGAGCGCCCGACTTGACCCCCGGATACGGGGGCCGGCGGACGCCTGGGGGGTGGGGAATGGGCGGGCGCGGGGCGACCGCGCCTTCAGGAAACGATGATCCGCGGCAGGGCGAGCGCCCGGGTCGAGGGACCGCCCGCGCGCGGGCGCTTCGGCTCCTTCGGCCGGACGATCTCGGGCTTGTTGATCTCGGCGATGATCACCGTCGCGACGCTGCCGGCGATCAGCGTCGCCAGGAAGACCACGACCCAGATCCACGGGTTGTCGTAGAGCCACTTCCGCATATCCGTCCTTCGTGCGCTGGGCTCAGGGTCCCAGGAACGTCACCTTGATGTCCTGCGTGATGCCGCCCGTCGAGTCCGTGATCGTGAACGCGAAGGGCTGCGACTCGCTGTAGCTGGTCATCGGCATCGAGACGAATGCCGCCAGTCGGCGGTCGCCCAGCGCCGGGATCTCGAACCGGTCCTGGGGGATGATGTACTCAACACCGGCACGGCCCGCCAGCGCGCCGGCGGCCGGGGCCACCTTGAACACGCGCGCGATGTCGGTCTTGTTCTGCAGGTGCAAGGTGTAGAGGTTGCGGATGGTGCCGTTCTCGATGGTGAACGGCAGGCCCTGCGACCGCAGCACCGTGACCTGGAATTCCTCGCGCGCCGTGGCGCGCATGATGAACAGGGCGGTCAGCACCGCGATGATCACGCCGTAGACGAAGAAACGCGGCCGCAGCAGGCGCGACTTGCCGGTCTCGAAGCCGCGCGACGAGTCGAACCGCACCAGCCCGCGCGGTCGTTCGATCTTGTCCATGATCTCGTCGCAGGCGTCGATGCAGTTCGTGCAGCCGATACACTCCATCTGCAGGCCGTTGCGGATGTCGATGCCCGTGGGGCAGACGTCCACGCAGCGACGGCAGTCGATGCAGTCGCCGCCGGTGCCCACTCCGTGGTGCCGGGGCTCGCCACGCTTGGTGTCGTAGCCGATGATGATCGTGTCGTAGTCGACCAGCGTCGACTGCAGGCGGCCGTAGGGGCAGATGATCAGGCAGGTCTGCTCGCGGAACCAGCTGTAGTCGAAGTACAGCAGGGCGGTCCAGAACAGGCACCAGATCAGCGACGTCAGGTGGCCGTCGAAGAACGGGATCAGCGTGGCCATCGTCCGTGTCGGGATGAAGTAGCACATGAAGGCGATGGCGAAGTTCCAGCTCAGGAAGATGTAGATCGCGTGCTTGGCCACCTTGCGGGCGGCCGAGCCGGCGCCGTCGCCGCCCTGCTTGTCACGCTTCATCCGGGCGATGCGGTCACCCTCCAGCAGGCGCTCGATGGGCCGGAAGACGCCTTCCATGAACACGGTCTGCGGGCAGGCAAAGCCGCACCAGACGCGCCCGAACAGCGATGTCGCCACGAACAGGCCGATGCCCGCGCCGATCAGCACGAAGAAGAACAGGTGGAAGTCCTGGTTCGTGAACGTGGCGCCCATCAGGTAGGCCGAGCGCGCGGGGATGTCGATCAGCACCGCCGGGTGGCGGCCGATCGTGATCCACGGCGCGGCCAGGTAGATGGCGATCAGGGCGTAGTAGAAGATGTACTTGCGGACGGTCCAGCGCCCCCGCACATCGGCGACCTTCAGGACGTTGCGTGAGCCGTCGGGGTTGATCGTATAGACCGTGTCGAGGTCAGGCTGGCGCTTGGCTGAACGCCGCCCGGCGGTCATGTCGGTCCCGCCGTCGCTGCCCTGTTCGCTGTCTTCCCGTTCGCTCATCGTGTCGTCCTTCCCGGGGCGGTTCCCTGGCTGCCGGATGTCACAGCCGCCCCGTGTCCTTTTGCGCAAAATAAAAGGGCGGCCGCCGAAAAGCGACCGCCCTTGTGGCGAACCGAAAAGGTCCGCTCAGAATTGGCAAGGCTGGCCCTCGGGGGCCTTGCCGGGCACGTTCGTGTTCTTCAGCGTCATCACGTACGAGACCACCGCCTGCACGCGCGTCGGTCCCAGCTGGTTCTGCCACGCCGGCATGCCCTTGGCCGGCACGCCGTCGGTCACGGTCTTGAGCATCAGCATCGGTTCGCAGCCGTGGATCCAGACACCGTCGGTCAGGTTCGGGCCGACCAGGCCCTGGCCCTTGTCGAGGTGACAGGCCACGCAGTGCTTCACGAAGATCTCGCGACCCTCGGCTACCTTCGACGCCGTCTGGCTCATCATGACCAGGAAGTTGTTGTCCAGGCCCTGCGCGGCGGCGCGGGCCAGCTGTGCTTCCTGCGCCTTCTGCTGCGCGATCGCGAACTGCTCCTGCGACTCGGGCCTCAGGTGCAGCGTCTGGAACACCAGCCAGTAGCCCAGGGCGAAGATCATGGAGCCCCACATGATCCACATCCACCAGTTCGGCAGGCGGTTGTCGAACTCCTTGATCCCGTCGTACTCGTGGGCCATCACCGTGTCCTGGCGATACTCGGCCCGGTTGTCGCGGGTGTTCTGGTTCTCGCTCATCTAACTGGCCCTCCCGATTTGCCCCGCCTTCACGACGGCGGGGCCCTCAATCGTTTCCTCGGTATCGAACGGCAGCGCCGCCAACTGGCTGATGTGCCCACGGTCGCGCAGGCCCAGGAAGACATAGGCCAGCACGCCGATGAAGAACGCCACGCTCAGCAACAGGCCCAGGACGGGCCATATCAGATGCGAGCTGCGCGAAAAGAACTCCTGGAACATTCCCTTACTCCTGCCCGCCTGCAGGTCAGTGACCGGTCGGCGCGGGCTTGGCTGCCGTTGCCGTTGCCGGCGCAGCAGTCACCGGCGTTGCCGCCGGGGTGGTCGTCGTTGTTGCCGGCGTCGCAGGCACAGCCTGCACCGCCGGCGTCGGGGCCGCTACCACCGGCACCACGGGCTGCGGGCCGCGCCCCAGCCGCTGCAGGTACGCGATCATCGCGACCATCTGGCTGTTCGGCGCCACCGTCACGCTCTTGGCGGCCAGGTCGTCGGCGATCAGTTTCGCCTGGCTCGCGTACCGCTGCCCGGCCAGCGCCAGGTCCTGGTCCGTGTACGGCACGCCGAGGGTCTTCTGAACGGCCAGGTGCTTCTGGAGCGCGGACACGTTCACCGTCTTGCGCTTGAAGTGCGCGTACGCCGGCATGTTGGACGCCGGCGACGTCGAACGCGGGTTGTTCAGGTGCATGTAGTGCCACAGGTTGTCGTACTTGCCGCCTTCACGCGCCAGGTCCGGCCCGGTGCGCTTGCTGCCCCACTGGAACGGATGGTCCAGCAGCGATTCTTCCAGCCGCGAGTACTCGCCGTAGCGCAGCACCTCGTGGCGGAACGGGCGGATCATCTGGCTGTGGCAGTTGTAGCAGCCTTCGCTCACGAAGATGTCGCGTCCGGCCAGTTCGAGCGGGCTGTAGGGCTTCTGCACCCATTTCGCCTTCTCGGCCAGCAGCGGATCCGCGGCGATCATCTTGTCGGTGATCTGCAGCGGCACATCCTTGCTGGCCATGACCGTCGGGATGATCTCGACGGCGCCGCCGACGAGGATCGCGAACAGGGCCAGCAGCGTGAACACCAGCGCATTGCGCTCGATCAACCCGTACCAGTGGCCCCAGCGCTTCTGGTGCACGCCGTACGAGATGATCATGGCGATGCCCAGCACGATGAGCAGGGCCAGGATGACGGGGCTGAGCATGCTGCCCGCCGCGCCGAACCACACCGCCAGCAGGATCAGGCCGATCATGAACAGCATGGGAGCGCTGGTCAGCAGCTGCCACGCGCTTGCCTTGTCGCCGGCCGGGCGTTGCGCCGGGACCTGCACGCTGACCGTGACGGGCTTGCCCGCGCGCGCGGTCATGACCAGGTTCCAGACCATCAGCAGCGAGCCGCCCAGGAACAGGACGCCGCCGAGCAGTCGCGTGTGGTACATCGGGATGCTGTTGGACAGCCCCTCGATGAAGTCCGGGTACTTCAGGAAGCCCTCGGCGTCCAGGGCGCGCCAGAACAGGCCCTGGCTGACGCCGCTGACCCACATCGACACGACGTACATCAGGATGCCGATGGTGCCGATCCAGAAGTGCAGTTCGGCCATCTTGGTGCTGTACAGCTTCGTGCCCCACAGGCGCGGGAACAGCCAGTACAGCAGGCCGAACGTCAGGAACGCGTTCCAGCCGAGCGCGCCGCCGTGTACGTGGCCGATGATCCAGTCCGTGTAGTGGCCCAGTGCGTTGACGCTCTTGATCGACAGCAGCGGGCCCTCGAACGTGGCCATGCCGTAGAACGTGACGGCCACGACGAAGAACTTGATGACCGGGTCGGTGCGCAGCTTGTCCCAGGCGCCGCGCAGCGTCAGCAGGCCGTTGAGCATGCCGCCCCACGACGGCGCCCACAGCATGATCGAGAACAGCATGCCCAGGGTCTGCGCCCAGTCGGGCAGCGCCGTGTACAGCAGGTGGTGCGGGCCGGCCCAGATATACAGGAAGACCAGCGACCAGAAGTGCACCACCGACAGCCGGTACGAGTACACCGGGCGGTCGGCCGCCTTCACCATGAAGTAGTACATCAGGCCCAGGGGCGGCGTGGTCAGGAAGAACGCCACCGCGTTGTGCCCGTACCACCACTGGACCAGCGCGTCCTGCACGCCGCCGAAGATCGGGTAGCTGTGCGTCAGGCTGGTCGGCAGCGCCAGGTTGTTGACGATGTACAGCACCGCGATCGTGACGATGCACGAGATGTAGAACCAGATCGCCACGTAGAGGTTCTTCTCGTTGCGCTTCGCCAGGGTCCAGAAGAAGTTCGCCCCGAAGATGACCCAGACCACGACGACCATCAGGTCGATGGGCCAGATCAGCTCGGCGTACTCCTTGCCCTGCGTCAGTCCCAGCGGATACGAGAGCGCGGCGCAGACGATGATGATCTGCCAGCCCCAGAAGTGGGCCCAGCTGAGCATGTCGTTGGCCATGCGCGTCTTCAGGAGTCGCTGCGACGAGTAGTAGATGCCCGCGAAGATGCCGTTGCCGACAAAGGCGAAGATGGCGGCGTTCGTGTGCAGCGGGCGCAGGCGCCCGAAACTGAGCCACTCCAGCCCGAAGTTGGCCTGCCAGAACGACAACTGCGCGGCGACGATCACGCCCAACAGGAACGCGACGACGCCCCAGAGCACCGTAACGATCGAGAAGGCTCGTACGACGGCATCGTCGTAGACAACCGTCTTCATCTGCGTGTTCGTGGTGTCCATGGGGAGCACCTTCCTCCTTTGCTCGTCCGGCTGTCCGGCGCCGACGTTGTGCCTCGCAGCATGTGCGCGGGCAAGGACCTACGCCGGCGGCGGCGTGCGCAACTCATCCGCGTCATTGGAACCCAGTCGGTCCAATTTGTCATCCCTGTTCCGAGGGTCAACTTGTTTTGTCTCGTTTGTCGCGCCGTCGTCGTCGGCGAGCGGCAACAGGGACAGTCGCTCGCCGTGATCGAAGTCACCGCCGCGCAGCCTATTGAAAAAGAAAATGAGTCCCGCTATCACCAAGGCGAGACTGAAGAAGACCATGGCCACGATCACGTCCATGCGTTCCTCCTCACATCCATGATTTGCCTCTCGAAACCCGTACTGCGGTCAGCGTCACGACGGCGACCGAACTGGCCGGCATGAAGATGGCGGCGGCGACCGGCGTGACCAGTCCGGCCGCGCAGCAACCGACCGCCACCACGTTGTAGGCGATCGCGATCACGAGATTGCCGCGGACGATGCGCCGCAGGCGACGCGCTTCCCACAGCGAGCGGCCGATGGCGGCGATGCCGTCGCCGAGGAAATAGAAGTCGGCCTTGCCGGGCAGCACCGGCCGGTCCACTGCGGGAGTGGCCGCGCACCAGGCGGCGGCGAAGCTCGGCGAATCATTCAGGCCGTCGCCCACCATCAAGGTGTCGTGCTGGTCCAGGGCGCGCACGCGCGCCGCCTTGGCCTCAGGGTCCAGGTCGCCCTCGGCGCGCTCGGCAGGCAGGCCCAGGGCCAGTGCGGCCCGGTCCACCTTGGCCTGCGCATCGCCGCTCAGGAGGTGCAGTTCGTAGCCGGCTCGCCGCAGGGCGGCGATCTCGCCGGCCGCGTCGGCCTTGAACTCCTCGGCCGGGAGCAGGTGCGCCAGCGCGGCGCCGTCGCGGGTGAACAGGGTCTCGCCGCCGGCGCCCGCTTCCAGGCCCGGCGCGGCATCGGCATCGCCGCGCGCGAATGTCGCCCGGCCCAGCCGCCACACGCCGTCCGGCAGTTCCAGTTCGAGGCCACGTCCCGGCAGCTCGCGCAGGTCGTCGGCGCCGTCGTCATCGACCGGCACCTCGCCTTCCCGCACCGCTCCCAACGCCGCGGCCACGCAGGCGCTGACCGGGTGGTTGCTGCGCGCGGTCATGTGCCGCAGCACGGCGCGCTCGCGCGACGACAGCGCAGCCAGGGTGGCATCGCCCTCCGGGCCCAGCACCAGGCGCCCCAGCGTCAGCGTGCCGGTCTTGTCCAGAAGCACGCGCCGTACCGCCAGTGCCTTCTCGAGGAACGACGCCTTGCGGATGAACACGCCCGCGCGCCGCAGCCGGTGGTGTGTCAGTTCCTCGGCCAGCGGCGTCGCCAGGCCCAGCGCGCAGGGGCACGTGACGACGAGGATGGCGATCGTCACCTCGACAGCACGGGCCAGGTCGCGGCCCACCCAGAGCAAAAAGCCGCCCGTCGCGGCCACGAGCACCGCCAGCACGTACCAGCCCGCGATGCGGTGCCACCACTGCGGGCGGAACTGCTCGTCGGCAATCGACGTCGTGCGCAGCAGGTCGTTCAGGCGGCTGTCGCCGAAGTCCTCGGCCGCGGCGACGGCGAAGCCCTGTGCCGATGCGTTGAAGGCGCCGGCGGGAATCGCCTCGCCCGGCTGGAACGCCACCTGGCCCGACTCGCCGGTGATCCAGTCCAGCGCCGCCTCTGTCGGGCGCCGCAGCAGCAGGCCGCGCACCGGCAGCAGGTCGCCCGGCGCGACCCACAGTTCGTCGCCCAGGAGGATCTCCGCCGCGCCCACGGCCTCGAGGCTGCCGCCGCGCACGCGCTTGACGGTCAGGTTTTCGGCGCCGCTCGATTCGAGCAGCGAGTTGCGGTTGCGCTCGAGGATATGCTCCTGCGCCCAGCGCCCGACCAGCATCAGCGCGATGAACGCGCACAGGCTGTCGAAGTAGGTGGCTTCCATGCCGCCGACGAGCCATGCGTACACCGAGCCGGCGTAAGCCAGCGTCATCCCCAGCGCGATGGGCACGTCCAGGTGCAGCACGCCGCGCCGCAGGCCCGCGACGGCGCCGCGGTAGAACACGCCGCCGCCGGCGATGAGCGAGATGGTCGACATCCCGAAGCTGAGCCAGCCGAAGAAGCGGTAGAGCATCCCGTCGCCCAGCCCGAAGTACACGCTGACGCTGAACAGCATCACGTTCATCGCCATCGCGATCGCGACGGCCATGCGCATGACCAGCGCGCGCGAGTGGTGCTGCACGCCCTTGCGCGCCGGCCCCAGGCGGTAGCCGAAGCGTTCGACCTCGCCCAGGAAGGCCTTCAGGTCGCCGCGGCCGGCGTCCCACACCATCTCGACCTTGCCCAGCGCCGGGTTCAGGCGCACCGACACGCCGGCCGCCTGCCGGCGAAACAGCTCCTCGATCAGCCAGACGCACGCGGCGCAATGCACGCCCTGGATGTCCAGGTCCAGGCGCAGGACGGGATCGCCGGGCGCGGTGACCGCGCGTTCGGCCAGCATGCGGTCCAGCCAGGCGAAGCTGTCCGGGCGCAGCGTCGCGGCCGGCGCGGTGGTCGAGGGCTTCAGGTTGTAGAAGCGCTCGAGGCGGGCATCGTGGATCAGGTCCCACACGGCATGGCAGCCGTGGCAGCAGAACGGACCGTCGCCCGGTTTCCAGTAGCGGCCGAGCCGGTTGCCGCAATGCAGGCAGGCGCCGGACTTCGCGGCGCGCTGCCAGTCGTCCGGCCAATCGGCGGGAATGGCGATCGCATCGGTCTTCATGATGTCCGCGGAGGGCTCCCGGTCGCAAAAAGCCTGCGCCGCGCAAGGAGTTGCGCAGTCCGGACGAAGGCAGTCCGGTCAATAGTAGGGCGTGCGGGAGGAGGGGTCAACAGGCGTGGGGCGGGGAGGACAAAGCGACCGCCGGACCCGAAGGCCCGGCGGTGTGTCCGTCAATTGACCCGTGGAGACGCGTTCAGCGGCCCTGTCCGGTGCCGGTCGGATCGTCCGGCCACTCTTCCCGCGGCTTGCCGTGCTGCGCGACCAGGGGCTTGTCGCCGTAGTCCTTGGCGTGGCACTTGTTGCACAGCGAGCGCTGGTTGGCGCCGAACACGCGGCCGTAGTAGCGGTTCGTGACGTCCTGGGCGCTGGCGCCGCCATCGCCCGTCTGCGGGTGCGAGTCACGGGCCAGGTAGGTGGCCGCGAAGTCCCAGCGTCCGGCGTCCGCGAACGGCGAAGCGTGGGCGCGGTGGCAGGTCAGGCACATGACCTCGTCCTCGGCGCCGGGGCCGGCCGTGGCGCTCGAGGGGTCGATGGTCGCGAGGTCGATGGTCACGGCCTCGAAGGGCACCAGGCCGGAATACGACATGGACGGCGCGCCGCCGTCGGGATTGTCGGTGCTGACGTAGCGGTTGTAGTTGTCCGCGATCGAGGTGCCGAGCATCGCGCCGGTCGGGTGCGTGAAGCGCGCGCCGGCGTTGTCGTGCATCTCGGCGTGGCAGTTCGCGCACCACTCGTCGACGCCGTTGCGGTAGACGGTGTGCCGCGCGTCGGTCTCGTTGTTGCCGCCGCCGACCAGCGTCGTGCCTTCGTTGCCGACGGCCTCGGGCGCATCGGCGGTGAACGCGTAGCGCTGGTCGCCTTCGTACGCCGGTCCGAGCGTCGAGTCGTAGAGCATGCGGAAATTCGTGTTGCCGTGCGGGTCGTGGCAGCTGGTGCAGCTGAGGCTGCTGCTGAGAAAATCGCCGCCCGGCGCGTGCGAAAGCACCGGGTCCACCGTCACGCCGAAGACGCGGTTGGCCACGTTGTGGCCGTGCGAGGCGCCGCTGCTGCTCTCGGTGGTGCCCCACGGGGTCGTCCACGTGAACGTGCGCGTCAGCCAGTAGAAATCGCCGCCGGGGCCGTAGCCGTTGCCGTTGGAGAACTCGCCGCGGAAATAGTGGCAGCGCACGCAGGTGTCGGTCGCATTGCCGTACTTAAGGAGATCGGGATTGCCGCCCGGCGTCCAGTGCATGCCCGGTCGCCCGTCCTGGCTGACGTGCATGGTGTGGCAACCGGAACACGCAGCGACGCCGCCGCTGTGGAAAGCGGAGGCGGGAACGGCGATGAAGAGGGCTGTCAGTACGATGGCAAGCGTGCAGCGGACGGCGCTCATGGATCATCCCTCGCGGTGTGGCATCATCGACGGCGATGCACCGGGGCAAGGCGGGCATCGCAGGCATCATCTTTTTCGGAGGGCGAATCCGACGCGGCTCCCCGGGGATTCCCCGAGTTCCTCGTAAGGGAGAACTCTACCTGATCGCGGGGGAATTTGCAAACCAAATGACAAAATAACAATCAAGTATAAAAATACTCCGGTATTGCGACGAGAAGGGGTGGCAGCTCCGGGCCGCCACCCCGGAAATCCTCAAAACTGCGGCCAGAATCCCCACCGGATCTCGCGGACGATGCCGGCCAGCTTGCCGGCCCGCAGGAGGAACTCCACGCCCATGAACACGACCAGCACGGCGGCGCCGATGTTGAACCGCCGTTGCAGCGCGGGGGCCAGCCGGCCGGCGCCCAGGCCGACCGCCAGCAGCACCGGCACGGTGCCCAGCCCGAACATCGCCATCGTGCCGGCGCCGTGCAGGGGCGTCGGGGCCGTCAGCGCGGCGGCGGCCATCGCGTACACCGGTCCACACGGTACCAGGCCGTTGGCCATGCCCAGGAAGTAGCGGCCGAAGGGCGAGCGGGTGCCGACGAAGGAGAGGAACCGGTCGGCGATCATGCGGCCGAGCCGGTTGCCCGTCAGCAGGCGGCCGGTGGGGAGCCAGCCGCCCAGGCCCAGGCCCATCACGACCATCAGCGAGCCGGCGACCAGGAACACGATGGCGCGCATGCCGGCCGTCGGCGCCGCGGCGTGCGTTGCGGTCGAGGCCAGGCTGAGCACCGCGCCGAGCAGCGCATACGTGTTGAGGCGCCCCAGGTGGTACAGCAGCAGGCCGGGCAACAGCGAGCGCAGGCGGCTGTCGGCCTTGCCCTGCGCCAGTGAATACGTGCTGATGAGCGGGCCACACATACCCAGGCAATGGCCGAGGCTGGTGGTCAGGCCGATGCCCAGCGCGGCCCAGAGTGTGAGGGTCGCGGCGTGCACGTCCGCGACGGGACTGCAGCAATCCATGGGAAGCCTCCCGGCGTCACCGGTGGTGACGGTCATAAGGACGGCGAGGACGCGCAACGATACGCCGTCCGCCGGGCGCGGGCAATGAGGGTCGGCTGTATCCCTCGCGGCTATCCCCCACGACTGTCCCCTGAGATCCGGCCGCCTTGACGCCGGCGCCGCCACACTCGTATGCTGCGCCACGCTGCGGCCGCCCCGGGTCGCGCCCACCGTGAAAGGACCGCGTGGCCACGTCACAATTCCATTCAGAGCGCAATTCAGGGCGCCATGCCGCCAAGGCTTCCGTCGAGGCGTTTCCCTGGCGCCAGGCCGCGATGGTGGCTGCCGTCGCGCTGCTCGTGCGCATCCTGTTCTGGCTGCCGGCGAGCCGTTCGCTCTTCATGCAGACGCCCGTGGTCGATGCGTCGTTCTTCGACCAGTGGGCGCGCGCGCTCGTCGAGGGCCGCCCGTTCGAGACGCAGGCCTTCTTCAAGCCGCCCCTGGCCGGCTACCTGCTGGCGATGCTCTATCGCCTCGGCCTGGGCATGCCCGGCGTGCTGGTGCTGCAACTGGGCGTGGGCGTCGTGACGTCGGTGCTGACGTTTGCCGTCGCGCGGCTCGCGTTCCGCCCGCGCATCGCGCTGGCCGGAGCGCTGGCGGCGGCCGCGCTGCCCATTCTCCCGTTCTTCGAGGCGCAGATGGTCGCCGAGGCCTGGACGATGGCCCTGGCCCAGGGCTCGCTGCTCCTGTTCCTGCAGGCCGCGATCGCGCCGACGCGGCACGGTAACCGCCGCTTCGCCGCGGCGGGACTGCTGCTGGGGCTGGCGGCGCTGGGCCGGCCGAACATCCTGGTCGTGCTGCCGGTGCTGGGCGTGTGGCTGTGGCGGCAGGGGCGCGGCGGCGCGGCGCCGGGCTGGCGCGCGATCGTGCCGGTGGCGCTCGGCTGCGCCATCGGGATCGCGCCGGCCACGCTGCACAACCTGCGCTACGGCGAGTTCGTGCCGGTCAGCGCGAACTTCGGCGTCAACCTGCTGACCGGAAACGGCGACGAGGCCGACGGCGTGTCGGCCATCCCGGTCGGCGTGCGCTGGGACGGGCTGCAGTTGTCCGCGCGGCAGCGCGGGGCCGTGAAGCCGGGCGCGTTCTCGGACCTGCTGGCGCGCGACGCGTTCAAGTGGATGGCGGCGAACCCCGGGCGCGAGCTGCAGTTGCTGTTGAAGAAGTCGGTGCTGCTGCTGAACGCGCGCGAAGGCCGCAACAACATCAACCCGCGCTGGCTGGCCGAGAAGGAAGGCGTGTTCGTGCTCGCGCGCTGGTGGCCGGGCACGTGGCTGCTGCTGCCGCTGGCGGTCGCGGGGCTGGTCTTCGTCCCGCGCGACCCGCGCAGCGACCTGTTGCGCTGGCTGGTGGTGGTGCAGGCGGCGGCCATCCTGCCGTTCTTCGTCGCGGCGCGGTTCCGCGCGCCGCTGTTGCCGCTGGCCGCGCTGTTCGCGGCGGCCTTCGTCGCGCAGCTGCTGGAGTGGCGCCGCGCCGACGTGCGGCGCTTTGCACTGGCCGCCGGCGTTGTGGCGGCGCTGTTCACGGTGACGAACATCGACTGGTACCGGCTGGGCGATGCGCGCTGGCTGGCGCAGGACGAGTTCAACCTGGGCGTCATCAACATGCGGCCCTTCGGCGGGCGGCAGCCCGACCTGGCGCAGGCCGCCGGCCACCTGCGGCGCGCGACGGAACTGGACCCGGGCGATGTCGACGCACACATGCGCTACGGCGCGCTGCTGTTGTCGCAGGCGCGGCCCGATGTCGATCGCGTGGCCGCGTTGGCGACGGCCGGCCGCGCCGGTGAGTCGACGGCGCTGGTGGCGCGCGCCGCGCCCCTGCTCGAACAGGCGGCCGTCCACAGCGTCCGCGCGCTCGAGGTTTACCCGCGCTCGCACCTGTCGGCGCTGAACCTGGGCCTGTGCCGCCTGCTGCAGGGCGAGCTGGCGCGCGCGGCGCTCGGGCCGGCCTCGACCGCCGCGGACGAGCCGGCGGCCCTGGCCGCGCTCTCATTCTATGGGCAGGCGGTCGCCGCACTGCGCCTCGCCGCAACGATCGACCCCTTGTGGAACGATCCCCGCCAGGGCCTGCAGGACGCGCGCCGTCGCGCGCTGTCGGTACCGGTCGTCACGCCCGCCGTGGCGGCAGCGCAGCAGCGCTTCGACGCGCTGTTTGGTGGTCCGTCCCGCTGAATATCCGGCCAGGGTGCGTACAAAAGAGAACCGGCCCCGTGATTACGGGGCCGGTCCAACGGCATGCCGGTGGGGGATTGGAGGGAGATACCGACAAGCCGCGAGCTGTTGATTGAAGATTACACCATTCTTCACTGTTTCGCAACAAATTCAGAAGAGGTTGGTGAATAATCTCACATTTGCTGCTAATTGAATACCAAATGTCCGGGAAAACGGGCCGAAATCTTTGCTCGTCTCCCGAACCAGGTACCGAACAAGCATAACGTTGCGCGGGTCGGCGCGGCCAATCGCGTTTGCTGATGAATCAATAAGCCCCACTGATTGGTCGCCGGGGGTATACCCACCCGCATCGTCCTGGGCTATCTTGCGGCGGTTGTTCCGCCTCAGCCGGCGCCCAGGGGGCCCGGCCCGGGAAGCCCTGTCGCCACCAGATCCCTAGCCGGGGAGCGCCCATGGCCGCCGATCCTGCCCGTCGCCTGTTGACTGTCCAGCCGCGCGGTTTCTGCGCGGGGGTCGAGCGCGCCATCGAGGTCGTCGACCGCCTGCTCGAGATCCACGGGACGCCGCTCTACGTCCGCCGCGAGATCGTCCACAACCGCGCGGTGGTTGACGACTTCAAGGCGCGCGGCGTCGCGTTCG
The DNA here is from genome assembly GCA_903912525.1 of uncultured bacterium. Lineage (GTDB taxonomy): Bacteria > Krumholzibacteriota > Krumholzibacteriia > LZORAL124-64-63 > LZORAL124-64-63 > CAINDZ01. The sequence continues at coordinate 1,895 of CAIWHK010000009.1, read as the reverse complement.
TCGACGAGTTGGACGAGGTGCCGGACGGCGCCACGGTCGTCTTCAGCGCGCACGGCATCGCGCCGGAGGTGCGGCTGACGGCCGAGCGCCGCGGCCTGCGCGCCATCGACGCCACCTGCCCGCTGGTGACGAAGGTGCACCAGGAAGTGCTGCGCCATGTCGACGACGGTCGGCACATGCTGCTGATCGGGCACGCGGGACACGACGAGGTGCTCGGCACGATGGGCGAGGCGCCCGGTCACATCACGCTGGTGACGAGCGTGGCCGACGTCGCGACGCTGCCGTTCGGGCCCGAGACGCCGCTGGCGCTGGCCACGCAGACCACGCTCAGCGTCGACGAGACGCGCGACATCGCCGCCGCGCTGCGCGAGCGTTTCCCGCTGCTGGTCGAGCCCGCCAAGAGTGACATCTGCTACGCGACGCAGAACAGGCAGGATGCGGTCAAGACGCTGGTCGGGATGGGCATCGGCCACCTGCTCGTGGTCGGGTCGACCAACAGCAGCAACAGCCGCCGCCTGTGCGAGGTGGCCATCAATCACGGCGTGCCCGCCACGCTGATCGACGGGCCGGCCGACCTGCGCGCGGGCGAACTGGCGCACATCCCGGTCATCGGGCTGACCGCGGGGGCCTCGGCCCCGGAGCACCTGGTGCAGGCGGTCGTGCGCGAGCTGGAGGCGGCGGGCTGGCGCGAGGAGCCGGTGGTGGCGATGCAGGAGAACGTGCGCTTCCAGCTGCCGGCCGAACTGCAGGCCCGGCCGGGGCGCTGACGGGGCCCGGGCGGCGTTGCTGTTTACCAGCCGCGCAATCGAACATATATTGGACCACTCGCGCCCGGACCACTTGTCCGGCTGGCGCGGCGGGTCGATTCCAGCGGAAGGTTGGGCATGGATCGCAAGCTCTTCGAACTGCAAGCGGAACTCTGCAAGACGCTGGCGAACCCCAAGCGGCTCGAGATCCTCGAGATCCTGAAGGAGCACCAGGAGATCTCGGTCAACGAACTGGCCGACCTGCTGGAGATCCCGAAGGCCAATACGTCGCAGCACCTGGCGATCCTGCGGCAGGCCGGCGTCGTCGCCACCCGCAAGGACGGCATCAACGTCTACTACAGCCTGCGTTCGACGAAGATCTCGGAGGCGTGTGCGCTGACGAGGCAGATCCTGCTCGAGCGGCTCGAAGCGAACGCCGGGCTGACCGACCTGATCCGGCGCGGCCAGGACTGAACGCCGCAAGACCCGCCGGCTACGACGCGATCGCCGCTTCCGCGGCCAGCCACCACCGCGCCACGCAATCACGAACCATGGCCGCATCGGGCGGCGCTGCGCCGTCACGCGCCGCGCGCAGGCCGGCGTCCGCGAGCACGCGCTGCAGGACGGCGGCCTCGTTCAGGATCTCCTGCTCGTCGATGGCGCCCGTGTCCCGCAGGTAGTCGAGCAGCTTGGCGGCGATCGTTCTCTGCAGGTTTTGCACGCGCTTGTGCACGGGGTCGAGACCGGCCGCGAACCGCGCGGGATCGCCGTCCGTCTCCGCAAGCAGTTCCAAGATGCGCCCGCGCATCGTCGCCGAAACGGCGCCCGAGGTATCGATGTCCTCGACCGTGACCGTGCGCCCGCGCCCGATCCGCCAGTAGCTCGTGAACGAGCGCAGCAGCATCGCGCGCATCGCCAGTGTTTCGGCCGCAGCGGTGGTCAGTACGCCGCCGTCAACCAGCCGCCCGCTTCCCGCCAGCGCGACACCCACCAGGTCCGCGCGCGCGACCGCCAACCGGTGGAGCAGGTCCGCGTCGTCCAGCAACAGCCAGTCGACATGCTGCGCATCCGGCTCGCGCCGCGGGTCGAACGGCGGCACGTGCATCGCCAGGCGCCAGGCGGCCAGTCCCGCCGGCCCGGGCGCCGGCC
>CAIWHK010000008.1 GCA_903912525.1 uncultured bacterium | reverse complement strand
GTCCCCGCGATGTTGTGTTCAGGCCGGCGTGCTTATTCAGCCCAGCGTCTTGTTCCACTCGGCGACCTGCGGCGCCATCTTTTCCAGAAGCGGCGCCGTATCACCCTCGATGGTGACCTTGATCATCTTGTCCCCACCCGCGATCGCATTGACCACGGCCTGGTCGGCCTCGCCGCAGACCTTGCCGAAGACGGTGTGCTTGCCGTCCAGCCAGCCTGTCTCGATGTGGGTGATGAAGAACTGGCTGCCGTTGGTGCCGGGGCCGGCGTTGGCCATCGACAGGACGCCGGGGGCGTCGTGGCGCAGCTGCGGGGTGCACTCGTCGGCGAAGTTGTAGCCGGGGCCGCCGGTGCCGGTGCCGCGCGGGCAGCCGCCCTGGACCATGAAGTCGTTGATCACGCGGTGGAACTTCAGGCCGTCGTAGTAACCGCGCTGCGCGAGGTTGACGAAGTTGGCCACGGTCAGCGGGGTCAGGTCGTCGTGCAGCATCAGGTTGATGACGCCCTTGTCGGTCTCGATGACGGCTTTCAGGTTGGCCACGGCGGGCTCCTTCTCGGTGGAGTGGCGGGCGCCCGGCGCCCGGTGGGCAAAGCAAAGGGCCCCGGGGGCCTTGGTCGTGCCCCGGGAAGATAATCGATCGCCGGCTGGGCGCCGCCCCGAATCTGCGTCCTACCTGCCGAAAGTGACGGTCCAGGCGCCGTCCTTGGCCGCCACGGAGCCGGCAAGCTCGCGCCCGTCGTCCTTGCGCCAGGTGTACCGCCAGCGCGGGTCCGGCGCGGACGTGAAAGCGACGACCGGCGCCTTCCCCGCCCCCGGCACCGTGATGGTGCAAGGCGCCGCCCCGATGCGCGTCGCCACCGACAGCGACGGCCACGCCGCCGGCAGCGAGGGCTGGATCATGATCACCGGCTCGGGCGCGGTCAGGTCCACATGCAGCCCCACGTAGTCCTGCACCACGTTTCGCAGCAGCTCGGCCAGCGTCCAGGCCTGGCTGGTGGCGCCGCCGAACTCGTCGTTGCTGGCGGCCGGCGCCCCGTCGCGGATCTCCTGCGCGGTGCCGACGGCCCCCTCGTCCAGGATCTCGTCCATCAGCATGCGGGTCTGGCCGAAGCCGTCGCGCGGGTTGTTCAGCGATGACACGTACGCGCCCGAGAGCCACAGCCAGACGTCGCCGTTGTGGTAGGCCTCGTCGTAGTGGTACTTCGCCAGGTCGACGTGCTTCGGGTGGAAGTTCGGATCCTTGGCCGTCAGCGACAGCACGCCGTGCGGCCGCACCAGTTCGCGCGCGGCTTCGTCGGTGATCTTCGCGCGCTGCGCCGCCGTGAACAGCGTCGGCGAGGCCATGACCGCCAGCATCGCATTGGGGCGCACCTGCGTGTCGGGCGAGCCGTCCGCGTTCAGGTGGTCGACCAGGCGGCCATTCACCCAGAACCGCTTGTGGAAGTTCGCGGCCAGCTTGTCGGCCATGGCCCGGTAGTCGGCGGCCAACTGTGCGCCGGAACGCTCGGCTTCCCCATCGCTGTAGCCGGCCCAACCGAAGCGTTCGGCCATCATCGCGGCCGTCAGCAAACCGCGGTGCCACAGCGCCTGCACCTCGACCGCGCGCGTGCTGCGCGGCGAGTACGGATGCTGCTCGCCGCCGCCGTCCATCCACGACTCGCCGTCGCCGTGCGTCAGGAAGCCCTCGGCGTCCATCGCGTGCCGCTCGACTCCGGCGACGGCGCGGTACACGACAGGCACCATCTCACGTGCGAACGCGTCATCGCCCGACTGCCGCCACAGCTCGTCCAGCGCGCGCACGAACCACCACGTGCCGTCGATGCTGGCGTACTGCACCTGGTCGACGGTGACGAAGTTGGGCACGCGGCCCTCGCGCTTGCTGGCGGGGTCCTTCTCCTGGAACTCGGCGAACCCGCGCAGCAGCGTTCGCGCCGTCCCGAAGTCGCCGCTCGTCACGCAGGCGCCCGGCAGGCTGATGAACGTGTCGCGGCCCCAGTAGGTGGTGAACCAGTAGAAGCCGGCGTAGATGCCGGGGCCCCGCTGGTTCATGATCAGGTTGTCCAGCGAAACGCGGGCCCAGGCCAGCGCCTTGTCGTCGCGCTCGACGCCGGTCGTGATGCGTGAGTCGGCGATGAGCTTCTCCAGGCGCGCACGGCGGGCGGCGCACAGGTCGAACGCCTCGCTGCGCAGCCGCAGCGCGCGGGCCTGCGCGGCGTCGGCGTCGACATCGGCGGCGAACACGGCCTCGACGCGGCCGCTCGGCACCTGCGGCGGGATGCGCCCGGCCAGCGAGCCCGGGAGATACGGCGACGCCTTCTCCATCGCGCGGCGGGCCGCGTCCTTTGCATAACGCGTCTCGACGGCGCGACCATCGGGCTCGAAGCGGTCGGCCCCGCGCACCGCGATGGCCAGCCACGCCGGGTGCGCCGGGTCGGGCGCTGCGCCCAGCTTGTCCTGGCGGCACATCAGCAGGGCGTCGCCGGTGAAGCGCACCTCGTAGCCGGGCTGCTCCACCTTCCACAGGAAGCGCATGTCCACGCGCGGCACGACGGCGAAGGCGCCGGACGGCACGTCGTCCCACTGCACGCGGAAGCCGTTCTCGCGATCGAACAGCTCGACCGTCTCGGTGACGATGCCGCCGTCGGGCAGCCGGTGGCGGCGCACCAGGCGGTCGGGATACACGTCGGCCTCGAAGGCGGTGGCGGCGCCCAGTTCGACGCCGCTTTCCAGCCGCAGCGACCAGCCGTCGACGACCTCGTTCATCGCGATGTAGAAGCCGTGGTAGCTGCGCGAGTCCACGCCGACGCATTCGCCGGCAAGGTGCGCGGCTCCCTTGTCGGTGAAGATGTACTCGCGCGGGTGGGCGGTGGTCACCGGGATGGCGAGGTCGTTCACGGCCAGGGCGGCCGGCGCGGCGGCGAACGCACCAGGGGCCGTGGCGGCCAAGGCAGCGCCCAGGATGATCGACAGGAAAAGGCGGCTCATGCGGGTCCTTTCACGCAGGGACGAAACGGATGACGGCGGGGTGATTATGCCCCGCCGTCGTCCCGGCGCAAAGCCCGATCCGCACCGTGTCGCCGTCAGGCGCCGCCGGTCACCATCCGCTGCAGCTCGTCCGAGATGACCGCCATCCGCTGCGCCGCGGCGGTCTGCTGCGTGGCGCAACTGGCCGTCTGCTCGGAGCGCGCGGCGTTGGCCTGCGTCTCGGCGCGCAACTGGTCCAGGGTGTGGCGCACCTCGGCGATGCCCCCGCTCTGGGTCTGGCCGGCGTCGGCGATCTCGTCGACCAGCGTACTGACCGCCTCGGTCGCCTCGGACAGTCCCCGCAGCAGGCCGTCGATCTCGTCGCAGATCCGCGAACCGTTCGCCGCGCGCTGGCCCGACTCGTTGATCAGTACGGTCGAATTGCGCGCCGCCTCGGCCGAGCGCTTCGCCAGGTTCCCGACCTCCTCGGCCACCACCGCGAAGCCGCGCCCGGCGTCGCCCGCCCTGGCCGCCTCGACCGCCGCGTTGAGCGCCAGCAGGTTCGTCTGGAAGGCGATCTCGTCGATGACCTTCACGATGCGCGCCGTCTCGGTCGCCGAGGTGCGGATCTGGCCGATCGCCTCGGTCATGCGCGCCATGGCCGCGGTGCCCTGGTCGGTGCGGGCCTTGGCGTCGGCCGCCAGCGCGCGGGCGTTCTGGGCACGGTGGCTGTTGCCGGCCACCAGTTGCGCGAACGTCGCGATGCCGTCGGCAGTGCGCTCGATGGAGCCGGCCGACGTCGTGGCGCCCTCGGCCAGTTCGGCGCTGGCGGCGTCCAGTTCGGCCGCGGCGTGGCCCGTCTCGACGGCGCAACGCTGCAGTTCACCGGCCAGGCGGGTGATCGGCCGCGTGATGCTGCGGACCAGGACGACGGCGACGACGGTCGCCAGCAGCAGCGACAGGAGGCTGCCGATGATCGTCAGGCGCCGGATCAGGCGCGCGTCGGCGACCACGCTGCCGGTCGCGGCATCGATGGATCCTACCTGCGCGGCGACGAACGGATCGAGCGTCGCCACCAGGGCCTCGGCGGCGGCGTCGAACCGCGGCATCAGCGGGTTGCCGCCGGCCGGGCCCTCGGCCACATAGCGACCAGCCATCTCGCGGCCCACCTCATAGTAGTCCTCGAACGTGGCGGCGAGGCGGTCGAGCGTCGCCAGCGAAGCGGCGTCGCCCGTGTCGCGGAACTCGCGGCGGAATTCCTCGATGCCCGACACGAAACTGGTGCGCGACGCCGACGCCTCGTCGTATCCGTCGTCCAGGCCGTCCAGCCCGCGGGTCGCCGAGATGTCCTGCAGCCACTGCTGCACCTGCACGGCGTCGAACTTCATCTGGCGGGCGCGGTCGGCCAGCGCCGATGCGCGCGAACTGTTCGCCGCCGCCGCCGTGGCGGCGCGCTCGATGCGCAGGCCGGTGGAATAGCCGCCGATGCTCATGACCACCAGGGTGGCCACCACGAGACTGAGACCGGCGGTGAGCTTGCGGCCGAGCGTGGCCCGGCCAAGGGGATTGGCAGCGATCGACATGGGCGCAATGCCTCCGGCAACGGATAGCTGTGCCGTGCCCGGGCGTGGGCGACGTCGCCTGATTGTCGTCCGTCGCTTCCGAGGCTGAAGATGTATTTACGATAAGAACTATTCCGATTATGCAATACGATCGGCCGGCCGGAGGGGTGCTGCCGTTCCATTCAGCGGGATGGTTGACCTATCAACTACTCTTGGCCCGCGCCATCGTTGATTCCGGTCCGTCGAATGGTTGATAGGTCAACCAACGGCCGCAAACACAGCAACATCGCCCGCGCCCCAAACGGACGGCGCGCCAACTAGATATCGCGCGAATCGTACGCCCAGTGCAGCAGCGCCTGCCTCTGCCGGGTGTGGCACGTCCAGTCGCCGGGACGGCACTTGGCCTTGATCTGGGCGATGTGTCGCGTCATCGCGCGCCACCGCTTCACCTGCCGCTCGTCGTCCGGCCCGCGGCGGCCCCGGTAGTAGCGGCAGTACCACTGGAACCAGCCGCGCGGATCGTCCTCGTGGATCCAGCCCTTGCGGCGCCATTCGGCCAGCGACTGCGAGGCGCCCACGCCGAAGAAGTTCAGCTTCGGGTTCGCGCGCCCGGGCGAGAGCTTCGCCTTGGCGAACCACGCCGCCGGGAACTCGTCGCGGCAGTCGGTCATGTACTTGCCGCCGAAGATCCCCATCTCGAGCATCTCCTGCGGGCTCAGCTCGGGCCAGAAGTCGGGGTGGAAATTCTCACCCTCCGGCTCGGTCAGGTCGTAGGCATAGCCCTGCTGCATGCGGTCGTTGACGACGATGTGCTTCTTCTTCATTCCGCGTGGCACCCTGTTTCGCGACGCCGCAGCCACGGCCCCGCCCAAGGGGATCTTGGCGTGTGCATCGACCGGTGACTATATGTCTAGTGGACGCTGCCGCACAGTGCGGACGCGTCCGGGATCATAGCGCACGCGCCGCAAAGCAGCCCCGTGCGAAACCGGGGGATCCGCCATGCACGTCCATTGGCTGCAACATGTGCCCTACGAGGGCCTTGGCCACATCGAGACCTGGCTGGCCGCCCGCCAGGCCACCGTCACTTGCACGCGGCTGTACGCGGGCGAGATCCTGCCCGACGTCGCCTCGTTCGACCTGCTGGTCATCCTCGGCGGGCCGATGAGCGTGAACGACGAGGACGAACTGCCATGGCTGGCCCCCGAGAAGGCGTTCATTCGCCGCGCCATCGAGGCCGACCGCGGCGTGCTCGGCATCTGCCTGGGTGGGCAATTGATCGCCTCCGCCCTGGGCGCGAAAGTGGGCCCGAGCCCCGAGCGCGAGATCGGCTGGTGGCCGGTGACCAAGACCCCGACGGCCACCGATGGCTCCGCGCCCCGCTTCCCGTTCCCCGACGCGGTGACCTGCCTGCAGTGGCACGGCGAGTCGTTCGCGCTGCCTGACGGGGCCATCCACCTGGCCCAGAGCCCCGGCTGCCGGCACCAGGCTGTGCAGCTCGGAAAGAGGGTCATTGCACTCCAGTTCCACCCCGAGGCCGACCCCGACTGGGTCCGCAAAGTGCTTTCCCGGAGCCCCGGCGCGCTGCATCCGGGATCCTATGTCATGGCGGAGGCGGACTTGCTGGCCGATCTGGAAGCCCGTTGCCGTCCCGCTAACCTGTTGGTGGAAAAGATGTTGGAATATCTGTCAGCAAATCCATGATAACCAGATGTCAAATAACCGATTTGACAAGAATAAAACAATGAAGGTCTTGCGGCGGCGACCGACGTTTCTTTTGTTGTCCCGCGCATGGAGGCGAGGTTGTTTCCGTATGCCCGCGGGCAGGAGGTTTCGATGGGTCCGCAGAAGCGCTATCTGAAGACGAAGAACGTGAGCAAGGTCACGTTCTGCCTGCCGGCCGAGGCCGCAGGCGAGGCCCAGGCTGTCTACCTGGTCGGCGAGTTCAACGCCTGGGACGCCGAGGCGACCCCGATGAGCCGCCTGAAGTCCGGCGAGTTCAAGGTCACGCTCGACCTCGAGACCGGCCGCGAATACGAGTACCGGTTCCTGATCGACGGCCAGGTCTGGGAGAACGACTGGGCTGCCGACCACTATCGCCCGGCGGGCATCGCCGGCGCCGAGAACTCGGTCGTCGCCGTCTGAGCCGGTCGCTCAGCTTGACGCATCATCCGCGGCGGCCTGCGCCTTGAGCCAGGCCGCCGCGCGTCTGAGATCCAGCGGCTGGCCGCCGTCCCACAGCGCCGCATACAACAGGCGCATCCGCTCCAGGTCCTCGCGCGTGTCGATCGACAGCTTCACATCCATCACCAGGTCCGCCGGCGGCTCGGCCCACGCCGTCACCACGTCGTCCGGGTGCAGCGGCGCATTGCGCAGCGCCCAGGCCGTCACGTGTTCGGTGGCCAGCGGGTCGTCGCCCGCCACGGCGCGGCTCCAGCGCAGCGCGCGCGCCGACACGACCTCGCCGCCCTGCAGCAGCGAGGCGACGCCGTCGCGGAAGCGCACCACGTCGGCGCCCTCGCGGCGCGCCAGCGCCAGCCACTCCACCAGGTGCACCGGGTCGAACAACGGCGAGTCGCCGCACACGCGCGCCACCCACCTTGCGGGATGGAATTCCAGCGCCAGCAGGTAGCGGCCCAGCACGTCGTGCTCGGACCCGCGCACCACCGCCACTTTCATCGCGTTGGCGACGGCGACCAGCGGGTCATCGCGCTCGTGGTCGGTGGTCGCCAGCACCACCGGCACGTCGGGCCCCACCTGCGTCGCACGCTGCAGGATGTGCCACATCAGCGGCCGCCCGCCCAGGTCCTCCATCATCTTGCCCGGCAGGCGCGTCGAACCCATGCGCGCCTGCACGATGCAGACGGCGTTGTCGCCTTCGCCAGCGGCGGCAGTGTCGATCCACGCTGTCATGTCGTCGCCGTCACCATCATGTTGGAGGAAAGGCCGTTCTCGCGCAGGAAGGCCTGGAACGGCTCGCCCAGGCGGTCCCAGTCCTCGATGAGCACGCGGCGCAGGAACGGCTGCGCGCTGACGTCGAAGGCGCCGCGCAGGATCTTCTGCCGCACCAGGTCGGCGTCGAGCCGGCCCGGCGTGGCCACCGCGCGCACCGTGAAGCCGCACGACTCCAGCAGCGTCGTCAGCGACGCGGGATGGAACATGTTGATGTGCCCGAGGCCGAAGTTGTCGGCGTTGTCGTAGCCGAGCACCTGGAAGTCGAAGCCGAGGATGTTCGGGCAGGTCAGCACCAGCACGCCGCCCGGCCGCAGCGCACGGCGCACGGCACGCAGGTAGGCGCCCGGGTCGAACAGGTGCTCGATGACCTCGAACGAGCAGACGGCGTCGGCATCCAGGCCCTCCAGCGGCGCCGTCTCCCAGCCCGACTCGAACACCTCGAAGCCCTTGTCGCGCAGCATGCCGGCCAGGCCCGGCGTCGGCTCGACGGCCAGCAGGCGGTCGAAGCGGTTCAAAGCGCGGATCTCCTCGAGCACGAGGCCCGAGCCGGCGCCGATCTCCACCAGCAGGCCACGGCCGCCGCCGGCCGCATCCACGGTCTCGACGACGCGACGCGCCTGCGGGCGCGCGATGGACTCGCGGCGCTTCTCGGCCGTGGCCGGGAACATCTCGCGGGCCCAGAAGCCGTAGCTCTCGGCGCCGGCGTAGTAGTCGGCCAGCTGCTGCTCCGTCGGGCGCGGGTTGTGGAAGGCGGTGCCGCAGCCGGCGCACTCGCTGAAGGCGTAGCCGCGCACCTCGAAGGCGCGGCCCTCGCTGGCCCCACAGGCCGGGCAGGGCACGGTCACCCAGCCGGGTCGGCCGGCCAGCCAGCGGTCGCGATCGCGCAGCATGTACTCGCGCAACCGGGCCTTGAGGTCGGCGGGGCGGATGTCCTCTTCGCGGAGCGGACGCTCGGCGGATTGATCGGGCATCGGTACGGGTCCTTTCGTACGGCGCGATGTTCATCGGCGACGCCGATGTCGGCCAGCCTAAGCGCGAAGCCCCCAACCCACCAACCCCAAAAATCCGGCCGGATGCACCGGTTCAATTCACGATCATTATGATCGATTTGTCGACGGGTATGCATTATTTGAGCGGCCGGACGCCGCCGGGGCTATCTTGTTTGTGCTGAGCGAGCGATTTGCCGATCAGATCGGAGCCCAGATGAACATCCTGTTGGTGGAACCGCGCACCCCCGAGACGTTCTGGAGCCTGCGCCACGCGCTGCGCTTCGTGGGCAAGCGCGTGGCCAACCCGCCCCTGGGACTCCTGACGATGGCCGGCCTGCTGCCGCGCGAATGGTCCTACCGCCTGGTCGACACGAACGCCGTCGAGTTGGGCGACGACGACCTGCGCTGGGCCGACTACGTGATGGTCAGCGCGATGGAGATCCACCGCGAGGCGGTCATGGCGCTGGCCGGCCGCTGCCGCGACCTGGGCAAGCCGCTGATCGGCGGCGGTCCCCTGTTCATGGCCGAGCGCGACGAGACGCTCGGCGTCCCCCACGTCGTGGTCGGCGAGGCCGAGGAACTGGCGGCCGACCTGGTGGCCGACATGAGCGCCGGCGCCGTGCGCGCGCTCTACGAGTCGCCGCGCTTCCCCGAACTGGCGCTGACGCCACTGCCGCGCTGGGACCTGCTGAACCTGCGCCATTACGCCACGATGTCCGTGCAGTCGTGCCGCGGCTGCCCGTTCGACTGCGAGTTCTGCGACGTGGTGGCGCTCAACGGCCGCCGCCCGCGCACGAAGGATCCCGTGCAGTTCATCGGCGAACTGGAGAGCCTGCGCACCCTCGGCTGGCAGGGACCCGTGTTCGTGGTCGACGACAACTTCATCGGCGATAAAAAGCGCTGCCGCGAGCTGCTGCTGGCGATGATCGACTGGCGCGCGCGCACGCATTCGCGCATGACCTTCCTGACCGAGGCCTCGGTCAACATGGCGGCCGAGCCCGAGCTGCTCGAACTGATGGTGACGGCGGGCTTCAAGAAGGTGTTCCTGGGCCTCGAGACGCCCAGCGCCGCCTCGCTGAAGGAATGCCGCAAGATGCAGAACCTGCGCGGCGACCTGGCCGACAGCGTGCGCACCATCCAGGCTGCCGGCCTCGAGGTCATGGGCGGCTTCATCGTCGGCTTCGACAGCGACGAGTCGGACATCTTCCAGCGCCAGTTCGAGTTCATCCAGAAGACGGGCGTCGTCACGGCGATGGTCGGCCTGCTGCAGGCGATGCCGCGCAGCCGCCTCTACCGCCGCCTGGCCGGGGAGGGTCGCCTGCGCACCGTCAGCGCCGGCGACAACACGAAGGCCGTGTTCAATTTCGAGCCGCGCCTGGATCGCGAGTTCATGATCGAGAACTACCGTGGCCTGATCCACCGGCTGTACGAGCCGAACGCGTACTACCAGCGCATCCGGACCTTCATGGACGCGCACCATCCGCGCGGCCCGCGGCCGCGCCTGACCTGGCCCGACGTGGGCGCCGGCTTCCGTTCGGTGTGGGTCATGGGCGTCACGCATCGCGGCCGGCGCGCCTACTGGCGCTTCCTGGCCACGACGATCGCGCGCCATCCCGACCAGTTGGGCGTGGCCCTGACGTTGGCCATCATGGGGCACCACTTCCGCATCGTGGCGGCCGGGCTCTAGGCCTTGCCGGCCGTCGCCTCCGGGTCCCGCAATGACGCCAACAGCGCCTTGAAGCGCTCGTGCCCGCGCAACGGGTCGAGGTCGCTGTCGTTCTCCATCCATTCCCGGTACGACGCCCCCGCCTTCACGGTGTGCTCGAGGCACTCGATCGCCCGCTCCGGATTGTCCAGCCCCGCATGCGCGCACGCCACGTTGTAGAGGATGGCCGGGTCGTCCGGGTCGATGGCCAGCGCCCGCTCGGCCCAGCGCTGCCCGCGTTCCCGCTGCCCCAGTCGGATCATCGCGCCCGCGCCCATATAACAGGCCCGCGCGTCCTCGGGGTTGGCCAGGATCGCCTTCTCGGCCAGTTCGAGGCCCGTGCGATTGGCGGCGCGCGCTTCCTCCTCGCGGCCGAGCGTCTGGTACACCTGCGCCATCAGGATGGGCACCTGGTATTCCTCGGGATCGGCGAGCACGGCCTGGCGGTAGTGCTCGATCGCCTGGTCGTACAGCCCCTGCACGACGCAGTCGCGGGCCTGGAAATACGGCGCCTCGAACAGGTTGTGATCCAGCGTCCGCGCCGTGGCGAACTCGCGCGCGGCCTCGGCGTGCCGACGGCGCAGCGACAGCGCCAGGCCGCGCGAGGCATGGGCCTCGGCCAGCGCGTCGTCAAGTTCGAGGGCGCGCAGGCTGCTGCGGTCGGCGGCGTCCAGGTTGGCTTCGCTCGAGGCGATGTACATGTAGAGGTAGCCGTGGGCGTCGGCCAGGCCGGCGTGCGCCGCGGCGAAGCCGGGCGAGCGCCGGATGGCCTGGGCAAACAGCCGGATGGCGATCTCCACGTTGCGCTTGCCCCACCTGCGCAAAAAGTAGCGCCCCTTGAGGTAGTCCTCGTAGGCGACGGCATCGGCCGTACGGCCGCGGCGCCGCCCGCGCCCGTTGCCCGCATTCATCGTCAACCGGAACGAGTGGACGATGCGGGCCGCGATGTCGTCCTGAACGGCGAACAGGTCGCGCAGGTCGCGGTCGTAGCGCTCGGACCACATCTGGTAGCCGTCGGTGGTCGAGACCAGCTGGGCAGCGACGCGGATGCGGCCGCCGTCGCGACGAACGCTGCCCTCCAGCAGGAAGCGCACGCCCAGTTCACGGCCGATGTCGCGGCAGTCGCCGGCGGGATCGCGGTAGCGGAAGGACGACATGCGCGCCGCCACGGCCAGCCCGTTGATGTGCGCCAGGGCGCCGATGATCTCCTCGGCGATGCCGTCGCACAGGTGCCTCAGGTCCCCGTCCGAACTCAGGTCGTTGAACGGCAGCACGGCGATGCTCTGCACGGGATCGCGCGCGCCCGAACGGTAGCGCTCCGCCATTTGGTTCAACTCGTCGCGCAGCACGCGCGCGGTCGGGACGCGGTCGCCCGGATCGCGAGCCAGGCAGCGCTCGATCAGCCGACTGAGCGGCGCCGGGCAGGACGGCGCGCGGGCCGCCGGCGGCCGGGGACGATCACGCAGCACGGCCGCGAACAACTCGGGCACGTTGGCGCCGACGTGGGGCCGGCAGCCGGTGATCATCTCGTAGAAGATCACGCCCAGCGCGTAGACGTCACTGGCCGTCCCGGGCGGCTCACCGCGGATCTGCTCGGGCGCCATGTAGTCGGGAGTGCCGAGGATGGTTTCGCGCGTGAGCACGCGCTCGGTGTCGGAGTCTGCATCGAAGGGAGGCCTGATGCGCTCGATCGCCCGGGCCAGGCCGAAGTCGAGCACCTTCACCACACCCGCCTCAGTGACCATCACGTTGGCGGGCTTCAGGTCACGGTGCACCACGCCCTGCACGTGGGCGGCGGCGATGGCGTCGGCAAGCGGCGCTGCGACGTTGAAGAAGGCAGGTGGCGACAACGCGCCGGCAACCAGCATCGCCGCCAGGCTGCGGCCCTCGACGAGCTCCATCGTCAGGAAGTGCAGGCCATCGACTTCCTCGACCGAGTGGATGACGACGATGCCGGGATGGTTCAGCGAAGCGAGCGCGCAGGCCTCGCGCCGGAAACGGGACAACTGCACAGGATCGGCCGCCACGTCGGGCGCCAGCACCTTGAGCGCTATCCGGCGCCGCAACTCCAGGTCCTCGGCCGCGAAGACCTCGCCCATGCCCCCTGCGCCCAACCTCTCGACGATCCGGTAACGGCCCAGCGTCTTGCCGATCATGGCCCACCTCCCGGGAATCGCGGCAGCACATGAACTACCGATGGGGATGGTGAATTGTTGCGTGGGGCGATCGCTTACGTACCATCAATGGTCGTCGCCGACCTGAGCACCGATCAGGGCGACGACCGTGGCCCCCTGCGGGCGCGGGGAGCGCTGGGGTTGCCATCGCCGCGCTTCATGACACTGGCGCGGCGGCGCAATTCGACTATAAAGAGGACATCAATATCGGTGGAATCCGGGCTGGCCGCAACGGCCCCCGGGAGCCTCGATGGGGCCTTTCGCAGCCATCCTCGCAACCCCTTACCGGACAGGAATCTGGCTATGGAGCACCACCTTCTCGTCCTGGCTGGACGTGTCGCCGACCAGGACGCCCGCTTCGAATTGTCCGAGGGGCTGCACGTCCTGGGACGGGCCGCCGACTGCGACGTGGTCCTGGCCGAGTCATCCATTTCCCGGCGCCACGCCGAACTGGAGTACGCCAGCGGACGCGCCCGGGTGCGCGACCTGGGCAGCCACAACGGCACGCGGGTGAACGGCAACCTGATCGACGGCTGGCGCACGATCGGCCCCGGCGACCAGTTGGTGCTCGGGCGCGCGTCGTTTACCGTCGGCGGCGGCCTTGACTCGCAGGCCCTGATGACGATCGTGGGCGACAACCAGTCCAACGGCGTGGCCATCACCTGGCAGGAGGCCACCGGACGCGGCGCGAAGTCGGGGATGTCGGGCACGACGGCCCGCGGTTCAGGCAAGCGCGCCGAACTGTTCACGGTGCTCGCCGAAGCCGGCAGCCTGCTCATCTCGACGGGCGCGCCCGAAGACCTGTTCGAGCCGATCCTCGACCTGGTCGATGCGGCGGCGGCGCCCGAGCGAGCGCTGATCGTGCTGCTGGACGAATCCTCGGGCGAGCCGCATGTGCGCGCCTCGCGCGTGCGCGGCGGCGGCGCGGCGCCGAACCTGATGCTCAGCCGCACCGTCGTCAAACGCGTGCTCGGCGAGCGCGTGTCGTTCCTGATCGAGGATGCCCAGCACGACGCGGCCTTCCAGTCGCAGATGAGCATCGTCTCGCAGGGTGTGCGCACGGCGATGGCGGCGCCGCTGTTCGACAACGAGAATGTCATCGGCCTGCTCTATGCCGACTCGGCCGACATGCACGACCGCTACACCACCGACGAACTGAAGGCCTTCTCGCTGCTCGCCAACTGCGTGGCCGTGGCGCTGTCACAGGCGCGCTACCGCGTGATCGAGAGCGAGAAGCAGCGGCTGGAAACGGAACTCGGCGCGGCCCGGCGCATCATGGGGACGCTGCTGGCCGAGGAAACCCCCACCGTGGCCGGTTGGGAACTGGTGACGCACCTGGTCTCGTGCACGGAAGTGGGCGGCGACCTCTACGACATCGTCGTGCTGCCGGACGGTCGCGTGCTGGTGGTCGTGGGCGACGTCTCGGGCAAGGGACTGGGCGCGGCCCTGCTGGTCTCGTCGCTGCTGCCTCTGCTGCGCGGCCTGGCCGGGCCGGGGATGGAGCCGTCGGCGCTGGTCGCAAGACTGGACGAGGTGCTGTTCGCCGTCACCGAACCGATCCGCTACGCGACGCTCTTCCTGGGCGTGCTGGATCCGGCCACCGGCCACCTCGCGTACGTGAACGCCGGCCACAACCCGCCTTACCTGGTGCGCGCCGACGGCAATGTCGAGGAACTGCCGCCGGGCGGTCCGCCGGTGGCGTTGCTGGGCGAGGGCGACTGGAAGTGCCGCGAGGTCACGCTGGCAACGGGCGATCTGCTGGCGCTGTACAGCGACGGCATCCCCGAGGCGTGGAACGCCGAAGACGAGGACTATACCGACGCGCGCCTGCGCGACCTGCTCGCGGCCTCGCGAACGCTGCCGCTGGACGGCATCCGCGACAAGGTGCTGGCCGACCTGGCGACGTTCGTCGCCGAGGCGCCGGTCAGCGACGATGTCACGCTGGTGCTGCTGCGACGATTGGGCTGAGCCGCGACGGACAGCCAAAGGAAACGGGGCGGTCCCGCTGGGGCCGCCCCGTTCGTATATCATCCCGCCGCTCGGCCTACTGGCGGAACAGCGCCTTCACGGAACCCCACGACGCGCTCTCGACCGGCACCGGCGAGGCGGCCTGAATCTCGACGACCAGGTCGTTGAAGTCGTTGTCGGTCGACGTGTCCGTGTACGCCGCCGTGATCGACGCGCCGTAATCGAGGTCTTCCCACGCCACGATGTACGTCGGCACGCCGTTGTACAGGTGCGAGATGTTGAAGACCAGGCACTGCACGTCGCCGTCGAACGGAGCGTGCGTGGCGCCGGCGCCGGTGGTGCCGATGTCGTTGTAGAAGCGGTTCGAGAAGAACATCTCCGGCTCCGGGGCCCACGCGCCGGAGTCCTGGTTGCCGTTCGGGTTCAGCCAGAAACCGAAGCGCGTCAGGCCGCTCGGGAACGCGACCGTCGCGACGGCGCCCTGGCTCATCGACCCGCTGAAGATGACGCCGTCGCCGCTGCCGTCGATGACCGGGCGGCCGTTCAGCGTCTCGGCGTACCAGCCCATGGTGTTGGTGTTGTCGTAGCCGGCGATCTCGCGCACGATCAGGCCGCCGATGGAGACGTCCTGCCAATACGGGGGATCAGCATCGCCGGGATTGTGGCCCTCGTAGTCGGTGGCCACGTTGATGACGCCGACGCCATATCGGGCGTCAAGGATCTGCTGCAATGGGACATTGTCCCAGGAATTACCGAACGTGACGGTCATGGCGTGGGCCGCGCCGGCGCTGAGCAGGATCGGGATAACCAATCCGGTCAACAGCAGGCCACGGACGTTCGAATGCCGCATGATGTGTTCCCCCAAGGTGCTTTCTCTGAGAAATGGCCTTCTCTGGCCCGTTGCTGCGCCTGTCGAGCTGCGTTCTTCACGCGGAATCCCCGGCCGACCATCTGACGAAAGGGATTTCCCTCCCGCCTAAGATGCGTTAATAAATCAATTATGACACATTCAGGCAAGCATGTGGGGATGATTTTTCCAACTTTGATACAACGTTTTGTCACTATTGGACTTGTTGAGTATCATCGTCACCCGGAACAGGCTGTCCGCGCCCGCCCGGGACCGGCCCGCGCCGCCGCAAGTCCTTGTGCGAGAGGAAGTATGATGCAGAACCCCGTTTTCGACCGCATCGGGCTGTCGCTCATCGTCGAGATCAGCGAACGCATCCGCGAGGTGGCCCCGCGCTGGCAGGACCAGCACGGCGAGCCCTTCGCGTACCTCCAGCGGGGTGAGCTGGCCAACGACACACCGCCCGTGGTCACGCGCGCGATGGCCGCAGCGGTGGCCGCCGGGCTGACGCGCTACCCGAAGGCCGGCGGCGAGATGTGGTTCCGCGAGGCCGTGCTGGCACGGTTGGCGGCGCGCGGGCTGGCCGGCGGCCTGGGCCCCCAGCACGTCATGTGCACCTGCGGCGCCCAGGAGGGCCTCGAACTCATCTTCAACCTGTTCGCCGGCCAGCGCGTGGTGCTGTTCGAGCCGGTGTGGGCTTGCGTGCCCGACAACATCGCCGCCTACTCGAACTGCAAGCTGGACCCGGTGGCGCTGGTCGAGCGCGAGGGCCGGCTCGACATCGATTTCGCCCAGGTCGAGGCGAAGCTGCCGGGCGCCGCGCTGCTGTACCTGAACTCGCCGCACAACCCGACGGGCAAGGTCTTCAATCGCGAGGAGCTGACGCGGCTGAACGAGTTGTGCGTGAAGCACGGCGTGCGCATCGTCTCGGACGAGGCCTACGAGGACTTCCTGTACGGCGGCGCGCAGCACGTGAGCATGCTCGAGTTCCCCGGCGACCATATCTTTGCCGTCTTCACCTGCTCGAAGACGTTCGCGGCGACGGGCTTCCGCATCGGCTACTTCGTCTGCCGCGACGCGGCGCTGGTCACCAAGCTGACGATCGGCGAGTACGCCCAGACCGGCGGCGTGGCGACGTTCATCCAGAAGGCGATGGCGGTGGCGATGGAATCGCCGGACGAGTTGTACGGGTGGTTGCGGCCGGTCGTGGCGGCGTTCGAGCGTCGACGCGACCTCATTGCCACGCGGCTGCGCCCGGTGCTGGGCGACCAGATGTGCGTGCCGAGCGGGTCGTTTTACTACTTCCTGAACCTGAACGGGCACGTGCCCGCGGCGCCGGCGGGCCTCGAGCAGTCGGAGTTCGTGCTGCGGCGGTTCCTGGACGCGGGCGTGGCGATCATCCCCGGGCCGGCGTTCGGCGTCTCGGGGTACCGGAATCATGTGCGGTTGTCGTTCTCGGGGATCGAGGAGGCGGCGCTGGGGCGGGCGCTGGAGAGGATCACGGAAAAGGTGCTGGTGTAGCGGCCGGGCGATCACCCCCACATCGAGAGCGGGGCCGCGATGAACTACCGCCACACGCAGATGGGCTGGAACGTGGCCTTGGTGCGGCTCATGGCGCTGCTGGGGACAAGCCTCGCGGTCACGGCCGCCGACGGATCGCCCGTCGACGCCCGGCAGGTGGATCCTGCGGTTCCGGTCATTCCGCGTCGAGTATCCCCCGCAACCTGACCGACAGGTCCAGCAGTGCGAAGGGCTTGGCCAGGAAGTCCATGCCCGGCGCCGGAGTGCCGCCGCCGGGAAGCGCGTCGGCGGCGTAGCCGGAGACGAGCAGCACCTTTAGGCCGGGCAGGTCGCGCCGCAGCGCCACGCCCAGGTCGCACCCGTTCATGCCCGGCATGACGACGTCGGTCATCAGCAGGGCGAGGCGATCGGCGTGCCTCGCCGCCAATTGCAGGGCCTCGGCCGCCGAGCAGGCGGCGAGCACCTCGTAGCCGAGCGATTCGAGCAGGTTCATGGAGAGCTCGCGCACGGCGGGCTCGTCCTCGACCAGAAGCACCAGTTCGGAGCCACGGAGCGGCTGGTCGGGCGTGGCCGCGCCGGCGCCGCCGACCGCAGCACCGGCAGTGGTGCACGCCGGCAGGTAGATGCGGAAAGTGGTGCCGCGTCCGGGATGGGTCGAGACGTCGATGCACCCGCCGTTCTGGCGCACGATGCCGTAGACCGTGGCCAACCCCAGCCCGGTGCCCTTGCCCATCGGCTTGGTGGTGAAGAACGGCTCGAAGATGTGCTCCAGCACGTCGGGTCCGATGCCGACGCCGTCGTCCGCGAGCACCAGCCTGACGTAGTCGCCGGGCGCGGCGCCGGCCAAGCCGGCGCAGTCCCCGGCCGACAGCGTGACGTTCGACGTCCCGATGCTGACGCAGCCGGACCCGCTGATCGCATCGCGCGCGTTGATGCACAGGTTGGCCAGCACCTGGTCCACCTGCGAGGGGTCGATGCGGATGCGCTTCAGGTCGGGACCCGGGGTCCAGCGCAGCTCGATGTTCTCGCCGATCAGCCGCTTCAGCATCCGGACCAGGCCGTCGACCGTCTCGTTGAGGTCCAGCACCACCGGCGTGGTCGTCTGGCGCCGGGCGAAGGCGAGCAACTGGCGGGTCAGGTCGGCGGAGCGGCGGGCGGCCTCCATGACCTCGCGCAGGTCGGCCGCCACCGGGTTGTCGGGACCCAGCCGGTGGATGGCCAGGTCGGTGCGGCCGATGATGACGCTGAGCATGTTGTTGAAGTCGTGCGCCACGCCGCCGGCCAGCCGGCCGACCGACTCGAGCTTCTTGGCCTCGTTCAGCTGTTCCTGCAGGCGGTCGCGTTCCTCCTGCGCCGCCACCAGCCCGGAAATGTCGGCCAGCGTGCTCTGCATGCCGCAAAGGGTGCCGTCCGGCGCCGTCAACGGCCGGGAGTTGTTCAGCACGGTGACGATGCGGCCGTCCTTGCGGCGCAGGCGGTGCTGGTAGTTGACCAGACGCCCGCCCAGCAGGAGCTGGTCGTGCGCCGGCAGCACCACGACCGGGTCGGCGTCCACATCGGGCATGCTCAGCTCCAGCAACTCGTCACGCGAGTAGCCCAGCAGGTCGAGCCCCGCCTGGTTGCTGTCCACGAAGCGCTTTTCGTTGTCGAAGACATAGATGGCGGTGACGGCCTCGTCGAAGATGCCGCGGTACTTCTGCTCGCTGTGGTGGATGGCCTCGTCGGCGCGCTTGCGCTCGGTGATGTCGCGCGCGACGCAGTAGAGATGCGCCGCACCCTCGAACTCGATGCGCGCGAGCGTCACCTCGGCCGGGAAGTCCTCGCCCCCGCGGCGATGGTGCGCCCACTCGAAGCGGTGCACGCCGTGCCGGTGGGCCTGGGCGATCATGGCCTCGGCCTTCTCGTGCGACGGGGCGCCGTCCGGCTGGACGGGCGGCGACAGCTCGGCCGGGTGTCGCGCCAGGATGTCGTCGGCATTGGCGTAGCCGAACTGCTCGACGGCGGCCCGGTTGCAGAACGTGAAGCGGTTGTCCTCGCCCATGATCCAGCAGGGATCGGGTGACCGCTCGAAGAGGTCGCGGAAGCGGAGCTCGGACTCGCGCAATCGACCCTCGACGAGGTGCTGTTCGGTGACGTCCTCGTAGAGGCCGAGCACGCCGCAGACGTCGCCGTCGACGCCGCGCAGCGGGACCTTCGAGGTGCGCAGCCAGATGGGCCCGGCGCTGGCGCTGTCCTGCCGCTCGCGGTAGGCGATCTTCGGCTGGCCCGACTCCATGACCCGGCGGTCGTCGGCCCGGTACGCTTCGGCCTGCTCGCGCCACGCCATCTCGAAGTCGGTGCGGCCGATGACGCCGTCCGGGCTGTCCAGGCCCGCGTCCTGTGCGAACAGGGTGTTGCAGCCCAGGTAGCGGGAGTCGCGGTCCTTCCAGAAGATGCGGATCGGCGCGCACTCGATGATCTCGCGCAGGATCCCCGGTGCGGGCGGCGGGTTGTGGTCAGCCGTCATGGCAGATGTCTCCTGTGCGGATGCGGAGCCGCAGTTCAAGGGGATTGGGTGCGGGCGGGCCCGATGTCAACCCAGCCGCCGATGCCCCAGCGCCGGCAACCGCCGCCGCACTTCGTCCATCCGCGCGAAGTCCAGCGTGGCGCTGACGATCTCCGTCCCCTCATCGCTCCCCCGCCCCAGCACCACGCCCCACGGATCGACGATCATGCTGTTGCCGTAGGTGCGCACGCCGCCCGAACCGGCGCCCACCTGCCCCGGCGCCAGCACGAAGGCCTGGTTCTCGATGGCGCGGGCGCGCAGCAGGCTTTCCCAGTGCGCGGCGCCGCTGGTGGCGGTGAACGAGGCGGGCACGGTCAGGATGTCGGCGCGGACATCGGCGTAGCGGCGGTAGAGTTCGGGGAAGCGCAGGTCATAGCAGATGCTCAGGCCCACGGTGCGGCCGAAGATGCCGCCGGTCGCCGTCGCCTCGCCCGGCACGTACCAGTCCGACTCGCGGATGGCGACGCCGTCGATGTCGACGTCGAACAGGTGGATCTTGCGGTAGGTGGCCGTGATGGCGCCGTCGGGGCCGATCAGCACCGACGTGTTGTGCACGCGCCGGTTGCCGTCGATGGCCTCGCAGACGCTGCCGGCCAGGATGGCGACGCCGCATTCGGCGGCGATGGCCTGCAGGCCTCGCGTCGACGGGCCGGGAATCGCCTCGCCCGGCAGCACGCTCGGGCTGCCGGTGCTGCGGTAGTGGTACATCTCGGGCAGCGCGATGAAGCGGGCGCCGGCGCGGGCGGCCTCGCGCGTGAGTGCCTCGGCGCGCACCACGTTGGCGGCGACGTCCTCGCCGCTGTCCATCTGGACCAGGGCGACGGGCAGCTTGTCGTTGTCGCTCATGTCGACTCCCCGACACGCCTCGCCATCACCGTCAACGTCCGCCCCAGTCCAAGCTCGCCCAGCGCGCGGTAGATGCGTCCCAGCAGCGCGCCCTCGCCCGCGGCGTGCATCTCCTGCTCCAGCGCCATGCGCTTGCCGTGGATCGCCTTGCCCAGCGCGGGGTCGGCGATGTAGTCCTCGCCCATCAGCGCGAACAGTTCCAGCGGGAAGCTGGCCAGGTGCGCGCACGGCTCGAAGCCTTCGCGGCGCAGCACGCCCTCGAGGCCCTCGCGGTCGAAGTAGTTCAGGTGTTCGCGCGGCGAGATCCACCAGCGCGCGTGGCCCCGCTGCCGCACAAGCGCCTCCTGCAGCGGGTTGAAGTCGTTGGGCGACGTCACCGACACCAGGCCGCCGGGCGCCAGCACGCCGTGCGCGGTGCGCAGCAGCGCCGCGGGATCGGGCACGTGCTCGAGGACGTTGTGCAGGTGCACGACATCGACCTGCTTCACGTTCGCAACGGCCGCCGGCGTGAAGAAATCGTTGATGACGTTCTCGCCGAGCGTATCGCGCGTGTGCGCGGCGGCCGGCGGTCCCGGCTCGACGCCGATCGTCGACCAGCCGCGCTTCGAGCCGAACTGCACGAACCACCCCGGGCCCGAGCCGACGTCCAGCAGCGAGCGACGGCCGGCCGGCAGCAGCTCCTCGAACAGGTCGTACTTCGCGCCGAACTCCAGGTGCCACCAGTCGAGGTTGGCGCGCTGGCTGGCGATGTAGGTCTCGTGCAGCGTCCCGTAGAAGTCCTCTGTGTAGAGCTTGTCGATGGCCGCCGGGTCCGGCAGCGGCGTCACGTGGCGGAAGCCGCAGTGGCGGCAGTCGATGACGTCGACGCCGTGGTTGGCGGCGACGACTGGTCCGTCATGGGGTCCATCGTGCGGGCGCGGGTCTGCGGACATGGGCTCTCCAGGGATGTGGCGGCTTCGGTCGGTGGCCGGGGCCAGCCTAGGGGTGGCCCCGGGGGCCGTCAAGGACCGCGGGCCGGTCGCTGGTCCGGATCCTGCAGAACCGCAGCAGGTCCAAGGGCCGGGAATCGGGAGAAGGCTGCCTTCCGGGAAGGCTCCGGCCCTGGACACCGACAAAACCTGTTCGCGGACAATGGTTTGCGATTTCCGGAACGGCCGGGCCGAATGGCGCCGGCAGCCTGGAATCGGCGCAAGTGGACGATATCCTGCCAGGGGCGAGACACGGCCCTGCCCAGGAGACCCCCACGGAAGGACGGAACGATGGTGGACGCAGGCACGACCGGCACGGGCGATATCTATTCGGGAAAGACGATCCTGATCACGGGAGGCACCGGTTCGCTGGGCCACGCCCTGGTCAAGCGGTTCCTGAAGACGGACGTGCGGCGCATCATCATCTACAGCCGCGACGAGTACAAACAGTACCACATGGAGCAGGAGTTCGCGGCGCACCGCGCCCGGATCCGCTTCTTCATCGGCGACGTGCGCGACCGCGCCCGGCTGTACCGCGCCTTCACCGGCGTCGACTACGTCATCCACGCCGCGGCGCTCAAGCACGTCAACCTGATGGAATACAACCCGCACGAGGCCGTGCAGACGAACATCATCGGCGCCATGAACCTGCTCGACGCGGCCATCGACCGCGGCGTCAAGAAGGTCGTCGCGCTGTCGACCGACAAGGCCGTCAACCCGGTCAACCTCTACGGCGCGACGAAGCTGGTCTCGGACAAGCTGTTCCGCGCCGCCCACGCCTACGCCGCCGGCGGCACCCAGTTCGTCGTCGTGCGCTACGGCAACGTCGTCGGCAGCCGCGGCTCGGTCATCCCGTTCTTCCGCAAGCTGACGGCCGAGGGCGCCGAGTCGCTGCCCATCACCGACCGACGCATGACGCGCTTCTGGATCACGCTCGACCAGAGCGTCGACCTGGTCGTGCGCGCGCTCGAGACCGGCGGCGGCGGCGAGGTGTTCCTCTCGCGCATCCCGTCGTGCCTGATCACCGACATCGCGTACGCCGTCAATCCCCGCGCGCGGCTGGTCGAGACGGGCATCCGCCCGGGCGAGAAGCTGCACGAGGTGATGCTGACCGAGGACGAGGCGCGCTCGACCTTCGACTACGGCGACCACTACGTGGTCTACCCGCTGTCGTACGCCGAGAAGCACCAGGAGCACATCCGCCCCGGCGGCGTGCTGGTGCCCCGCGAGTTCCGCTACGCCTCCGACACCAACGACCAGTGGCTGACGGCGATGGACCTGACCGAGCTCATGTGCGCGGTGCCGGACGAGGAGCCGATGGCCATCGGGAGCCGCGCATGACCACGTTCCTGCCGTACGGTCGCCAGGACGTCGGCAGCGAGGAACTGCGCCGCGTTCGCGAGGTGCTCGATTCGGACTGGCTGACGCAGGGCCCGCAGGTGCCCGCCTTCGAGGCGGCGCTGGCTGAGGCCTGCGGCGCGCAGCATGCCGTGGCCGTCGCGAACGGCACGCTGGCGCTCTACATCGCGTTCCGCGCCGCGGGCCTGGGCCCCGGCGACCGCTTCATCGTGCCCCCGATCACCTTCGTGGCGACGGCCAACGCCGGCGTGCTCTGCGGCGCCGAGCCGGTCTTCGTCGACATCGATCCCGCGACCCTGACCCTGGACCCGGCGAAGGTCGAGGCCGCGCTGCTGGCCGACCCCGCGATCCGCGCCATCGTCCCGGTGCACCTGGGCGGCCGCGTGGCCGACCTGCCCGCGCTGGCGCGGCTGGCGCGGCAGTACAACGCGGTCGTCATCGAGGACGCCTGCCACGCCGTCGGCACGCGCTGGCGCGACGGCGGCGGCGCCTGGCACACCGTCGGCGACGGCAGCCACGGCGTCATGACCTGTTTCAGCTTCCACCCGGTGAAATCCATCACCACGGGCGAGGGCGGCGCGGTCACGACCAACGACCCGGTGCTGGCCGAGCGGCTGGCCCTGCTGCGCACGCACGGCATCACGCGCGACCCGGCGAGGCTGGAGCGCGCCGACGGCCCCTGGTACTACGAGATGCAGGACCTGGGCTTCAACGCCCGGCTGACCGACCTGCAGGCGGCGCTCGGCCTGGCGCAGCTTGAGAAGCTGGACCGCGTGCAGCAGCGCCGGCTGGAACTGGTGCAGCGCTACGACGACGCCTTCGAGCCCATCCCCCAGCTGCGGACGCAGGCCCGGCCCGCGCCTGACGCCAGCTGCTGGCACCTGATGATCGTGCGCACCGCGCACCGGCGGGCGCTCTACGACGCGCTGGCGGCGGCGAACATCGGCTCGCAAGTCCATTACTATCCCGTTCACCTGCAGCCGTGGTACCGTCACCGCTTCGGCACCGGTCCCGGGCTGTGCCCGGCGGCCGAGGCCTACTATGACGAGGCCCTCTCCCTGCCGCTGTTCCCGACGATGAGTGACGGGGACCAGCAGCGGGTCATCGGGGAAGTCTGGCGATTCTTCGCCGAACGGCCGGACGCTGTCCTGACGGCGACAACCGGCGCGGGACGCAGCGCGGGACGTGGTGAAGATGGCTGAGTTCATCGCCGAGATCTCGAGCAACCACAACGGCGACCTGGCGCGCTGCCGTCGGCTCATCACCGAGGCCGCGCGGGTCGGCTGCACCGGCGTGAAGTTCCAGCTCTTTCGCATCGACAAGCTGTTCGCGCCCGAGATCCTGCGCGTCAGCCGCAAGCACCGCGAGCGCCGGCGCTGGGAGCTGCCGCTGCGGTTCATTCCAGAACTGGCGAACGCGGCCCGCGACGTCGGCCTGAAGTTCGGGTGCACCCCGTTCGACCTCGAGGCCGTGGATGAACTGGCGCCGCACGTCGATTTCCTGAAGGTCGCCTCCTACGAACTGCCGTGGCTCGACCTGATCCACGCCAGCGCCGCGACCAGCCTGCCGCTGATCTTCTCGACGGGCATGGCCGACGCTGGCGAGGCCTGGGCCGCGGTCGAGGCCGCGCTGGAATCGGGTTGCCACGACCTGACCGTGCTGCACTGCGTCAGCCGCTATCCCGTGCCCGAGCACGCGTGCAACCTGGCGGCCATCGGCACGCTGCGCGAGATGATGGTCGCCAACTTCGCCGGCGACTGGCCCGAGGTGGCGTTCAAGACCGGCTGGTCGGACCACTCCGTGTCGCCGGGCGTCATCAACCGCGCACTGCGCCACTGGGCCGCCGACTGCGTCGAGTTCCACTTCGACCTCGAGGGCGACGGCGCCGAGTTCGCTGCCGGCCACTGCTGGCTGCCCGATGCCATCGCGCCGGTCATCTCCGGTTCGTTCGCGCCGGTCTCGCCCGAATGCGACGGCACCGGGCGCATCGCGCCGCTGCCGGAAGACCTGGCCGAGCGCGCCTGGCGCGCCGAGCCCCGCGACGGCCTGCGTCCGACCATGGCCGTGCGCGGCGACTGGCCCCGCACGCAACCCGAATCCACGCACACCGGTCCCGATGTCTTCTTCATCGCGGCCGGCCAGGGGCTGGGCCACGTCGCGCGCTGCCTGGCGCTGGCCGAGGCGATGCGCGACCGCCACGGCGCCGACACGTTCTTCTTCACGCCCGACCAGTCGGGCCCGCTCGCACTGCTGGCGCGGCACGGCTTCAACCACAGCACCTTCGTCGACGACGAGTCGCTGGTCCGCGACATCAGCTTCCTGGCCTCGCTGTCGCGCCTCGGCGGCCCGGCCGTCTGCGTGGTCGACGCCGACACGCCCGCCGACGGGCTGGTGCGGCGCCTGCAGGCCGACGGGCACGTGGTCGTCGTCATCGACCAGCCCGGTTGCACCGCCGGCGACCTGGGCATCATCCCGTCGTTCGGCTGGGAGCCGCCCGCGGGCCGCGACGACCTGGTGGGCGGCGTCGGCTACCTGCTGATCCGCGACGACGTGATTGCCTGCCGCGACCACATCCCGGCCGACCCAGACCCGCGCCCGCGCGTGGTCGTCTGCTTCGGCGGCAGCGACCCCAACGAACTGACGGCGCGCGTCTCGGCCGCCCTGCACGACGTGGCCGGCGAGATGCGCGTGCAGGTCGTGCTGGCGCCGACGGCCCCCTACTCGCGCATCAAGGCGCAGGTCCTGGCGCGGCGCTACCCGGAACAGGAAGTGATCGTGACGGGCGACCCGCTCGAAGCGATCATCGCCGGCGCGGCGGTTCTCATCACCGCGATGGGCGTCGCCGTCGGCGAGGCGCTGGCGATGAACACGCCGGTCGCCGTGCTCAGCAACTACGAGGCGGACGCGCCCACGGTGGCGATGCTCGCCTCGACGGGCGCGGTGACCGACCTGGGCCGCCACGACCAGGTCGATCAGTACCAACTGGTGCGCGAACTGACCACCACGCTGGCGCCCGCGAACCTCGTCGCCCTGCGCCGCTCGGTGACGGGCGTCGTCGACGGCAACGGCGCCGCGCGCGCCGCCGAGCACATCGCGCGGCTGTACAGCCAGCGCCGGACCCGGCCATGCTGAAGCTGGGGACGCTCTTCCACCTGAACCTGATGTACTCGTCCATCCCGCCGTCGCGCCGCCCCGAAGTCATCACGCGTTGCTACCATCGCCTGCTCGACCTGGCCGAGGGCGGCGTGCCGGTGGCCGTCGAGGCCTGCGGCCTGACGCTCGAGATGATCAACGGGATCGATGCGCGCTGGATCGCGCGCTTCCGAGAACTGCTGCAGGCCGGCCGCGCCGAGTACGTGGCCAGCGGCTACAGCCAGGTCATCGGCCCGCTGGCCCCCGCAGCCGTGAACGAGCGCAATCTCGACCTCGGACGGCGCGTCGCGGCGAACCTGCTGGGCGTCGAACCCGCGCTGTGGCTGGTCAACGAGATGGCCTGGAGCGGCGGCCTGGCCCCGCTGTACCGCGACGCCGGCGCACGCGCGGTCATCATGGAATGGAACAACGCCTGGCACGCCCATCCCGAATGGGATGGCGGCATGCGCTGGCACTGGCAACGCGCGCAGGGACCCGGCGGCAGCGAGGTGCCCGTCATCTGGGTCGACACCTTCGACTTCCAGAAGCTGCAGCTGTTGTGTTCGGGCGATGTCACGCGCATCGAGTTCCTGGATCATTGGCGCGCACGAATGCCGGCTGGCGACGAGACGACCCCCCGCCACGCGCTGTTCTACGGCAGCGACGCCGAGGTCTTCGACTTCCGCCCCGGTCGCTACCGCGACGAACATGGCGGCCTGCCCGGCCACCCGGAAGGCGAGTGGGACATCATCCGCGACGCGGCCGGCTGGCTTGCGGCCGAACCCGGCGTCGCGTTCACGCCTCTGTCTGCCACGCTGGACGAACCGCCCTCGGCGCTGTGCGGCCAGCCGCTGCGCCTCGAGGCCGTCGGCCAGCCGGTTCCGGTGAAGAAGCAGGAGAAGTACAACCTCAACCGCTGGGCCGTGACCGGCCGCGGCGACCTCGAACTGAACACGACCTGCCACGCCCGCGCGCGCACCCTGCTGGCCGCCGGCGACACCAGCGACGAAAGCTGGCGCGACCTGCTCTTCCTGTGGTCGAGCGACCTGCGCACGCACCTGACAGCCGATCGCTGGGCCGAGGTGGCGCCGCGCCTCGACATGCCGCACCTCGTCGACACCGAGGGCGTTCCCTGTGCGCCACGCCTGGCCGACGACGGCGACGTCCTGTTGCAGGGTGCCGCCGCCCGCATGTCCCTGAACCCGCGCCGCGGCCTGGCCGCGCGCACCATCGCGTTCCCCCGCTGGGGCAAAGGCCCGGCCCTGGGCACGCTCGCGCACGGCTACTTCGACGACATCACCCTGGGCGCCGACTTCTACACCGGCCACGTCGTCGTGCAGCGGCCCGGCTGCGCGAAGCAGGCCGACCTGCGCGCGGCCGCCCCGCAGGCGTTCTTCACGCGCGACGACCACGAAGGCGTCCGCACCGAGGTCAGCGACGGCGACCTGCAGGTGCGCAAGGAGTGGATCGTCCACGACACGGCCCCGGTCGTGACCCTGCGCGGCGAGATCACGCTGCCGGCGCGTCGCGCCGCCGAGATCCATGTCGCCCACGTCACCGTCATCCCCGGCATCCTCACCGCCGCGCGCCTGGGCTACGCCGTCCGCAACGGCGGCCGCGCGCGCGAGGTCTTCCGCTTCCGCGACGGCCCGGTGCACCACGGCGAGGCGTACTCGACGCTGATCACGGCCAAGGGCGGCCTCGGTGCGACCGATGGTGAGCTGATCATCGGGGATGACGAGCGGCGTCTGGTGTTCCGCCACGACCCGTGCCTGTCGGCGCTGGTGCCGACGGTACGCTTCGTGCCCGGGCGCGACGGGCGGTACTTCCTGAGGGTGCGGTACTCGGCGCAGGAGATCGACGAGACGTTCGTCCCCAATGACGAGCCGTGGCATGTGGCGTGGTCGTTGACGATCACGGCCGAGGAGCGCGGGGTCGGCGAGGACTGAAAGCTGCGAGAAATTGCGCCGGCGCAAGTGATGGCCCGAGGGATCACTTGCGCCGGCGCAACTCTTTCCCCGACGGCGCTACGGCTGCACCCGCATCACGCTGCTCTTCCCGAACCCCGTCCTCACCGCCTTGTCCGTCCTCTCGAAGAACGGCGTCACGTAACTGTTCGCGATGAAGTGGAACCCGTCGCGGGCCGGCGCGCCGGTCGTCGGGTCGACGAACGACGGCTGGCGCGACACCAGCACCGTACACCCATCGATGAGCCCGTCGCCGCCCAACCCAAACCGCACCACCCGATCCAGCCCGCCGTAGTTCTGCACCGCCACGAGCGAACCGTCCACGAGGTACAACCCGTCCACGCCCACGGTCGTGAACCCGGCGCCCGCCACGCACGCCGGCTCGACCACGCCATCGGCCAGCCCCACGCGCATGATTCCCAGCCCCCACGCCGACGCGTACAGGTGCGCGCCGTCCGGCGCCACGCAGACCCCGTTCGCCGCCGGCACCGCGCCCGGCGCGGTCAACGCCACCGGCGCGCCGCCATCAACACCGAACCGCAACACCAACCCGCGTTCGCTGGCCGACACCACCGCGCCGCCGTCGGGCAGCACGCACACGTCGTTGAACCCGAAGGCGTCCTCCGCGCGCGACGTCCACGACCACGCCAGCGCGCCCGTCGCCAGGTCGAACACGTGCACCGCCGACCGTCCGGCCTGCAGGGTGTCCTCCGCCGCCGCCACGCTCACGGCCCACAACCGGTCGCGCGCCGCGTCGACGGCCAGGCCCAGCCCTTCCAGGTAGCCGTGCTCACCGCTCGCGATGACGTCCGTGCACGCCCCCGCGCGGTCGACCCGCACGATCTTCCGCTGCGCCACGCTTCCCATGTAGAACACGTCGCGCCGCAGGTCCCAGGCGATGCCCTCGGGGATGAAGTCGTCCAGCGGCAGCGTGAACGTCATCGTCGTCGCGCCCGCCGGCGCCAGCGACGCAGCCGACAGCGACGCGATCTCCGCCCAGTCGGCCCGCGCGCGCAACGGCGCCAGCAGCTCGTTGTCCTCAAGCTTGAACTTCAGCCCCCAGCCCGCCAACCCCCGCAGCACCACGACAGCCTCGTCGAGCCGCCCCAGCTGCGCAAAGGCCTCCGCGCGCCGCCGCTCCAGCGCGGGATGCCCGGGCGCGGCATCGAGCGCGCGCTCGACCGCCGACAGGTATGCCGGCCAGTCGCTGCGACCGGCCGCAGCCACGGCTTCCTCGTACAGCGCTTCCACGGGATGGCGGACCGGGGGAAGAAGTGAGGCGGCGATCGTGTCAGGGGTGGCCGGGGCGACTCCGGCTTCGACGACCGCCGCCTCGGACAGGACCAAGGCGGCAAAAATGATGACAAACGGATGGGCGGATCTCAGGACGCTTCCTCCACCGCCTCCCGGTGCGCCTTGCGCGTGGCCAGCAGCAGTTTCGGCGCAATGATGAGCGCCGAACCGAACAGCGCGAACCCGAGCGTCAGCGTGAGAGGCGTGCCGCGACGCATGTCCTCAATCAACAGCTTCACGCAACCGAGCGCCAGCAGGGGCACCACCGGCCAGCCCAGTTCGCTCCAGCGCGCGCGCCGCGCGGCCAGCGCCAGCGCGATCACCGTCACCGCGAGCACACCCGTGCGCACCACCGCGACGGCGGCCACGCCGGCGCCGCCCGGCGGCAGCCCGCCGAACAGCGTGACCAGCCCGGCCACCGCGGCCCAGCCCAGCCCGACCAGAGCCAGCAGCGCGGCCCCGAAGCGCGGGATGCGGCTCGGTCCCGCGAGACCGCCGGCGATCTTCGAACGCAACTGCAGCTCCCAGCACGCAATGGCTCCCAGCCAGATGGCAACGCCCGCGGCGCCCGGCCCGGGCCACGCCACGTCCGTGCCGCCCAGGAACGCATGCCAGGCCGCCTTGCCCAGGCCGCTGCTCATCACGCCCAGCAGCAGGTAGATGACGCCGTGCGCGTGCAGGGTCAGGCGATCGGTGCGGTTGGCTTCCAGCGTGGCGCCCACGCCGAGGGCCAGCCAGCACCACGGCAGCCAGTACCCGCCGGCCACGACGCGGCTGCCCAGCGCGATGAACACCAGGCCGAGGGAGGCGAACCAGAAGAACGCGCGCCCGCGACCATGCCGCTGGCGGACGATGGTGAAGGCCACCGTGTAGTAGGCCGCAGCGGCCACGAGCGCGGCGATGCCCAGCGCCGCGGCGCCATGCCCCATCGCCAACGCCAGCTTCACGGCGCCGCCGTAGCCGATCGCCAGCATCGCCAGCGACTGCACGATGTAGAAGGCTCGCACGCCCTTGCCCAGCACCAGCGAGCGGTAGGTGAACAGGCCCAGGTACACGATCGGCAGCGCCAGTGCCAGCGGCATCACGGCGCCCGGAGACGGTGCGTGCATCTCGGCGGCATTCGGCGCCGATGCAATCATCACCAGGCGCAGGACGAGCACGTCAACCACGGCCGCCACCAGCCAGCGCTTCAGGCGCCAACCGCGACCGTAGGCCAGCAGCAGCGTCGCCGCGCCGAGCCCCAGCAGCAGCCACGTGAACAACAACGGACGCCCGGCCGCCACGTAAAGCAGCACGCCCGTGCCCAGCGCGCCCAGCGTGAAGGCCCAGGCCACCAGTCGTAATCGAGCATGGGCCGCCACGGCCAGACCCGCGCCGGTCACCAGCACCCAGCCCAGGGCACCGAGCGTCGGCGACACCAGGTGCAGCCGCGCCGTCGCCTCGCCCAGGAACGGGTACGCCACCACCACTGCGGTGATACCCAGCGCCGAGGCGCCGGCGCTGTCCTCACGCCGCCCGGCGCGGTCGATGAAGAAGGCCAGGCCCAGCAGGTAAAGCACGCCGGCCGCGAACCCGACCGCCGGCGGCAGCGTGCCGCCCTCGGTCAGCGCCCGCAGCAGGAAGCCGCCCGCCAGCACCAGGATGGACCGGCCCAGGAGGAAAAAGGCCCGCACGGCGGCGGGCCTCAGGTCCTGGTCGTGCGGCGACGCAAGGGCAACCGCTCCGTTCGCGGCGTCGTCATACGACAGATCCGCTTCGGGCATCAGCGCCAGCCGGGCCTCCAGCGCCTCGATGCGGCGCTGCAGGTTCCCGACGACCGTCCGCAGGTGGTCCAGTTCGCGATCGCTCATCAATGGCTCCCGGCCTTGGCGTCACCGTCCTCGACGGCCAACGGCAACAGGCGGTTGAAGGCGCCCATGATCAGGAACGGGATCAGGAAGATGCACAGCGCGGCGGCGACGCCCTCGCGGGTGCCCAGTTCCGGGATGTAGTTCTCGCGGAAGCCGATGCCGCTCTTGGAGAAGATCTGGCCGCCGATGACCACGTTCCAGCGCATCGAAAACACCTGGATCAGCAGGATCAGCGCCGCGATGAAGGTGATCACGTTGCGCATGCCCGCGGTCAGGTAGCGTTTCAGCGTCACGACGATACCCAGGAGGATGAACGGGATCAGTGAGCCGAACACCATCTGGATGCCGATGAAGCTGAAGGCGATCTTGTCGCGGATCAGTGGGCCGACAATCAGCCACTCCTCGTCCTGCGCGTAGGACAGCGACACGATCTCGAGGATCTCCAGCGTGACGGTCACCGTGGCGAACAGCCACAGGTAGCCGGCCAGCGACTGCAGGCAGTCGCCGCTGATCTTGCGCCCGTTCACGGCGCTCAGCGTCTCGTACAGGATGATGATCATCGCGATGCCCGAGGTGACCGCCGAGAACAGGAAGATGATCGGCATCAGCGGCGTCGACCAGAACGCGTTGGCCTTCACCGAGCCGAACATGAACCCGACGTACCCGTGCAGGATGCAGGCGGCCGGGATGCCCAGCGCCGCCAGCACCTTGACCACGCGATGGTCCGCCCGGCGCGCCTCCTCCGAGATGTCGTACACACCCAGCGCCACCATCTTCAGGATGGCCCGCTTCAGCCCCGTGCTGCGCTGGGCCAACTCGATGATCTCCTTGCGGAACAGCAGCCAGATCTCGAGCACGACCAGGATCAGGTACATCGCGTAGATCATGCCGAACGCCGACATCGCCGACGTGAAGTGCGGCGTGATCACGATGTTCAGTGCGCGCTCGGGATGCCCCAGGTGCGCCAGCAGCGGCAGCGTGGCAACCAGCAGGAACGACAGCGACGCCACCATCGCCAGCCGCGACACCGGCTTCAGCTCGGTGCGGCCGAACACATGGTACAGCGAGCCCACGATGAAGGCGCCGGCCACCAGCCCGGTGATGTACGGGTAAAGCACGATCATGAGGCTCCACATGATGTGCACGTCGTTCGGGAACAGGAAGTTCAGGGACTGGGCGTGCATCAGCGCACCTCCCGGGATGCATTCACGTAGAAGCACTTCGGTTCGGTGTGCAGCTCGGGCTTGAGCACATGGACCTTCGAGGTGGCGACGATCTCGGCCACCTTGTCACCCAACGACCTCGCATCGCCCAGCATGCGCGCCCCGGTCGGGCAGTTCTGCACGCAGGCCGTGGTCTCGCCCCGCACCAGGCGGTGGTAGCACAGCGTGCACTTGCTGGCGGTGTGCGTCGTGGGGTGGATGAACCGCGACCCGTACGGACACCCCTGCACGCAGTAGCTGCAGCCGATGCAGCGCTTGTCGTCGACCAGGACCACGCCCTCGGGGCTGACGAACGAGGCGCCCACCGGGCACAACTGCACGCACGGCGTGCTGTCGCAGTGGTTGCACAGCTTCGGCACGAAGAACGCCTTGCTGATGTCGGCGCCGGTCTCGCTGGGCTCGAAGCTGTCGTGCCCGCCGTTGGGCGAGTCCACGAACACCTCCCCGGTGCGCGAGACCTGGTACCGCTCGATCCAGGTGCGGAAGAAGTGCTTCGGCACGTCGTTCTCGCGCTCGCACGCGCGCACGCACGATCCGCAGCCGATGCACTTGTCGATGTCGATCACGTACAGGTAGCGGTGGCTGGACGGGTCGTACTCCATCGGCCCGCGCCGGTCGGCGCCGCCCTCCCGGACCGCGTTGGCCGAGACGAGCGAGTGCCCGCCGCCGACCATCACCAGCGCCATGCCGCCGGCGCCCTTGGCCGCCAGGCGCAGGAAGTCGCGCCGGCCGACACCCTTGTTCTCGCTGCGTTCACACATCGGGACACTGCTCCTTGTCTTCCCACCCGTCGCCGGGCGACTGGTCGTTCACGGATGGTGGATGGCGTCCTTGTCGTGGCATTGCACACATGCCTCGGCAGGGATGGCCTGGCCCGAAGCGAGTTCGAGGTGTTCCCTGATGTCGACCTGGGCGATGAGCGCCGGCCGCCCGACCAGCCTCTGGTGGCAGTACGCGCACAGCTCCCAGTTCCGGTTGATGCGCATGTCGGCGAACTTGTCGCCGTCCTTTATGTGGCTGGACAGCACGTCGTGGCAGACCTCGCACTGGACCGGCGCGTGCTTGCCGCTGGCCTTGGCTGCGGCGATGTCGTCGTGGCAGTCGGCGCAGGCGTCCGGCGCGCCGTGGCGCGGTTCCTTGTCCATGTGCTCAAAGAGCGCGTCGTACCGGTAGTAGCCCGCCTGCCCGAACGATTTCGGCACCAGGAAGTGGCGTCCCACGATCACGAACGTCAGCACGGCGATCAGCAGGAACGCGGCGCGCCAGATGTGCTTGGTGTGCTCCATGTCAGGACTCCGCTCGGGGGGGACGAGCGCCGGCGGCCGGGGGGGCCTCCGTGCGCGGCAATTTTTCGGAGGTCAGGAGCCAGCCCAGGAACGACGGGCGGGCGGGGAGGGATTGGGCTTCGGACGGCGGCAATTGCCCGGGCTTCAGGAAGAACTCACCCAGCCCGGGCGGGACCGGGCCAACCCGGGGAGGTTCCGGCGGGGCCTGGCCCAGCGTTTCCCCCGCGCAGAGCCAGCGCAGGCGACCGATGATCCGTCCGGGCATCGACACGTCCATCTCCTTGCGAACAAAGAAATTGAGACCTGATTTCAAGCGCACAAGATCATACTAATTCGATCGGAATGTCGTCAATGGAAAACTGGACATTTATGACCAATATAGGACTAAATCCGACCTGAATCCCGTAGTCCCGGACGTCCTTGGGAGGTGCCGTGCGGCACCCCCCGTGCTACGATTCCGCGTTGCCGTCACGGAGACGGCGTGACTGCTGGAGGGATCCATGTCCGCGCCCCTGACCATTTTGTGCGCCGGCGCCTACGGCATCCGCAATGCCGGCGACGACCTGCCGCTCATCGCGCTGATGGAAGGGCTGCGCACGGCGCTGCCCGGCCGCGACATCCAGTTCCGCGCCCTGTCGCGTCACCCCGATGAAGAGGACGCGCGATTACTGGGCGCCACCCTGGTGCCCAATCTGGAATACGAGAGCGGCGAGGCCGCCCGCGGTCGCTGGTTCCGCGGCCTGAATCCCGACGACGATCCCGAACCGTTCGAGCGCGTGCAGGCCGAGATCGCCGCGTGCGATCTCCTGGTCCTGGGCGCCGGCAACGCATTGCTCGACCAGACCATCGGCCTGCTTCGCGGCCCCGTCCCGTTGATGGCGCTGTACGGATCGCTCGCGCGCCTGCACGGCAAGCCCGTCATGTTGTATGGCATGAGCGTGGGCCCGCTGCGCACCGAGTGGGGCCGCGACCTCTCGCGCCAGTTGATCGCCGACGCCGCCGTCGTCACCGTGCGCGACAGCGATTCGTTCGCGCTGTGCCGCGAATTGCTGCGGCGCCCCCGGGAAATCCACCTTTTGCCGGATGCCACCCTGGCCGTGGCGCCGCCCGAGCCGGGCCGCGCGCGCCAGGTATTGCGCGCCGAGAACCTCGAGATCCCCGACGACATGCCGCTCATCGCGCTCGGCCTGCGCGACTTGACGCGCGCGCTCGGCGAGGCGACGCAACACCGCCAGGAGGAGGCCATCGTCGGCCTGCTCAACCGGTGGCGCGATCGCGCCGCCTTCCTCTTCGTCCCGCAGTCGACGTACCGCGAGGACGACGACCGCGAACTGGCCGGGCGCCTGGCCGCCCGGGCGCCCGTCGGCACGAAGTGCCTGGTCGTCAAGGGCCGCCACCACCCGCTCGACCTGGTGGCGCTCTACGGCCTGGCTTCGGTCACCATCGCCAGCCGCCTGCACGGGGCGGTCTTCAGCGCGATTGCCGGCACGCCCCCGATCGGCATCGATTACCTGCCGAAGATGCGCGGCTTCCTGGACCTGCTCCCCGGCTGCCACGAACGGTTGGCCCTCGAGGCCCTGTCGGCCGACGCGCTGGACGACGCCATCGACCACTTGCTGGACGACGAACCGGCGCGCCGGCGCCGTTTGACGGCCCGCGTCACCGAGTTACGGCGGCAGGCCGCCCGGTACGCCACCCTGGCCGCCAACGAGGGGCTCCGGGCCCGCCCGGGCGGCGCCTGAACCGGCCCGGATCCTGCATAACGACAAGATGATACCCGAATCAACCCCGGCGCCGGCCCCTGGCCGCCGTCGGTGGCCGATATCCGGACAGGGCGTGGCCTCGACCCGACCCGTCCGGGGACGTCGCGAGCACACGTAAGGAGCGGAGATGCGTCTGGAAGGCAAGGTTGCGGTCATCACCGGGGGCGGGCGGGGCATCGGCCGCGCCATCGCGCTCAGGTACGCCGCCGAGGGCGCCGACGTCGTCGTCAACTACCGGCAGGACGAGGGCGCCGCTCGCGACACCGCCGCCGCCATCGAGGCGCTCGGCCGCCGCGCCCTGCTCGCGGGCGCCGACGTCACGCAGCGCGCCGAAATCCGCGGGATGTTCGCGAAGACCGTCGCCCACTTCGGACGCCTGGACATCCTGGTCAACAACGCCGGCATCAATCGCGTGTGCCTCTTCGAGGAGATCACCGACCAGGACTGGGACGACATCCTCGGCACCAACCTCAAGGGCCCGTTCATCTGCTGCCAGGAGGCGTTCACGCACCTGAAGGAGCGCGGCGGGCGCATCATCAACATCTCTTCGGTGGCCGGCCAGTACCACGGGCCCAAGACGGTGCACTACGCGGTCAGCAAGGCGGGGCTCATCTCGCTGACGGCCGCGGTCGCGCGCTACGGCGCGCCGCACGGCATCCTGGTCAACGCCGTGGCGCCCGGCATCATCGAGACCGACCTGACGCGCGACGAACTGCGCGGCCCCGGCGGCCAGAACGTCGTCGCGCTCACGCTGCTCAAGCGCCCCGGCCAGTTGGATGACGTGGCCAGCGCCTGCGTCTTCCTGGCTTCGGACGAGCAGAACTACATGACGGGACAGGTGCTGAGCGTGGCCGGCGGGGCGGTGCTTCCGTGAGCCGGATCACCATTCGCCCCCACCAGGTCTTCATGCTGCACCGCACGCCGACCGCGGCCGAGCGCCTCGTCTCGTTCGTGTTGCCGACCGACCGCACGCCCAAGCTGCTCGAGACCGCCATCCTGGTCGCCCTGTGCAAGGCGCTCGACGTACGGCACGTGCTGGAGATCGGCACGCTGTACGGCATCCAGACGCTGAACATCGCGGCGAACCTGCCGCACGGTGGCCACGTGTGGACGCTGGACCTGGGCGACGACGACCTGACGACCGCCGAAATGGACGAGCGCGACCGCGCCATCGCCCAACTGCCGCGCGACGCGCAGGCCGAGCCCGCGTTCGCCGTCGAGCCCTGGTCCACGCGCGTGACAAAACTGACGGGCGACTCGACGCGCTACGACTTCACGCCGATGAACGGCACGATGAACCTGGTCTACGTCGACGGCGGCCACGACGCGCGCACCGTGGCCTCGGACACACGCAATGCGTTCGCGCTGCTGGACCCGGCGCGCCCCGGCGCGGTCGTCTGGCACGACGACGCCAACCCGCTGCACCCCGACGTGGGCGAGCACCTCGATGGCGTGGGCCGCGAGCGCGACGTCTACCATGTCGGCGACACGATGCTCGCGTTCGCCCTCAACCCGGCGGCCGCCGCGCTGGCCGCGCAGCTGTCATGAACGCGCCGGCGCCCACGCCCAGCCTGCTCGTCCTCGGCGGCAGCACCGACCAGCTGTTCATGCTGAAGACCGCCCGCGAGATGGGCCTGCGCACCGCGTGCCTGGACGGCAACGCGCGCGCGCCAGGCCTCGGCGCCGCGAACCTTGCGGCCGCAATCGATTTTTCCGACCTCGCCGCCGTCTTCGCCTGGATCGACAAGCAGCGCGAGGCCGGCGAGGCCCTGCAGGGCGTCGCCACCATGGGCAGCGACGTGCCGCACCTGGTGGCCGCCATTGCCGCGCGCTACGGCTGGAATGGGCCCACGGCCGAGACCGGCCGCCTGGCCACCGACAAGCTGGCGATGAAGGATTGCTTCGCTTCGCAGGGCGTGGCGGTGCCGCGCTACGCATCCGTCAGGGACACCGCCGACGTACGCCGCCTCTGGCAGGACTGGAACTGCCGCCAGGTCGTCATCAAGCCGACCGACCGCGCGGGCTCGCGCGGCGTGCGCGTGCTCGCGCGCGACGACCAGGTCGACGACGCCGTCGAGCACGCCCGCGGCCAGGGCCGCAGCGGCGCACTGCTGCTCGAGGAATTCATCGACGGCCCTCAGATCTCCACCGAGACCATCGTCTGGCGCGGCCGCGCCGTCACGCCGGGCTTCGCCGACCGCCTCTACGAGGGCATGGAGTCGTTCCACCCGCAGATCATGGAGAACGGCGGCTGGTTGCCGTCGCGTTTTTCCTCCACGTCAACGCGCACGGATGTCGAGTCGCTGGTCGAGTCCGCCGCCCGCGCCCTGGGCATCGACAGCGGCGTCGGCAAGGGCGACGTCGTGGTGTGCCCGCGCCGCGGCCCGTTGATGATCGAGATGGCCGCGCGGTTGTCCGGCGGCGACTTCAGCGCCGGGCTCGTTCCTTTGGGCACCGGCGTCAACTATGTGCGCGCGGTGATCGACATCGCCATGGGCCGCGAGCCCGACTGGGTCGCGTTGCAACCGGTGCGCGAGGTCACCGTCGCCAACCGTTACTTCTTCCCACCCGCCGGCCACCTCGAGGCCGTCGACGTGCCGCCCGACTTCCGCGCCAAGCCCGGCGTCGTGAAGCTCGAGCTCTCCTACGGGCCCGGCGACGCCATTCCTGTCATCCGCAGCCACGGCGAGCGCGCCGGGGTGATGGTGCTGACGGGGCCGGATCGCGCGAGCGTGCAGGCGCTCATCGACGAGGGGTACGCGCGGGTGCGGTTCAAGCTGGACGGGCAGTGGCGGACCGGGGTGCCGGGGCAGGCCTGACCGGTTCGCCGGCTCCGCGACTTGCGCCGGCGCAAGTACCCCGGCCAGGGACAAGGAACTCCCAAAAATATCACAAAGTGCCAAAAATACACTTGCCCCAACGGTCATCGATAAGGTAATCTCATATGGGGTTGCGGGGCTTTTGTGGCCGCGTGTCATTTTTTAATGTCCAACTCATTACCGGAGAACGACATATGCGCCCAAGCCTGCGCGCCTTGGCCCTCCTTGCCTGCCTCCTCGTGTTGAACGCAGCCATGACCTTCGCGGTCGAACAGCCGGCCACTTCCACGCTCGAGTCTGCGCTGGCCCCGGACGGGACGCTGCTGCCGGACGCCCGCGGAAGTTTCGACGCGCGCGGCTGGAGCCTCGAGACCGGGAAGGACGGCGCGCCCCGATTCGTAACGGCCGCGGGCGCCGACAAGGCCGGATGCGGCGACGGTTGGGACGACCGCTTCACGCTGCGCGGTACCGACGCGCAGGTGACGGGACTCGCGGTCATCGGCAGCGACGTGTACGCCTGCGGCACGTTCGGCATCGCCGGCACGGGGCACTACCGCCTGGCTCGCTGGGACGGCACGAACTGGTTCGACGTCGGGACAGGCGTCAACGGCCAGGTCGACGACTTCGCCGTCGACGGCACCGACCTGTACGCGGCGGGCTTCTTCACCGTCGCCGGCGGGGTGGCCGCCAACCGCATCGCGCGCTGGGACGGCACGAACTGGTCGGCACTGGGCACGGGCTTCACCGGCGCCACCATCATGGCCCTGGCCATGTGGAACGGTGACCTGTACGCCGCGGGCTCCTTCACCGCCGCCGGCGGCGTGACCGCCAACCGAATCGCGCGGTGGGACGGCACGGCGTGGAGTCCGCTGGGTGACGGCCTCAACAATTCCGTCTACGCGCTGGCGGCCGACGCCGGCGGTCTCTATGCCGCCGGCAGCTTCACGGCATCGGGCGCCACGGCGCTCAACCGCATCGCGCGCTGGGACGGCACCGCCTGGAATCCGCTGGGCGCCGGCGTGAACAACGTCGTCACGGCGCTTTTCGCGGCGGACGGCAACCTGTACGCCTCGGGCAGCTTCACTTCGGCCGGTGGCGTCAACGCCAAACGCATCGCGCGCTGGGACGGCACCAACTGGTTCGCCATGGGGAGCGGCCTGAGCGACTATGCCGCTCGCGCGTTCGCCGTCCTGAACGGCGAACTCTACGTGGGCGGCAGCTTCGATTACGCCGGCGGCATCTACTCCCCGAAACTCGCCCGCTGGAACGGCACGGCGTGGTCGGCGGTCGGCGAAAGCATGACGGGCACCGGCGCACCCAGCATCGACGCGATGGCCGTGATGCCGGACGGCCTGGGCGGCGGCAACCTGTTCGTCGGCGGGGTGTTCCGCACCGCCGACACCACGCCGGTGAAGAACATCGCCCGCTATGACGGAACGACGTGGCACGCGCTCGGCGAAGGCCAGGCGCCGGACAGCACCGTCTGGGAGGTGGGCGTCGGTATCGACGCCGAGGGCGGCAAAGTCATCTATGCGGGCGGCCTGTTCCTGCAGGCAGGCTCGACAGCGGCCAAGTACGTCGCCGCCTGGGACGTGGATGCCGGCACCTGGAAGACCCTGGGCACGGGCGTCAATGGCGAGGTGCGCACGGTCGCGACCAACGGCACCGACCTCTACGTAGGCGGGGTGTTCACCATCGCAGGCATCTACAACGCCTACAACGTCGCGCACTGGGACGGCACCCAGTGGACACGCCTGGGCACCGGCACGAACGCCAAGGTGGAGATCGTGCGGTTGTGCCCGAACGGCGCCGGCGGGTACGACCTCTATATCGGGGGCAATTTCACGACCGTCGGCGGCATCGCCGCCAACCGCATCGCGAAGTGGGACGGCGCGACCTGGTCGGCGCTCGGCGCCGGCTGCAACGCCTGGGTCGAGTCGATCGCCTTCGCCGACAACGGCGCGGGCGGCTATGACGTCTACGCGGGCGGGCAGTTCACGACCGCCGGCGGCGTGCCGGCCACCGGCATTGCGAAGTGGGACGGCACGACGTGGTCGTCGCTGGGCAGCGGCCTCACGGCGACCGGCACGGGCTGGCCCGCGACCGGCGAGGAGATCTATGTCGCCAACGACGGCGCCGCAGGACTGCTGTTGTACGTGGGCGGCCACTTCACCGCAGCCGGCGGCCAGGCCATCCGGTCCCTGGCCCAGTGGGACGGGACGACGTGGTCGGCCCTGGGCAGCGGCATCGACAACTCCGTCTTCGGTCTGGACATGCGCGACGGGCTCCTCTACGTGAGCGGCGCCTTCGCGACCGCCGGCGGCCTGTCGGTCGGCGGCCTGGCCACCTGGGACGGCGCCAACTGGTCCACCTTCGCCGGCAATGCCTCGGTGAGCTCGAACATGGTCATGCTCGACGGTGATGACCTGTACCTCTGCGGCGCGGGCACCACGAACACCTGCGTGACGTCGTACAACTTCGCGCACCACACGCGCTCGTCGACCTCGGGCGTGGGCCCGAACCCGCTGCCGTCGGCCGCCGGAGCCCTGGCGCAGAACGCGCCCAACCCGTTCAACCCGCAGACCGAGATCGCCTTCCGCCTCGACCGCGACGCCCACACGGTGCTGCGCGTCTACGATGCGCGCGGCCGCGCGGTCGCCACGCTGGTCGAAGGTGACATGGCGGCGGGCGACCACACCGTGCGCTTCGACGGCAAGGGACTGGCGAGCGGGCTGTATGTGTACCGGCTGGAAATCGACGGCGTGGCGCAGGCGCGCAAGATGATGCTGGTGCGGTAGGCGCCTCACGCGCCGGGTGCGATCCGTTCCCACAGCCGGGCGATGTCCGGCGTCGCCAACGTGACGCCGAATCGCCCGGCCAGGACGCGGCCGAGTTCTTCGGCGTCGGCGAGCAGCCCTTCCTGCTTCTGCGTTCCCGCCGTCTCGATCAGCCGCCGCCCTGCCAGCGTCACCCGCCCGTCCGCCGTCGCGCGCGAGCAGATGACGCGCTGCGTGAACGGCGACAGCGGCGACTGCTGGTGGAAGTCGCACATTCCCAGGTATTCGTCCAGCCGGCGCGGCGCCGCCGACACGTGGTACTGCGCCTCGGCGGGCTGTCCGTCGCGCTCGCGCGCCAGCACCAGTTCGTCGCCGCCGGGCGCGGGCGACAGGCTGTAGCGCCACGTGCCCTGCGCGACGGCGATGCCGGGCGCCAGCGGCAGCGGCTCCCGGAAGCTGTCGCCGAAGCCGACATCGGCCAGCAGCACCCGGCCCTCGACCGTGACGGCCAGCGCCATGTGGTCGAACGCGGGCCCCAGACCGCGCTCGCCCCGCACGCG
The DNA here is from genome assembly GCA_903912525.1 of uncultured bacterium. GTDB lineage: Bacteria > Krumholzibacteriota > Krumholzibacteriia > LZORAL124-64-63 > LZORAL124-64-63 > CAINDZ01. The sequence goes on along the minus strand of CAIWHK010000008.1, from coordinate 40,256 downwards.
CGCCGACAGCAGGTCGACCGTGAATCCGAGCTCGCCCAGCAGCCACGCGAACAGCCCGTTCAGCTCGTAGCAAAAGCCCCCGCGACGGCGCGCGACAACCTTGTCGAGCAGGTCGGCGGTCGCCAGCGACACGGGGCGCCCCAGCGCGACGTCCAGATTCTCGAACGGGACGACCTGCTGGTGGGCCGCGTGCAGGGCGCGCAGCGTGGCGGCGGTTGGCTCGACCGGACCGCGGTGGCCAAGGCGTTCGAGGTAGGCGTCGATCGACATTCCGGGGGCTCCTTTGCGTGAGCCCGCAGGATAATCGCAGTCGCGGTTGACGTCACCCCGCGCGGTGCCCGACACTGGGCCGCGAACCCGCTTTCCGGAGGTCCGCCGCATGTCCCGCACACGCCTTGCCAGCGCCAAACTTGCCAGCGCCCCCTTTGCCAGCGCCCTTGTGCTTCTGCTGCTCGTCGGCGCACTTCCCGCCCTCGCCGAGGATGCGCCCGCTGCCCCGGCCCCGGCCGCCCCACCCATCACCGAGTCCGCCGTCCGCGCCGCCAACCTCCTCAGCGGCCTGGACCTGACCGGCGCCGAGATCGGCCTGATGCTGCCCGACCTGCTCGACCAGCGCAGCGCCTACCTGGCGCTGCACGCCAAGCAGCTGCCCAACAGCGTGCCGCCGGCCCTGCGCTTCGACCCGTGGACGAGTAACGTCGGGCAGCAGGACAAGGCCGGAAATCTCCCGGCCGCCCCCGCGCGCTTCGCCAAGGCCGGCCCGCAGCAGCGGCCCGCGAACCTCGATGACCTCGCGTTTGCCGACATCGCCACGCTCAGCCGCCTCATCCACGACAAGAAGATCTCCTGCGTTGAGCTGACGCAGTGGTCGCTCGACCGGCTGACGAAATACGACCCCCAGCTGCACTGCGTCATCACGCTGCTGCCCGAGCGCGCGCTGGCCCGCGCCCGCGAGCTGGACGCGATGCTCGCGCGCGGCAAGGACCTCGGCCCGCTGCACGGCATCCCCTGCGGCGTGAAGGACCTCTTCGCGCTGGCCGGCGCGCCCACCACCTGGGGCGCCGAGCCGTACCGCGACCAGGTCATCGCCCAGGACGCCACCGTGGTGAGCAAGCTGGACAAGGCCGGCGCCGTCATCGTCGCCAAGTTCTCGCTGGGCGCGCTCGCGATGGACGATGTGTGGATCGACGGCGCCCAGACGCGCAACCCGTGGAACCTGGAGAAGGGATCGAGCGGATCGTCGGCCGGTTCGGCGAGCGCCGTGTCAGCCGGCCTGGTGCCGTTCGCCATCGGCACCGAGACGTGGGGCTCCATCGTCTCGCCCAGCTCGCGCTGCGGCGTCACCGGCCTGCGCCCCACCTACGGCCGCATCAGCCGCGACGGCGCCATGGCCCTCAGCTGGAGCATGGACAAGGTCGGCCCCATCGCGCGCACGGTCGAGGACTGCGCCATCGTGATGGACGCCATCCGCGGGCCCGACGGACGCGACCCCAACGTTACCAACGCACCGTTCCCCTACGACACGCGGCGCTCTCTGAAGGGGCTGCGCGTCGGGTACCTGAAGAAGGACTTCGTCGAAGCTCGCGGCGACAGCCTGGCTGACGCGCAAGCGCTGGCCGTCGTCGAGAAGCTGTGCGCGGAGCAGGGCGCCGTGTTCACGCCGGTCGAGCTGCCGCTCGACAAGCTGGGCGTCGACATCTACGCGCTGGCCATCATCCTGACCGCCGAGGCCGGCGCCGCCTTCCAGGACCTGACGCTGAGCAACCGCGACGACCTGCTCACCAGGCAGGGCCGCGGCGACTGGCCGAACATCTTCCGCGCCGCGCAGTACATCCCCGCCGTCGAGTACGTGCAGGCCAATCGCCAGCGCACGCTGCTGGTGCAGCTGATGAACCAGCTGTTCGAGCAGGTCGACGTGATCGTCACGCCCTCGCTGACCAGCCCCAGCCTGCTGATCACCAACCTGACGGGCCACCCGCAGGTGTGCGTGCCCAGCGGCGAGGGCAAGGAGAACCCGCTGGCCTCGATCGGCTTCATCGGCCGGCTGAACGACGAGGCCACGGTGCTGGCGGCGGCCCGGGCGTTCGAGCAGGCGACGCCTTGGCACAACCGGCATCCGGAGGGGTGGCAGGCGGGGAAATAGGCATCGCAACGGGGGTGCCTCTAGGGCGCGCCGAGGCACCCCTCCCCGATCTCAGCCAATGGCACGACATCGATGTGATCGGTCAGCTGATAGCGCTGCTGCCCGGGATAGACCACGACGATCCGCTCCAGCCCGAGATCATCCAGCGCCGTCCGCAGCGAAGGGGTCATGCGCGGCGCATCGGCGCGCTTGCACTCGACGCCGATCAGGCGCTCGCCACGGCGAAGGATCAAGTCGATCTCCGCGCCCTGGTGCGTGCCCCAGAAGAATGCCTCGTCATGCGACTCGGTCGCCAGTACCTGCTCGATGACAAACCCCTCCCACGAGGCGCCCAGCCGCGGGTGGTTGACCAGTTCCTTCTCGTTGGCGACACCCAGCAACTGGTGCAGCAACCCGCTGTCGCGGACATATACCTTCGGTGACTTCACCTGCCGCTTCCCCAGGTTGGCATGCCACGGCTGCAGCTGGCGGATCATGAGCGCATCGGTCAGCAGGTCCAGGTAGCGACGGCAGGTCGCCTCGGAGACTCCGAGCGCCCGCGCCGGCTCGGACGTCTTCCAGACCTGCCCGTGATAATGGGCGACCATGCTCCAGAAGCGAAGCAGCGTCGTGGCGGGCACCCGCACGCCCCACTGCGGAAAATCGCGCTCGAGCAGCGACTGGATGAACTGGCGGCGCCACGCCACGCTGTCCTCCTCGGTCGCTGCGAGGTACGACAACGGGAAGCCGCCGCGTCGCCACAACACCGGCGCAGCCTCGCTGCCCAGCTCGCGCTGCGAGAACCCGCCGATGACGATGCGTTCACGACGTCCCGCCAGGCTTTCCGAACTTTGGCGTTCGAGCTCACCCGAGGCGCTGCCGAGAATGAGGAAGCGCGCCGCGTTGTCCGCACGATCAACCAGCACGCGCAGGATCGGGAAGAGTTCCGGGCGCCGCTGCACCTCGTCGATGACGACAAGGCCACGCAGAGACTGCAGCGCCGTCCGCGGCTCCTCGAGCCGCGCGACGCTGACCGGATCCTCCAGGTCGAAGTAGTTTTCGGAGTGTTCGCTCAGCAGTTCGCGGGCGAGCGTTGTCTTGCCGCACTGGCGCGGCCCGCTCAGGACCACGACCGGACTGCGGCGAAGGGCGGCCTCGATCGAGGCCCGGATGGCGGTGCGTTGGATGGTCATGGATCCAATATACCACGTAAATCTATAGGCCGCCTATAGAATATCATGGTATATCCCCCCGACTTGCGCCGGCGCAAGTCCCCTCGCCATCCCCGACCGATTCCCCCTTGACAAACAGGACAATCTTATCCACAATTGATCCCGGACCCCAGCCGGGAGGGCGAACGCCATGGCCATGCGCAAGATCGTGAACATCGACGAGGACCTCTGCGACGGCTGCGGCGACTGCGTGCCGTCCTGCGCCGAGGGCGCCATCCAGATCATCGGCGGCAAGGCGGTCCTCTTGGCGGACAACCTCTGCGATGGCCTGGGCGCCTGCCTGGGCGAGTGCCCCCAGGGCGCCATCACGGTCACTGAGCGCGATGCTGACGAGTTCGACGAGATCGCCGTCGAGGCCCACCTGTCGAAGATGCCCGACCTCGGCCCGTCCCACGGCGGCCACGGCCTGGGTGATCTGCTGCAGCCCACCCCGGCCTCCGCGCCTCACGCCCATGCTCACGGCGGCGGCTGCCCCAGCTCGCGCACCATGCACTTCCCTGTCGCCGGCCCGCCGACGGCGGTCCCCTCGGGAACGCCCGCGCCCGCCGCGTCCGAACTGCGGCAGTGGCCGGTGCAGCTGCACCTGGTCTCGCCCACCGCGCCGTACTTCCAGGGCGCCGACCTCCTGCTCGCCGCCGACTGCGCCGCGTTCGCCAGCGCCGAATTCCACCAGCGCTTCCTGCGCGGCCGCGCCCTGGCGATGGCCTGCCCGAAACTCGACAGCGGCCGCGAGATCTACCTCGGCAAGCTCATCGCGATGATCGACCAGTCGCGCATCAACACGCTGACCGTCGCGATCATGGAAGTGCCCTGCTGCAGCGGGCTGCTGTCGCTGGCGAAGGAAGCGGTGGCGGCGGCCTCGCGGAAGGTGCCGATCAAGCTGGCGGTGCTGGGCGTGCAGGGGCAGGTCGTGCGCGAAGAGTGGGTCTAGTTCGCCCGGAACAACTGATCCTTCAGGAACGCGAGCACGCTGTCGGTCTTCGCAGCGGAAGCCGGAATCACCAGCAGCGTGTTGTCGCCCGCCACGGTGCCGATGATGTCGGCGTTCTTCTGCACATCGATGAACTCGCCCACCGTGTGCGCCGCCCCGGGGATGGTGCGCACCACGATCAGCAGCTCGTTGCTGTCGATGCCCACGACCTCGGCCCCGATGATCGGCCGCAGCGCCGCACTGCCCGGCTCCGACGGCATCGCGTAGGCCATCACGCCCCCGCGCGAGATCCGTGAAACGCCCAGTTCCTTCATGTCGCGCGACAGCGTCGCCTGCGTCACCGGCTCGCCGCGCAGGCCCAGTTCGCGCTTGAGGTCCTCCTGCGACGTGATGGTCCGCGTCGCCAGCAGTTCCTTGATGGCCAGGTGCCGTTCGATCTTCGTCATGCCTTCTCCGCGCAGTGGACCAGTTCGGTGCCGACGCCCTCGGTCGTGAAGATCTCCAGCAGCAACGAGTGCTTCACGCGGCCGTCGATCAGGTGGACCTTGTTCACGCCCGCATCCAGCGCGCCGAACGCCGAACGCAGCTTCGGCAGCATACCACCGCCGACCACGCCCGTCTCCACCAGTTCGGCCGCCTTGGCCTGGTCCAGCGACGGCAGCAGCACGTCGTCGACCAGCACGCCCGGCACGTCACTCAGGTAGACCAGTTTCTCGGCCTTCAACGCCGCGGCCAGGCTGCCGGCCGCCGTGTCGGCGTTGATGTTGTACATCTGCCCCTCGGCATCCACGCCGATCGGCGCGATCACCGGCAAAATGTCCTGCGCCAGCAGCGACTCGATGAACGCCGTGTTCACGCGGGTCACCTCGCCGACAAAGCCCAGGTCGGCCCCGTCGTCGGTGGTCCGCGCCACTGTGAACAGCCCCTTGTCGATGCCGCTCAACCCAACGGCCCCGCCGTCGTGCCGGTTGATGCGCGCCACGATGTCCTGGTTCGTCTTGCCGCCCAGCACCATCTGCACGACGTTCATCATCGCCGCGTCGGTGTAGCGCACGCCGTTCACGAACCGCGACTCCAGCCCGATCTGCGCCGCCAGCCCGGTGATGTCCTTGCCGCCGCCGTGCACGATGACCACGCGCACGCCGATCTTCTTCAGCAGCGTGACGTCCTGCGCGAACGTCTCCTTCAGGTCCTCGTCCACCATCGCCGCGCCGCCGTACTTGATGACGAACGTCGTCCGCTCGTACTGCTGGATGTACGGCAGCGCCTGGATCAGGATCTCGGTCTTGTCGGCGATCGGGATCATCATGCCCTTACGTCCGGTAGTTGGCGTTGATGGCGACGTATTCCTTCGACAGGTCGCACGTCCAGAAGAACGCCGAGGCGTCGCCCGCGCCCATCCGGATCGTGATCGCGATGTCCCGGCACGACAGCACTTCCTTGGCCGCCTCCTCCGAGAACTCGATCCGGTAGTTGCTGCGCAGGATCGGCACGTCGCCAAAATCGATCTCGACCTTGGTCGGGTCGAACGTGACGCCCGAGCGGCCCATCGCCGCCAGGATGCGACCCCAGTTCGCGTCCTCGCCGTGCAGGGCGGTCTTCACCAGGTTCGAGTTGGCCACCGTGCGCGCGACCTGCGCCGCCGCTTCTTCGCTGGCCGCCTCTGTCACGCGGATCTCCACGAACTTCGTGGCCCCCTCGCCGTCCATCACGATCATCTTCGACAGCGTGATCAGCACGTGCTCGAGCGCCAGGTAGAACGCGTCGTAGCCCGGCCCACCCACGGTGTCGATCAGCTTGTTGCCGGCCTGCCCGTTCGCCAGCACCGCGACCATGTCGTTGGTGCTGGTGTCGCCGTCGACCGAGATGCGGTGGAAAGAACGGTCGACGGCCTGCTTCGTCGCGGCCGCAAGCACCTCGCGCGTCACCGCGGCGTCGGTCGTCACGAACGCGAGCATCGTCGCCATGTTCGGCGCGATCATCCCCGAGCCTTTCGCCATGCCGCCCACGGTCACGCGCGTGCCGTCGATGGCGCAGCGCACGGCCGCCTCCTTGGCGAACGTGTCGGTGGTGCGGATGGCCTCGGCTGCGCCCGAGCCGTCGGGCCCCAGGTGCTCGGCCGCGGCGCGCACGCCGGGGCGCACGACATCCATCGGCAGGTACTGCCCGATCACGCCGGTCGACGAGACGAGCACCTCCTCCTTGGCGATGCCCAGCGCCTCGGCCGTGTCCTTGACCATCGTCCAGGCGTCGTTCATGCCGCGCTCGCCGGTGCAGGCGTTCGCGTTGCCGCTGTTGACGACGATGGCTCGGATCTTCCCACCCAGCGCCATCTGTTCGCGGTCGACCACGACCGGCGCCGCCACCACCGTGTTGGTGGTGAACATCGCGGCGGCTACGGCGGGCACGTCGCTGACGACAAGCGCGATGTCCTTGCGGAGCTTCTTGATCCCGCAAAACAGGCCCGAGGCCTTGAAACCAATGGGGGCGGTGACGCCGACGCGGACGACATCCATGACAGGCTCCGGTTCTACTTCAGGAGGGTTCGTTCGGGACGCCCGAACACGAGATTCATGTTCTGCACGGCCTGGCCGGCAGCACCCTTGACCAGGTTGTCGATCACGCTGGTGACGACCAGCTTCCCCGTCATCGGGTCGACGAACACGCCGAGGTCGCAATAGTTCGTGTACTGCACCGCGCCGATCGCCGGGATGCCCGCGGCCATGCGCACGAACGGCTCGTCGCGGTAGAAGTCGGCGTACAGCGCGCGCACTTCTTCGACGGCCACGGCCTTGCACAGGTCCGCATGCACCGTCGTGTAGATGCCGCGCGTGATCGGGATCAGGTGCGGCACGAACGACAGGGTGACTTGCTGGCCCGCCACCTCTTCGAGCGCCATCCGGATCTCCGGCACATGCTGGTGATCGCCGATGCGATACGCGCGCACGCTCTCGTTCACCTCGGCGAAGCTCATCTCCACCGAAGCGCTGCGCCCCGCCCCCGACACGCCCGACAGCGAGTTGATGACGATGCCGGTCGACTCGACCAGCCCCGCCTTCAACGCGGGCATCAGCGCCAGGATCGCGCTCGTCGGGTAGCAGCCGGGGTTCGCGATCAGCTTCGCGCTCCGAATCTTCTCGCGATGCAACTCGGGCAGCCCGTACACCGCCTCGCCCAGCAGCTGCGGCGCCGTGTGCGGCTTGCGGTAATACTGTTCATAGAGATCTGCCGTCGGGAGGCGCAGATCGCCGCCGAGGTCGATGACGCACCCGACCTTCCCCAGCAGCGACGGGACGAGTTGCATGGCCTCGCCCGACGGCAGCGCCATGAAGACGCAGTCACACCCCGCGACGTCGGCGGCATCGAACGCCGTCAGCGTCAGCGGGTACCGTCCCGCCAGCTGCGGATGCACCTCGCCCAGCGGCTTGCCCGCCTGCGCGTGCGCCGTGACCACCGCGACGGTGACGTCCGGGTCCGGCGCCAGCAGGCGCAACAATTCGCCCCCGGAGTAACCGGAGGCGCCCACGATGGCGACACGGAGGTGCTGCTGGCTGGCGGCGTTCTTCATTCTTGCATAAACATACAGGCCGATGTATATTTATGCAAGCAACATTTTTCATCCAGGGAGCCGAGATGACGCTGAACGACCGCGAACAGACTTCATTCTTCCACACTTACAAGCGCCTGCCCCTCCAGCCCGACCACGGCGAGGGCTTGTATTTGTATACAGCCGACGGCACCCGCTACCTGGACATGTTCGCCGGCATCGCCGTCAACGCCCTGGGCCACAGCCACCCCCGCGTGGTGGCCGCCATCACCGGGCAGGCGAAGCGTTACATCCATGTTTCCAACTACTTCGCCCAGGAACCGCAGGTCCGCCTGGCCGAACTGCTGCTCCAGAACACGGGCATGGCCCGCGTCTTCTTCAGCAACAGCGGCACCGAGGCGATGGAGGGCGCCCTCAAGATCGCCCGCCGCTGGGGCTCCGAACGCGGCAAGACCGGCCTGGTCGGCTTCACCAACGCCTTCCACGGCCGCACCATCGGCGCCCTGTCGATCATGGACCGCCCCAACTACAAGGACGGGTTCGGCCCCTTCCTTGAAGGATGCAAGTCGCTGCCGTTCAACGATGTACCGGCTTTGCGGGCGGGCGTCAACGCAACCACCGCCGCCGTCGTTTTGGAGTGCGTGCAGGGCGAGGGCGGCATCCGCCCCATCACCGCCGCGTTCGCTGCCGCGCTCCTTGAACTGCGCACCGAATACGGCTTCCTCATCATCTGCGACGAGATCCAGAGCGGCGGCGGCCGCACCGGCCGCTTCCTGGCCTCCGACCACTTCGGCCTGGCCCCCGACCTGGTCACCCTGGCCAAGCCCATCGGCGGCGGCCTGCCCCTCGGCGCCATCCTCGGCGCCGCCTCGGTCGCCGAGGTCCTGCAGCCCGGTATGCACGGCACCACGTTCGGCGGCAACCCGGTCGCGTGCGCGGCGGGCATCGCGGTGCTCGAGGAGATCGCCGAACAGGGGCTGATGAAGCACGCCCTGCAAATGGGCGATGCGCTGCTGGCGGGATTGGCCGGGCTGGTCCGCGAATTCCCGCTCATCGCCAAGGAAGCCCGCGGCCTGGGCCTGATGGTCGCCCTGGAACTGCACGGCGAGGCCGACCCGGTGGTCGTGGCGATGCGCGACCGCGGCATCCTCCTCAACGCCACCGACAAGACGGTGCTGCGATTCGTGCCCCCGCTGGTCATCACCGAGGTCGAGATCGACGTGACGATCGCGGCGCTGCGCGAGGTGTTCGGGGGGATGGCGGGGTAGTTCGGACGGGTTGCGCCGGCGCAAGTGGGGGGATGTTGACGGGGCGATGGTTCGCCCGCCGCGCACCCAGACTTGCCCGCCCATGTACCCCGGACTTGCGCCGGCGCAAGTGGGGGGATGCCGACGGGCTGACGATTCGCCCGCCCGCGCGCCCTGGACTTGCGCCGGCGCAAGTCGCCGCGAACCCGACCTTGGCTCGCCCCCCGACCGCGCTGTATTCAGTATTTCCATAAAGATATCACCAACAAAACCCATTCTCCCCCTTGCGCTTAACAAAGTTATTCGCTATCTTTTCACCATCGAATCAACAGCGTCCTCCTCCCGGGAAAGGCGCCCCCATGACCCCCATCACGCTGCCCGATTTCACCCCCGGCCGTCCCGCCGCGCAGGTCGATGCCGCCCTCCGCCAGGCCCTGGCCGCCTGCGACCGGGCCCGCGAATGCGCCGTCCTCTGGTTCGCCGAGGTCCAGCGCCGCCGGCTTTATCGCGACCTCGGCTATCCATCGCTGGAAACCTATGCGACCGGCGAGCTGGGCTTCTCCCAGAACCGGTACTGGCAGTTCAAGCGCCTGGCCGATGACCTTGACCGGCTCCCCGCCCTGAAGGAGGCGGTCGAAAGCGGCGACCTCGGCTGGACCAAGGCCCAGCAGGTGGCCCGGGTCGCCACGCCCGAAACCCAGCACCAGTGGGTGGCGAAAGCGGTCACGACCGGCCGGCGCGAACTGGAGCAGGCGGTCCGGCAGTTGCGCCGGCGCAAGTCGAACAACAAGTCGGCGATCGCACCGGCGCCGCAGCTCCCGATGCTCGACACCCCGACCGCCCCCACGGCCCCGCCCCCGTCGACCATCACCCTGCGCGCCGATGCCATCCAGCTGGCCCGCTTCGAAGCCCTGCTGGAAAAGGCCCACAAGCTGGGCCTGGTCCCCGGCGGCGCCGACCGGCTCGATGCCGTGCTCGCCGGCCTCGAGGCGCTCGTCACGGCCGCGTCGCCGTCGACCGCCACCGGCCCGGCCGCCCAGATCATCATCCACCAGTGCCCCGACTGCCACGAAGCTGCGGCGATCACGCAGCGCGGCGAGCTCCCACTTGCGCCGGCGCAAGTCGAAGCGCTGGCCTGCGACGCGCACATCCGGCAACCCGGCCAGGCCAACCGCGCCGCCATCCCCCCGAAAACCCGCGCCACGGTGCTCGCCCGCGACCGCCATCGCTGCGCCACGCCCGGCTGCGGCGCCACGCGCTTCCTCGAGGTGCACCACGTCACGCCGCGCGCACGGGGCGGCACGAACCGACCGGACAACCTGGTCACGCTGTGTGGGAGATGCCATCGGTTCGCGCACGAACTTGCGCCGGCGCAAGTGGGCGAGGGGATGCGGCGGGGGGATGTGGGTTAGCGCCTCAGCGCCCCAGGTTGCTCATGTCCGCGCGCCGCACCACCTCATGCGACTCGCGCACCGGGAACACCGTCGCCAGTTTTGCCAGCACCGCGGCTGCCGCCTCCGCGCCCAGCTGCTTCGCCAACACCGCCTCGACGGTCGGCGCCGACGCATAGGTCGCGGCATCCGGCGCCAGCCACCACGTCATGTATTCGCCGCGGCCGAAGCTGCTGCGGAACGTGCGGCAGGCCAGGGGATAGTTGTTGGCCTGCAGGACGGCGGCGATCTGCCCCCACGCCTGCTCGTACACGTCCCACTGGGTGATGTCGATGTCGTGCATCTCGAGCCGGCCGACCGCAGCGGTCACTTCGGTCAATGCGGAAGTCGCCGGCGTCGTGATGTCCGAGCCGGGCGAGCGGCGCCAGACCTGCGAGTAGTGCGGGCTCACCAATGCGGCATCGCCCGAGTCATATGCTTCGACCGCGGGCTTGCCCACGGTCTCCTGCGTGGCCGCGACCATCAGCCGCCGCTCCTCGAACCCGGGCCAGCCGGCGAACGGATAGAAGCTGTAGAACGCCCGCCCGTCGGCTTCCCAGAACAGCGCGCGGCCGTCGCCCAGCAGGCTGCCGTCGGCCTGGCGCAGCACCGCCAGCCAGCCCAGGCGCGCCGTCACGAACTGCGGCGCCAGCGCCGGGTCCAGGTTGTCGACGTGCGCCCACAGGTTGGGCGCCGTCCAGTCGAGGTCGCGGTGCGAGGCTATCGCAGGCGCCGCCGCACCATCGGCCGCGACCGCGCTCCCCGCCATCGCCATCGCCGCCAGCAGCACCAGCACCCGCATGATCATTTCCCGTCCGTGGTCGAGCCGGTGGCCGGCTCATCGGTCGGCGCGCCCTGCGCCTCCAGCTCCATCGCCCGCGTCATGATCACCTGCTGGAGTTCTTCCGCATGTTCCATCAGCAACCCGTTGCTGATGGCGCCCGCCTCTTCCATCAGGCCGGGGACCAGCGCGACGTACTTCATGCCGGTGGGCGACGACATGAACGCCGTCATCTCCACCAGCTCCGTCTCGGTGAACGCCTCCATGTAGAGGTCCACGTACATCTCGCCGACGATGGACCAGGGCATGATCTGCGCGAAGAACTCCGTCATCACGTCCATGAACGGCTCGAGGTCCGGGTTCTGCTGCAGGAGGATGCCCATGGTCGCGTCCATGACGCCCTGGAACATCTCCTCGCCGCCCAGCGACTGCACGCAGGCTTCGGCCGCGGCGCGATGGCTGTCGACGACGGGTTCCTCGGCCAGCAGGGGAGACGCGAGGCACAGCACGAGCAGGCAGGCGGACGCCAGGTTACGCATCATGACCGATCCTTGGGAATGGAGAGAAGCCTAATGCCCGCGCGCGGGCGATTCTGTCGGAGGGGAAGTCGGGCAGCAGGACGCGCCGCCCTCGGCGCCGGGACCATCGACCAGCGAGCCGTTGACCAGCGGCCCCTTGACCAGAGGACAAGCGCCCGACCCGGCGCACGACGAACAGCCGCCCGGCTTCTTCAGCGAACGCACCAGCGCCCGCACCGCCCAGGCGCCCGCGCCGGCCACGGCCACGCCGACCACCACCGATTCCATGCCGACGGCCATCAGCTTACCCCCAGTTTCAGCAGCGTGCCAACCTGGAAGACGGCGAACGTGATGATCCAGGCCAGGGCGGTCAGGCTCAGGGTCTGGGCCAGCGCCCACCTGGCCGAGCCCGCTTCCTGCCGCGTGATCGCAAACGTGGCGATGCAGGGCGTGGCGATCAGGGCGAACATCATGATGCACAGGCCCACCAACGGCGAGTAGCGTGCGCGCAGTTGGGCCCGCAGCTGGTCCGAGGTTTCATCCGCCTGGCCGACCGCGAACACGATGCCCATCTGGGCCACGAACACTTCCTTGGCGGCGATGGCGCCCACCAGCGCGGTGCCGATGCGCCAGTCGAAGCCCATGGGCGAGATGACGGGCTCCAGCGCGCGGCCCACGTGTCCGGCCACCGAGTACGACAGCTCGGTCGCCCGGCGCTGCGCGGGGTCGGTCATCTGGCCGTAGGCCACCAGCGTCGCCTGGCCCGGCTCGGCCGGCGGCACCCACGTCGCGGGCGGCTTCGGGTAGAAGGTCAGGCACCACAGGATGACGGCCGCGCCCAGGATCACGGTGCCGGCCTTCTTCAGGTACAGCCAGGCGCGCGTCCACATCTGGATCAGCAGGCTCTGCGCGGTCGGCAGGCGGTACGGCGGCAGCTCCATCACGAAGGGCGTGTTCTCGCCACGGAACAGCGTTGCGCGCAGCAGCCGCGCGCCGGCCAGCGCCAGCAAAATGCCCGTCACGTAGATCATCCACAGCACCGGTCCCTGCCAGCGCGGCGCGAAGAACGCGGGGATCAGCAGCGCGTAGATCGGCAGCCGCGCGCCGCAGCTCATCAAAGGCAGCACCATCATCGTGATCAGACGGTCGCGCCGCGTCTCGAGCGTGCGTGTGGCCATGATGGCCGGCACGGTGCAGCCGAAGCCGATCAGCAGCGGGATGAACGTCTTGCCGTGCAGCCCCACCTTGCTCATGAAGCGGTCCATGACGAACGCCGCGCGCGCCATGTAGCCGGTGCCCTCGAGCACGGCGATGGCCATGAACAGCAGCACGATGTTCGGCAGGAACACCACCACGCCACCCACGCCGCCGATGATGCCGTCGACCAGCAGCGACTTCAGGTGGCTGGGACTGCCGGCCGGCCACAGGCCGGTGAAGAACGTGCCCAGCGCGCCGAAGCCGCGGTCGATCAGGTCCATCAGCGGGTTGCCCAGCATGAAGGTCAGCATGAAGACGAGGTACATCATCGCCAGGAAGATGGGCACGCCCCACACCGGGTGCATGGCGACGCGGTCGATGCGGTCAGAGAGCGCGGCGGCGCCGTTGCCGCGCACCTGGCGGGTGACTTCGTCACAGAGGCGACCGATGTGCTCGTAGCGCAGGCGGGCCAGCAGGACGTCGGGGTCGTCGGTGCTCGAGGCGGCGAACGCGGTCGCCAGCGTGGCGACGGTCTCGCGCGCGCCAACCGGCAACGAGTCCGACAGCACGCGGCTGTCGCCCTCGAGAAGCTTCAGCGCCTGCCAGCGGCGATGCGGCGTTTCGGGCAGCAATGCCTCGATCCGCGCCACGGCGGCCTCGACGTCCGGGCCGTAGTTCACGCGGCCGGCCGAACCCGCGGCGCGCGACGGCGCCGCCAGCCCGCCGGGGCCGGGTCCGGCGTCACGGCACTGGTCGGCCGTGCCGGGCAGGTGCACGCGGCTGTTGACCACCTCGAGCACGGCGCCGATCACGGCCTCCATGCCCTGGTTGCGGTTGCCGACGGCCGGCACCACGGGCACGCCCAGGAGCTGCGACAGGCGATGGTGGTCGATGATGTACCCGCGGTCGCGCGCGGCGTCGGACATGTTCAGCACGACGACCAGCGGCCGGCCGATCTCGAGCAGTTCGGTGGTCAGGTAGAGGTTGCGCTCGAGGTTCGAGGCGTCGACGACGTTGATGACCACGTCGGGCGCATGGTTGAGCAGGTAGTCGCGGGCGACCAGTTCCTCTTCCGAGAACGTGCTGAGGCTGTAGGTGCCGGGCAGGTCGACGATGTTCAGGCGCAGGTCGCCGCGGCGCAGCGTGCCCTCTTTCCACTCGACGGTCACGCCGGGATAGTTGCCGACGTGCTGGCGCGCCCCCGTCAGGTTGTTGAAGATCGTGGTCTTGCCGGCATTGGGATTGCCGGCCACGGCCACGGTCAGGGTCCTGTCGAGGATGCTCGTCACGCTAAACGTCCCTGCCGCAGGCGGCTGCTATTCAACCGAAATGCGCGCGGCCATGCCGCGCCCCAGCACGATCCGACTGCCGCGCACCGCGACCACGAAGGGCCCCTGCCCCGAGTTCTGCACGACATGCAACTGGGCGCCCGGCAGCAGGCCCAGCGCAGCCAGCCGGCCGCGCAACTGGCGGCCGCCGTCGATCGACTTGAGGATGGCCAGGTTGCCTTCATTGACGTGCGTCAGCGGCATCGCTACACCACCCCGCCGATACGGTCGTCGTCGGCCGGCGCCTGCGACGCCGGCGATGCCAGCGACACCAGGTCGAGCCCGCCCCCGCACGCGTCGCGCCCGCAAGTGGGGCCCGATGAGCCGGCGACGTTGCAGCAGAAGGCGCCCGACGCCACATCCCAGCGCACGTCGTTCTGCGGACAGCTCTCGAAGTACTCGACGAACCGCACCAACCGGTGCAGCACGCCGGCGCTGACCGCATGTTCGAGACGGCACGCCTCGGCGTCGGCCTCGCCCTCGGGCAGGCCCAGCACGTTGCCCAGGAACTTCGACAGCGTCACGTGGCGTCGCACCACGCCCAGCGCCAGGGCTTCGCCCGGCTCCGTCAGCGTGATCACGTCGTACGGCGCGTAGTTGATGAGCTTCTTTTCCGACAGCGACCGCAGCGCCTGCGTCACGGACGAGTTGTGCACGCCCATGCGCAGCACCAGGTCCTTGGCCCGCGCGGCGCCCTTGGCCGACACGGTGTGGTAGATCGCCTCGAGGTAGTCCTCGAGACTGGCGCTCAGCTGGAGTTCTTCGGCAGGCATCTGGCCTCGACCTCCCGGGCGACAAGTCGAAAACGGTATTTCAATACCGACAAAATGTTTTTGTCCCTACAAAGATCGACACAAGAAGGGGGTTCGTAAAGGGGAAAAATCATCATGCAGGGGTCCAGGAGGGGGAGGGCCCCGGGCTAGTCCGCCCAGGGCCGGAAAGTATCGAAGAACTGCGCGTACACCGGGTCGGTCCACAGCCCGCCGGAGGCCTTCCAGGCCATCACGATATAGATGTCGTCGCCCAGGAGCAGTCCGCGGATCCAGAAGTCGCCGGCCCCGTCGGGGCCCTGGGCCTGGATGTCGATCCCCTCGACCACCCCGCGCGCGCCGAAGTCGCGCCGCATCGGGGTCTGCCTGACCGGCTTGACGCCGTAGCCCTCCAGTTGCCGGGTCACCTCGGCCAGCACCCGGTCCGCCGCCGCCTGGCCCTTGACGTCGCGGGCATACCCCAGCATGGCGATCACGCTGCAGCCCTCGTTCTTGACGTTGGCGCGGTCGCAGGTGGTGAAGACGACCTGCGAGACGACTTCCGTGGCCTTGTCGGGCTGGGCATTGGTCCGCGTGCGCAGGCGGGCGCATCCGGAGGGAAAGGTCACCTGGAAGCGGCCATCGGGCGACTTGTACGGAATGGAATTCTTGCTGTCGGGCAGGCCGCCGAACGTCTGGCCCGACGCGGGAGCCGGCCGGATCGGCTGCGGCGCCGCCAGGCAGGGTGCGGCGGCCAGGACGGCGATCGCCAGCAGGAAAACCGGTGTGACACGGCGCAGTCTCTTCATGGTCACGACTCCAGCAGCGATTCGACCTGGTCCACGAGTTCCCCGAACAGCGCAATGACGTCCTGCATGGGACCAGGCGAGGCCAGGTCCACACCACCCAGACGGACCGTCTCGACGGGATAACGGCTGCACCCCGAACGCAGGATGTCGAGGTATTGTTCCCGCTCCGTGTCCCCACCGGCCAAGACCCGGCGGGACAGCGCCACGGCCGCCGAGTACGCCGTGGCGTACTGGTAGACGTAGAAGTTGTAGAAGAAGTGCGGGATGCGGCTCCAGGTGAGCGGGCTGCGGACCGCATCGAAGGCCACCTGGGGGCCCCAGTACTTGACCAGCAGCTCCAGATAGAGGGCGTTCAGCCACTCGGCCGTCAGCGTTCCACCCTGCTCGCCCAGCTGGTGGATGCGCAGCTCGAATTCGGCGAACATCGTCTGCCTGAACACCGTGCTGTTGATCTGCGACAGGTGGTAGTCCAGCAGGTACAGCCGGCGCCGCGGGTCGGTCGTCGTGCGCAGCAGGTGGTCCATCGTCAGCAGCTCGTTGAAGGTCGAGGCGACCTCGGCCGTGAAGATGGGGTAGTCGCCGTACACATAGGGCTGGTTGCGCGAGGCCAGCCAGGTGTGCAGCGAATGGCCCAGCTCGTGCGCCAGCGTGAAGGTGTCGCCCAGCTGGCCGCTCCAGTTCAGCAGGATGTACGGCGCCGTGTCGTACGAGCCGCTCGAGTAGCCGCCGCTGCGCTTGCCCGCGTTCTCGTGCACGTCGATCCAGCCGCCGCCGATGCCGTCCCGCACCGTCCCGACATAGGCCGGCCCCAGCGGCGCAAACGCATCCAGCAGCATGGTGCAGGCGTCGTCGTACTCGAACGTGAACTCGCCGTCGGCGAACATCGGCGCCGCCAGGTCGTGCTCGTGCAGCGGGTCCAGCCCCAGCACGCGCCTCTTCAGCGCGGTGTACCGGTGGATGACGGCCGTGTTGGCGCTGACCGTCTCGATCAGCGAATGGAACACGGCGGGCGCCACGGCATCCGGGTGCAGCGCCGATTCCAGCGCACTCTCGTGGCGGCGGGCCTGCGCGAAGAAGACGTGGTTCTTCACGTTGGCGTCGAGGTTGGCCGCCAGCGTGTTCTGCATCGCACCGTAGGCGTCCAGGAACATCTCGAACGAATCCTGCCGCAGCCGGCGGTCGCGTGACTTCATGAACTTCTGGTGGCGCGCCTTCGTCAGCGTGACGCGGCGACCGTCCTCGTCCGTCACGTCGCCCAGCTTCAGGTCGGCGTTGTCGAAGGCGTTGAAGACCTGCCCAGCCCCGCGCGCCATCAGGCCGGCGCCGGCCAGCAGCGCCTCCTGCTCGGCCGGCAGCGTGTGCGCGCGGCCACGGTGGATGTTGTCGAAGAAGTGCGCGTACCCGGCCAGGCCGGGCGCGGCCGCCACCAGTTCGGACAGCTTCGCGGGCTCGATCTCCAGCACCTCGGACTCGAACCAGCTGGCCGCCTCGGCGTAGCGCACCGAGAGGCTGGCCGCCCGCCCCTTGCGGGCCGTGTTCTCGCCGACGCGCGTGTCCTCGTCGCTGCGCAGGTTGGCGAAGATCAGCAGCCGCTCCAGCCGCCGGCGGGCGTCGTGGATGGCATCGATAGCGCCCAGCAACGCCGTGCCCGACCCGTCCAGGGTCCCCTGCAGCGACGCCAGCGCGGGCAGGCCCGCTTCCAGGCCCATGAAGTCGTTCTCCCAGGCCGCCCAGTCGACGTAGATCAGCTCGGGGCGCCACTTGTAGCGGGCCTCGATGCGGTCACGCTCGATGGGGGCATTGCCGGCGGCTGCGCCGGCATCGGCCAGCATGCGTTCCTGGCGGTACGAGGCCATCGTGGTCAACTCCTGGGGGTACGGCGACGGGCGCCTTCCGGGCGCCTGTTCGCACGATATGACGGAAACGGCCCCTTGCCAACCACGGCGACAACAGGGTCGCGCGCGGGGCAAGGGGCCGGTCGTAAACGGGTCACCGGGCGCCGGAAAGCCGCAGTCCCAGGCACTGGGAGACGTCCTCGCGCAGCGCCTCGAAATTGAGCGGCTTGGCGAGGAACTTCGTGGCCCCGAGGTCGATCAGGTCGGCGATCTCGCCGACGCTCACCACGCCGGACATGATCAACACCGGCACCTGGCGGAGCACCTTGTCGTGCATCACCGTGCTGACCAGCTGGCGGCCGTCCAGCAGCGGCATCGAGATGTCGGTGATCAGCAGGTCGATGCCGTCGTTGCAGCGCAGCACGTCGATCGCGTGGATGCCATCGCTGACGAACAGCAGGTCGTGCTGCAGCTCGGCCAGTCCCTTGGCGATGGAACGGCGCACCATCGGGTCGTCTTCGGCAATCAGGATCCGGGCCATGATGGTCTCCTCAGCCCTGCGGGCGCTTGCGATAGAGGGCCGGCAGCACGTACTCGTAGGCCGTCTCGTCACGGCCGAGCGTCTCCGAGTGTCCGATGAACAGGTAGCCGCCGGGCGCTGTGTGGTGATGGAACTTGGTCACCAGGTCCATCCGCGTCTGGTGGTCGAAATAGATCATCACGTTGCGGCAGAACACCGCGTCGAACTGGTGCTTGAACGGGAACGTGGCCGACATCAGGTTGTGGCGGCGGTAGATGACCGCCTTGCGGATGTCGTCGTGCACGCGGACGTTGCCGTCCTTCTGGTTCACGAACCAGCGGCGGCGCAGGTGCAGCGGCATCTGGCTGACGCGCTCCTGGTCGTAGACGCCGGCGATGGCCTTGCGCAGGGCCGTCTCCGAAAGGTCCGTCGCCAGCAGGACCGTCTTCCAGCCGGAGGCTTCGGAGCCCAGATGTTCGCGCATCAGCATCATCAGCGTATAGGGTTCCTCGCCCGACGAGCACCCCGCGCACCACAGCCGGAGCTCGCGCTTGCCCTCGGCCCGGCGCTTCTCCACCAGCTGCGGCAGCAGCGTGTCGGCGAAGAACTCGAAGTGCGCCGGCTCGCGGTTGAAGAACGTGTGGTTGGTCGTGATGCGGTTGGCCAGCTCTTCCAGGCCGCTGCCGGTCGCATCGCTCTTCAACCACTCGTAGTACTGCTGGAACGTGCGGAAGCCGCGCTTGGCCAGCACCTTCTGCAACCGACCCACCACCAGGCTCTTCTTGTGATCGCCCAGGGTGATGCCGAACCGCGCGTAGACCAGTTCGCGGATCGCGTTGAACTCGCGATCGCTGATCCGGTCGCCGGGGGCATCGAGCCGCGGCGGAGCCACGACGGGGGTCATGAATCGCTCCCGTGATTCGTCATGCCGACGCCGACAGCAGCCCGAGTTCCTCGAGAAGCTTGAACAGCTTCACTTTCTCGATCGGCTTGACCACGTAGCCGTCGGCCGTGGCGTTGAACGCGCGGCGGATGGTGGCGTGGTCCTCGAGCGCCGTGGTCATGATGACGCGCGAGCCCTGGCCCACGTGCATCCCGTGCTCGGACTCGAGCTTGCGGATCGCCGTCAGCGCTTCCTGGCCGCCCATGCCCGGCATCATGATGTCCAGGCAGATGAGGTCGTAGGGCTCGCCGTTGTCGATGGCTTCGTGCACGGCCGTCACGGCCTCGTTGCCGTTGATCGCGACGTCGCACTCGCCCGTCTTCTCCAGGTAGCGGCACAGCAGGCGGCGGCTGATGAAATCGTCTTCCACGACAAGAATGTTCACGTGCGTCCCCCCCGGAGCGGTGGTTGGCGCCGGTTCCCGCGGCGCGCGGTATGTTCTGCGTGCATATCGGCTTCACGGCGGGACGCTTGAATACTATGTGACTTCCTTAGGTATGGTTGCCCCGGGGACCGGCGCTTCCTATCATGCTGGTCCCCCTTCGGAAACAGGACGGAAAGGCACACGCATGGGTCTGCTGGGCACATTGGTCGGAGGCGGTCTGGGATTCATGATGGGCGGCCCCCTGGGCGCCATCCTGGGCGGGGCCATCGGCTCGAACATCGGCATCGGCGGCTCGCGCGTCGCGCGGGATCCGGGGCGTCCTTACGGGGCAACGGGTTATGGCGGCCCGGTGCGCGACACGCGCCAGGCCCAGCAGGCCTTCCTGGTGGCGATGATCAGCCTGGCCGCCAAGGTGGCCAAGGCCGACGGCCGGGTCACCGAGCAGGAAGTGCGCTCGTTCGACACGTTCCTGCGCGACCGCCTGGGCATGTCGGTCGAGGACCGCCGCGTGGCCGCCGGCCTGTTCAACCAGGCCCGCGATTCCCACGTCCCGGCCGAGGAGTTCGCCCGCCAGGTCCGCGCCCTGATCGGCCACCAGCCAGACCGGCTGCGCGACCTGATCGCCCTGCTGATGATCGTGGCCACCGCCGACGCGCAGCTGGACCCGGCCGAGAACCGCCTGCTGCGCTCGATCGCGCGCGAACTGGGCCTGTCGGCGCGCGACTACGAGGAAGCGGTCGCGATGTTCGACCCGCGCCACAGCATCGACGCCTCGTACGCCGTGCTGGGCGTGACGCGCGACGCCACCGACGACGAAGTGAAGAAGGCCTACCGCCGCCTGGCGCGCGAGTACCATCCCGACGTCGTGGTGAACAAGGGCATGGGCGAGGACTTCAAGAAGTTCGCCGACGAGAAGATGCGCGCCGTCAACGGCGCCTACGAAGCGGTCAAGGATGCGCGGGGTCTCTGATGCCTGAACTGCCCGAGGTCGAGAACGTCGGTCGCGCATTGTCCGCGGGCCTGTCCGGTCGCCGCCTGACCGCGCTGTCGGTGCAGTGGCCGGGTGTCTTCGAGCCGTCGGCCGCGGCCGCGCGCAAGGCGCTGGTCGGGCGCACGCTCACCGGACTGCACCGCCACGGCAAGTACCTCATCGCGCGGTTCGAATCCGACGATGCCGCGGCGCCGTCATCATTCCTGATGATCCACCTGCGCATGACCGGCCAGTTCCTGTCGCAGGACTCGATGGGCGACGACTACGCGCCCGACCGCCACGTCCACGTCACCTTCGATTTCGATGGACGCATCGTGCACTTCCGAGACGTGCGCAAGTTCGGCCGCCTGACGCTGGTCGAGCACGCCACCGAGCCGGCGGCGCTCGCGCACGTGGGACCCGACATGATGACGGTGAAGACGAACGACTGGCTGGACCGCGTGCGGCATCGCGCCGCGCCGTTCAAGAGCGTGCTGCTGGACCAGGGCGTGGCCGCGGGGCTGGGCAACATCTACGCCGACGAGTCGCTGTTCCTGGCGGGCGTGCATCCGCTGGCGAAGCCGCGCGACCTGGACGAGGCCGTGCTGCGCGAGGTGCTGCGCCGCGCGAAGCAGGTGCTGCGCCTGGCCATCAACCACGGCGGCACCACGTTCCTGGACTTCCGCAACTTCCACGGCCAGCCCGGCAACTTCCGCCGCAAGCTGCGCGTGTACGGGCGCGGCGGCGAGCCGTGCCGCGACTGCGGGACCGTGATCGAGCGGATGGTGATCGGGGGGCGGTCGAGTTGTTGGTGCCCGCGGTGCCAGCCGGAGCCGGCGCGGCGCGGATCTCGGTGAAGGTCGGGTTGGCCGCGTGGCGTGTTTCGGCGGCGACAGCTTCTCCCGATGGACGGGGAATTTTGTGCCCGCCAGACAGCGGCGGGCTGTGAACATAATGTGGCCAACGCGCGATTCTGAGAGTCAGAGACCTTCTCGTGGCACCTCGGTCGGAGCTATCTGCGTGACTCCACCGAGAGAGATATCGGACCGCGATTATCTAAATAGGGCCTTTAGGTACCCCCAGGACGTGGCCTCGACCGGGACCGGCTGCCCAATGAACGGAACATAGTCCACGACATACTGGCACGTGCGGATCCAAGATGCGATGCTGTCCGCGTTTGAGGTGCCCCAGTCGTTGTTGGTCATGTCCAAGTGAGGCAGATCTGCCGCAGACGCCTTCACGTCGCAAGGATCCTGCTGCCACACCGTGTAACGCGCCCCACGCGCAAGGACGCAGTCATGGACAGTTAGCGAGTTGCAATTCACAAAATTCAGTGACGCCACGCTCGCGCCAAGGATCTGAGTGTGAGAAATTGCGATGTCGGAGTGATCGCGTGCGAAGATCGCGTTAGTCTGTTTGTCAAAGACACAGCCACTCATTACCATCGCACTTGCGGCCACTTGCACGCCCATTGGGTTATGCATAAGAGACGAGATTTGGTCATTGAACACACAATTGGTGACGCTCGCCGATCCCACTCCAATGAGCGACAATCCTCCGTCGCCTCCCTCAAAAGAACATCCAGAAATTGTCGCCGTCGATGTGGATTCCAGATGCACGGAGCGCTGAGTCCATTGATTCTCCGCCGCCAAGACAAATTGACAGCCCGCGACCTGCACCGACTGCATACCAAGCGCAGCCAGTTCATAGTAGTTTCTGGGCATCAGATCGAATCTGCAGGCGTTCACCTCTAATGCGCCGCCGTAGGCAAACCGGACCGAATTGGCATTCATAGAGAAGCGACAATCGCGAATAACGGCGGATTCCGGCGCTTCTGCACCCTTTACGCCATAGGCCATATTCTCGAATCCGATGCCATGAATCCAGACACGGCGGTTGCCCCAGTACGTTCCAAGCTCTATGCCTACATTCCAGCCCTGGGAAAGATCCCACGGCGTGGTGGGCCCAATAATCGTCTGGTCTTGTCCAGAGCCGATCAATGTCAACTCGGGCTGCTTCACCACAACCCGTACGTAGTCCGTCCATCCCGGGCTCACCAAAACCGCTCCCTCATTGTAGCGCCCGGGACCGATCATGATGGTGTCGCCGGAAGCGGCGGCATCCACGGCCGCCTGGATCACCGAGAACTCAGCGCTCCCATCTCGCGCAACGTGAAGAGTCGCTGCCGAAGCAGGAAGCACAATCATCAGCGCGAGAAACGGAACAACTGCGCGCAACATCTTGACGCCCCCGCGATGTGTGTGAGCCCGAAATTCCCGGCGCCGAGTCGCCCGCTATTTCACCAAGACAAGTGCCCGCGTGATGTTGATATCGCCCGCCTGCAATCTGGCATAATACACGCCGCTGGCGACCGTCTGGCCCGACTCGTCGACGCCATTCCAGATCACGGAATGATCACCGGCGGCCAGATCCTCTGACAGCAGACGAATCACGCGCCGACCCTGCAGGTCAAACACGTCCAGATTTGCATGTCCAGCTACGGGTAGTGAAAACCGGGTTTCGGCGCGGGCATTGAAGGGGTTTGGGAACACCGTCATCCCGGCAGCGATATGGCGAGTTGGCGCGTCCACTCCCTGCCGCCCGGAAGTCCCCAAATGCAACACCAGCGGCTTGACCGCCGATTTGTTCACCTGCACGATGGCTTCAACAGCCATCTTTCGCTCGGGCCGCACGGGGTTCCAGTCTTCGCCATTTCCGCTCACCCATCCACGGCGCACTCCGTCTCCCGCCAAATAGCCGAGTCCAAAACCTCCGCCATTGCCCACGTGCTCGAAATTTGAACCAGGCGGCAAGTGGAAGACTATGTACAGACCGCCGGAATCAGAGGTGACGGGCTGCTCAAATACCGCTTCGTTCCAGGATGAACCAGAGCCCGAGATATCCTGCGCCAATGGCACGGCTGCGGATACGGTCCGTGGCCAATTCAAGTTGCCAGCCATCGCCAGAACTTCCGGGAACGATGTCAATCCATCGTTCTGATACCAGCGCACGCCAGTGACCACTGAGCCGCCATCCACCGCTACCCAAGCTGCAACGTAAGTTTCGGGTGTCACGCGCGACAAACCGAAGACGCCGTCTACCGCAGGGGCATCAGCCGCCTTCGATTCCCCCGTCGAGCCCGAAGCCAGCAAAGCGCACACTATAGGTGCCCAATTCATCCTCATCGTTCTACCTCCGCCAGTTTCTAAGACTAAGACTGAGGGCACCCGTACAAGTGTAGCGTCTTCCGCACGCTCGGGTCATCCGCATTGAGCACCTTGCTGTGTACCTTGTAGTACGCTGTCAATTCATCAGCGCATGGCCGATCGATCCATGTGACGCGATGGGTATAGACAGTGGTTCCACCGGCCACAGCAGCTGTGACCGAGACCTCCACGTCCTGCATCGAAGCGTCCAATCGACTAATGCCTGAATAGCCGGGGATACCGGACGGAAACTCCACCCAGTCCAGTGCGTTATTGCCTGGCATTGCGGTCTTCCACTCGAACACCCAATCGAGCGTTTCTTCACCGAGCACAAAGTTCAAATACATTGTGGCAGAATTGTCGTCGACTATCGGCGCGGTCATTGAAATCGTGTGATAGGCGTCCGGGGTTACCCGCGCGTACTGAGTCTGGCCGCATGGCCAGATTACCTCTACGTCGACCGAATCGCTGTAAGCGCCCAAGAAATACGACAGATCAAGATCATGCTGCCCAGCTCGTCCGCTGCCACCGTCGACCACTTGCGCTTGGCGATAGCTGCCTGCCGTAACGATAACCGTCGCGCCGATGCCGCGGTAATTGCACGACTTGTCCGTATCCTCAAGCCGGATGCCAACCCAGTGACTGGTGGGTACTCCTTGGAACGCGGCTTCCGATTTGAAGAACATCCTGGTGTAATTTCTGGTGGGATTGCCATCGCTATCGTTCTTAGACACAATTTCGGTTCCCAAAAGCAGGTCAGTATAGCCATCCAGGCTAAAGTCGGCTGCGCCCATCCCAAATGACTCAGTCGAACCGAGTCCAGATCCTTCAACGAACGTGAAGTGATGATTCGTGGGCTCGTTACGCAATAGCCGATGGGCTTCCCAAGCGTCGGTGTGAAGCCTGTTCGGCACGACCATATCCAAGAGCCCGTCTTGGTCGAAATCGAAAACGTCCAAGTCTTGAGGCATCGTAGGCCAGCCATTTTCATGGAAGCTGTCATGGGAATAGTTCCACGTTACGTTCAGCGTGCTTGTCCCGGTGACGCGATCAAGGTCGTTGCGGACCCAGCCCCTGTCGGCAGAGCCGTTGTAGGCAATGTCCACATCTCCATCGTTGTCAAGATCGCCCGGCGCGGCGCAAAAACGACCGGTGGCAAAGCTGTTCGCCTCAAGCATTGGAAAGAGAGTTGTGGTAACATCGCTGAATTGCCCGCCTGTGTTGAGATAGTACCGGGACGTAGCATTAGCAGCACTAGATCCCGTGTACTGCATTGTAATCAAATCCATGTCATGGTCCTGATCGAGGTCGACCCAGAATACGGATCGCAGGCCGACATTATTTGAATTCAACCCTACGCCTGCAAGGGGCACCACCGCAAATCCTCTCACAGTGTCAGACAACGCAACATTATGGTAAAGACGCAGGTATGAGCCGCCCCACAAGTTGTCGTCAGTTCCGGAGTCGATATCCACAACCGTCAACAGGTCCACGTAGCCATCACCGTCATAATCTCCCCACGCGCCGCCAATTGTCCTGTCCCATTTTTCACTCCCCGTGGCGCGGAGTCCGGCGCTTGATGTAACATCCGCGAAGCCAGTTCCAGAATTGTGATAGAGGCGTTGCGAATGGCCATGCTCGCCAGCGTTGCCTCCGACTTCTGGATTCGGCGCGAAGACGTCGATGTTTCCATCGTTGTCATAGTCCGCGGCAATTAAACCAGGTGTTCCGTCGCGCGGACGACTGCCCGAGACTGGAAATGCGTCACCGGTGGCGTCATCAAATTGGGGCACTTTAGCGAGAGTGTAACCCGAGCAGCTACCAGCATAGCCGAGGTCATTGTTTGCGCCACCATCGTGACGGCCGGACACTAGGATATCCTTCCTCCCGTCACCGTCGAAGTCGAACGCAGCGGCGTTTGTCGGGCTCAATGGAAGGTTGCCATGACCGAGTATGCCCGTTGCCACTGTTGCATTGCGATACACCGGCGTCGAGACGGTCACGGCATCGGTGAGTGCCGCATACGACTGCACTGCCAGAAGGACACGCCCGCGTTGGGCTTCGCTGAAGGACCCCCAACACAACATGCGGCCTAGCGACATTGGGTTCGCGAGATCCGGGTCATAGTCGGGGTATTCTGATTCGAATCCAGACGCCAGAGTGCATTCAGCATCGACCCACCCACTCAGATCAGGAGTCGCGCTTGTATCTGCAATCAAGTCGCCAGCTGTGGCAGCATTGCTGCCATTGGGCGCTTCCACGCCCAACGTCGTCTCGCTCGTATCGTATAGGCCGAGGCAATGGCCCAGTAGATGGCTGAGCGCCGAATACGACTGGAGGTTTCCACAAAGAAGAAGCGCCGTACTGGGGACACCCTGCGCCAAGCCTGATGCCGGCCCGATATCAGGCCCAAGGTAGATATCTATCGCATCGGCGTGACGGGCTTCATTGAAGATATCCGTCGCGAAGGAATCCGGATCGGCGTAGTAGCTCGAACTCAGGAGGTCCAATTGGCCAGTGCCCACCAGTTCCACTCCAAGCGCCACCAAGTCTTGCTGAGCCACGCCAAGCAGACTGTCAACAGTAGTGGAATCCAGCCCGGCGCTTCCATCGCTTTCACGCAGCACATGAACGAAACACCTGACCGTTACGACGAGATTGTCGTCAGGGTAGGGCGGGGCCAATTCCCGAGCCAAAAGGGAATCTGGACCAGCGGTAATGGTATTGCAGGTGAAGTACTGTGCTCGACCGGTTGAAGCCCAAGTCGTGATCAGAATACAAAAGGCTAGAAAGAAAAAACCGTATCTCCGGTCGCGATGCATATCCAATTCCCACTTAGTTCGAGTGTCGCCAGCATCCTGCAACATCATCAAGCCTTGGTATCCAGATTCGGCACCACATGCCGAAGGTCGACTTCGATCCCCGGAATCCGCGTGTTTCGGCGGCGAAACGGCCACGTCGGGCGCCAACAGCAGACTACACCAGCCAGTATCTCACAAAGGTCCCTCGACATGTCGCCGCCGGGTCAATTGCTTGGCTCAAGCTGCTGAGGATGAGATTATCGACATGAAATGTAGGGGTCAAGGGGATTCTGCCACCCGCAGCGCGACGAATCTTGTCCGCGATGTCGGCGGTCGAACGATACGAGCCGGGCAATGGACCGGTGGTGAACGTGCGACCGAAGAGGTCTGACCAGGGATCGCCCAATGCCCCCTCCTCTCTCGACATCACCCGCGCTCGAACGTCGCGCCTCAAACGAAGTACACCGACACCCCGAACGAATGTTTGAACGCCCCGTATGAATGATGTGAGGCGTGGGCGTATCGGTGGTCCAGTGCGCCGGTCACGGTCCAGCGGTAGTGCAGCTCACCAGTCGACAAGTCACGAACTCGTGACGGAGCTTTGAGCTGGGCGTAGAACTCGCCGCAGTCGAGGCACGAGGTGTCTTCCTGCACTCACCGCCGTCACAGATCCACCCAAGGATCGCACACCTTCACCCGGCGAGGGCCGCTCCTGTTGGACACCGCCGCCAACCCGCACGAATGCCCGCTCGGCACCGGCTACACAATCGCCTGTTCCGGAAACGGCGACCCAGACGCCAGGTTCTTCTACGCGGCCTTCCGCAGCTGATTCAACAGGCACAGCGCCGCATGCGCCTGCACCCGGCAGTCGAGCGCCTCGTTGCGCGCCCGCGTCTTGATCGACTCCGCCTTCGGGAACCCCTTCTGGTAGCGGATCACCCGCTTCACTGCGGCGAACTGCTTGAAGTACTCCGCGTCGTAGCCCTCGCCTTCGGGAAACAGTATCCAGGTCCCGGCGCCCGCTCCTTGAGCCGCGCGTACAAGATGCCCTTGGCCTCATCCAAACCGACAGTGAATAGCTTGACCGGCAGCGTGGTCCGCCCCTGCTTGCGGTTGGAGGCTGACGAAATGATCGGCCTGCCCACTCCCGCCCTGTCGATCGTTGCGTACACGCCGCGCACCTGCCGCAGCTTGACGCACAGGTACACGGCCTCGATCCTGTCGATGCCCGGCACCGGACGGAAGCGCGCCGCACCGGCATCACCGGCGCTGCACACGCCGCCGGTTACCAGTTCGTGGAAGGTGTTATTGGTGTCGAATCCGGCAGGAACTTGCGCCGGCGCAAGTCGAATGCGCACGGGCAACGCCGCGCGAAGCGCAATGCGCAAACATACTGTTGCCGCGAAGCCCCTACACGCAAGAATCCGGCCGCGGCAACCCCGCCACCCGGCACGCGTCCTGCGCCGGCCCCTTCGGGAACAGCTCGTAGATGCGCTTGAGGTTGAAGCCGGTGCGGCGGCACAGCTCGCGGATCATCGGCTGCACGCCGTGCTCGCGGTGGTGCTCGCGCAGCACGTTGATGATCGCCCAGTGGTCTGGCGTCAGGTCGCGCACGTCGTCGCGCGCAGCCAGCAGCGGCGCCAGCGCGGGCGACCAGTCGGCGGCGTTCTTCAGGTAGCCCTTGTCGTCCAGTTCGACCGGGCCGTTCGGACCTGCGATGCTTGGCATCCACCCTGTCCTTGCGCGATTCAATTACTGCAGCCGCCCTCGAGGGCGCCGATCAGCCCGCAGGCGTCGCCCCCCGCGCGGTTGGCGGGCAGGCAGGGCGACAGCGCCGTCGGGCTGATGTGGTCCGCGCACAATAGCGGATTGAGCGCCAGGTTGCCACCGAGGTCCGTATATCCCGCGGGCCAGGCGTTCCCGCCCACGTTGCCGAAGACCAGGCAGCAGCCCGCCGCCACGTTCCCGTTGTCGATGACGGCGATGGCGCCGCCGCCGAGCGCATTGGCGATCAGGCAGCGCCGCAGCTCGACCGTCATGTTCGTCGCCACGCGCAGGCCGCCGCCGACAATGCCGCGGTTGGCCACGATGGTGCAGCCGGTCAGGCTGCTGCCGGGGTGCAGCGCGATCAGGTACATGCCGCCGCCCTTGTCGGACGAGACATTGTCGTAGACCTGCAGGTCCTCCATGACCACGCCCACGTTGGCGGCGTAGAGGCCGCCGCCGGCGATGTTCGCGTGGTTGTCGCGGATGATGCAGCGCGCCAGGCCCATCACCGGCTCGCTGTTGACCAGCAGGACGCCGCCGCCGGTGTCGGCGCGGTTGTTCTCGATCAGGCAGTCCTCCAGCCGGCTGCCGCCCTGGCCGCCCATCCACACGGCGCCGCCCTCGGTGGCCGCGTTGTCCCGGAAGACGCAGTTGCGCACGACGGTGTCGCTCAGGTGGATGGCGATGCCGGCGCCGGCCCACGGCGGACCCAACTGGCCGGACACGCCCAACGCGCTGCCGCCGGTGAACGTGAAGCCCTCGATGGTCACGCCCGCCCAGGTGCGCTCGGCGCCCGAGCCGAAGGTGCCGCCGGTCACGTACAGCACGCGGCCCTGGCCGCGCGCATCCAGCTTCGTCGCGGCGGCGCCGTCCTCGCCGCGGATCGTGAAATCGGTCTGGTCGCGCAGCACCGTCACCATGCTGGTGGCGGTGTCGCCGGTGGCCTGCGAGAACCAGTCGTAGGTGCCGGGCCCCACCAGCACGACGTCGCCGGGCAGCGCGGCGTGCACCGCGGCGTTGATGGTGGGGTAGTCGCCCGTGCCGTCGGCGCGCACGTACAGCGATCGCATCACCGTGGGCCGCACCTCGAGCGCCGCCGACATGCGCGAGCGGTTGCCCGCCTCGTCGATCGCCACCACGCCGACCTGGTAGGGCTGGCCCTCGCTGAGCCCGTCGATCGTCACCATCAACCGGCCCGGGTTCGGGTGCGCCACCGGCGCCGCCGACACCAGTGTCGCCGCCGCCCAGGTGCTGTCATCCAGGGGCGTGGCGGCGTAGCGCACCTCGTACGCGGCGGCGCGACCGGTCAGCGAGTCGTCGCCGGCCAGGGCCCAGGCGACCGTCACCGTCGTGGCCGTGCCGCCGTACTGCGTCAACCCGATCGGGGGCGCCGGGCGCGTCACATCGGGACCCGGCGGCGTGGCCGGCCCGCCGCCGCCGCACGCGGAGACCAGCCAGCCCAGCAGGACGAGTGCTACGCCCAGGCGGGCGCCTCGCGTCGGGTTCAGGTGGACCATGGGCATCAACACGATTTCACTCCGGTTCACGGGGTCGCAGGTGCCGGGATCGGTCGTTGTGGTTATCATACGGGACGACCGGGGGAATCAATGTCCGGAATCCGCGGGCGGCCGTCAACGGTCCGTGCGGCTGAGAGGGCGGACCCAGTCAACCACTTGCAAAATAACAAGATATGCCACCAACAGCCATCCGGCTGTATAGTGGGCATTTCTTGACTTATTGCAACATAATATGATATCATTGTGCAAATGTGGGTGAAGCAACCGTCGCCGGTCGACCGGCGGCAGAGAAGGACACTGTCGATGCGCAACTCGTTGCGGGGGATGCTGGGAGCGTTGCTGCTCTGCCTGATGGCGGCCGGTGGGGCTCTCGCCCAGACCGTGGTCGTCAACGAGGTGATGACGTCGAACGCGACGACCATCGCCGACGCCGACGGCGCCTACTCGGACTGGATCGAGCTGTACAACACCGGCGCCAGCACCGTCAACCTGACCGGCTGCTACATCAGCGACGACCCCGCGCTGCCGCTGAAGTGGATGTTCCCGCAAGGCACCATCCCCGCGCACGGCTACCTGCTGGTGTGGGCCTCGGACAAGAACATGGTCACGGCCGGCGGCCAGTTGCACACGAACTTCAAGCTCAGCGCCGCCGGCGAACCGGTGTTGCTGACGGCGGCCGACGGCATCACGCCGCTCGACCAGGCGCCCGCGACGGTGGTGCTGTCGGACCAGTCGTACGGTCGCCAGCCCGACGGCGGCGCCGTGTGGGCCACCTACCCGACGTCGACGCCGGGCGCCGCCAACGGCGCCGTGCAGACGATCGTCGCCACGCCCACGTTCTCGATGCCGGCCGGGTTCTACGCCGGTTCGTTCATCCTGAACCTGGCGGTCACCGACCCGACGGCCACCATCCGCTACACGCTGGACGGCAGCGAGCCCACGGCCACCTCGACGCTGTACACCGGTTCGCTCACCGTCAGTGACCGCACGCCCAACCCGGCCGTCCACGCGCTGGTCCCGACCAACTTCTACCCGAACAGCCACTTCACATGGCGGGCGCCCCGCGGCACCATCGACAAGATCACGGTCGTGCGCGCGCGCGCGTTCCACACGGGCCAGGCGCCGAGCGCCATCGCCACGCGGTCGTTCATCGTCGGCCCCGGTGTGGCGGCGAACTGCTTCTTCCCGGTCATCTCGCTGGTCACCGACCCGAAGAACCTGTTCGACAACGCAACCGGCATCTACGTGCCGGGCGTCAACTACGTTCCGGGCGATAACGGCACGGGCAACTACTTCCAGAGCGGCGCCGCCTGGGAGCGCCCCGTGCACGTCGAACTGTTCAACGCCGCGGGCGGCCTCGAGATCTCGCAGGACGCCGGCGTGCTCATCAGCGGCAGCGCCACCAACGTGCTGCCCCAGAAGGGCCTGAAGCTGTACGCGGACGCGGCCTACGGCCCGGCCACGTTCAACACGCAACTGTTCCCCGACCTGCCGTACAATTCGTGGGCGCGCTTCCGCATCCGCGCCTCGGGCGACGACTGGGGCTTCCTCGGGTTCCGCGACCTGTGCATCGAGGACATGGCCAGCGGCCTGGGCTTCGACACGCAGGCGGGCCGGCCGGTCATCCACTTCATGGACGGCGAGTACTGGGGCCTGGCCAACCTGCGCGACGAGCACAGCCGCTACTTCTACGAGCGCATCTACGGCGTGCCCGCTGCCGAGGTCGTGCTGCTCGAGAACAACGGCGAGGTGGACGACGGTCCCATCGACGGCAACGTGCCCTTCCTGGCCATGCGCACCTACGTCGCCAATCACGACCTGGCGATCGCGCCCTACTACGCGCACGTCGATTCGTTGATGGATATCCGCAACTTCATCGACTACCACACCGCGCAAATCTACGCGGCCAACACCGACTGGCCCGGCAACAACATCGTCTTCTGGCGCCGCAACACGGCCGGCTACGTGGCCGGCGCCCCGTACGGGCACGACGGCAAGTGGCGCTGGTCGATGAAGGACATGGACGACTCGTTCCACGACGCCACCTACGACGCCGTGGCCGCGGCCACCGCCATCGGCGGCCCGTCGTGGCCCAACCCCGACTGGTCGACGGTGATCCTGCGCAGCCTGCTGGCGAACCCGGCGTTCAAGCAGACCTTCATCAACACGATCGCCGACCAGCTCAACAGCAGCTTCCGCCCGGCGGCCATGATCCCGGTCATCGACGGTTACGCGGCGCAGTACCAGCCCGCCATCGCCAAGTGGTACGACCGCTACGACGTGACCGAGGACTGGACGCAGCGCGTGCAGTGGCTGCGCGAGTTCACGCAGAACCGCCCGGCCAACCTGCGCCAGCACGTCGTCACCAAGTTCGCGCTGGCCGGGACGTCGGACATCACGCTGAACGTCAGCAGCGCCGCGGCCGGCTCCGTGCGCATCAACAACCTCGTGGTCGACGCCAATACGCCCGGCCTGCCGGTCGCCGGCCAGCCGTACCCGTGGACCGGCACCTACTTCCGCGGCAACGCCGTCACCGTCACCGCGCTGCCCAACCTCGGCTACACGTTCGTGCGCTGGCAGGAGACGGGCGCCACGACGCCCACGCTGACGATCACCCCGGGCGCCGCCGCAGTCACGCGCACGGCCGTGTTCGCGGCCGAGGCCAACCCGCCGCACCTGGCGCACTACTGGAACTTCAACCTGCTGCCGGCCGGCACGCTGGCCTCGGTCGCGGCCGACGTCGCCGCGGTGGGGACGCCGACCATCACCTATCCCGGCACCGGCATCGGGTACATGGACAATGTCGCGGGCGATGTGCTGAACGCGCAGAACGGCGCCACGGCGGGCCTGGGCCTGCGCGTGCGCAACCCGTCGGACACGCGCGAGCTGCGCATCACACTGCCGACCACCGGTTTGTCGGAGCCGACGCTGGCGATGGCGGGCTGGCGCTCGGCGAGCGGGCCGCAGTCGTTCCACCTGGAGTACGCCACCTCGGCTGTCACCGACAACTGGGTGTCGTTCGGCCCGGTCTACACGCTCACCGAGATCCCCGATGTCTACACGTGGGACTTCGCGGCCGTCACCGCGGCCAGCCGCAACCCCGCCTTCCGCGTGCGGCTGCTGTTCACCGGGAACACCAGTGGGACCTCAGGCAATACACGGTGGGACAACATCGTGATGTACGCGCGCACGTCGTGGGTCTCGGACGTGCCCGGCGGCGGCAGCGAGCTGCCCACGCGCAAGATGAGCCTGGCCGTCGCACCGAACCCGTTCAACCCGCAGACGACGCTCAGCTTCGACCTGGCCGCGCCCGGCCGCGCCACGCTGCAGATCTTCGACCTGGCCGGGCGCCACGTGCGCACGCTGGTGTCGGCCGAACTGCCGGCCGGCCGGCACGAGCTGAAGTGGGACGGCGCCGACGCTAACGGGCATGCCGTGGCCAGCGGCGCTTACGTGGCGCGGGTCATCGCGGACCAGGGCACGGCGATGGTGAAGATGCAGCTGCTGCGCTGAGAACTAGCGAAACAGGCGGGACTATTCTTCCTTCGCGGGGCGTGTGATAACGACCTCGCGAAGGATTTTTTCTGCCGGCAGGTAGGGCGTGGCCTCGATCTGGCGCTGGCCGCGCGCACCGGTCACGTAGGTCACGAAGGTGCTGCCCTGCATGGAGCCGCGGCGCGCGCAGGCCAGGTACGTGTAGCACCACAGCGGGTAGCCGCTGGTGGCCAGCGTCACGTTGTCGGCGCGGACGGCCAGGGTGTCGGGCCTCTTCTGCACCGCCAGTGCGCGGGCGCCGTAGGCCGACAGCGGCCGCCGCAGCGGAAACACGCTGATGATGCCCATCGCGCCGCGGTCGGCCAATGCGTAGCTGAGCACCGAGTCCTCGTTGGCCAGGAAGTAGGCGCCGGGGGCGGCGGCGGCATCGCCGCCCAGGCGCGCCGCGATGGCGTCCCACATGCCGGCGTTGCGGTCGACGGCGTACAGGCGCCGGCCGGCCTGCGGCGCCGAGAAGGCGCGGGCCTTCAGCTCCGCCACCGTCACCGACGAGTCGGCCGAAGTCGGTTCGGCCACGACCAGCAGCGCGCCCAGCGCGACCGGGTACCAGGTGGCGGTGTCGCCGCTCGACTTGCGGAAGGCGTCCTGGTCGGCGGCGCTGGGCGGCCGGGCCAGGAACACCGCGTCGGCCTTGCCGTCGACAAGGTCCTGCAGCGCCTGCACCGTGGTGCCCGGGCGCGTGTCGATGCGCAACGTCGGGTAGTAGTCGCGGTAGCGGCGGATCATCGTCTCGGCCAGGTACGGGGCCACGTCGATGCCGCCGATGGTGAGCGTGGAGTCGGCCGCGGCGGTGGTGCTGGAAACGCGATGGGCGAGCAGACCCCAGTCCACTCGCCCACGCAACATGAAGAACATGACGGCAGCCGTGACGTAAACCGCAACCCGGATGAGCACGGTCAGGTTGCGCCGACGCGGACGCGGCGCAACACCCGGGCGGCGCGGCAGCACTACTCGTCTTCCTCGTCGTCCCCCAGCCGCTCTTCGAGGTTGAACGTCTCGACGTTGAGCCGGCGGATCATCTGGATGTTCTGGTACAGGCGCAGCCCCGCGATCGCGAACCCGACCACCATCAGGAACATGACGAACCCGAGGGGACCAGCCCCGCCGGCGCGGGCAGGCGCGCTGCCCATGACCGGCACCAGGCGGGTGAACGCCGCGATGAGGGAGATCTCGAGCGCCGCCAGCAGCGTGGATTCGATGACCGTGATGGACACCGATTCATCGCACGCCCGGTGGCGCCAGGCGATGAATTCCAGCGTGCTGTTCTGGAACTTCTTGGCGACCTCGCCCTCGGGGCGGACCACCAGTGCATTCAGGAAGTTCAGCATCAATCCGACTCCTGCAATCGTCTAATTGCGCAGCGTGAACTTGATCGGCATGGCCACCCAGACCGCGATCGGACGTCCGTCCGTCGTCGCCGCCTGGAAGACCGCGGACATCGCAGCGGCAACAGCCGCGGCGTGCAGAGGCACGGGGCCGTCCGTCACCTTGGTCTTGGTGACCCTGCCGTCCTTGCCCACCAGCACCTGGACCGTGACAACACCCTCGATACCGGCCATGCGGGCCATGTCCGGGTACTCGGGCCGCTTCATGCTCAGGCGAACGGGCAGCACGTTGACCGACTGCTTGAACTCCTGATCCTTTGCCTGCTGCTGGAAGTCGCCCTCGATCTGGACACCGCTGAGGTCGCCCAGGTCGGCCTGCGTGGCCGCAGCCAGCGCACTGTTGACTTCCTGCACCGTCATGATCGTCTGGTCCGGGTTCACCATGTCATCGGGCACCGGCTCGGGCACGGCGATCTGCGGCGGCGCCATGGCCACCTGCGTCGCCACCTGAACCTGGGACTCCGACGCACGGTTGATCGAAGGCGGCACACCCAGTTCCGTGTAACGGACGATGGCCACCGTGCGGTCGCCCGCTTCGTCCGGCGTGCGGTTCAGCGTCCACTGCCAGAGAATGAAGGCGAGCAGCCCGATCGAGATGGCCACGCCGGCGGCGATGACCATGTGACGCGATGCCTGCCGCTCCAGCGGGTGCTTGCGCCCGGTGACCGGGAAGCGCTTCGCTCCGTCGAGCGAATAGGCCCAGCGCATGCGGAGAGTGTTCGCGCTCATTGCAGGCCTCCGAACATCGCTACGTCGGCGCCGGTCATGCCCACGAGGCTGAACCGGGTCACTTGGGCGTCGTCGAGGGTGTCCATCATGTCCACCATGCGCTCGTAACGGGCTTCCGGGTCCACCTTGACCAGCACGATCAGCTTCTGGTTGGCGATCAGGGCGTCACGCAGGGCGCGCTCGAGATCGGCCCAGAGGACCGGGACGTTCCCGCCCTTGCCCATGCGCGTGACGATCTCATCCGTGCGCAGGACGTACACCGTCAGCACCGTGGACTCGGCCACCTGCACCTTGGCGCCGGGCTCGGGCATGTTGATTTCCATGGCCAGCGGGCGCCGGAACACGGTCGTCACCATGAAGAAGATCAGGAGCAGGAAGGCCATGTCCACCATGGCCGTCATGTCCATGTTGACGCCGGCCCGCTTGGGATGGCGGACGCCAGCCTCTTCCTTGAAGACGCTCGATTTGGCTTTGCCTTTTACCTGGATATCAGCCATGAGAGCCTCCCGCCTTGGGAGCTTCGCCGGAATCGCCCTTGCGCTTGACGTCGGTCATCAGGTTGAACCGGATGGCCTTGGCCGTGGCCAGGTTGTTCATCAGGTTGTTCATCTCGCCGAACTTCACGTCCTTGTCACCCTTGACGATGATCACGGCGGAAGGATTCCGGCTACGCCACGCCACGACGGCCTGGACCACCTGGTCCTTCGGCACTTCCTGGATGTCGTTGGCCGACTCGCTCGAGATGAAGATGCGCTCATCCTTGTTCAGGGTGACCACGATGGTGTTGGTCTCGGGGACGCGCATCTCGGCGGTCGATGCCGGCAACTTCACGGACACGACTTCCGGAGCCCGGAACTGGGTCGTGGTCATGAAGAAGATCAGCAGGAGGAACGCCACGTCCACCATCGGGGTCATGTCCCTGCGAATAGGAACACCGGACACGGCTTAACCTTCCTTATTCTTCCGGAGCAGCAGCATCACCGCGTGCGAGGTCTGGTTCATCGTCGCGCCGAACTTGTCCACGCGCGTCGTGTAGAAGTTGTACACGATCGTGGCGATGACGGCGGTGATCAGACCGAGCGCCGTATTCACAAGCGCTTCGGAGATACCAAGGGCCAGCTTCGAAGCGTCGGGAGCGCCGGCGTTCGACATGGCGCTGAACGAACGGATCATACCGATCGTGGTGCCCAGCAGACCCAGCAGGGTCGCGATCGAGGCGATGGTCGACAGGGCCGGCAGGTTGCGCTCCAGCAGGGGCAGCTCCAGCTCGTTGGCCTCGGACATCGCGTGGCGGGTCTCGGTCAGAAGGTCGCGGCGGTTGCTCACCGAGTCCTTCATGATCTGGTACTGGAACAGGCCGGCGCCGACCACGTTGGCCAGGCAGCCGCCCTGGCGACGGCACGAATCGGCGGCGTCGTCCAGCTTGTTGTCCTTGATGCTCACCATGACGTTACGCACGAACAGGCCCGAGTCGCTGCGGCCGCCGGCGCGCCACAGCACGATCGCGCGCTCGATCGTGATCGTGATCGTCAGGAACAGGGCCAGCAGACCCCCAACCAGCAGCGGACCACCCATCCGGATGTACTCAGGCGACTTCTGCCAAATCACAAACGACAGGATCGCCTCCGCCGCCACGATGAAAAACATTACGAACTTCTTCATGGGTCGCTTTCCTTTCCCTTTCTCCCACGCGATGGACGCGAGCGCCCGTCACGTTGCTATGGCGCCGAGCTCCCGGATGTCTTGGCCAGCAGCTCGAGGCCTCTCTTGACGTTGGCGTTCTGGGCATCAATCTGGCGGCCCTTTTCAAAGGCCACCTTCGAAGCGGCAGTGTTCGCGGCGCAATGCTCGGCAAAGCCCATTCCGGCCCAGCCGTCGGCATACTTGGGGTCCGCGTCCACCACGGCCTGGAACCACTTGCGGGCCTCGGCGCAGTTCGACACGCGAACCGCGTTCCAGCCCAATTCGCACATCGCGCCCTTGTTGGTCGCGTCGTAGGCGAGGATCGCCTGGTACTGGTCGTTGGCCGCCTTCACCGAGTCGGCGCCGGCCAGGGCCTGCGCCAGGGACATGCGACCGACGGTGTACTGGGGGTCGGCGACGATGGCGGCGCGCATCGAAGCCAGGCCATCGGCCCGGCGATCGGCCTTCATCAGCGCGATGCCCAGGTTCAGGTGGTACCGGCCGGTGCTCGGGCTCGCCGCGACGGCGGCCTGCATGTGCGTGACGGCCTGCGCCAGGTTGCCGGCGCTCATCTCGATGAGGCCGCGCTCGAACTCGATCGGCGCCGCGGTCGGGTCGAACTCCGAAGCCTTCGCGGTAGCAGCCTTGGCGGCGTCCAGGTCGGCCAGCTGGCGATGGTACTCGGCCAGCAGCAGCCAGTCCTCGGCCTTCCAGGTCGGGTCGTTGGACATGCCGCCGAACACGGTCGCCGCGGCCTTGCCCATCGCCGGGTCGCTGGAACGCAGGGCCGCGCGCACGAAGTTGCGGCGCACGTCCGGGCGCGTCGGGTTGGTCTTCATCGCCTCGGCGGCGGTCGTCGCCGCCTGGTCCACCTGGCCGATGTCCAGGCAGGCCTGGGTGATGTGCAGCATGGCCTCGACGTCCTTCGGGGCCGCCTTCAGGTAGCGCATGTACAACTGCACGGCGACCGACGGCTGCTTGGCCAGGCGCATCAGGTCGCCCAGGTCCAGGACGGCGGCGGCGTAGTTGGAGTCGGCGGCCACCGCAGCGACGTACATGTCGCGGGCTTCCTTGAACTTGCGGCCGCTCTGGTACATGCGGCCCAGCTCGTTCAGCAGCGCGGCGGGCGCGGTCTTGCCCGGCTCGGCCTTCGACTGCTCCAGCGCGGTGATGGCGGTGGCGGTGGTCCCCCGCTCCTTGCAGACGCGGTTGAACAGGCCCAGGCGCTCGGGATCGGTCGGGTCGGCCGACAGGGCGCGCAGGGCTTCGCCCTCGGCCTGCGCCAGTTCGCCGGTGCCGACGTGGTACTGCGCCATGGCGTAGAAGTACTCGCCCATGGCCGCGGGGCCCTGCGGACCCTTCGGGAACCGCGCCAGCAGGTTCATGGCGCCTTCCCATTCACTGGTGAACAGGCACAGCCGCACGTGGCCGTAGGTCGCGGGCCAGCCGGGAC
Organism: uncultured bacterium; assembly: GCA_903912525.1. Taxonomy (GTDB): domain Bacteria; phylum Krumholzibacteriota; class Krumholzibacteriia; order LZORAL124-64-63; family LZORAL124-64-63; genus CAINDZ01. The sequence goes on along the minus strand of CAIWHK010000008.1, from coordinate 1,616 downwards.
CGTCCAGCACGTCGGCATGCTGCAGCGCGCTCGCGGCGTCCTGCGCGCGGTTCATCCGCAGCAGCATCAGCGCGATGGAGACGAAGTCGGAGGCCTTCTCGGGAACGCCATGGGCCTTGTCGTAGGCGACGGCCGAGCGGTAGAGGCGCTCGCCCTCGTCGGCGCGCTTCTGGCGCCAGGCGAGTTCGGCCAGCTGGCGACGGGCGTCGCTGACCTGGCACGAGTCCTTGACGGCGCGATTGAACTGGGCGGCCGCATCGGGCAGCTTGCGCGCGTCCAGCGCCGCCAGGCCGGCCGTGTACGGCGCACAGGCGCCACCGGCGGCGGGCACGGCGTGGGCAAAGCTGGCAAGGGCAAGGGAAAAAACGACAAGTGATAGCGCGACCGCGACCACAGAGGAGGCGACGGGCTGAGGCAACAGGAAGGGAAAGACGCGCTTGGCGGTCATGCGAAAACACCCCAGCTTGTCTGGCGTCGCCAGCGACGCGCGGCCACGGATAGAGATAGCCCTCAGGGGGCGGATTGTCAAATGGGGAGTCCCGGTTCCGGACGTGCTCAAGGTACGCATCGGAGCCCTCTCTGTTTTGAGTCTATCTTGCGGTCCTGTCGAGAGATAGCGGACCGCGCGAAGCCTCGTTCACACCCCCCTCGCAGGGCCGGTCGGAGGCCTCCGGAGCCGCGACCTGCAGGGGATCGATGGTGAACATCACAACGTCCTAAAAAGTGCCCACCCCGGTCGTGATTGGCCGGGGTGGCATCGTTTCCAACAGGAAAAAACCCTAGTTCTTGCGCGCCGCCTTCAGCCGGGCCAGAGCCCGCGACTGGGCCAGGCGCGCCTGTTCGCGGTCCAGGCTGGCCTCGACATGGCTCAGGCGCTCGCGCGCCCGTTCGAGCGCCTTCTGCGCGCGCGCGACGTCGATCTCGCCGGCCAGCTCGCAACTGTCAGTCATCAGGTTGACGACGTTGCCGGAGATCTCGACGAAGCCCTCGCCGACCGCGAGCTTGTGCTCGTTGCCGGCGTCGTCGATGCGCAGCGTGACCAGTCCCGGCGCAACGGCGGCGACCAGCGGCGCGTGGTTGGCCCACACGCCGAGGTAGCCGGCCTGGCCGGGGATGGTCGCGGAGACCGCGTCGCCCTCATAGGCGGTGCGGTCGGGAGTGACGATGACGACCTTGAAGCTCCTGGCCATCGCTTAGCCTTCCGCCTGCATCTTCTCGTAGTTCTCGAGCACTTCCTCGATCGCGCCGCACATGTAGAAGCACTGCTCGGGGATGTGGTCGTAGTCGCCGGCCACCAGGCCCTGGAACGAGCGGATGGTGTCCTCGAGTTTGACGTAGCGGCCGGCCTTGCCGGTGAACGCCTCGGCCACGAAGAACGGCTGCGAGAAGAACTTCTGGATCTTGCGCGCGCGGGACACGGCAATCTTGTCCTCGTCCGACAGTTCGTCCATGCCCAGGATGGCGATGATGTCCTGCAGGTCCTTGTAACGCTGCAGGATCGTCTGCACCTGGCGCGCGAGGTTGTAGTGCACCTCGCCGATCGTGCCCGGCTGCAGGATGCGGCTGGTCGAATCCAGCGGATCCACGGCCGGGTAGATGCCCAGCTCGGCGATCTG
>CAIWHK010000007.1 GCA_903912525.1 uncultured bacterium | reverse complement strand
TGGACGGCGAGCGTGTGCCCACGACGGAAACCAAGGGGAGTCGGTCCAGAAGCTCCTGCCGGCCGGCGCCGAACAGGAACTCCGGCGCATAGCGCCGCTCGACCTCATTGAAAGGGCCGAGTAACCGCTGGGCGGAGCCTTGGAATTCGTTCACGGGAATCACCGGGACTGTCTTGAGACGACGGGACAACGTGTCACCTCCAGCATATGGATACCGGGCATGAACTTCAAGGGCTTTGGCGGGACTCAGCACCTGCCGTGCCGGGGGAACTCGACTGATCGGCGAGCCGCCGCGGAGATTGTTTTGTTGATGTCTAGTCGCTTGTGACGGCACGGCTTGGGCCGGTAAGGCACTCAAAAATAGACAGTTAAGCTGACGAGGTCGCGCGCCTCCCTGCAAGAGTCGAATTTCGCCCAATCGCCGAAACTGTCGCATGTGGTTGCCGGAAAACCGGCATCCAGGCCACGGGCGGCGACGGCCGCGTGAATCCACGCCATTGAGGCGCCTCACGACTTGCGCCGGCGCAAGTCCCACCGAACGCCCACCCCCCAACCACCGCCCGCGCCATTGTGATTGCCCCCGCACTCCGATACACTCGCGCCTCGCGGACCCACCTCCGACCAGCCCGGGGATGAGCTTCGGGATGCGCTGCATCGGCGCCTTCGCGCGGCTGGGGCAGGACGACAAGGCCTGGCAGATGGTGGCGTGGTTCCTGTCGCAGCGGGCCGTGCCGGGGTGGAAGGTGTGGGGCGAGGTGGTGCACCGGGACAAGACCGAGGCCCGGTTCATCGGCGACATGCCGCATGGCTGGGTGGGGTCGGATTTCGTGCGGAGCATGTGGGACCTGGTGGGGGATCATGGAGCGCAGTAGCGTCGAGCGGATCTTGCGGGAGTCGATGGAGGCGCGGCGAGTGCTGCGGATCATGTACCGGTCCGGGAGTGGGGAGGCTACGGAGCGGGATATCGAGGTCAGGGATATCCAAGGGGGGTTGTGCCGGGCCTGGTGTCATTTGAGGCATGAGATGCGGACGTTTCGGGTGGATCGGATTGAAGAGGCGAGGATGTTGGCGGATGCGTTCATGCCGGATGGGGAGGGGAATGCATTAGGTCAATGGTGGCGCACGGAAATTGACGCCTCTGGCGGGTCGGGTTAGTCGGAAAATTGGTGTTAGGGACACAAGCCACTGACATTCGAGGGCGTAGATGGGCCGTAGCACATCAAGAGGCGTGCAATGGGGGCGCACACCGGCCGGCGTGCTGGTTCCGGTGGCCCGCTTCCATGATATAACGGACGACTCGCGAACATCATTTGCTGCCATCGGCGAGAAGGCTGCCGATGTCGTACGGATATTCGAACGCGCAGCCGTGAGCATCCCGCCCAACTCGGGGCTCGGGAGGGTGCTTGCGGAAGCTAGGCGATACCCGGCGGAGCTACTTGGTACACTGCTCACCTGCGATCTAGAGGCACTGTCCATTCGCGCGTGCTGGATTAATCGGATAGTGGATGCAATCCTGACAATTGACGGCGCGCCTGGTGCCAGGCGGGTGCTTCTGGAGCTCGTAGATGGAAACCTTGATCGCGCAGGCGCCCGGAGGTCAAAGGCCCAAGATACATTGTGGGAAGTAGAGGTGTTCGCGCTGCTGCAGGAAGCCGGATTGCAGCCCACCTTCACAGATCCGCCCGACATTGTGGTCGAGTTGGGCGGTGCCAAGATCGGTATTGCCTGCAAGAACCTGTATTCAAGCGCGAACACGAGGAAAGCCCTGTCGCGCGCAGTCATGCAGGTCGAGTCAATATTCGACTTGGGCATCGCTGCCATCAGCACTGCCAACCTCGCGAGCGCGGAAACACTACGGGCACCATCACTGGAGGTGGCCGGGGACTTGGCCAGGAGGGAGGTTGACGCGTTCCGCGTGGCACACGAACGCCACTTTGCGGCGTATTTGCCTCGCGGGCGCATAGGTGCAGCAATTGTCGCAAATATGCGCATTGCCGAGGTAGAATCGGGCGCGCCGAAATTCAGCAGCGTCCAGGAAATATGGATCTGGAATGACAGCGGTCTCGCGGGGGACAAGCTCAGAATCCTGGGTGAAATCGGAAAGCGCATTGAGGAACATGGTCCCTAACCAGAGCTTGCAGCAGACGAAGCCGTCGGTCACGATCTGTGCTTTCGCACGGCCCGCGCCAGCCGTCTTCGCTGCTGAAGCAGGTGTTAGCTTCTACTAGGCTGAGGTCGCATTGAACGTATTTGAGATACTCGTTCCAGGTACATGGGTCGAAATGGACGACCGCGACTTGGCGTGGAAGATCGAGGGTTATATCGACACGATGCACTCCTACTTTAACGAAGCGGCGATGGTGCTTGAGTTGTTCATCAGGGCACAGGCCGACCATCGCGAGCGCTTCGCTGCATGGACTGCCGAGCAACATGCTGAACAAAAAGATGCAGTCTCAGATACGGCAATGCAGAAAATCACGACAAAGATGTGCGAATCGCCAGAAGATAGTCTCAAACACCTGCAGGCCTGGCACGCTCACATGATTGCCTTGCGCCGCCAGAAATGGGCGAGTGGGGAAGTCCCGATGGAGTATAGCCAAACGCTACCGCGGCTCTATGCGCGAAGCTTCCTCTTCTCCGTATGGACAATCGGTCGGATGCTTGACCGCATCGCACGGTGCGATGGTGTCCCTGAGGCCTGTCGGAGGATTGCCGCACAGTTTTGGGCAGAACTGCCGGGTTTGAAGGGAATGCGCGATTCTTCCGCTCACGTGGATGAACGAGTTGACGGAATGGCGCGTGGCAAGAAGATCGAAACGCGGCCAGTGGATGGCGGTTTGGCGAGGGTGCCCGGCAACTCGATCATGTTCATTGAGAACTTAGTGAATGACACCTTTGTGGGAACAGCAGAAGACGGGAGCCTTGCTGAGATTGAAGTCTCGCCGAAGACTATGGCTGTAGTACAACAGCGGGTCCAGACGCTCATCAACGCGTTTAGTTGGCGCGGCGTGGGGCGTTTGCGCCCGGAAAGCTAACCTCTGCATGCGGCAGATGGTCACGCCTGTTACGCGCCGTGCAGGGCTCGACCCTCGCAAACCGAGCCCACACCTGGAGTCCAGGGGTTGGGCATTTCTAGGGGATACCGATGTTCAGCCTAAGTGAAGATCAAAAGTCGCGAATCCTCGACAGGATTCTCGAGGAGTATGTCGAAGAGCACGGACTTGGGGGAATGGCCAAGTCTGACTTCGACGCACTCTTGCTTTGGTTGTTAGTTAGGGAGCAACCTGGGACCGACCTGTTCAATTTGAGCAGCCAGTTCAGAATCCGTGAAGCGCGGATAAAATCACTTTTGGAGACGGCCGCTGTGAAGTTCGACCAGACAACTGAGCAAGAAGCCTGGCAGAGTATTCTCTCAATCTTGTCGAAAGTTGATTATGACATTGAGAGTCTCGAGAAGGGGCAAGTTAGGTTTCAACTTAGAGACCCTATGTTGTTTCGTTGGGTCCAGAGGGGAGTCCGTCAGCTTGAGAGTACCTGTTCGTATAACCGCTCTTCAGAACAAGTTACAATGAACCTTGACGTGCTTTACTTGCTGCTGGACCGGGCGTGGGAAGAGAGAGGCTTTGGCGACAACTGGAAAGGCAAAGTTCTCACGCAAGCACATAAGGATATTCAGATTGCAGTAGGGAGGATCGGCAAGAAGATCGCAGGCAATGAGCTCGAGGATCTGCGGAGCCGGAAACTTCCCAAACTTCGGGGGGCGCTTGAGAAGGCGGTTACACTGGCGAATATCGGAACGTTTCTTGTTCCGCTGGTTGAGAAATTGAGGGCCTAACAAGAGCACCCAGTTAACGAAGCCGCATGTCACGTCACTTGTTGGCGCAAGTGCAGCACCAACCGGCTTTGCTGCTGAAGCACGTTGTTGGGCGGGATATCTGCAGTCGAGGTTGAACATGGATCGTGACGCTGAACATCCCATCACGCGGCAGGACGCAGTTTCAACGGGTCTGGACTTTGCAGCAGTCCTCGTGAGCATCGCGCCGTGGATCGGTGGGCCGATTGGTGCCGTACTGTCTGGCGTTTCGCTTGGCCGCAAGATGAAGCGTGTTGAAGAAGTGCTCTTGGGGCTCGCCGCGGATCTCAAGGACCGACAGAATGCCCAATCCGAGGAGTATCTGGCCTCAGAGGATTTCCAGGATCTAATGGAAAAGGTGATTTTGACCGTAAGTGAAGAGAGGGTTGTCGAGAAGCGGAACATGTTTCGTGCATTTCTGGCCGGGGCCGTGCTTGAGCCAGGGGAGCCGTATGATGAGCAATTGAGGTTTGTGGAACTGCTGCGCTCAGTCCAATTGGCCCACATCCGTATAATTGCGGCATGTGCGGAAATGCCATCGCCGGCCACGGGCATGATCGGCTCTCCAAGCCAGACCCTGGCCCATCGGCTGCCCGACTATTCGCCGCAATTGATTGCCGAATTGGTTGGACAGTTGAACGACTTGAGACTCCTGCGGCTCACCAGCCTCAACACATTGATGACGGGCCACGGAGCCGCCGACCTGCGCGGGGTTATTAGCCCTCTTGGGCACCGCTTTCTCAAGTACCTATAGGGAGCAGTGGGGTGTTAATCAGGGCTCGGTCCGCGCCGCCCGTCGGGGCCGCTGCTCGCGCACTGTCCGCACCAATCGACTTCGCTGCTGAAGCACCGTGTCACGCCGGATGCGGAGGCAGACTTGACGTGAGTGAATCGGCCTGCGGTTCCGTGGGATTCCCGAAGGCTCATTCGCGCCGAATATGTGGATGAAAACAAATAGCCTTGGGCGCGAACGCGCCTCCGCCATTCCCGTCGCCTCCAAATCCGTCTACCGGAGCGATACGGGTTGATTTGATTCCGGACATGGCCACATTGATATGAAATGCTACTTATAGTCTGTCGACTTTTAGGCTGCTTTTGGTCTATTTAGTTCAATGGTCCCAGCCGACATACAACCTCATCTCGGTGGCGTCGTCCGACGCAGACGAATTGCTCTTGGATTCAGCCAAGAGGATTTTGCAGCACTTGTCGATTTGCATCGGACGTATATTGGTGGATTTGAGCGCGGTGAACGCAATCTCACATTGGCCAATCTCGCCGCGGTTGCTGCTGGTCTCAGAGTGCCATTATCGACATTGGTGTTTGAGGCTGAAATCGCTTCAGGTCTAGTTGTCAGCGATATTACCCTTGCGATGACGGCGCTGCTGGACTCCCTGCCATCCGAAAGGCGTAGTTTGCTTGTTGAAATGGCCGTCTCTATGGACCGCCAAGTCTCGTCCGTTTTGTTGCCCAATTCTGACATTTGTACAGCTCGTTTTGCCGCTGATTTTCAGAACAGACTGGTCGTCTATCACGCGATGAACGACGAAGTACTAAAGAAGAAGACGTTTGAATATGCATTCGTACGGTCGATGAGAATGTCGGGCCGAAATGCCCAGTTGGTGTCCAGTCCAGTCAATGCGGGTAGTGATGTCGTTGTTGATGGAGTAGCGTACTCCCTGAAGACGGAAGCATCACAGGGGATACACCAGGATAGAATGACGATTTCAAAGTTGATGGAGGCTCGCTGGATTCGAGAATGCCGGACAGGTCAGGATTTTGCCAATGGAGTAACAGCAAGAGTTTGTGCCCACTTGAGACAGTACAATCGCATCATAGTGCTTCGTGCCTTTGCGCAGGAAGCCCCCTGCGGTTTCCGGTACCAAATGGTCGAGATCCCTAAGGACCTCCTGTTGCAGGCAGGCGCATTGTCGCCTGAGGACTTTGGCCCGCGCACATCAAACGGATCTACGAGTGCGGACATATTGCTTAACGATAATACCCGTCTCTTCAGTTTGCGCCTAGATGGAAGTGTCGAGAAGGTGACCATCAACAACTTGTCTCTCGCGCATTGTATCACCCATGCCACTTGGTCAATTCCACTCCCGCCAGAAGCTTGCATCTTACGATAGGCAATCTCCTGCTGGTCTAGATCCCTGCCATCTTGAGTTGGCTAGCGTTCAGTTTGCGAATGTCGCACGCCTTAAGGTGTGTATCATCAAGAACGATCGACTCCATAGTCGGACGACGCCCTGTCAAGATCCACTCGCAGACACACGCAAGTTGATATGATACGAGAGGGGGGACGGCATCGCCGATATGGCGATACATATTCGATTGTGACGAGGCGACGAAAGTGTACCACGTAGGGAATCCCTGGATTGAGGCCATCTCGCGGACCGTACACAACCGGTCTTGATCAGGGTGGGCGTAACGGCCATTTCCCGTGTGCGCGCATTCGCGTTTTAGGGTGACGGATGGAGCATCCCATGCCATGCGTCCATATACGTCGGGGTGTGGGCCAACCTTGCCTTGGGCCACGTACCGCTGCATTGACGGAATCAGCAACTGTGTTCCCTCGCGAGAACGAAGAAGGTCCGGCCAGGATCCTCCATCATGTGGGATGAGCTGGAGTCGGCGGAGTCCCTCATCTGAAAAATTGGGAGACGTGTGCATCGGGTCAGAGCTGTCAGTTTCGCCAGCCGATATCTTGGGAAATCCCTCAATGGCCCTTCGAACGTGAGTCGCAGATTCGTCGACACAGTAGCCGGCCCAAAGGTCGGAAAGATCCCTGATCTCTAGACCTTTCTTCACGCCAATAACCAGCGCGCGTTTTCTCTTCTGGGCGAGACCAAAGTGGTCAAGCGAGTGCACCTCGCCCCGCACGCAATAGCCCAGCTTCTCCAAAGCGCTCTTCAGGTTTCGATAGTAGAAGCCAAACTTGCCGTCGATCAATTCGCCTACATTTTCCATGAGAAAGATCTTCGGCTTCAGCCACTCCACATATGATATGCTCTTCAGTACTAGTGAATTGCGCGGGTCGTCTTCTACCAAATTGCGCCTTATGGTGCGCGAAAACCCGGTGCATGGTGCGCAAGAAATCAAAACGTCTACGGTTGTCCTTCGAGTCGTCTCGCGGATATAGGCTCTAAGGGGTTCTTCCTTCAGCGAAGAGATGTCCGCTTCCAGTGGTGCAATACCAAGATTTGTCGCATAGGTCTTGTTGCATTCAAGCGTTCCTTTTCCGGAGCTGGGTTTGCCATTCTGGGCATCCACTGCGCCGACGATTTGGAACAAATCATGGCATGCAAACCCGCAGCTCATCCCCCCGGCGCCAGAAAAGAGATCTACAACGGTGTATTTTGATGAGGACACGCTAGTGCTCCGTTCTTGTGCCCGTTCGGGGTCTTGCGATGCCAGCAACATATGCTACAAGAAGTCGCCATTTCAAGGCCCACGTCGCCACAATTCCAGACTGCACTTACTAGATGTGCGTCATTAACATCGCGGTGTTGCATGCCTACTCGGCTATTGCCCATTCAAAGTTCATGGGCGCACTTCCGGTGTGTCTCAAGTACTTCACGGGGCCATAATATCGAAACGGTGCAGATTCGCCATTGACACTCATCTTGTGCTGTCGAACAAATAGGTGAACGCTGACGCCGTTCTGAAGGTGGTTAATGAGTTCGCGACCGCGGGCGCTTGAAGGCGTAGTGCGCTTCTGGCTCTGCCAGTAGAATACCGTACCGGTGCTGTCAAATTTGTCCACATAGCGGTGTTCAGCGAACTGTCCTTTCTTGCTTATAGTGACCAATAGTACCTGAGCACGCTGGGCGGGCAATGAAATGTGCCCAGTATGCCAATTGCCTGGGTTGAACTGCACACCAAACAGGCCTGGAATTTGTTTGCGATTAAATTCTTCGCCGACGGCCAGATCCAATTGGCTCAAAGTCCTTACGAGCGTCGCAACCGACTCCATGGTCCCGTTGAACGAAAATGCCGCGTACTTCGGATCTGCGTTTTGCGGGATCATGATCGTTTGCCCGTCGAGTTGCGCATTTGCAATGCGAAGAATGTACTCGCGAGTTCCAGTCGCATTCGGCCGCGAAACAACAACAGTTTCCTGGTGGGGTGGCGGAAGTTGCGGTTGTAAGTTGCGTTCTAGTAGCATGTAGTCGCCATCGCGGATTGGCCGTTTTCCGCCATTCATAGATTCTCCAGAAGCGCGAGCAATGAAATGCCGAGTTTCATCGAGCGATCCGAATTGGGCCGGGAGGCGCTTGTAGCGGTTAACCTTCGTGTCGCCTGGCCGGAAATGACCGCAAGCGATCTCAAGATTTGCAAAGACAGGAATTCCCGTGGTGGCTGGGTTCTGCGGACTCGCGCTGCGGTTGAACCGCCGCGCATAGTTGGCTAGCCGGTACTCCACGACCTGCTGGAGCATGCTTGAAAAGGTCTCAAGTTCGTCAGTCGGCACTATAAACCTGCCGCGGAACCTGTCGTCGACTACTTCAAACCACGCTGCAGCCGGGTCCTGAAGGTTGCCGCCCCGCCATGCATTTACGGGGTTGCGATCCCAATAGCGACGCCAGGCAGCGGGGTCGACTTTGTCGATGTCCGCAAACTCGGAAGGAAGGTCTTCGATGAATGTTCTTCTGCGTCGAAACACAGCGAGGGCCTGGGACGCGAGAGCGTCCAGGGTGGGCGGATTGGCGAATCCGTCAAGGTCTAAGAAGGACTCGAGGAGGACGGCTTTGTAGCATTTTTCAAAGCGCGTTGTCTCAACATCCCGGAGGAAGTCTTTGTACTGCAAATAGCAATTCGCTTCTTGGTCACTAAGGTCATTGGCATCTCGCACGAGTCCCCACCAGCTACCGGAAGCGTTGCGCATTTGAGGTAGGCTGGCCCCCGAGTAGAAGTATTCGGTCAATGACGGTCTCCGATTAAGCGCTGCCTTCAGATTGTCATAGTCTACTGCAGGTCCATTGCCGGCGAGGGCTTGCAGGAATTCAATGATCTCAAGGTCATAATTAACAAAGCACCCGGCAGGCAGGCTGAGTGTTCCATCTTTGACCTGATTGGCAAATTCTGCGAGCGCGCGGTAGTTGCCCTCCACGTTGAACAGGGCCTGGGGCTTGTTTAGGAACGCCCGGTGGTTGCCGACGAAGTCAAGAATGGTGAGCCGCTCTTTGCCCTCACATCTGCGCAAGCCTCGACCAAGTTGTTGAAGAAAGAGCACTTGTGATTCGGTTGGGCGCAGCATGAGTACCGTGTCGACCTCAGGAATGTCCACGCCTTCGCTGAAGATGTCTACGGAGAAGATGACCTGAAGGGTGCCGGTCTTGAGATGAGCAAGTGAAGTATCCCTAGCCATACTTGAGCCATCGTAGACGGCGGCTGCGGGAACGCCCGCAGCATTGAATTGATCGGCCATGAATTGGGCGTGCTTCTTCGCGGAGCAAAAGGCGAGGGTCTTCTTTGTGCCTTTCGCTTGCCACTCGTTGAGGACGTGCCGAAACCGTGCCATTGTCGCGAGTTTGCTGGTAAGAGCCTCAGGGTCGAATTTTCCATTGCGCCATTTGATGTCGTCGTAGTCGACCGTGTCGTCGTATATGCCGAAGTAGGTAAATGGGCACAAATAGCCTTCGGTGACGCCGGCGATCAGATTCCGCTCGTAGACGAGATTGTTGTCGCAAAGACTCAGGATGTCCGACTGGTCTGTACGTTTGGGCGTGGCGGTCATGCCTAGTAAAAACTTCGGTGTGAAGTGCTGAAGGAGTCGGCGATAGGTCGGCGCGTGCGCGTGGTGAAATTCGTCGATCACGACGTAGTCGAAGTGATCCGGTGCAAATGTGTCCAGGTGCGCCGCGCGTCCAAGCGTTTGCACTGACGCAAAGAGCATGTCGGCGGCCACATCGCGGGCACCATTGCCAAAGCTACCCACTTTAGCCTGCGGATGTATCCGCAGAAAGGTCTTTTCGGCCTGGAGAAGGATCTCCTCGCGGTGGGCAACGAACAGGACCCGTCGAGCGTCCGTGGCGTGGGTGTCAAAAGCGGCAAGGAACGTCTTACCAAGACCCGTCGCCAGAACCACCAGACCGCGCTTGTAGCCCGCGAGCCGAGACGCGGCCAGGGCCTCCAGGGCCTCGGCTTGAATGGCGTTAGGAACTGGGGTGGGCAATTCGGGATCCAGGGCGCCGGGTGCCACCAGTTGTGCGATGGGCGCGCGCCGGGCTTCGTAATCGGCAATCCACTCGTAGTCGAGCGCAATGACGGCTGGATTCGCGATCAGTTTGCAAAATGCGGCTCTAATTTCGCGAAAACCTTCAACATCTCCCGAATTGGTTTCGGATTCAATGCGATAGTTCCATTCGATTCCGTCAGTAAGGGCGGGACGGCTGATATTGCTCGAACCGACGAATGCAATGCCGTCGAATCCAGTTTCGGAATGCCGTCGAACGAAAATATACGCCTTGAGGTGGAAGCTATCGCTTCCGGACGTCTGGAATACGCGCACGTCGGCGCCGCGGTCTGCGAGCAGCATCAGGTCCCGGAGCGCTTGAGGATCGGTGACGTCGAGGTAGTCGCTGGTCAGCAGTGCGAGCTTCGCTCCGCGTTCGACTACCGCCTCCTGGAGCGCGGGATAGAGGAGCTCAAGGCCGCTGCTCTTGATGAAGGCCACCGCCAATTCGATTTCATCGGCGCTGTTGATGGCATCGCGGATGAGCGGCAGGAGGGGGTCATTTGCGCCGCCGGTGACCAGGTGCTTCGCCATAGACTAGTCCTTATCGGTATCGGGCTTGAATTCAGCTATTTGCCATCTTCCCAGTATCTGGCCTTCTCGGGGAAGATTAGCCGAATTCCACCCCGCGGATCAACCTGATCGCCGGCGTAGCGTGGGATAAGGTGCAGGTGGACGTGGGGGATGGACTGGCCGGCTTGGGGGCCGTCGTTTATGCCCAGGTTGTAGGCGATGGGGTGCCGTTCCAGGTCTAAATGGCCTTTGACGAGGTTGGCCAACTTTAGAAGGTCGATTTGCTCCGGTTCTAGGAGGTCAAACCACGAGGGGACGTGGCGACGGGGCACGATGAGGGCGTGGCCGGGCGAGACGGGGTAGCTGTCATACAGGGCCAGGCTGGACTCGGATTCTTGGATAGCTCGAAACCCGTATGGTGGGCAGAACGGACAGTTGTTCATCCAATTCTCCAGTCGGGCCGCATGTCTGCATCACCGACAACGATTGAGGCCAAAATCGGATTGAGTTCGGTTCCAGGAGGACGCCAGGATACCCCATCTGGATGTCCATTGGAATTGCTAGACTTGAAGCCGGTGGGGTTGGCGCGGTAAGATGAGTAACTAAGCGGCTTAGGTGTAAGCCAGTTTGAGCGTATTTCTCAAATGACGTGCCGCCACTCAGGCGATATCGGGTCGAATGCCACGGTGCGTTGAGCAAGAATTCTGGAAGGTGCTTGTGTCATGAGGCCTCCGGCAATCAAGAAGAAACGGATCGGCGCCTTGCGCCGTGAGTTGGTCGCCAGGCGATATGCGATCCCAAAGCTCCAGCGCAACTTCGTGTGGGACGCGGGGAGGGCCGCGAAGCTGCTAGACTCCATTTATCGGAACATCCCGATCGGTTCCATCTTCCTCTGGGAGATGGAGCGTAAGGCCGCCAATCTCATCCGCCAGTCGTCAGCGGTGCTGCCACACTACGACCCCGACCATAAGCAGATTTGGTTCGTGATTGATGGTCAGCAGCGGCTGTCCGTCATCCACCAGGCATTTGCTGGCGAGACAAAAATCAATGACCGTGGCCGCGAGATTCATTTTTCGCGCCTGTGTTTTGTCGCCGCAGCCACGGCTGAGCAACGAGACTCTCAGCGGATCGTCTATCGTCGACCGATTGGCAAGCACCTAGTGCCGCTTGTAGACATTCTGGCTCTTGATTGGCGAGTTCGACTGAAGGGCAAGCCGGCCTGGATGATGAAGCAAATTGCAGATTGCAGGCACCGCATCCTGAACTACCCGGTGCCCATCGTGACTGTTGCGCAGGCCTCGCTCGAGGAAATCGGAGAGGTCTTCATCAGGGTCAATTCGCAAGGAATGCGCATCACCTCCGCTGATCGTGCAATCGCCATCATGGGTGAAATGGACATTCGCGCTATGGCGGAGGACGTCCGTCAGCGATTGGCCGCCAAGTCGTTCCGCCTCGAAGGTGTCGATCCGATTCTGATGGGCTTCAATCTAATCCACGAAAAGCCCAACGGGAGAGGTGTGCCCCCGAAACTTGAGACAATGGCTGCGCGTTGGTCACGTGAATTGAATAGCGGAAAGGCCAATGTCAAACAGTTTGAAAAGACCTGGGATCGCTATCAACGGTCATTCCTTTCCGCTGTCGACTACCTGCGGTCCCATTTCTGGGTCTACGATGAATCGTACTTGCCGTCGGCCAATATGCCGGCGACGCTGGCGTCCTACTTCTATCACCACCCCGGTCAACCGCACACAAAGGCGCGGAAGGAGATTCGGAAGTGGTTCTGGGCCACTGGCGTGGCGCAGCGATACAGTGGCCGCGGATATCATCAGAATCTTGTCGCCGATGCCCAGTTGTTCGCCGATCTCGCGCGCGGCAAGTCCCGGACGTTTGTCCTGGAGAGCCAGCTAGATCCGATCGCGACGATCCAAAACGCCGAGTATTCATCGAAAGCAGCCCGAACCCGAGTCTACTTCTGCCTACTCGCGGCATCTCGTCCGCGGTACTTGGAAAACGGAGAGCCGATCAATCTCTCAACAGACATTGCGAGTTACGCAAACGTGGCGCATCGGCACCACATCTTCCCGAAGGGGCAACTGCATGCTCACTTCCCGGCCAGTGTATATAACGGCTTGTGTAACATCTGTTTTCTGGTGTCGCAAGACAATTTGGCCATCGGGATGAAGTTGCCGCGCGTGTACCTGAGTGCGTGTCGCGACGAAAATCGGCAGCGCTTTGCGCGGGTTGTACGAAGTCACCTGATCCCCGCGGGACCCAGTGGCGGTGTCTGGCAGAAGGGGACTGCGGCAGCATTTGAGAAGTTCAGGTCGGAGCGGTTGCAGCTCATTTGCGCGGCTTTTGAGGAACAGGCTGGAATGCGGATTTTTCGGCGATAATCTTTGGGAGTGCAGCAGTTCGCCTATCGGGACGAACGGAAGGAATTGTATGATGCATCACATTCGTGTTGGCTTTGTTCTCGCGGTTCTTGGCGCGATGACGCTAGCTTGCATTGTAGCTGCGCCTGTTTGCGCAGGTGAGCCGCCAGTTCCTATGCAGTTCATCTTCGCGGACGGCCATGCTGAGAGCCTGGTCTTCGACGGCTACAAAGAGGACCGACTACTCTTCAAGGCCAAGCAGGACAAAGCCAAGAAAGAGATCGCACTTCGGGACCTCTTCGGGATCACTTTCACGGTGGGCGACTCGGTCACCACGACGGCTGCTGATTCCTGCGATGTCCTCTATCTGCGGGATGGCACTATCGTGCCGGTCATGCTCAGGAAGTTCGATAAGGATCGACTCAAGTGTCGCGTCGCCTCGGACGGCTGGAAGCTGTCCGAATTCAAGACGGCTGATCTGCGGGCAATCGTATTCGGCGACAAGGTGCTGGACGACGACCGGCACGACTACGGCACATCGTTCAATATCCTTGGCGACGATCTCGAAGTTGCGATGGGACTCCAAAACGGAGCGATGATCACCGAATCCGAGCCAATGCTCGCCGACTCATTGGTGACAGCCTACGTGAATGACCTCGGCCAGCGCATCGCCGGAGCCTCTCGCCGGCGCGACATCGCCTATTCGTTCCAGGTGATCGATTCCCGCACTGTCAACGCCTTTACCGTGGGCGGCGGCCAGGTCTTCATCTATCGCGGCCTGATTGATCAGATGTCGAGCGAAGCCGAACTGGCGGGCGTCATTGCTCACGAAGTCGGCCACATCGTTGGCAAGCACACCGCCCGATCCCTGACAAATCAGCTGATCATGGCGGGCATTGTCGCCGCCGGCGGCGAGTTGCTGAGCGGCGGGGACGAGAAGCGGCGCCAGATGATCACTGAGGCTGGCGGTGCGGTGGCTTTCTTCCAGCAGATGGACTATTCGCGCGACGACGAGCGCGAGTCCGATTTCCTGGCCATCTATACGCTCTACCGGATGGGCTATGACCCGCGGGCGATGACGAGCATGTTCGAGACCCTTCGCAAGAACGCGGGCGGGGATCCGTCGGCATTTGAGGTCTTCTTTCAGACTCATCCGGCCGCGGAAGAACGCATCGCCAACACCGAGGCAGAATTGCCGAAGCTGAACCTGAATGACCTGCGGAGCGACACGCAGGCGTTTCATGAGGTTCAGGCGCGGTTGGCTGGCCTGCCGTATCCGCTGAGGCAGGAGGCGTTGACCTCACAGGCCGTTTTCATTCCTGCCGGCGAGGCGGAAGGCTTGGTGCTAAACCTGACCCCCAGCGTGTATGGCGAATACTCGCTTTGTGGGCGCATGTTGGCGCAGGGCGGCACTGGCAACGATGTTCGCATTCTGCTGCTGGACGAACTCAACTATCTCAATTGGTCCAACGGGCATGCCGCAAAGGCGATCTACGATTCGGGAGTCGTCACGGCGGCGGAGATGGAGGTCCCCATTCGCGCGGATGGGAAGTACTACCTCATGTTCGACAACAAGTTCTCGTGGATGACGCACAAGACGGTGCAGTGTGATTTGGTGGCGAAGTATCGGGAGTAGGGGTTCCGGCTATGGGGGTTCGACCCAGGGGATCCGGAGCGTCTGTCGCCTAGTTCTGCCAGACTCCATATCCCCGATTGCGCAGCCGTCGCGCCTTTTCGACTTCCATGTACTTTGCCTCGGCTCTGGTCATGGGATTGAACGCTCGGTATTGTCGTGGTTTCAATCGTATCCCGAATCGATGCGCGAGCCTCGCGGCCTTGTAGCCGGAAATGTGCTGCCTGAAGCGCTCTTCCGGCGTGCGGCAAGTCATCCCGACGTAGACGCACGGCATCCCTTCCCTGTAGCCCGGATTCGCTTCGCGAAAGCGCTTGATCTGCAGAACTGCTTTGTCGAGCTCGATGACGTAGATACTGTGGCTGCGCTGTTGGGCGTTACGCGCCGGCATTGTCATCCCTCCTCATTGCAGTGGCCGGTCATGGTGCCAAGCGCACTGCGAATATCGGTCAATCGCGATACTTCCCATCGATGCCGAAAGAGGCATTCTGTCTTCGGCACAATAGGGCGGGAAGTTGAGCGATTTCGGTCTTCTCGATCGAGCAGGCCGACGACCATGCGAAGCTAACCAATCATGGCAGAACGTGTTACGACATGACGCCGCTC
Source organism: uncultured bacterium (assembly GCA_903912525.1). GTDB lineage: Bacteria > Krumholzibacteriota > Krumholzibacteriia > LZORAL124-64-63 > LZORAL124-64-63 > CAINDZ01. The sequence goes on along the minus strand of CAIWHK010000007.1, from coordinate 79,243 downwards.
CTGGTCCGGCCACCAGCCATCACCAGCGCCCTGGCGCGTGCCAGCCACCGCGAGGCCCCGCCCGCCGGACACCCCTGCGGCGCGGGCACGATCACGACGGCGACGCCCACCTCCGCGCACCTGCCGGCCAGGGCGGGCCCGAACGCGTCCGGGTCGGGGGGGCCTCGTCAGGTGCTGCGGTTGTGGTGGGTGGGGGTGCGGCCAGGGTGCGCTGGGCTCGCCGGGCCGGGTGGTGGTGGCCGGCGGAGCGAGCTGGCGCGGCCGAGGTGGGCTGGGTGGGATTTCTTTCGGTATGGTCCAATTCTCTCGACACTGTCGGGAGAATTACAAACGGCTGAAGAGTCGTCGTTTATGCTGCGTTTGGGGGGACTTGCGCCGGCGCAAGTCGCAGGCCCTGGGCTCCTACTGGGGCCCGTTGTGTTTCGTGGCGGCGCCCTGCAACCGGGACCGGCGGCTGGTCGGCCATGCGACACCGTTGTTGTAGACGCCCATAATTTGTAATAAATTGCAAATATTGGGAGGCACTAACATGAAGCCGGACCACTTCCTGGCCACGACCCCGCTCTTCACCCGCGACGAGCTGATCGCCGCGCTCCCCGGTCGCGCTCCTGCCACCGTCGATGCCCACCTCGCCCGCTGGGTACGCCAGGGCCGGTTGCTGCGCGTGAAGAGCGGCCTGTATGTCGGTCGTCCGCCGGGGTCAACGGAGCCCTGGGAGCCAACCCCCGATTACATCGCGCTGGCCGCCCGCATGGCGCCGGACGCGGCCGCCGCCTACCACACGGCGCTCGAGGCGCACGGTTGTGCGCAGAGCCTGTCCGACAATTTCACGTTCATCACCTGGACGCGAGCCCGTGCCGCCACGTTCCGGGGCCGCCGCCTGTCGCCGGTGCAGCCGCGGTGCGAGTTGCGCGCGCGCCACCCGCAGCAGGCGTGGATCGACGTCCTGGACCGCAATGGACTCGAAGTGCGCGTGACCAGCCTCGAGCGCACGGTGGCCGACGTTCTCGACCGGCCATCGATTGCCGGCGGCCTCGACGAGGTGTGGCGCTCGCTGATGGCGATCCCGGCCATCGACCCGGACGCGCTGCTCGCGTACGTCCGCGTCCTCGCCAACCGCACGCTCGCGTCGAGGGTCGGCTTCTTGCTCGACACCCGCCAGCGCGAACTGGCCGTGCCCGACGCGACCCTGGCCAGCCTGCAGTCGCTGCTGCCGGCCCAGCCGGTGCACCTCGACCGCGCGCGCGGAGGCCGACTCGTCCGCAGGTGGCGGTTGATCGTGCCGGTGGGACTGGTGGGGGGCGTGGAGGAAGGCGATGTGTGATCAGTCGGCGGTGGGAGTTGCTGCGGCATTTGGGCATCGGCTATACTTACAGCCGCTCGGATTCCACGGGACCGGGCACCTTAATCCCCCCGGGGTCTGGCTTGGCCACACGCCGGGGTTTTTCTTTTGGCCTCGAGTGGTTCCATTGCTGATATCGCCAGGACCTGATCGGCTTTGCCCAATATTCTCATCAGTGATGATAAAATTCCAAGGCGCGGAAAATCAATCGCTTAGGCGCGATCCGGCCGGACTTGCGCCGGCGCAAGTCGCGGCACTGATCCCTTGCGAATCATCCCACGCTCGATCGCCTGCTCCATGGCATCGCGCACCATCTCCGGCGCAACCCCGGCCTCCGCACAATCGACGAGCGTCCGCGCAACAGCGGTCACAGGCACCGGGCCCACCCAGCCGCGATCCGCACCGGCCACCTCGCCGAAGTGCGTCGCGACGCCATCCGGTACGCGCAGCCTTCGCCGACGCCAATCCGCGGGCAGCGTCAGGTGGACTCGTGACGGCAGCGCATCGGACAGCCCATGCAGAAACAGCGCCGTCTCATGCGAAAAGACCCCGGCCCGCTCGCTCCACAGCCACACGACGGCGAACTCCTCGAGTTCGCCCGCCGGAAAATGGGTGAGGCGGTACACGCCGCGACGCACCCTGACCACACGCCCGTTGGCCAGGTACTTGGCCAGCAGCTGGGGCGAGTACCCCGCGGCCTCGGCCTGGGCCGTCGTGAAGTGGCCGGCCTGGGCGGCAGCGGTTTCGTAGAGCTGGTCCCAGCTGGGGCCGGCGCGGTGGCTTTGTGTCTTGGTGTCCATGCACAAAACTTAACCCAAGATTTAGTTATGTGCAGGGCTGTGCCTGCCGTCAGATTTTCCCGACACTGTCGGGAAAATTCCAATTGATTGTTTTGGAACCAGTTATGTCGAAGGCCGTCGACTTGCGCCGGCGCAAGTCGGTGCGGCGGTTCGCGACCATTTGTAGGCAGCAGTTGTGCCCGGATCGGCCGGTCTGCTTGGTCCGGCGTTCTGAGGTGGGCGGCTGGGAGCGCCGCCAGGAGTGGGCACAGGGGCGCGTTCTTCGCCAGGGCGGCACCGATTGGATGTGTGTTCACGGCCTCGCGGTAGCGCGCAGCAGTGCGTGCCGATGTTGCTTGATGTGAGATTGTTTTCTGTTTTGGCCAATTTTACCATCAGTGATGGTAAAATTCCAAGTCACGCCGCGACAACTGTTTGCGCCGAAATCGGGCTGACTTGCGCCGGCGCACGTCGCCACGTTCACCATCTGGCCTGCCGCCTGCCTCAATGGCCATCGCTGTGTGTGCGTGGCCGCCTAATCGGCGCCGCCGCCCAGCGCCGGCATCTCCCTAGGAAAGGCTCGATTGGCGCCGCGAATGTGGTTTGTCGTCGGCAATGATTCATCCCCGACGTCGCACCGCAGGCGCCCATCACCCGCGACACATCGCGCCTCTTCCGTGAACTCTCGTTGGCATCTGGACCGCGTCGGTACATCCGGCAGATGGGAATGGGAAGCATGGCCAGGAATCGAAAGCCTCGGGACGCGAGGGTCCCCGCACCGACGTCCGGTGCATCCGGCGCGGAGCCCTACGGAGAACTGGTGACGGGAATCTCCGGCCTACTGGAAGAGGCCCGGCGCTCTGTCGTGCGATCGACGCAAAGCGTCGTCGTGTCGGCGTACTGGGAAATCGGACGCCGAATCGTCGAATATGAACAGGGTGGGCGTGTCCGCGCCGAGTATGGCGAAGAGTTGCTCACGCGTCTGGGGCGCGATCTGTCCAGCCGATACGGCAGGGGATTCTCCAGGCCGGGACTTTACAAAATGAGATGTTTTTATCTGGAATTGCAGATATTCTCGACAGTGTCGAGAAAATTACAAACACTTGATGAGTCGTCAGTTACGCCCATTTCCTTCCCCCTTTCGTGGTCACATTACGTCCGTCTGATGTCCGTCGAAAACCACGCCGCCCGCACCCTCTACGAATCCGAAGCTATCCGCTCCGGCTGGTCCGTCCGCCAGCTCGACCGCCAGATCAGCACGCAGTTCTTCGAGCGCGTCACCGCGTCCGCCAACCCCGACCGCATGCTCGCCGCCGCGCGCAAGCCCGCGCCTGTCGACCCCGCCGAACTGCAGCACCACATCCGCGACCCGTACCTCCTCGAGTTCCTCGACCTGAAGGATGAGTACAGCGAGTCCGATCTCGAGGACGCCATCGTCCGCCACCTCGAATCGTTCCTGCTCGAACTGGGCGCCGGCTTCACGTTCGTGGCGAGGCAGAAGCGCATCCGCATCGGCGACGAGTGGTACCGCATCGACCTCTTGCTCTACCACCGCGCGCTGCGCTGCCTGGTCGTGGTCGACCTCAAGCTCGGCAAGTTCACGCACGCCGACGCCGGCCAGATGAACCTCTACCTCAACTACGCGCGCGAGCACCTCATGGGCCCCGACGAGCACGAGCCGGTGGGCTTGATTCTCTGCAGCGCGAAGAACGACGCCGTCGTCCACTACGCGATGGGCGGCATCGCCGCGAACGTCTTCGCCTCGCGCTACCTGACGGTGCTGCCGGACACGGAGTCGCTGCGGCAGGAGATCATTCGGACGCAGAGGGCGTTTCTGGGGCGGTTGCGCTGACGTGGGGGTAGGGAACTTGCGCCGGCGCAAGTCGGCAAGTGAAGACGGCGGGCGCCATCTCCCATGAAGCTGTCAACGGAGCATGACATGTATTTGCGGTGGGCTCGCAAGGTGCATGGCACCTCGCCCGGGGGCTTTCGGAACTTGGCCGTCATGACGCGCAAACGACGCGGCAGTTGCGCGACTACTTGTGCACTGGCGCAGCGACAAGGACGCCGCCGGGCGGGGTCCTTGCATTCTCGACCGCGCCGGCCCACTCCAGCGCCAAAGAGGGAATCGCCCTTGACCCGCCCCGCGATCAGATCGCAACTGAATGCGTATCAACCCCAGCCCGGCTTGCTGAGCCGGTTGACCCCCTTCTGGTGGCGCCCCGGAGGGCTCTTCTTTAGCGCTTCGCCACTGCAGTTGACACGGCAGCCCAGCCCTGTGTATACTGCGGGTCGCTCGGATCCCACGGGACCGGGTGTTTTATCCCCCCGGGGTCTGGCTCAGCCACACGCCGGGGTTTTTCTTTTGGGTCGGCGCCGTGGCTGAACGCGCAGTGCTCTTCATCGATGGCAACAACTGGTATCACGGCGCCAAGCAGCATGGCATCGCCGACTTGGGTCGGCTCGACTATGGGGTGATTTCGCGCAAGCTCGTCGGGCCGCGGCAGTGGTGCGCCACCAGGTACTACGTAGGCCAGGTCGAGCAACGAAGCAGTCTGGCACTCTATGCGGCCCAGCGCAGGTTCATTGCCGCTCTCAGGGCATCGTCGCCGAAGATCAGCGTGCACTTCGGGCGCCTCGAGTCACGCCCGGTGACTGACAACGCGGCCAGGGAACTCAAGGACTATCTCACGACATTGTCCACGCGCATCGACCAGCAGGTTTACCGGGACCTGTATGACATCGCGCGGCGGAACATGCGTGCCACGGCCTATGTCGAAAAAGCCGTTGATGTCTTTCTGGCCGTCGACATGGTCGTGATGGCCGAGCGCGACGAATTCGATACCGCGTACCTGCTGTCGGCCGATGGCGACTTCACGCCAGCCGTCGATGCTGTGCGGGCGCATGGCAAGAGGGTCCTGGCGGCCAGTGCGGCGCCCGGTGCGAGACTCGCGGCTGCCGTGAACACGTTCATCCGGCTTGGACCCGAGTGGTTCCATGACTGCTATCGGTAGGGCCTGCCGGCGTTGCCCAATATTCTCATCAGTGATGATAAAATTCCAAAGAGCGGGAAATCAATCGCTTAGGCGCGATCCGGCCGGACTTGCGCCGGCGCAAGTGGCCAGGTCACCCGCCGATCTCATACCTGACCTTCAACTCCCCACACCTGGACCAGCCGATCAGCCCCATCTTCTGCATCCGCCCCAGCACGATCCCCGGCGCAACCCCGATCTCACGGGCGAACGAAGCAATGGCATCCGCGTTGCGGGGCAATTCCTCGATGCGGCGCGCGTCCGCCGGCGGAATCAGGATGTGGGCGGCAAACGTGTCGGCCTCTTCCTCGAGGCCGGCGTCCAGGCTCCGGCCGCCCTCGATGACGGTCATCTTCTTGCTGTGGTGCAGCAGGTGGCAGATCTCATGGAAGAAGGTGAACCACAGCACATCGTGGGTCTTGGTGCGGTTGCTGAGCATCAGCAGCGCCTTGGTGGGAGAGAGCCACCGCGTGGCGCCGTAGGCGGGACATCCCTGCGGCGTGGGCACGAACACGACGGCGATGCCCACTTCCGCGCACATGCCGGTCAGTGCGGGTACGAATGCGTCGGGGTCGGTGAGCAGCGTGAGCTGCCGCAGTCGGGGCAGGCACGCGCGCAACCCGGACGCGCTGTAGTCCCCGGTCCGGATGGCGGCCGCCTGCAGTTCGCCCTGTCGCAGCCAGGCTGCGGCCGCCGCGCCGGCCGTCTCGGCGTTGGGTGACCTGCGGAAGGCCGCCAGGGGTTCCGCGTACGTCGCTTCCCAGGCCTCGACCGTGGCCACGCCGAAATACCGCAGGCAGGCGGCCACCTGCTGCCCGGAATCAGGGAACCGCTCCACCCACCCGAGCCGCACCATGCTTGCCAGTGGAATCCGCCTGAGCCAGGGCGCCGAGGCCTTGAACTGCCGGTTGAGCTCCTGCCGTGCCAGCGCCTCGCGGTACTGCACTTCGCGGCGCATCCAGAAGTCGGCCGTCGAGCCCAGCACGGTCTCCAGCTTCAGGGCCGCTTCGAACGAAATCGCCGCGCGGCCGCGCACCAGTTCGTTGATGTGCTTGCGCGTGTAGCCGGTGCGGTCGGCAAGGTCCGCCTGGGTCAGGCTGCGCTCGGCCAGCAGGTCGGCAATCGTACTGCCGGGGGGAGAGGCCCAGTTTGGCGTGAATGCGTGGGTGTCAGTCATGGTAGTCCCCGATGAAGTCCAGGCAGGTACGGCCTTCAATGAGTATATGCAGATCGGATATCGCCGCCAAGAAAGATTAACCTAAAAGGTTTATCAGAATACACGCCCATGCGGGGCGGTCGTAGCGTCAGGACTTGCGCCGGCGCAACTCGAGCCTCGGCGGACAAGCGCGGAGGACATTCATACTGCGATACGGCTAATACCAGGCTGAATTCTCCCTGGGGGAAGGAGAGATCGGTGGGGACACCAGCTTTGCGCGACCCACCCAATGAGCGATTTTTTGCTGTATTGCCCAATTCTGCCAACACTGTTGGCAGAATTCCAAGTCGCAAAACAGCAATCAGTTGCCCGGTAACGGGCCCGACTTGCGCCGGCGCAAGTTGCCTCATTCACCATCTGGCCCGCCGCCTGCCCTATAGCCACCGCGAATGCGTGCGTGGCTGCCCCATTGGCGTCATCGCGCAACCCGTGCAACTCCACAGGAACGGCCCGTTTGGTGCCCTGCGTGCGGTTCGTCGCAGACAGCACCTTCGCCACGACGTTGTCCCGCAGGCGCATATCGTCCGCGACACGTCGCGCCGCATCCGTGAACCCACGTTGGCATCAGGACCGCGTCGGCACATCCGGCAGATTGGGACGGGAATCATGGTCAGGAAACGAAAGTCTGAAGACGCGGGGATCCCCGCGCCGATGTCCGGCCCCGCTGGTGCGGAGCCCTACAGTGAGTTGATGTCGGCATCTCCGGCCTGGTCGACGAGGCCAGGCGCGTCGTGGTGCGCACGACCAGCAGCGTCATCGTGTCGACCTATTGGGAGATTGGCCGGCGAATCGTCGAATTCGAGCAGGACGGAAACCCGCGGGCCATCTACGGGGAAGAGTTGCTGCAGCGGCTGGGGCGCGACTTGGCCCGCCAGCATGGGCGCGGGTTCTCGCCGACCAGTCTTTACAAAATGAGATCTTTTTATCTCAGTCATCAGATTTTACCATCAGTGATGGTAAAATTACAACTGCCTGCAAATGCGTCAGTTATGCATCATTCCTTCCCCCTGTCGTGGACCCATTACATCCGCCTGATGTCTGTCAGCGACCCCCAGGCCCGCGCGCTCTACGAAGCTGAAGCCATTCGCGGCGGTTGGACTGTCCGGCAGCTGGAAAGGCAGATCAGCACCCAGTTCTTCGAGCGCGTTTCGGCCTCGTCCAACCCCGAACGCATGCTCACGTCCGCCAGGAAGCCATCCCCGCCGGATGCCGTCGCCCTGCGCGACCACATCCGCGACCCCTACCTCCTCGAGTTCCTCGACCTGAAGGACGAGTACAGCGAGTCCGACCTCGAGGACGCCATCGTGCGCCACCTTGAATCGTTCCTGCTCGAACTGGGAGCCGGCTTCACCTTCGTGGCCCGCCAGAAGCGCATCCGCATCGGCGACGAGTGGTATCGCATCGACCTCTTGCTCTACCACCGCGCCCTGCGTTGCCTGGTCGTGGTCGACCTCAAGCTTGGTAAGTTCAGCCACGCCGACGCCGGCCAGATGAACCTCTACCTCAACTACGCCCGCGAACACCTCATGGGCCCCGACGAACACGAACCGGTGGGCTTGATCCTCTGCAGTGCCAAGAACGACGCCGTCGTCCACTACGCGATGGGCGGCATCGCCGCCAACGTCTTTGCCTCGCGCTACCTGACCATGCTGCCGGACACGGAAGCGTTGCGGCAGGAAATCCTCAAGTCACAGCGGGCGTTTCGGGGGCGGCTGAGGTAGTTATAAATTGCGACTACGGTGCGGGGGACTTGCGCCGGCGCAACTGGCGCACCCCCTCATTTCTGTAGATCCATCACCCCCAAACGCGTTATAATGCACTATTGTCATCCCCACCGGCCCTCACACACCCGGCACCGCCACCATCGACCACGGGACGTACCCATGCTCCGCCACTTCGCCCGGCTCACCGCCCCCGTCACCCTGGCGCTGTCGCTCCTCCTGGCCTCCGCCGCCACCGCCGCCCCCTACCACGGCGCCCGTTTCGACCTGCGGCAGCCCGACGGCGCCGCCGTGCCCGTGCTGGTCTGGGGCGACGAGTATTCGCAGCACATCGAATCGCTCGACGGCTTCACTCTGGTCCGCGATGCGGGCACCGGCGTGATCTGCTACGCGCGGCTCGTGAATGGCAGCGACGATCTCCAGAGCACCGGTGTCCGCGCCGGCGATGCCGCCGCGATGGCGGGCCTCGGGCTCACGCCCCACCTGAAGCAGTCGACGCTGGCGCGGCAGAAGCAAGCCCAGGCGGCGCGGCAGCTGCTCGACGCCGAGCGGGCACTGATCCCCGCGGCGAACAAGGCCACGCAGGCCACGACCGTCGGCAATGTGCGCGGCATCACCCTGCTCATCGACTTCAGCGACCAGCCGGCCACGATTGCCGCCGCCGACTTCGACGCCTACCTCAACCTGCCGGGCTACACGGGCTACAGCAGCCACGGCTCGGTGCGCGACTACTTCTACGACGTGTCGGGCGGCCTGCTCACGTACACGAACTTCTCGCCGACGGTCTACTACCGGGCCGCCCAGCCGAAGTCGTACTACGACAGCGCATCCCAGACCTATGGAACCAGTGCCCGCGCGCTGATCCGCGAGGCGCTCATCGCGCTGAACAACAGCGGCTTCGACTACAGCCAGTACGACAGCAATCACGACGGCGTCATCGACGCCCTCAACGCCTTCTATGCCGGTGAGCCGTCCATGGGCTGGTCGGTGGGCCTGTGGCCGCACAGCAGCAGCATTTCGTATTCCGCGGACGGCGTCTCGACCTACCGCTACCAGATCACGAACATCGGCTCGGGGCCCTCGCTGGCCACGTTCTGCCACGAGAACGGTCACATGCTCTGCGGTTGGCCCGACCTGTACGACTACGATTCCGATTCGTCCGGCGTGGGGCAGTTCTGCCTGATGTGCAATTCGGGGCCGGCCAACAATCCCGTCCAGCCCTGCGCGCCGCTGAAGGACACGGCCGGCTGGTCGGCCTCGGTGACCGCGTTGACCAGCGTGGCCACCAACCTGCCCGTCACCGCCGGCAGCAACCATTTCTATCGCGTCTCCAACCCGGCGCGCTCGGGCGAGTACTACATGATCGAGAACCGGCAGCAGGCCGGCCGCGATGCCGCGCTTCCCGATGCGGGCCTGGCCATCTGGCATGTCGACACGTCCGGCAACAACAGCTACCAGGACATGACCGCGGCGCGGCACTACTACTGCACGCTGGTCCAGGCCGACGGCCGCTGGGATCTCGAGTACTACCTCAACTACGGCGACTATACCGACCTGTGGTCCGCGCCCGGCTCCACGCTGCTGACGCCTGCCACCAGCCCGGCCGCCAGGTGGTGGAATGGTTCCGTCGCGCCCGTGTACATCGACCAGATCAGTGCGAGCGCATCGACCATGACGTTCAGTTACCGTCCGGCGGTCGGCTCGCTGGCCGTCAACATCGCAGTTCAGCCCGCGGGCCTGCAGGCGCCGTGGCGGCTGGACGGCCCCGACGGCTACCAGGAGACGGGCGTCGGCGACGCCTCGGTGGTGGTCTGGGCCCCGGGGCTGTTCACGCTGACCTGGCTGGGCGTGCCCGGCTGGACCTCGCCGTCACCGGCCGTCGTGACCGGCACCGTGGCCACCAGCGGCGCGGCGCTCGCGTTCACGGGCGTCCACACGAACGCGCCGTTCACCGCGACGTCGGCCGGCGCGCTCGGCGATGCGGGCGCGGGCCGCGGCGTCAGCCTGCTCGATTACGATGCCGACGGCGACCTCGATCTCTACATCTGCAACCGCGGCTCGGCCAACCGCCTGCTGCGCAACGACGGCAACCTGTCGTTCACCGACATCGCCACCGGCCTGCTGACCGACACCGGCCTGACGATGGCCGCCGCGTGGTGCGACTTCGACGGCGACGGCGACCAGGACGTCTACCTGTCGCGCGACGGCCAGGCCAACCAGCTGCTGGCCAACAACGGCAACGGCACGTTCACCAACATCGCGCAGTACGGCGTCGACGACGCCGGCGCCGGCCGCGCCGCGGCGTGGTGCGACTACGACCGCGACGGCCTGCTCGACCTCTCGCTGGTCAACACCGGCACGGCGAGCATGCTCGCCCGCTCGTACGGCAACATCGGGACGGGGCAGTTCTTCTTCATGCCGCAGGCCATCGCCGCGCTGCAGACAGCCGGCACCGGCACCGCCGCGCCGTGGGCCGACTACGACGGCGACGGCGACCTGGACGTCTACCGCGTCATGTCCTGGCAGGCGAACCAGCTGGTGCAGAACGGGGGCGGCGGCACGTTCCTCGTAACGGGCCAGGCGGCCAACGGCAGCTCGGGCCAGGCCGCGGCCTGGGGCGACGTCGACAACGACGGCGACCTGGACCTCTACCTGGTCAACGACGGCTCGGCCGACGTCCTCTATCGCAATGACGGGACGTACTGGACCACGCTCACCGGCCCCGGCCTGGGCGACACCGGATCGGGCCGCGGCCTCGCCATGGCCGACTTCGACAACGACGGCCGCCTGGACATCTACGTCTGCCGCTTCAGCGAGCCCGACCTGCTGCTGTTCGGCGCCGACGCCGGCCAGTTCGGCGTGTCGCAGCTGCTGCCCGCGGCGCAGGGGGCGACCACGGCCGTCGCCTGCGGCGACCTCGACGGCGACGGCGGCCAGGACTTGTACCTGTCGCGCGACGGCCAGCCGAATGTCCTGCTGCGCAATACCATCAGCGGTCGTGGCCACTGGCTGCAGCTGGACCTGAAGGGCAAGGGCACGAACATCGCGGCCATCGGCGCGCGCGTCTGGTGCGTCGTCGGTGGAGTTTCCCAGCTGCGCCACGTTTCGGCCGGCGGCGAGAGCCTGGCGCAGAACGCGTTGCGCGTTGCTTTCGGTCTGGGCGCCGCGACGACGGCCGACAGCGTCGTCGTGCGCTGGCCCGACGGCACGACCACCGTGCGCCTGAACGTGGCGGGCGATCGCGTGCTCACCATCGACCAGAACGTGGCCAGCGATGTCGCACAACCGTCGGTCGTGCCGTCGGTGACGGCATTGGGCGCGCCGTATCCCAACCCGTTCAATCCCACGACGACGATCGCCTTCGACCTGGCTACGGCCGGCACGGTGGAACTGGCCGTGTACTCCCTGGACGGCCGCCGCGTCACGACGTTGATCACGGGCGAACAGGTCGCGGGCCGGCACACGACGGTGTGGGACGGACGCGACGATCGCGGCCGGCCTGTGGCGTCGGGCAGTTATATGTGCCGGTTGGTGACCGGTGGCGGCGAGTGGGTGCGGAGGCTGGCTTTGGTGAAGTGAGCCGGAGCGGTCGGCCGGTCAAGAAGTGTCTTGGGGGAGCCCCGGCTGGTGACGGCCGGGGTTTTCTTTGGTGATGGGCGGGACTTGCGCCGGCGCAAGTCGCCTACGATTCGCGCAGCCTGGATTCGATTTCCTCCACGGTCGGCAGGCTGGCACGCAGGCCATCCGGCAGGCTCTTCTTCAGTGTGATGCCCGACACGCTCATCGGGGCGCTGATCTCGCGCAGGGCGTATTCCGCCACAACGCGGTTCTTCTCGCGGCAGAGCACAAGCCCGATGCTGGGCCCATCCGGCGGCAGGCGCAGCAGGTCATCGACCGCTGAAAGATAGAAGCCGAGCTTGCCGGCATGTTCCGGACGGAATTCGCCGGGCTTGAGTTCAATGATGACATAGCAATGCAAACGGACGTGATAGAACAGCAGGTCGATGAAGAAGTCAGCGCCGCCGACCTCCAGATGGTACTCGTCGCCCACGAACGCGAATCCGGAGCCCAATTCGAGCAGGAAGTCCCGCATGTGCCGCACCAGGCCGCGGTGGAGTTCGCGTTCGCGGAAGTCGTTTCCCATGTCGAGGAATTCGAGGTTGTACGGGTCCTTCAACAAGCCCAGCGCGAGTTCCGATTGCAGCGGTGGCAATGCCCGCTCAGAGTTCGTGATCGCCTTGCCTTGTCGGTTGCAAAGCCCGCTCTCGATCTGGTGCAGGAGGACATCGCGACTCCAGCCGTGTTCGATGGCGGCCTGCAGGTACCAGCACCGTTCGGCCGGATCCCCCACCTTGTCCAGGAGGAGGCGGTTGTGGCCCCATGCCAATTTTCCCACAAGCTGTGGGAAAATTGTCCCGGCCGGCCACGCAGCCGCTAACTTGCGCATATACATGAGGTTGGATTTCGAGAAGCCTCTCATGTTGGGGAATGCACTCCGAAGGTCTCCTGACAGTCTGTCAGCCACCTTTGATCCCCAGCCGGCCTCCCTCTGGCGCAGAAGGATCTCCTGACCGATCTGCCAGTAGAGCGCGATCAACTCGCTGTTGACGCTTGAAGCCGCTCGGACCCGAGCTTCCCTGATGCGGGCCTTTAGCGCGTCGAGCAGTTGTGGATAACCGTCGGGAATCTCGGGGAGCAATGGCGCCGCCTTTGCCGTTGGTCAGTTCTCGATGCCAGCCAATGGCGAGCAACTCCAGTGACCAAGCGAGGGCTGGACGCCATTCGAGGCCTAGTGCCGTCACTGGCCGTGGTTATGATGGGCCGTCGCGTGGGCTGTGCCGTCGCCGATGTCACCGGCAAGTGGCGGTTGATGACGCACCTGTCACATTCTGGGCTTTGTAGGGCGCCATGTGGCCATCGCCGGTTTGGCTGACAGCCCACGCGTCCCCAGCGGGCTTGCCAATTCGATGGTGTACGTTTAACGTACATAGGTGAGGATTAGCGACAGAATGACGAAGGAACAGGTTCGACTGAGAACGGGGAAGTGAAGTTGGCCGGAACGCGAACATGCCCCCTCTGCGGCTCCCCGGAAGCCCGCTTTGAACACCCCGCGCGATACGAGTACGACCACTGCGGCCTGACCGGCGTCTTTCTCGAGGGAAACGCGGTCGAATTGACCGAGTGTGACAAGTGCGGCCAAGGTACCTCGATGATCCTCAACGAAGTGCAACTCATGGACTACCTCGGCCTGGTCATCCTCCTGAGCGGCCCCGGCCTGACCGGCGAGGAAATCGCCTACCTGCGCAGCCTCTACCGGATGTCCCAGGAAGACCTCGCCACCGCCATCGGCCGCAGCCGCCGCGAGACCATCGCCGACTGGGAGGCGCGCGGCACGCAGCCCGTCTTCCGCGCCCCGTTCGACGAGCTGAACCTGCGCGTCGTGCTGATGTCGCTGTTCCAGAAGAAGGTCGTCGAGTCGAAGTGGTGCTGCCTGGCGCCGCGCCACCTCGACCAGTTCCACGCGGCGCGCCGCGACTTCATCTCGCGCGTCGACCAGATGCTTACCCCGCGCGAGCCACACGGCCCGCGCAGCCTCAAGCGCATCAAGTCGTCGGGCGAGTGGGCGGCGGTGCGCGGGCGGGCGGCGTAGGGGAGTAGCGGGGACTTGCGCCGGCGCAAGTCCGCCGCCGGCCCGGTGTGACCTGCGCCCCGCTATTCGAACAGCATGCTCACATCCTCTTTCGTAAGCGACTTCAGGAATCCCTCCTCGGTCGCGATCACGCTGCGGACCAGCGCCCGCTTCCGTTCCTGCAACTCCAGGATCTTCTCCTCGACCGTCCCGCGCGCGATGATCTTGTAGACGAACACGGGTTTGTCCTGCCCGATGCGGTGCGCGCGGTCGCTGGCCTGCATCTCCACGGCCGGGTTCCACCAGGGATCGAGGTGGATGACGTAGTCGGCGGCCGTCAGGTTCAGCCCGACGCCGCCCGCCTTCAGGCTGATCAGGAAGACCGGGATGGCATCGTTGTTCTGGAACTCGTCGACCGTGGCCTGCCGGTCCCGCGTCTTGCCGTCGAGATAGGTGTAGCGCATCCCAAGCCGGTCCAGCTCGGTCCGGACCAGCTTGAGCGTCTCGACGAACTGTGAGAAAATGAGCGCCTTGTGCCCCTCGGAGTGCAGGGTCTCGAGGATCTCCAGCAGCGCTTCGAACTTGGGCGCTTCGCCCTTGTATGTGCGGTCCATCAGCGCCGGGTGGATCGCGATCTGCCGCAGGCGCAGCAGGCCCTCGAGGATCCGGAACCGGGCATCGTTCATGGCGCCGCCGTCGATCAATCCCATCAGTTCGGCGCGGTAGCGTTCACGCGTCAGCGCGTAGAGCTTCTTCTGCGCGGTACCCATCTCCGTATAGACGATGCGCTCGGTGCGCGGGGGCAATTCGGGCGCGACCTGTTCCTTGGTGCGGCGCATGATGAAGGGGCGCACCAGCCGGCGCAACGTGGCGGCAGCCTGCTCGTCGCGGTTGGCCTCGATGGGGTTGGCGAACTCGCGCCGGAAGTACTCCATGCCGCCGAGCATCCCGGGGTTCAGGAACGCGAACTGGGACCACAGTTCGAACGTGCTGTTCTCGACCGGCGTGCCCGTCATCACCAGGCGCTGGTCGCCGTGAAGCAGCCGCGTGGCCTTGGCGCCCTTGGCCAGGGGATTCTTGATGGCCTGCGATTCGTCCAGCACGATGTGGCTGAACGTGTACCCGCGCAGCACCTCGATGTCGCGCAGCATCGTGCCGTAGGTCGTCAGCACGATGTCGCAGCCGTCGAAGGCGGCGACATCCTTCGCGCGCGCGCTTCCGGTATGGTCCAGGAAGCGCAGGCCGGGCGTGAACTTCCGCGATTCGAGCTGCCAGTTCGTGATCAGGCTGCGGGGGACGACCAGCAGCGTCGCGGCCGTGACCACGGGCTGTTCGTGGCGCGCCTGGAGGTAGGCCAGGACCTGGACGGTCTTGCCCAGGCCCATGTCGTCGGCCAGGATGCCGCCGAAGCCGCACTCGCCCAGGAAATGCAGCCAGTCGTAGCCGTGCTTCTGGTACGGGCGCAGCTCGCCGGTGAACGCGGCCGACAGCGGCTGCGGCCTGATCCCCTCGAAATCGCGCAGCCGTTCGCGCCGACGGGTCAGGTCGGCAGGCAAGCGAAGCGCGGCGTCCTCCTGCAGCAGCTGGTCGAGCAGGGGCAGGTGGAAGTCGCGCAACCGCAGACCTGGTCCGGACTCCTCGGCCAGGTCGAGCAGGTGCCTGTATTTCGCCAGCCATTCCTCGGGGATCCGGCCTACCGAGCCGTCGGCCAGCTTCACGTAGTGCTCGCCCCGCTTGAGGGCCTTGCGCACGTCCTGCAGCGAGACCTGCTGGTCGCCGAACTCGACGACGGTCTCGAGGTCGAACCAGTCGAGGCCCGAGGTGATGCTCACGCGCACGTTCGCCGTCGCGCGGTTGACGCGGCCGACCTTCAGGTCCTCGGCGCCGTAGATCTCGAATCCGGCCTGCGCAAGCCGGGGCACGGCGTTCAGGAGGAAATCCAGCGGATGCGTGCGGGCCCGCAGCTGGTACGTGCCCGGCCGCGCGGCGGCGTCCACGCGCTTGAGGCCGTGGGCGGGCTCGGCCAGCAGCTTCAGGATCCGCTCTTCGGATTCGGGCTGCCGGTGGACGCGCACCAGGTCCCACGAGTCGGGCATGTTCGCAATGCCGACGGTGAAGGTGGCCTTGATGTCCGCCGTCGAAAACTCGCCATAGGCGAAGCGCAGCTCGGCGCGCAGCGAGCGGGCTCCGTCGTCCTGCAGATACAGCCGCGGCACCGGCGCCACCTGCAAGTCCCGCCAGTGGACGACATCGCCGTGGATCGGCACCATCTGGGCGATGGCCCCAAAGTGGTTCCCGCGGAACTCGTCGATCTCCGCCGCCGGAACGGTGAGCGGAAACGCGCGGGCGATCGACAAGGCCCGCTCGTTTTCGACCCTCAGGATGTCCTTGCCGTCCAGGATCCACGTCGGATTTTCCGCGATCGTCTCGATCGCCGCGGGAAGCTCGCGAAAGACACCATCCCGCGTAGTGCCCAGGTGTACTGTGAACGCGCTCTCCGCGGTTCGCACGTCGGCGGCCAACACCACGGGATCGCTCTCGATCCGGAGGCGGCACGCGACCTGATGCGAACGGATGTCGCCCAGGAACACGGGAATGTCCGAACGCGCCAGCAGCGACAGTAGGCTGGAAAGATTGGCCGTGCGGCTGACATACAACGGCAACGCACTCACGATCAGGTTCAGGACGCCGGCCGTATGGGGGTCAAGGTTGAGGCATCCCGCCGGGTTGCCTTGCTGGTACATGCGGTCGGCGAATTGGAGCCACCCCGGCTCGGTTTCCAGATACGCATTGATGTCTCGGGGGGAAGTCGGCTTGTCGCCCGGGATTCGCTTCCACGAGGTGGCGCTGATGACGTACGGCACCAGCGCGTACGGTTCGGAGCCGTAGTTCCAGCTGCCGTACCTGTGGATGTCGGTACGCCCACGATCCAGGACGATGGCGGCGACGTAGGGGCGCGGTTTCGCGCCGGGCACCAGGTGCGACATGTCGGTCAGGGCGCTGGTCAGTTTCTGCCGCCAGTCCGGGGCGGTGCGGGCCGGTTGGTCGGTGCGCGCGGAGCCGTCGATCAGCTTCAGGCGGGCGTCCTTTCGGGGCGGAGTACCAGTGACAGGTCGGCCGGAATCGAACGTCTCGACGTTGAATGCAATGACGTCGTCATCATCATCCAAATCGTCCTCGCCGAATTCATCGGCCATCGCCTGGACGTATTCCTCGAGTTCGAGCGTGGCGGCCACCATGTGCTTGCAGAACGCGCCGCCGCCCGCGTGCGGGCATGTGCAGGTGTGGTCGAGCGTGTCGGTCGACTGGTTTACGGAGATGGTCACCACGTAGTGGCCGGTCTTGCCGTCCACCCCGAGCACCGCAAGGTCGTCCCGTTTGACGGAGACATTAACGACCCGTCCGGCTCTGTGGTAGGTGTGACCGCGCCTGACAGTTTCGAGCGCGGCCCGCTCGAAGACGGTGTCCTCGTCGAAATGGCGGAGCGAAAACACGGTCATCTGCGGCTCTTTTCCGGAGTCCTGGGCCAGCGGTCGATGGGTGCAGCCGGGAGGCTCTGCCATGGGCAGGTCGGCAGCAAAGCCTATACCCTTGCGGGGGCGGGCGCAAATGCCGTTGCGGGTCCGGCCGGATCGGCTGCGACTTGCGCCGGCGCAAGTCCGCGCGACACCCCCAATCCCAAGAATCGATCAAATATACGACAATATATTAGCATTTGATGCTGACTTACATGCTGAGGCTTGCCGAACATGGACGCCCTTCACCACCTCGAAGACTGGATCGAATCCCTTCCCGCCAAGGGCCGCTACATGTTGTAGGCGCCAAGAGGCCGAGGCTGCCCTCCGGTCGTCGTTCGTCGCAACGCAATCGGCATTGCGCCGCCAGAAGCAGAAGGGGCGCCTGGTGTCGGCCGCCGCGCTCCATGGCGCCGGCCACCAGCAACCAATGGTGCGCCGGCCCGATGCCCAGCGTCTCGGCTACGTGCTCGAACAGCTGGGCGAGGAACGTCTGGCAGGTTCGCTGGCCGCGTGGCTGGTCGCCCGCCGCACCACCATCGTGCCGCTACGCCCTGGCCCGAGTCGGCGCTGGTCGAACAGGACCTGGGGATATCTCGCGCCCTGGCTCGGCGTGCCCGTGACCCGCGCCCGCATGGAGGCGAACCTGGCCGCAAAGATGAGGGACGCGGCTTTCGTCGGTGACGTGAAACTGCTGCTGCGGCCCGGGCTCGCGTACGACGGGAATGCCGCCTGGCGAGAAGTACATCAACGCATCGCGACGAAATTGCCGGGCAGGCCTTGGCGAGGAATGAACGCGTGAATTGCGTGCCGGACTTGCGCCGGCGCAACTCACCCACGCAACAAACTTGCGAAATACCTCTTGACCAAACACCCCATCGCGCCGATAATATTCAAACGCGCCTCTTTGACCTCAGCTTGCCGGCGCGATACAAATCAGGCTAAAGCGAGGCCGAACGCGACATGATCGCGCGCTGCCTGCTTCAGCCATTGGAAGCAGGCTTTTTCTTTGCCCGGCACTTTTCTCTTCCCGGCATTTGCCGGGGGCCGCCGATTTGACCCTGACAGCTTGCAGGGCGGCCTAAACAAATGCTGCTAAAGCGTCGGCCGCGCTCCCTGCCCCCGGAGCCTGGCCGCACGGGCGGCCATTGGGGGAAACGGGAGGTGCGGCATGCCCAACGCAAGCCACGCCGATATTGCAGCCCCATCCGATACGTCCGGCAACAACCACCTGCTGCGACGCCTGAACATCTTCGGACTCGACCACCTCGATGCCGTCATCCTGGCGGCGCTCACCGACGAGCGCCCGCTGCTCCTGATCGGCGCGCACGGCACCGCCAAGAGCGAGCTGCTCAACCGGCTTGCCGCGGCGCTGCGCCTCGAGCACCGCCACTTCAACGCCAGCCTCATCAGCTTTGACGACCTGCTCGGCTACCCCGTGCCCAATGAGGCGCGCGACGCTCTCTCGTGGCTGCGCACGCCGGGCGACCTGTGGGGCGCCGAGTCGGTGTTCCTCGACGAGATCTCGCGCTGCCGCCCCGAGACGCAGAACAAGCTGTTCGCGGTGATTCACGAGCGGCGCGTGCAGGGGTTGCCGCTGGTAAACCTGAGGTATCGGTGGGCCGCGATGAACCCGCCGGCGCTCGACGACGGCACGGTCGAGGGCGATGCCTATTCCGGCTCGGTGCCGCTCGACCCGGCGCTCGCCGATCGGTTCCCGTACGTGGTGACCGTCCCGCGCCTGCTGGACCTGTCGGTGGCCGATCGCACGGCGATCATCGCGCAGGGCGGCACCGCGCCTGACGGCGATGCCGGCCTGCCCGCGCTGGTCGCCACAGCCCGCGCGCGCCTGGCGGAGCTGACCGAGGGCCAGCGCGCCTGGGCCGCGGCCTGGGTGCAGGGGCTCATCGTGCCGCTGCACCAGATGGGGCTCGACATCAGCGGGCGCCGCGCGGTCGCGCTGGCCTCGTCGGCGCTGGCCGTGCACGCGGCCCACCTGGCGCTCGGGGTGCGCAGTTCGCTGCCGCAGTCGGCGTACACCGCGCTGCGCTGGGGTCTGCCTCAGCGCGCGCTCGGCCGCGTGATCGATGACGCCGCGTTGAAGGCGGCCCACCGCCTGGCCGACCACGCGGCGCGCGCAATCGACGGCGCCACCTGGCGCGACATCCGCGGCGAGGCCGACCCGGTGCGCCGCGTCGCCATCGCGTTGCGCGCGGAGCCCGGCGAGTCGACGCGCACGCAGGTCAGCCAGCTCGTGCTCGATGCCCTGGCCTCGCAGACGCCGAACGGACGCCGTGTGCTGGCGCTGGTGCTGGCCTCGCGGTTCACGCGCGAGGATCTGCTGACCGCCGAGGCCTGCGAGCAATTGGCGGTGCTGGTCGAGCCGGTGCTCGCATTTGCGGGCGGTGGCAAGGTCACCCGCACAGTGCCGCGCGCGCACGCCAATGCATGGGATAACGTGTGCGCCACCATCGACCGCCTGTCGAAGGAGGGCGAGCCGCAACTCGGCGAGATCGGCAACCTGCTCTACGCGGCGTTCCTGGACGATGCGACGGGCCTGGACGCGGCACGGGTGGTCGCCTGCTACCGCGAGTGGCACGAGTTGCTGCATCCGGCAGCGGACGGGGAGGCGGCATGAGCACCTCGCGCTCCATCAAGGTCAGGTGCCGCCCGTTCGACCCGGCGCGCACTGTCGGCGCTGTGGCGCTGCGGAGCGGTGTGGCGGCGCCCGTTCCGTCGCTGCGGCTGTTCTCGTTTGTCGACCCGTACCCGCTCCTGCTCGGGCGCCCGTTCGAACGCGAGTGGGAGCGCGATGCGCACCTGCGCCTGGTGCGGCTGGTGGCGCTGGCCCAGGACGCGGTGCTCGGCCGTCGTGATGCCGACATCGAGCTGTACCCGTGCCCCGACGACGAGTTGTCCGACCGGCTGGAGGAAATGCTCGGGCGCCTGGATCCCGTGGCGCTGGGATTGCCGCCATTCGCCATCGTGCGCCGCATCCCGGTGGACGGCGTCCACGAACAGGGCTTCGAGGCGGACCCGGCGCGTGCGCTGGCCCTGCTGTCGCGCGTGTCCGGCTCCGTGTTCATCCGGCGGCGCGCGCCGGGCACGGCCGTGATGCGGACTCCCCGGATGGCCTTCGCGTTCTACGCGGCGCCCGGCGCGGGGGAGGTGCCGGCATGACGACCGCCATTGACCATGCTGCCGACCGTGCCGTCGATCGCGCCCTCTCGGCCACCCTTGCCGAGCGCATCGCCGAAACGGTCCCTGCCTCGCACCTCGAGTTTGCGAAGCTGCTGGGCCTGCTGGACGTGGAGGTCAACCGCGACGTGGCGACGGCGGCCGTGACCTCGGGCGCCCGCTCACGCCTGTTGTTGAATCCGGACTTCGTGGCGCGGCATTGCCGCACCGACGCGGCCCTGGTGATGCTCGTGCTGCACGAGCTCAACCACATCGTGCTCGGCCACACGCGCCTGTACCCGCGCACGACGCCGGCGCGGAACTTCATCTTCGACGCCCTGGTCAACGCCCAGCTGTGCCGCGCATTACCCCGACCGGCGTACACGGCGCTGTTTCGCGAACTGTACGCGGACGCCCGCTTCCCCGAGGCGCTGCTGCGCCCGCCCGTCGGCTGGCGCACCGCGAACGAGTCGTGGCGGATGACGGGCAAGGCGCTCGTCGCCCATCGCGCGCTGTATGCGGGCGACACCGTCACGCATGCGGACCTCGTCGAGGTGCTCGAGGAGTCGCTCGGGTGCCGCCGCCGTCGGGGTCGCGCGAAGGCGTCGCTTGAATTGCCGCCGCTGCTGGGCAGCCACGACGTCGGTCCGCCGGGCGACGATGAGGGCGGCGGGGTCGATCCCGCCCTGCTCGAAACCCTGCGCCGCGTCGTCGCCCACTGGCCGGCCGAGGTCACGTTGGCCGCGCGCGGCGTCGGCGTCGACCGGGGCCAGGGCGGTGATCCCGGCGCGGCGTTCGTCGAGGCGCGCGAGGCGCGGCGCGACGTCGTCCGCGTGATCCGCGGGGCACTGCTGCGGGTTGCGGGCGACCAGCCGGGTTCTGCGCCGTCTCGGGGCGCGCGTGACGTGGACGTCGAGTCCGCGCTGCCGTTCCGCACCGTGGCCGACCGCCGCGCCGGCGTGCGCGAGGCCTTCGGCGCGGCGCCGATCGTGTTCCGCGCCGTGCGGCGCGAACGCGAGCCCGACCCCGGCAGCCTCGTGCACGTGTACCTGGACGTCAGCGGCAGCATGGCGGGCGTCATTGCCCTGCTCTACGGCGCCCTGGCGCCGCTGCGCGCGTTGCTTTACCCGCGCATCCACCTGTTCAGCACCACGCTGCACGACATCTCACCCGCCGAGCTGGTCGCCCGCAAGGTCGTCGGCGACGGGGGCACGGACATCCGTTGCGTCTCGGCGCACATGTTGGCCGAGGGTGTCCGGCGCGCCGTGGTCATCACCGACGGGTACGTCGGGAGCGTGCCGGAAGAGCATCGGCGCGAACTGCGCGAACGGCGCCTGCAATGCGTGGTGCTGCTGGCGGGGAGCTACGACCGCGACCTGGCCGGCGTCCTCGGGAAGGAGGTCGTGCCGCTGCCGCGGCTCGCTGAGGGAGGGTAGGGAAGTGCGGAGCCGTTCCGCGGGACGGAACGGCCCTCTGGTATGAATAGCGCCGTGACGGCGCCGGGTTGGATCAACCATCGGCTCCGGCCGCAAACGCAAGGGAGACAAGATCATGGCTACCAAGACGACCGCTCGCAAGAAGGCCACTGGCAAGACGACCACTGGCAAGACGACCCCGTCGGCCAAGAAGGCAGTAGCGCCCGAAATCGATTTCGAGCAGCTCACGCCCGAGGAACGCCGTGCCCACGCGCGCGCCGCCTACTTCGGGAACCTCGGCTGCAAGCCCTGGCGCGAAGTACGGCAGCTCGTCGAGAAGGCCAGCGGACAGGAGCAGCCGCTGCGCGGTGTGCCGACGGTCGTCAGTCCGCTCGAGATGGTCTACGTCTGGGGCTACGACCACGGCGACTCCCAGCTCTACGTCCCGTTGGACGACCTGCTGGCCTACCTGCCGGCGTGGGCCGCCATCGCCGCGGGCAAGACGTGGGCGGGCTACGCCAAGCTGGACCGCAAGCGGGCGGTGGCGCTCAAGGCCACGCTTCGCGAGGCGGCGCGGTGGAAGACCTTTCGCTCGTTCCGCAGCGAGTTCCTGAAGAAGGGCGATCCGGCCGAGCGCCCGTGCGATGACGAGTGGGACGACGATGACAAGTGCGAGTGGACGCCGCCGGCCGTCCGGCCCACGGAAGAGGTCCTGCGCGCGCGGTGGGAGGCGCTCAGCTGCTTCGGCGACCGCCCGCCGCAGCCGACCGACGAGATCAACGAGCTGGACATGTCGCAGGCCATCTGGGACGGGAAGATTTGGCTGTACCGCCCCGAGACGGCCATGAGTTCGTCGATGCCCTCGCTCATCGAGGACAAGTACGCCGGTTCGTTCTATGACATGAGCTGCAACGGCCCGTTCGCCTCGTACGACGAAGTCAGCAGCTCGCTGCTCCAGGCGGCGTTCCGTCGCCTGGGCTACCTGACCATCCGTGACGACGACGCGATCCGCGCGTTCTTCGGCACCTTCAAGAGCTACGAGGACGTGATCGCCAAGTGCAAGGCATACCGGGCGCGCGAGGCCGAGTTCAGGGCCGAGCTGGAACTGATCACCCCGGCCGACCCGTCACCGGGCTGCGCCAGCGTGCTCGACGACTTGAAGGACCCTGACCTCGAGGAAGACGAGGAGTGGGAAGAGGAAGAGGACGATGACGACGAAGGGGGATTCTGAGATGGGCGACAACGCCTGGCTTACCATCCATCGTCCCGACCCGGCAGTGGCGCTGCCGATCATCATCCACGTGCCCCACGCCTCGCGCTTCGTGCCCCTGCACTGCCGTGGCGACTTCGTGCTGACCGACGCAGAGCTCCGCGAAGTGATCGAGGCCCTCGTCGACCACGACACCGACCGCCTGGCGCTGCCCCTGGTGGCGCTCGGCGCCCACGTCGTGGTCAACAACGTCTGCCGTGTCGTGATGGACCCCGAGCGATACGCCGCCGACGCCGACGAGATCGCCGCCGTCTGGGGCATGGGCGCCATCTATGTGCACGCGCACGACGGCCGCCGCTTGCGCCGGCGCAACTGGGACGCCGACGACCGCGCCGAGCGCATGGACGAGTTCTACCACCCGTACCACCGCGCCATGCGCGACCTGGTCGTCGAACTGCGCGAGCGCTTCGACGCGCCGGTCCACATCATCGACCTGCACTCGTTTCCCCAGGCGCCGCTGCCCTACGAGACGGACGGCGGCTCGCGGCCATGGTATTGCCTCGGCTACGACGAGGTCCACGCGCCGCGCAACTGGCTGGCGTGGTGGACGGGTCGCGCCGCGGGCGCGCCGGGCCTCATCGACCACAACCGGCCGTTCGCGGGTTCCTTCGTGCCCGGCGACCTGCCGCCGCACGTCAACGACACGCGCTCGCTGATGGTCGAGGTCAACCGGACGCTGGTGCCGGTGGGCGGTCCGGATCATCCGCTGCTGGCCCATGTGCACGACTTCCTGCGGTTCGCGTGCGAGGATGTGCGGACTGCCGTTGTCGAGGGGAGTCGCCGATGAGCGTGCGCCACTTTTCGGGCAACGGCCCCGCCCGTCGTCCGGATCCCATGGCCGAGGTCTTCATCTACGGCGCGGACCCGTGCAATGGCGGCCTGGTGTTCGTCCCGTTCGACGAGATGTCGTTGTGGGCCCCTTTCTTCGCCGCGGCCGAATCCGCAGGGACCTGGGGGCGTTTCACCGAACTGGGCGGGTGCGAGGCCGACGACCTGCGCGAGGAACTGTCCTTCATAGCGTGCTACCCGGATTTCGATGCGTTCGCAAATGGCGAACTGAACGATGCTGCGCACGATGCCGCCTACTGTGACGACCTCGACGTCGACGAACTGCGCGCGACGCTGACCGAGGCCGAGTTGCGCGCCGAGTACGCCGATATCCCGTTTCCGCTCGGCCGCGGCCCGCTGGACGAGGACGAGATCTGCCTGGGAGACCTATACGAATACGAAGAAGAGGGATACCTCCACCTCTACTGCCCCATGAGGGCGATGGAGGAGGGCGTCCCGCCCATCGTCGCCAACGCCTATGGCGAATGGCAGGACACCTCTTGCGACATGGAGCCTAATCTCGCATTCAGGTCCAAGGACCACGACGCCATCGTTGCATGCTTCACGCGGTTCGGCTGCACCATGATCCGCGACGATGTCCTGCTCGAGTGCTTCTGGGGGTTCACGGTGGACGTGAATGAAGTCCATCGGCGCCTGGCCGCGCACGAGGACGCCGAGCGCGCCCTGCAGGAAGCCGCCATGGCCTCGATCGGCGATGAAGAAGATGACTAGGTTCGCCGCGCACGCGCGGATCACTCGCATGAGGAGGCCGTGATGCCGTCAAGAGATGAGTCCCGCGCCGCCGCCCGGCAGACGCTCGCCGATTTCGCTACCCGGACCGAAATCCACGAACCGGTGAAGCACCTGGCCGCCGCCCTGCTCGAGCACCTCCAGGCGCAGCAGGAGTGCCTGACCGGCCCTGTCGAGAAGGACAGCAGCGTCGTGCTGTGGAGCGTCGATCCGTGCAACCCCGGCCGGTTGGCGTTCGCGACGCTGGGCGATGTCATCGAGACCGCCGCGGAAGCGGCCTCGTTCGGCTTCACGGGCACGCTCGCCGAATATCGCGCCATCGCGCCGGGCGTCGCCGCCAGCCTGGCGGATGCCATGGACGACCGGGCCGAGTACAGGGACAAGGACGAGTACGAGGAACCGTTCTGGGACGACTACCTGTACGACCGCCGCCAGGCCGGCAAGCCGGATCCCGATGAGGAATACGATCGCAGCGAGGACCCCGAGTTCCTCGCCGCCCTCGACGCCGCCTGGGCCGGCCTCTCGTGGCGTGGCGATCGCCCGATCGAGGACGACGACACGATCGACGAGGGTGACCTCGAAGAGTTGATCGGGGACGAGATCCTCAGGCGCCCCGACGCCACCGGCGGGATCAACCACCTTCTGTCGCCATCCTCGGTTGATGCCTGGTTCGTCAGGGAGGAGGCCGCGCTGGACCACTCGGAACTCGTCGGCTACCTCGCCAAGGGGCGCGACGAACTCCTGGCCGACATCCGTGCCCACGGCGGCATCGCGATCGAGGACCGCGGGTCGATCGCCTGCTACTGGGGGATGGTCGATGACTTCGAGGATGTGGCGAAGTCGATGGCGGATTTTGACGAGGTGATGCGCCTGTATGGGGTGGCGGTGGGGTAGGGGGGCGTTGGGCTGACTTGCGCCGGCGCAACTCATCCCGTGCCGGTGGTTGGGCGTTGGCGTCCGATCTTGCGGATCCGCCTCGCCATCTCGTCAACGATGTCGACGGCCCTGTCCATGTCGAAGGGTTCGAAGTCAACGGGCCTGAGCACGGGTCGCAGTTCCGTGTCGATCTGGGCTCTCAGGCACCGCAGGCGCGTCGACGAAAGCTCCAGTCTTTCGAATCCGGGAGTCGATAGCTTCCGGTGTACGAGTGCGACGAACCCGTCGGCGCCTGAGTCCAGGTTCCACCGCCTGACGGCAACATCGATGTCGTAGAAATCGCGAATGGCCACATCCCGGCGCGAAAGCGCTGCGCGGAACTTTTCGGCCCACGACTCCTGCCACGACAGGCACGGGATGCGCACATCGCGAATGATGCGGCTGCCATTGACAGGGTTGCGGAGTATGGTCTGCGCAGCCCCGGCATAGATGGGAGTCAGCAGTGGCTCCCTCAGGGATATGTCGAGTCTGATGTCTTCGCTCGATCCGAGGCATGGCGACTGGTACCGGACCGTGGCCGAGTATTGGGACGAGTTGTTGGCGCCACGCAGGGGCTCAGCCAAATGGAAGACGGCCAATTCGCGGCCGATGCCTTCCAGCGCGCGACGGATGCCGGCCATGCGCCGCCTGCGGGCCGAGCGTGGGGAATCAAGCGGCATCGGAAGGGTGAAGTCCAGGTCCTCGCTCAATCGGTAGAATCCAGCGTGGACTTTCGCCAGGGCGGTTCCGCCCTTGAAGACGAGGTCAGGTTCGTTGCGTGCCAGGTGCTCCAGAAGAAGGGTGCAGAAGAAGTCCTTCTCGATGGGTGCCACAGGGAACGCCGTGACTGCCGCCGTATAGTTAACGGCGCTCCGGAAATGGGCCGGGTCATCCAGGATCCGTATCGCCCCACTCGCCAACCTGTCCATTGACCAGGACCCCCCAGCGCCGGCTGACTGTGCCCCGCTTGGGGCGGCTGGGAATCCACGGAATCAGGCTCGATGAGGGCGTCAGCGATCGTTCGAGCCGCGCCAGCGTGCTCTCCGGTGCGCCGGCCCTCTCGAGCAGCACGCCCAGGCGGCGGCGTGTGCCGAGGTCCCCGAATCGGAGGGCTGTACGCACCAGCCGTGCCGGATCGACGCGGCCGGCATCGAGATCGTCGAGGATCCACGCATAGGCGCGGGGCAGGCTGTTGAAGCGGGACCAGTCGTATACGGCGTCGACCAATGTCCGCGCGCGCGACGCATAGACCATTTCGCCGCCGTCAACGCCGCGCAACGTTTCGACATCGCCGAGACGCTTCGCGTTGACCTTGATCAGCGTCAAGGCGACGGCGCCGATTGTCCGCTCGCCGGAGATGCGGTCGTTGTAGGCATAGACCCGCATCGGCACCTGGTCAGAAAAGCCATGGCGACGGAAGGCGTTCGGGCCGCATACCTGGTAGGTGCCGCCGCAATCGGCCATGAGCGAGGAGATCGCCAGCGCCTCGTCCGGGGTCCAGGCCCCGCCGAGCGGCAACCGGTCAGGAACGAGGTACAGCCCAGGGCGCACCCGTGCGATCAGCCCGCCGCGCGCCAACCGGCGCAGGGCGTCGCACTCCTGGGCGGCCGTCAGTTGCAAGGGCTCCCCGAGCTCGCCGGCTTCGACGAGCCTCATGCCCCGCAACTGCAGGTAGGCCAGCAATAGGGCTTCTATTCGTCCGATGCCCGACTTCAATGCAGTGTACGCTCCTTTGCTGATATATTGTAACAGATAAAAAACGAAAAATACAATACACCGATTTTGTGCCCCGGGAGCAAACTGCGATTCGCCGCGCGGCGGACTTGCGCCGGTGCAAGTCCGGGGTGTAGCGGCCAGGCATCCTTCTCTCCGCCTGAGAACGGCAAAGGGGACTTGCGCCGGCGCAAGTCCCCCTCTCGATCTCTCTGTGCCGCCGCCCCCTACCGCTTCGGCGCCACCATCCCAAACACCGCCCCCTGCGGATCCGTAACGTACGCGATCCACATCGGCCCCGGCACCTCGTGCGCTTCGATCATCACGCCACCACCGCCCGCCCGCACGCGCGCGACCGCCGCGTCGAGGCCGACGACGTTGAAGTAGAACGACCAGAACGCCATCGGCGCCTCGGGCACCTTCGTCATGATGCCGCCGACGGGCGTGCCGCCCGCGGCGAACATGTGGTAGGTGCCGTTGGGGCCCATGTCGACGCCGCCGGCCTGCGTCCAGCCAAATTGCTCGATGTACCAGGCCAGCGCGCGGTCGCCGTCGCCGGCCTGCAGTTCGCGCCAGCCCACGACGCCCGGCGTGTTCTCGGGCACCACCGGCATCGGTTCGTTGCTGATCGGCTTCATCACGATGAACATCGCGCCGTCGGGATCGGCCAGCACCGCGAACCGTCCTACGCCGGGGATGTCGTCCGGCGCGCGCAGCACACTGCCGCCCGCGGCTTCGACCTGCGTGCACGTGGCCTCGACGTCGGCCACGCCCAGGTACATCGCCCAGCACGGCGGCATGCCGTGGGCTTCCGCAGGGATCGTCATCATGCCGGCGGCGTTGTACGGGCCCGCGTTGGCGATCATGTATTCATGGCTGGCCAGGGGCGACTTCGAGATCGACCATCCGAAGACCTGCTTGTAGAACGGGAATGCGGCCTTGTGGTCGCTGGTCATCAGTTCGTACCAGATGAACGGGGTCGCGGGGCGATGGGCGCTGCTCATGCTGTCTCCTTGGGCGCGGCATCGCGGTGAGGGGCGACGCGGCCGGGCAAGTCCATGCGGGGGACCTATAGGCGGACTAGATAAGAATGGGCGGGTGGGGACGGCAAGGGGGACTTGCGCCGGCGCAAGTCCCCCGTAATCCGGTCTCAACGACAGTCCGGCCTCAACGATAAATCGCCTTCAACGCGCCCCAGCTCGCCTCGTCCACCGGCACGGCGCAGTCGTAGTGCACCGACACGACGTTGCTCGTGAACGCGATGGGGGTGTTCGTGCCGTCGCGCATCTCGCCCTCGAGCACGCTGATGTTGCTGGTGCCGGCGGATTCGCCCTCGAAGACGATCGAGAGGATTGTCCCGGGGCCGCTCACCGAGCAGCCGAGGTTGGCGACATCGACCTTGAGGGTGCTCGTCGACGGCGGCACGACCCAGCTGAGGAAGTTGGGGCAGGTGGCGCCCAGGACCAGGCTGCCGACGCTGACGTTGTATGGTGAGATAATGCTGTTGTCGTAGGCGATGAGAAGCGAGAAACCCCGCAGGTCGACGGTGGCGCCATCGAGCACCACGTCGATGGTCCAGGTGTTGCCGCAGTGGAATTCGCCGGTGGGTGGCACCAGCGTCAGGGTTGCGGCCGGCGCCGTCACGGCGCCCAGCAGGACACAGGCGGCCCACAGGCAGGCGAAAATCGATGCGCGTCGCCTGTATCGAGATGTCGTCGAATTCATGATGAATATCCCCCATGATGGAGCACATGCACGTGCATCACTGCCGTGCCTCGTTCCCTAGCCTAACACATTCTCCCCCGTCGGCAAAAAAAAGCTTCATACACGTGCAAAATACAATCAAGACACAAGGTATCGCGTCTTTTCCACCGGAGCCCCCACACGCGACAGGCACAAAATAGACAATCGATGCGGTTCGTTGCACCATGGTACTTTACAATAATGACGTTCAAAGTCATGTATCTCTAAAGAACTGCGAGAATATTGCAAGTCTCTTGACTCGGATGTTGCAAACGTGCCATCATGCACCCCGTTCGATGCCTGCCCAATGCACCGCATGGGCGACCAGCAATCGATGATGATGCCCTTAGCATCAACTCAGGGGAGACGCAAAACAACTCATTCGGTTTCGCTATGATCTCGGCGTGCTTTCGCCCAGCACTCCAGATGACGGCAATCACGTTCATCGGAGGAAAGCACCATGAATTCTCGCATGAGATTCTTCCTGCTCTGTTCGCTTCTCGTATGCGCGGCCGCGGCACACGCTGCCGGCCCCGCCATGTCCCCTGAAGGCGTCGCGCCTACCGTGCGCGAAGCTGCGCCTGGTTCCGCGATCAAGTCGCTGGACAAGGCGTGGGGCGATCCGCTCGATCCCGCCGTCGCGGCCGCGTCTGCGGGCAACTACCTGCGCCACCTGCAGGCCGACGTCACCGAGGACAATGCCGGCAACGGCAGTCCCGACATCGACCCCGAGGATGCCGGCTGGGACTGGTCGACGTCGTCGTTCACGCACTCGGCCGCTGCCAGCGCCCTCAATTGCTACGGCGTGACGGTGCTCGGCGCGTACGAGGTGTACCGCCTGAACAACGACCCCGCGCTGTTCACGCTGATGAAGGACACGGCCGACCACATCGTCGCCGTCGGGCCGACGTCGATCCGCTACGCGGGCGACATCACGTTCCTGCTCAACTTCTCGGCGCTGCCGGGCGTGGTGGGTCCCGCGACCTACACCGCCGCGGCGAAGGCCATCTGGGATTACCGCCTGGCCAACTACGGCGACCATACGGCTGCCGGTTTCGCGCGGTACCTGCGTGATGCGCGCCATGGCCAGGGCTACGACAACGGCATCATCCCCTGGGACATCTCGCACTACGTCGAGGCGGCGGCGCGCCTGGACGCGGCGTTCCCCGGCCAGGGCTACGACGTCGCGGCCGATGACATGGCCGAGGTGCTTTGGCAGGACAGCTTCGCGCTCAGCCCCGGCTACTTCCAGCCCAACGGCGTGAACAAGGGCTTCGATCCGGACTGGAACACCGTGAGTTACTATTGGTACAGCCTGGGCGTCAGCGGCCTGATCAAGGCCTTCGACGCCGCCGACGTGCACGCGAGCGACATGCCGCTGCTGCAGTCGCTGCTGCTGGACTGCCAGTACGACGACGGCGCCTTCAGCGACCAGTACGGCAACGACCCCGCCTACAACTTCCGCGACTTCCAGGCGTCGGCCTATGCCGTGACCGCCTGCGCCCGCTACCTGCCCGCCAGCGCGACGACGCAGGCTGCCGTGCACAACGGCGCCTACTGGCTGTCCTACTGGCAGGATGCCAGCGGCGGCTGGCTGTGGAGCGACGGTTCGCACACGACCGAAGTCGGCGCCGAGTGCGCCGACGCCCTGGCTGCGGCCGCGACCACGTCCTACGTGGCGATCGGCGCGACGGTCAGCGGCCCGGACCCCGTCTCCTGCGGCAACACGAAGGTCGTCACCGTCCGCTTCGACCGCAGTGCGGCGACGCCGGGCCTGCGCGGCTACGAGGTCACGTTCCGCGTGACCGGCAGCGCGGTCAGCTTCGGCGCCGGCAACATCGCCGACGCCGGCTCGCTGGGCGGCCTGGGCCTGCACTACTTCCATCCGATCCAGAACCTGGACGGCACCTGGACCGTGAACGACGCCATCCTCGGCGCCACGCCCGGCCTGCTGGCCGATGCCGACCTGTTCACCGTTTCGCTGGCGACCGTCGACAACGGCCCGGTGGCCTTCGACCTCGTGTCGTACAAGCTGCGCGACCCGGCGAATGCGCCGATCTTCGCCGGCCTGAGCGGCACCGGCTTCACCGTCGACTGCACCGCGCCCGCCGCGGTCACCGGCATCACGGCCTCGCCGGCGCACAACAAGGTCAACGTCAGCTGGACCCACAACGGCGCCGACACCGTCACCTACGAGGTGTACCGCGGCCTGATGTGGTACGGCGCGATGGGCCTGTCGGCGTACCCCGAGTACGACGACCTGCCGGGCACCATCCCGACGCGTCCTGACGACCGCGCCGATGCGGCGACCATCGGCGAGTGGGAACTGGCCGGCACCACGACGGTCGGCACGACGAGCTTCGTCGATGACGGCCCGTTCATGGGCGGCCGTGGCATCTACTACTACGAGGTGTTCGCGATCGACGCGGCCGCCAACGCCAGCCCGCGCGCGTCGGCCAACGACCGCGCGACCAACTACTGGCTGGGCGACGTCTGGGGCGAGGACAACCTGCACCCGGTGCCCAACGGCCTGGTCGAGTCGTTCGACGTCAACCGCCTGGGCGCCGCCTTCGGCCGCAACGAGAGCATGCCGGCGTACGACAACGTCGTCGACGTGGGCCCGACCGACGACTGGAGCGGCTTCGGCATCCCGACCACCGACAGCGTGATCGACTTCGAAGACCTCATGATCTTCGCGCTGAACTTCGGCCAGGTTTCTCCTGCGAAGAGTACGTCCAGCGCGGCGGGCCCGGTTTACCTGGCCTGGCGCAACCTGGGCGACGGCAACTGGTCCCTCGACCTGACCGGCGGCAGCGGCCTGCAGGGCCTGCATGTGTCGGCTGACCTCGCGGTCGGCGGCGTCATGTTGGGCGACCTGCTCGCCGGCGAGAACCAGGCCTTCCTGGTCAACCCCGGCACCCGCCTCGACGCGAACCTGGCCCTGCTGGGCTCGGGCCGCTCGTTCACGGGCACCGGCTCGCTGCTGATCGTGTCCTCCGCTGCCGACCTGTCGACGACCCGCGTGGTCATCGACGCCCGCGGCACCGACAACAGCCGCCTCGAGGTCAGCCTGAACCGCGCCGGCGGCGAGCAGATCCCGGGCGTCTACAGCCTGCACAACAATTACCCCAACCCGTTCAACCCGAAGACCACGATCAGCTTCAGCCTGCCTGCCAACCAGCAGGTCAAGCTGGCGGTCTTCAGCCTGGACGGCCGCAAGGTGGCGACGCTGCTGGACGAACCCCGCAGCGCCGGCACGCATGAAGTGACCTGGATGGGCCTCGACGATGCCGGCCAGCCGGTGGCATCGGGCTCGTACATGTACCGCCTCGACGCGGGACCGTACAGCCAGGTCATGAAGATGACGTTGATGAAGTAGTTCGGATGATCACGGCGCCGGTCGGGCGCCCCGGGACTCACCCCCCAGGCGCCTGGCCGGCGATCCGGCATGCATGGACGCAGCCGGACTCGATCGGTCAGGGAAGAACGTGATGTGCCTTTTTACCCAATTGGGGGGGAACCCATGAAGAGATTCCTGTTGAGCTTCCTGATGCTGGCCCTGTTGGCCGGCAGCGCGTGGGCGGCGGCGGATCAGTCCGGCGATCGCAACGTCTTCTCGCGAATCCCCGACGGCAAGGGATTCACGCAGGTGGCCGCCAAGGCAGCGCCCATGGGCGTGTCGACCGCCTGGGTGGACGACGGCTACACCAGTGCCACGACCGGTTGGGGCGTGGATCGTTTCGCGACCATCAACGGCGCCGTCCAGGCGATCAACGCCGGCGGCACCATCAACGTGTTCCCGGGCAGCTACATCGAGGCAGCTGTCAACAGCTACCTGTACGATGGCGTCGGTCCGTACACCTTCGGACTGTTCCTGGCCGCTGATGGCGTGACGGTGCAGGGCGTCGATGCGGCGGGGATGCCGATCACGAGCTACGCCGGCGTCGTTGCCAATGTGCAGTGCAACGCCACTAACAGCTTCGGAGCCAGCGGCGTGTTCATCCAGGGATCGAATGTGACCGTCTCCGGTCTCAACTTGTTCCTGAATCCTATTAATGTGAACAAGACGATCGAAGTCATTGGTGATGCGGCGACCATCAAATACTGTCGCCTGACCGATGGCGGCAGTCTTTACATCAATGATTTCCGGTACGATGCTGTTGCGGACACCTCGTTGGTGAAGAGCTACACCGTGCTGGGCAACCAGTTCACCTACGGAACCAGCCTCGACATCGCCTCGGGCGGCGGCTTCAGCGGGCCGGTCGCGGGGCGTCAGGTCCTGAACAACAGCTTCGAGATGGACGGCGCAATTTGGAATGCCATCAGCTTCAATGGCTCCGGCACCGGTGTGGAATGGTTCGTCTACGGCGTGGGCGGTGCCGTGATCACCGGTAACAGCTTTTCCGGCGGCAACGGGCAGTACATTCGCGCCCGCGGCGACTATGACAACAGCCAGTTCGACTGGGGCTCCTACTTCGCCAACAACACGTTCGACCATGCGGTGGTTGCCGGCGCCAATCCGCCTGCGGACCTGCGAGAGTACTCTTACACCTCGGGCAGCTACGTGTTCAACCACTGCCGCCGGATCGGCACTTCGATCCAGGCCGAAATCGGCACCGCGGCGGCGGGCGACATCGTCATGGTGGCCGCCGGTACTTACAACGAGGGCCTGACCATCGGCAAGAACGTGACCATCCTGGGTCCGAACGCCGCTCTCAGCCCCAACGCGGCCGGCCAGGTGGCGCCCGCGGTGCTGGCCCCCCTGGGCAACACCCATGCCATCCTGGGTACGGCGGCTGGTATGTCGGTGGCCGTCAAGGGCATGAATTTCGACCTGACGGGCACCAATAACAACTACCGCTTCGTCGAACTCATCAACCAGGCCAGCAACACCTGGACGTTCGAGCACAACGTGTTCGCCAACGCCAGGGATTGCGTCAACGGCAACTGGTACCTGACCGGGACGTTGGGCGATCTCTACTTCAACCTGCTCGACAACCTGTTCACGGGCAGCATCGTTTCGAACGGTATCGCACTGTGGGGCACTGGCGTGCACCACGTGGACATCCGCGATAACGTCTTCCGGGACAACCAGGGCTGGGCCCTGAATGTGAACAATGTCCATGGGACCATCAGCAACAACTTGTTCACTGACACCGCAATCACCGGGCCGAACTGGTACGATGACCAGTCGGGCATGATCGTGGCCTCGGCGAACAACAATCTGGTCGTTTCGGGCAACACGTTCAGCAATCTGGGATCAATCGGCATCAGCATCTACGACGGGTTCGATGGCGTGCTGACCGGTACGGGCAACAGCTTCACCGGCTGTGCCACGGCCGGCGTGCGGGTGCGCCCCGGCGCGCTCGACCTCAGCGATGTTGCGTTCAGCGGCAACACGTTCAACGGCAGTGCCCAGGGCGTGCTGAACTCCACCAGTATGATGCTGAATGCCATCAACAACTCGTGGGGCAACGCCAGTGGCCCGGCCAACGCTGTCCTGAACCCGACCGGCACCGGCGCCCCGGTGTCGAACGGCGTCCTGTTCACGCCCTGGGTCGGCCGCACGACCAGCGTCTTGGCGCGGATCGCTACGCCGACCGGCCCCTTCTTCCTTGAAGGCACCCCGGCCATCGGCGTCGACGGCGATGGCGCCGCCGGCTTCGGCACCGGCTCGATCAAGGCCCCGAATGCCTACACGCGCTACGTGCTCGATCCGGAAGTGGTCTTCGGCCGCCCGGTCACCGTCGGCGAGATCTACCGCATCAGCTACCTGACCAAGAAGGGTACGCTGCACACGGCCGATGCGTCGGACTGGTTCCTGTACATGTACACCGACCCGTACGTGGGCGGCCACTCCAGCTGGTACGGCAACCGCATCGGCTCGGAGCCCTACTTCTCGCAGAACCTGGTCGATACCGCCGGTGCCTGGAACCAGTGGACGACCGATGCCGGCGCCAACAACCGCCTGCGGTTCTTCGACTCGTCGCCCCCGGCGAACTACTTCGGTAGCTACACCGACGGCTTCCTGTCGGACATTTCGAACAACCCGACCTACACGAGCCAGACCATCCTGATGATGGGCCTGTCCGTGGGCACCGCCTGGGCAGCCGGCTTCAACGGCCAGCTCGACGGCCTGGTCATCGAGCTCAACAGTGGTCAGACGCTGAAGGTCAACTTCGAGTCCGGCAACGCCGTCGTCGCCATGACTCCGGCCACCAGCGGCCCGATCAACTGCAGCCAGTCCCAGACCCTGACGGTCAACATGACCAAGACCGACGGCATGCCGGACGTGTTCGGCTTCAACGCCGTCGTTCGGGCCACCGGCCCGGTCAACTGGGGCACGATCAGCAGCCTGGCGCCGTTCGGCGGCACCACGCAGTTCTTGACCTTCAACCAGGGCGACGGCTCGTACATGATCTCGGGCACGACGGTCGGCAGCCCGACGCAGCCGATCACTGCTGTGGGCACGACCCCGTTGTTCACGATCCAGTACGTCGCGACGAACACGGGCACGGCGAACATCTCGTTCGACAGCTTCTCGCTGCGTGACCCGAACAACGCCCCGATCCCCTCGCTGATGTCGGGCGCGACCATCGCGGTCGACTGCACCGCTCCCGCGGCCGTGACCGCCATTACGGCGGCCCCGGGCCACAACAAGGTCGCCGTGGGCTGGACCCACACCGGCGTCGATGTGGCTAACTACGAGGTCTATCGCGGCCTGTGGACCAACGGCACGATCGGCGTCTCGGCCTACCCCGAGTACGACGACCTGGTCGGCAACGTGATCCCGGCCCGTCAGGCCACCCGTGCGCTGGTCGCTGCCGGCCCGGCGTGGGTGCTGGCCGGTACCGTGCCTGCCGGCACGACGACCTTCACCGACACGTGGGCCACTGCCGCCAACCGCGGCGTGTACTACTACGAAGTGTTCGCCGTCGACGCCGCCAACAACCCCAGCGGCCCGGCCGCGGCCATCAAGCGCGCGACCAACTACTGGCTGGGCGATGTGGACGGCACGGCGGGCAACCTGGTTCCCAACGGCCTGGTCAACGTCTATGACATGACCGTGCTCGGCACGTACTTCGGCAACGCTTCGGTGGCGCTGAATTCCGCGGCCAGCCCGGTGGACGTCGGTCCGACTGACAACTTCAGCCGCCTCGGCATCCCGGACACCGACAGCAAGATCAACTTCGAGGACCTGATGATCTTCGCCATGAACTTCGGCGTCGTCACGGCGGCGAAGTCCGATGCGATCGTGGGCACCTCGGTCGACCTGGCCTGGGTCCGTTACGACGACGGCAGCATGGCGCTGCGTCTGGTCGACGGCGCGGGCCTCAAGGGTGTGCGCGTGACGGCGAACAAGCCGGTGGGTGCGCTGGTGGCCGGCGGCCTGCTCGACGAGCAGTCCGAGCTGACCTTCGTGCAGAACATCGGCGAGACGCTGGATGCCAACGTTGCGGTGATGGGCGTCAACACGACCTTCACCGGTACGGGCGACCTGTTCGTGATCCCGGCTGGTGAGGCCATCGAGCTCAGCGACCTGACGATCACGGCTCGCGCCATCGACAACAGCAAGATGGAAGTCAAGCTGACCAGCGCGGCTGGCGGCCAGGCGACGCCTCGTGCGTTCGCCCTGAACGGCAACTACCCGAACCCGTTCAACCCGATGACCAAGATCAGCTTCTCGCTGCCCGAGACGCAGCATGTGCGGCTGACGGTCTACGGTCTGGACGGTCGCAAGGTCGCGACGCTGCTGGACGAGACGCGTGGCGCTGGCCTGCACGAGATCGTGTGGACCGGTCGTGACGATGCTGGCCAGAGTGTCGCTTCCGGCACGTACTTCTACCGCGTCGATGCTGGTCCGTACAGCGACGTGCGGAAGATGACGTTGATGAAGTAGACTGTTCGCAGTCGGTGGGGCGGGTCGGCCGAGGACGACGTCCTTGGTGGCCCGCCCCAAACGCCCCCGATATTTGGCGAAAGAGGCTGAAATGATGCGACGGATCCTTCTTGTGCTGGTGGGCATGTGCCTGGCGACGACGGCGTTCGCCCAGGTCAGCCTGCGGTTCGATCCTGCCGATACGACGCTTTCCGTCGGCGAGAACTGCCGCCTGTCGATCCGGCTCGACCAGCCGGTGGAGATCCGCACCATCGACGTGACGGTCACCTACGACCCGACCATCGTCCAGTCCCTGGGCGGCGGTTCGGGCACCCTCTACACAAGCAGCGGGGTCTACACGTTCCAGGGCTTTGAGGCGCCTGTCGCCGGCCAGTGGCACGGGTACGCGGTGCTGATGGGGGCGGGCCTCTCGGTCCACGGCCCCGGCGAACTGTTCTACTGGAATTTCAAGGCGCTGGCCAACGGCATGAGCGCGATCACCGCCGTCGAGGTCTACCTGGCGACGACCGACGGCAGCTGGTTCAGCACCGTCACCCTGCCGCCCGGCAAGGTGCAGGTGGGGCCGTTGTCGAGCGGCACGGGCGACGTGCCCACGCGCGACGCTTCGCTGTCGGTGTGGCCGAATCCGTTCAACCCCCGCACCGAGGTCAAGTGCGTGCTGCCGGAAGCCGGGCGGGCCACGGTGTCCGTGTACGACGCGCGCGGCGCCCGCGTGGCGGTCGTGTACGACGCCCCGGCTGCGGCAGGTCCCCTGGCGGTCGACTGGGATGGGCGGGATGAGGAAGGCCGGGCGATGCCGGCGGGCACCTACATCTTCGCGGTGACGGCCCCGGGCCTGCAGGTCTCGACCAAGGGCGTGCTGGTGAAATAGCCGGGTCCTGGTGAAATGACTCCTGGTGAGATGACCAGGCCGGCGGCGCCCTACCTTCGATACGCCGCCCGGTCCAACTCCGCCACCGAGTCGACCGGCTTCGGTGGGTCCAGGTACCGAGCCAGGAATTTGTAGATCTTCACGCGCGTCTCGCGCGCGTGCCTGGTGTCGATGCGGTCGAAGCTGTGGCCGCCCGGGATGTCCTGGAAGATCTCATATTCGAACTTCTTGCCTTCGGCCTTCAGCGCCTCGATGAGGTGCTCCACTTCCAGCACATTGACGTCGTCGTCGTTCGTGTTCGTGTGGATGAGCAGCGGCGTGGCCAGTTCCCTCACGTGGTTCACGGGTGACCGCTTGCGGTACTCGGCCACATTCTCGTTCGCCGTCTTGCCGATGTGGAACGGCGCCGAGAATTCCTTGCGGTACTCCTCGTCGTAGTAGCCCATGCGCGCCACCAGGTCGCTGACCGGCACGCCGGCGAACGCGGCGGCATAGTCGTTCGGGTGCGCGAAGATATCCATCAGCGCGATCAGGCCGCCGTGGCTCCAGCCCACGACCCCGACGCGCGCCGGGTCGATGTAATCGAGGTTTGCGACCATGTAGTCGCGGGCGGCGTGGTTGTCGTCGATCTCCAGCCCGCCGTAGTCGATGGTTTCGTAGAAGGCCTTGCCGTAGCCGGTGCTGCCCCGGTATTCGGGAGCCACGACGATGTACCCCTGCGCCATCATCTCGCGGATGATGTGCGTATGGTACGTCGTGAAGTTCGCGTGGACGCCGCCGTGCGGCAGCACGATCAGCGGGTACTTCTTCGAGCGGTCGAGGTTCCTCGGCACAAACGTGTACGCCCAGAACTTGACCGGGTTGTTGGCGCCCATTGCCGTGGGATTGTCGACATGCGCGCGCGGTGGGCCAGTGATGAAGACCTTGTCGATCTCGGCGACATCCCCGACCTTGTTGTACCACATGACGTCGTCGACAGCCTTCTCGAGCGTGTCGAGGCGGTGGTCCAGCGCCTCGAAGCGCTTGTCGATCGTCGCCTGCACCGGATCGACCGGCGGGTCCTGGGCGTTGGCGGACAGCGAGGTCAGCGCCAGGAGCAGCGCCGGGACGAATGTCGCGACAGCTGAAGCGGACAGTCGATTGCGAATCATGGGCGCCCCTCACGGCAGGCAGACGTGGCAAGCAATGGCGACGGCATTCTGGCACGCACCGGCATCGACGGTCAACCGGCCTGCCACTGATGAGGCTGCACTTGCGCCGGCGCAACTGCCGGCGCCCCGCTAGATCATCCCGCGCAGCACCTCGAGGATCTCGACCATCGCCCCGGTGTCCTTGCCGCAGTACGCCCGCAATCCCTCGAAGATCCCCTCGCGATCGCTCTCCGGCAGTCCCGGTTTGTAGACTGCCTGCAGCCACTGCCGCCCGGCCGCCTGCCCGTCCGCGATCGCCAGCCCCTCGTACCCGGCCCCGGTCAGCGCCGGCAACACCGACTTCAACGAGTAGCTGCCCTTCTGCCCGGGGTGGTAGACGGAGAACGTCCGGAACGGGTCGGCCAGGTCGCGCAGGCGCGCGCCCAGGTCGTCGGTCATCGGCTTCCACTCGGGGAACGTCATGCCGAGCGTGGCGAGCACCTGCGACTCGAACGTCGCGTTGAACGCCAGCACGGTGCCGTAGGGGCCGATCTGACTCAGCGCCTCGAGCAGCGCGGGCCGCGGGTCGTTGCTGTCGACGGACAGGAACTCGATGTGCTCCGGTTCGGCGCCGGGCGCCTCCTCGACGTGCAGCGAGAACTGGAAGGGCACTTGCTGGAACGGGCGCGTGCCGTTGAACAGCGGCACCGCCGGGTTGACCGACTCGAAGTCGAGGTGCCAGAGCGGGTACTCCAGGCTGTCGAGCAGGGCGTGGATGGCCTTCTGGTCGATGACCGCCCGACCGCTCTTGACGGCATCCTTCTGCACGCGTTGCGAGCCCGCCAGGTCGCGGTTGGGAATGTCGGCCACGTCGTGGATGCCGCGCTCGACCCAGTCGAACGCCTTCTTGCCGGCGCGCACCATCGTCGTGACGTGGTGCTCGGGCAGGTGGTTCCAGCAGACGTCCTTCATGGCGCAGGTGTAGGGGCTGACGCAGTGCGCGCCGATGGGCACCACGGGCTTCGGCCCGTCGATCGTCGCCGCATACTCCGCGAACATGCGCGGCACGTCGCGCATGCGGTTGCGCGCCAGATCGGTGATGTCGTCGGTCGCGAACAGGCGCGCGGGCTCGATCGGCCCGTGGCGCACATAACTCGTGTTGATGTGCATCAGGGACAATCGGCGCAGCTTCACGCCCGCGCCCTCGATCGCCCCCGCCTGGAACGCGACGTCCCAGATGTTCACATCTTTCGTGCGCGTCGACGACTTCACCTCGACCAGGTCCCAGCGGTCTTCGCCCAGCACCGGCAGCATGACGTCGGCGCGCACATAGCGGCGGCCACCGGGCTCGTCACTCACGAAGCTGGCCTCGAAGATCGGCTTGCGCTTCTTCAGGTACTCGCGCGTCGTCGCAACGGTCGCGTCAAGATCGGGCCGGTCGGCGCCGCCGGCCGGCACCTCGACGCCATTGGGCCACAGCTGCTTGGCCAGGTCGCCGACGCTGTGCCCCATGTCGAAGATGTACTGCGTGCCGGCGTTGGTGGGCGGGATGATGCCGCGGTCGTTGTACTGCGTCCAGAGCAGGAGCGGGCACTGGATGCCGGAGAGGAACTTGGACTTGGAGATGGTGGGGTGGGTCATGGCTTGTCCTGATCGGCGAGCTGGTTGCCGGCGCCGTTGGTGGCGGCGGCGTGCGGGAGGGTTGGTCTGGCGGCACCGGATTCCGACGGTCGGCCCCCGGGCGCGGCATCCCATGCGCCACCCGCCCCGGCATCCCCGCATTCATTTCAGGCATTATCCCGCTACAGGGGGAGCGAGTCCATTTCCATCTCCTGCAGGCAGGTGCCGACACCTCGACGAGGCCGACCGCCCTTGGGGTCGTGCCGGTACATTGGAGTGAAGTTCATGGGGGCAAAGAGCTTTTGTCTGGCGAAGATCCTGGCAAGCCCCCGATTGTCACTAAATCACCCGTTTTCGCGGATTTGCGGCATTTGACTTAAAATGAGATTCCTCCGCTCGCCCTGCCGCCTCCAGCAGACCCTGTGTCATATTTTTTGACCCGACAACTTGCGCAAATTTAACAACTTACCGTTGCAGGTTCCGCCAGACGGAACAGCGTGCTTTCTTTTTCATTTACGTTTATATTATAATTGCTCCAGTAGTCATCGCCCAAATGACGCAGGAAGTACAATGATGCTGCTGTTCGCTACGGAATTCCCGATCGACCATGGCGCCGATCCGTCTGAATTCCTACGTGTCGTCCGGGAGTGGATTCTCTCGACGCCCGAGACTGCGCTGACCGCCGAGTCGCTGGCCGACTTCGAAACCGCGAATATGTTCACTGCCGGCGAAGGCGATGAACTGGTGCGCGTGCTTCGCGTCAACCTGCCAGAGGACGAATCGGTCGCCGTCGGCTTCGCGCGCCAGGAAGGCCTGCTCAAGTGGGCCACCACGCTGGTCTACTCGCGGCAGGCTGACGATGCCTGGATTTCGGTGCGCGTCTCGGCCGACGCGCGCGGCCCCGGCGTGCCGGTGCCGGCCGTCAAGAAGCCGGTCATCGTCCATACCCTGATCGAAGAGCTTGGCGGCGCGATGGACGGCGCCCTGGCCGTGCGCTCGACGCCCGTGCGCCTGTCCGACCTGGACATGGAGCTCGCCGTGCGCTGCGTCACCGGCGAGGCGGGCTGTCGCCTGCCCGTCGTCTACGTCAGTGTCGACCAGACCGGCGGCCATGTCCTGCATGTCGATGCACTGGCGCTGGCCCTGACCGGCATCGCGCACGTCCTGGTCGAGCCCGACCGCATGTTCTCGATGCAGCTGAAGCACCTGTCCGGCTCGCACAACGTCTACGGTGGCACCATCGGCGTGCACTGGCCCGACGGCAACGGCCGTCGCCCGTTCTTTGTCGGTGGCGCCTTCCGCACCGCGGCCGACCTCGGCCCGGCCATCCTCGACGAGATCCGCCGCGCACTCATCGGCCGCCCGACGCTGACCCGCTGCGCCTGGGCCACCGTGCAGGCCGTGCACGCACGCCTGAACCCGGCTGCCGAGGCGGCGCCCGGGGCCCAGGAGGCGGAGGGCTAAGCGGTCAGGCCCTTCGCGGAGTTGCGCCGGCGCAAGTCGGGATCGGAAATGGGGACCCGGGCCGTGGCTCGGGTCCCTGTCGTTTTGCCCAGGGGATTGACACCGCCCTGGATCCTCGCAACCATGCGTGCTCGGACCCTCACCCGAAGCGACCATGGAAGCGAGGTTCCCGTGACCGCCCGCCTTGCCCTAGCGGCTTCCCCCCTGTTCCTCGACCACGCCAAGCCCGGCCACCCCGAGCGCCCCGAGCGCCTGGTCGAGGTCCGGCGCGAGCTCGAACGCACATCGCTGCTGGCCGAGTTCACGCCGCTGTCCGTGCGCGAGGCGACGCGCGACGAACTGCTGCTCGCGCACGAGGCCGCACACATCGACACGGTCGCGCGGCTGGTCGCCGACACGCCGGTCATGCTCGACGAGGACACCTATGCGAACGAGCACACGTGGCGGGCGTCGTTGTGCGCGGCCGGCGCCGCGGCGGACCTCGCGACCGCGATCATGCGCGGCACGTGCGACCGCGGCCTGGCGCTGGTGCGGCCGCCCGGGCACCACGCGACGCCGTCGCGCACGATGGGCTTCTGCGTCTTCAACAACATCGCCATCGCCGCGCGGGCGGCGCAGGCGGCGGGCGTGGGCACCGGCACTTGCGCCGGCGCAACTCCGCGCATCGCGATCGTCGACTTCGACGTGCACCACGGCAACGGCACGCAGGACATCTTCATCGCCGACCCGTCGGTGCTGTTCATCTCGCTGCACCAGTACCCGCTGTGGCCGGGCACCGGCTGGTTCGACGCGACGGGCGAGGGCGCCGGCGTCGGCGCGAACGTGAACATCCCGCTGCCGCCCGGCGCCGGCGATGCGGCGCTCAAGGCGGCCTTCGCGCGCATCGTGCTGCCGCAGTTGCGCCGGTTCAGGCCCGACCTGTTGCTGGTTTCAGGGGGTTGGGATGCGCACTGGCGCGATCCGCTGGCGCAATTGCAGTACTCGCTGGCGGGCTATGCGTGGGCTTGTCGGCAGCTGGTGCAGGCGGCCGACGAGCTTTGCGGCGGCCGCATCGCGGTGATGCTCGAGGGTGGCTACGACACCGAGGTGCTGGCCGTGGGCGTGGCCAACCTGGCGCGGGCGCTGGCCGGGCGCGATGCGCAGGACGACCCGCTCGGCGACGGCGGCATGGGGGAGACGAATGCCGGCGCGCTGCTCGATCGCGTCGTCGCGCAGTGGGATGCCGGCGCCTGAGCCCGCCGTTACCGGCGGATCCGGTACACGTTCACGCCGCCGGGCTGGGCGCCCATGATCGAGTTCGACGGGCCCCAGACATGGCGCTCGTCGCAGGCGATCGGTCCCACGGTCGGGACGTACAGCACGGTGCCGTACCAGTAGCCGCGCGAGTAGCCCAGCAGGTTGCCGTTGTCGTCGGTGACCGATTGCGTGCCCAGGTCCACGACGTACATGCACTCGACGACGTTCTCCCAGCGCCGGCCGCTGATGAAGCGGTCGCGGACCGACCAGATGCGCCCGTAGAGCCAGATGTCCTCCGCCAGCATCGGCACCAGCAGCATCGAGAACTCGCTGCCCACGCTGAGGTCGCCCTCGAGCAGGATCCACGAGTGCTCGCGATGGAGGTCGCCATAGCCGTAGTAGCCGCTGTCCTCGTAGGCGAAGGGCATGGTGCCGAGGAACGCGGGGTCGGTCGCATCGGCGAGGGATTTATCCGCCAGTACGCGCTGCAGCTGTTCGCGACCTGTCGCCACACGCCTGGCCTTGCCGCTGCCGGGCGTGATCACGCCGACCAGGTTCTGCGCCGTGACGCCGGAATCGGTCGTGGTGTCACCGACAAAGGTGAGGCTGTAGGCGCCCGTGTCCGTCTCGAGCATGTCGGCGGGGACGGCCGCCTCGAGGGCGGCGTGCAGTTCCTCGAATGACGGCAGCGAAGGTGGCGTCGCTGCCAGGGGCAGCGCGGCGTACTGCTCGAAGGTGATCGTGTATCGCCAGCCGGTGCCGTCCTGGTGCGGCCAGATGTTCGCCAGCGAGGGGCGCGGCGTCTCGTCGGAGGGGCTCGTGGAGCCGTCACACCCGGCCAGCAACAGCGCCGCGAGGGCGGTGGCGGCAAGCAGGGCGATGGCGGACAGGCGGCGACGCGGCATGATCTCTTCCCCGGACTGTTGTGGGGCGATGTTCGGCTTCCCTCAGGGCGGTGTTTCCCCAGCTTAAACCCCGTCGTCGGCTGATTCAAGCCGCTTCCGCGCCCAGTCCGTCCGCGTGCCGGGCCATCGCAGCCCTGCGGCGCTCGGCCGGCAGACCCGCGAACCCATTTGACGACCCACGCCCGGGACCCGACACTCATGCACGCCACCCCGGCGCCTTGCTCATTCGGCGACCGCAGGTAAACGAACCCCTCCCGGCGTTCGTCTTGTGGTCCAGAGCGAGGAGGATGCTCATGGGCAAACTGGATCAGCAAGACCCGTCGGGCGCGTCACCACCCGAGCGCGCCCCCCAACAGGACCTGGACCTGGCCCGCGCCGCCGCCCTGGGCGACGAGGAGGCCTGGCGCCGCCTGTACGACGCCACCTGCCAGCCGCTGTTCAACTTCCTGGTCTACCAGACCGGCGACCGCGAGGCCGCGCGCGACCTCGTGCAGGAGACGTACGTGACGGCGCTCGGGC
Organism: uncultured bacterium; assembly: GCA_903912525.1. Taxonomy (GTDB): domain Bacteria; phylum Krumholzibacteriota; class Krumholzibacteriia; order LZORAL124-64-63; family LZORAL124-64-63; genus CAINDZ01. Next base: position 34,553 of record CAIWHK010000007.1, on the reverse strand, counting down.
GCCTGGACACGTACCGCGGGCAGGGCACGCTGCTCAGCTGGCTGCGGTCGGTGGGCCTGCGCAAGAGCCTGGACTGGCGACGGCGCGTGAAGCTCGGCGTCCGCAAGGTCGCCGCGCTGGCCCTCGAGCGCACCGCCCTCACGTCTTCCGGTTCCGAAGCGGTGTTCCCCGCCCTGGGGGACGGCTTCCAGGCGGCGCTGAACCGCCTGTCGCCGCACCAGCGCGCCGCGCTGCTGCTGCGTGAACTGGAGGACGCCTCCTTCGCCGAGATCGCCGCGGTCCTGGACTGCGGCGAGCCCACCGCGAGGGTCCATCATCACCGGGCTTGCCGGAAGCTGCGCCTTTGGCTGCGCGACGGCGACGACCTGGTGTTCAGCGAGCTGCCGGGAGGGGAACAGTCATGAAGCGCTACCTGAAGAACGATCGCTACCGGCTGACGGAACACGAGGCCGGCAACCTGTGGTACGCGGTGCGTCGCGAGTTGAACGGGACCGAGGGCGGCGGGTCGCGTCGCCGTGGCCTCCGTGTGTGGCCGCCGGCGCTGGCGACGGTCGCCGTCCTGGCCGTGGCCGTCGTGTCGGTGGTCTGGTGGCAGGACGGGCGGGCGCCGGCGCCCGGGACGCAGCGGCAGGGCACCGTGCGGTACACGGAGTTGGGGGTCCCGCCGACGGCGACCCAACAGACGCCTCCGATCGCGTCGGATGCCGGTCGGCGCGCGGCGCCCCCGGCGGGGAAGGATGCCCCAAAGGTCGCGGCGGCTCCCCGTGTCGAAAAGAAAGCGGATGAACGCCAGGCCGTGACCGAAGGCGCCGCAGCGTCGGCCCGCGATCTGGGCTCAGGATCGTCGGTCGTGGCCAGCCTCGAGCCGGTCGAGGTCACCAGCGAAGAGTACATGGTCGATGTCAAGAGCGCCGTAACCGGCGGGGGCGTCCCGCAGCCTGTGCCTGATGACATGTCCACTGGAGTGGTCTCCCAGACGTTCGACAAGTACGCCATCGATTCGGTCAATGACGCCATTGCGAAGCAATCGGCCCGGGGCGCGGCGGACAAGGCCTCGATGACGGTGCAGGAAGTCAATTCGGCGCTGGCGGCAGCGACGTCCGCCTCGCTGGAAGCGCCGCCCGGCAGCAGCACGCCGGCCCGCGATGTGACTCTCGGCGGACTACGCCTGGCGTCGCCGTCGGCGCCCGGCTCGATCACCGGCGGCACCACGCCCCCGAACGGCGAGAAGTACGAGTCGATGTACTTCGAGCACGCCGGCGTGAACCCGTTCATCGCGACCGAGGATGACGCGCTGTCGACCTTCGCGATGGACGTGGACAACGCGTCGTTCTCGCTGGCCCGCAGCTACCTCGATCGCGGCGAACTGCCGCCCGCGGCCGCCATCCGCGTCGAGGAGTTCGTCAACGCGATCGACGCCGGCTGGGACAACGTGCAGAAGGAGACCTTCCGCATCGGCCTGGACGGCGGGCCGTCGCGCTTCGGCGAGGGCTACCACCTGCTGCGAGTGGGCGTCGTCGGGCGCAGCGTGGACAATGCGCGCCGCAAGGCCGCCAACCTGGTCTTCGTGATCGACACCTCGGGTTCGATGGGCCGCGAAAACCGCCTGGAGTCGGTCAAGCGCGCGCTGCGCACCATGGTCGACGAACTGGGCGAGGGCGACCGCGTCGGCATCGTCACCTACGGGTCGCAGGCCGAGGTGCGGCTGCCGCTGACGGACGTCTCGCGGCGCGGCGAGATCCTCGGCATCATCCAGGGGCTGCACACCGACGGCAGCACCAACGTGGCCGACGGCCTGCGCCTGGGCTACGGGGTGGCGCGTCGCGGCTTCGACGCCGGACTCATCAACCGGCTGGTCCTGTGCTCGGACGGCGTGGCCAACACCGGTTCTGCCACCGACGCCGGGGGCATCCTCGAACTGGCGCGCCGCGGCTCGGACGACGGGATCACCCTGTCGGCCGTCGGCTTCGGCATGGGCAACTACAACGACGTGCTGATGGAAAAGCTGGCCGACCAGGGCGACGGCAACTACTTCTACGTGGACGGCCCGCGCGAGGCCGAGCGCGTGTTCCGCGAGAACCTGACCGGGATGCTGCAGACCATCGCCCGCCAGGCCAAGGTGCAGGTCGAGTTCGACCCGAAGCGTGTGTCCCGCTGGCGCCTGTTGGGCTACGAGAACCGCGACGTGGCCGACCGCGACTTCCGCAACGACGCCGTCGACGCGGGCGAGGTCGGCGCCGGGCACCAGGTCACCGCGCTGTACGAGTTGAAGCTGGTGGACGGCGGGCGCGACAGCGAGTCCAATGAGGGCCGCGTCGGCGTCGTGCGCCTGCGCTGGGAGGCGCCCGAGCACGACACGGCGCACGCCGGCAAGGTGACCGAGATCGAGCGCCCGATCGACGCCGCAATGTTCGCGGCACGGGACGGCGGCGGCTCGGCCCACCGCCGCGCGCAGGTGCTGGCCGCCGAGTTCGCCGAGATCCTGCGCGGCAGCTACTGGGCGAAGGAAAGCCGCGTCTCGTCGCTGGTGCCGCTGGCCGACAGGCTGGCCGCCGAACTGCCACGCGAGCAGGCCGTGCAGGACCTGGCGCGGATGATCCGCCGGGCGGCCGACCTGGCCGAGGGGCGCGGGCGCATTGAGATCATGGACGAGAAGTAGGGATCACCGACCCCCGGAGGACCATGCCCCGCAACATCGAGATCAAGGCCCGGCTGGGCGGCGACGGAGCGTCACTGGACGCCGTCGCCGCCCGCGCCGCGGCGCTGGCCACCGAGCCGGCGTGCGACATCATCCAGGACGACACGTTCTTCCCCTGCGACACCGGGCGCCTGAAGCTGCGCGCGTTCGCGACCGGCGGCGGCGAACTGATCTACTATCGCCGCGCGGACGATGCCGGCCCGAAGGAGTCGTTCTACGTGCTGGCGCCCGTCGACGACTGTGACTCCCTGCGGCTCGCGCTGTCGCTGGCCTACGGCGAGGCGGGGCGCGTGCGCAAGCGGCGCACGCTGGTCATGGTCGGGCGAACGCGGGTGCACCTGGACCGCGTGGAGGGGTTGGGAGAATTCCTCGAGCTCGAGGTCGTGCTGCGCGATGACGAGGCGAGCGCGGTGGGCGAAGCCGAGGCCCACGCACTGATGGCACAGCTGGGAGTTGCGCCGGCGCAACTGGTGGAAGGCGCGTACGTCGACCTGCTGGGCCGGGCATAGAAAAAGGCGCGGCGCCCGCCGAAGCGGACGCCGCACCCCGTCCCGTCGCGGGGACCCGGACTTCTAGATGTCGATCATGTCGCGGCCGGCGCCGACCATCTCGAGCTCGTCCTCGTCGAAGGCGATCACGTGATCGACCTTCTTCGAGCGGGCCGGAGCCTGATTGCGCGCGGGAGCCTTAGCCTGGGCCCGCGGGGGCTGCGGCGACGGCGCGGACTTGCGCATCGGCTTGGCCGGCACCTTCAACTGCGGGCCGTAGCCGGTGTTCTCGCCACCGACCATCGACTCGAGCTCGCGAACCATCGAGGACAGCTCCTCGGCCTGGCCCGACAGCTCCTCGCTGGCCGACGCGGTCTCTTCCGCGTTGGCAGCGTTGGCCTGCGTGATGTGGTCCATCTGGCCCACGGCCGTGTTGATCTGGGCGTTGCCCTCGGCCTGCTCGTTGCTGGCCTTGGCGATGCCGGCCACCAGTTCGTTGACCTCGGCGGCCGCCGAACTGATCTCCGCCAGCGCCGCGCCCACTTCGCGGGTGATGGCCACGCCGTTGTCGGCGTTCTTGACCGACTCCTCGATCATCTGGGCCGTGTTCTTGGCGGCCTCGGCCGAACGCTGCGCCAGGTTGCGCACTTCCTCGGCCACGACCGCGAAGCCCTTGCCCGCCTCGCCGGCACGCGCCGCTTCGACAGCCGCGTTGAGGGCCAGCAGGTTGGTCTGGAAGGCGATCTCGTCGATCGTCTTGATGATGCGGGCCGTCGAGTCGCTCGACTTCTTGATGTCGTCGATGGCGGTGTTCATGCGCTGCATGGCGTCCACGCCGCGGTCGGCGCTGGACTTCGTCTGCGACGCCAGGGCATTGGCCTTGATGGCGTTCGCTGCGTTCTGGCGGGTCATCGCGGCCATCTCTTCCATGGAGGAAGAGGTTTCCTCGATGGCGGCCGCCTGGCGGCTGGCGCCGTCCGCGAGCGAGACGCTGGCCGACGACACCTGGCCGGCGGCGCTGGACGTCTGCTGCGAGCCGGCGGTCAGGCCGCCGATGATCCGACGCAGCGGACCGACGATCGAACGGGTGATCATCAGCGCTGCAAAGGTGCCGATCGCGATGCAGATCACGAGGCCGACGAGCAGGGTCAGCGAAGAAGCGGTCAGGCTCGCCGACGCATCGTCAGCGATCTTGCGCGCGCCCTCGACGCCGGCCATGGAGGTTTCCTTGGCCAGGGCCAGGACGCTGTTGCCGACCTCGCCGCGCTTGACGCCGACGGCCTGCAGCTGTTCCCAGTTCGCCAGGAAGTCCTTCATCGCCGCACGGTACTCGGCGCCGGCCTTCTCGGTCGTGTTGATCTGCTCGAGGTTGGCGGGATCGGCGGTGATCTCGCGCATTGCCGCGAACTTCTCGGCCATCGGGTCGAAGTTCTTGTCGGCATCGATGATGAACTGCGGCTCGCGCAGGGCCTGGGCCTTCCAGTTCGCGATGCGCGCGCCGTTGCCGAGGTCGATGATGTCGTTGACCAGCGTGATCTTCTTCATGCGCTCGCGCAGCTTGGCGCCCTTGAGGCCCTTGGCGATGTCCTGGTCCATCTTGTCGGTCTGGTTGGCCAGGTACGTGTTGCAGTTCTCCATGAACTGGGCCGCGGACGTGTTCAGCGTCGCGCGATTGCCGTCCATCTTCGTGATCAGTTCGTTGGTCTGCTTCAGCAGGGCCTCGTAATCGTCGACGGCGACCTGGGCGGCCTGCACGGCGGGCCCCAGCTTGGTCAGGTGCTTGGCCTCGGTGGCCAGCTTGGCGCAGTCGTCGAGGGCCTTGTTGACCTCTACCAGTTCCTTGTTCCCCTCCTCGAAGTACTTGGCCTCTTCGCTGAGTGCGTAGCCGCGAACGGCGTACATCGTCGCCAGCGAGCTGCGCTCGACCTGGTTGCAGTATTCGACTTCCGGCATGTACTCGGTGGCCAGGATGTTGGAGTTCTTCCGGACCATGTTCATGCTCACGACGCCCAGCGAGCCGAGGACGGACGCCAGACAGATCACCATCGCGAAGCCGAGGCTGATCTTAGCGCCGAGTTTCATGTTCTTCAGCATTGGTACGCTCCCTTCACACGGCCGTTCTCAGGCGGCCGGCAGATGGTGATCACGCCGTAAGACAGAGATCCGCGATCTCGCTGGCAATGAGCACACGATTGATGTCGAGAAGCAAAGTGACGTGATCGCCGACCTTGCCGATGCCAAGGATGAATTCCGTGTCGACGCCCTGCCCAAAGGCGGGAGGATCCTGGATGTCGGCAGCGTTGAAGTACTGGACCTCGGAGACCTGGTCCACGAGGACCCCGATCTCGCGGTCGCCGACGTGCGCCACGATGATGCACGTCTCGGCGGTGGCCTCGACTTCCTCCATGCCGAACTTCAGCCGCAGGTCAACCACCGGGATGACCGTGCCGCGCAGGTTGATGACACCCTTCACATGGTGCGGAGCCAGGGGAATGGCGGTGACGCCGATGGTCCCGATGATCTCGCGTACCTTGAGGATCTCCAGGCCGTAGTGCCCGGGACCCAGCTTGAAGGTGAGGTACTTGCCGGCCTTGTCCTGCGAGTCGGGCCGCACAGCCTCATTCTCCGTCATATGATCCTCCTCATGCAGGGCGACCCTGATGATCGCCACGATGCGTGCGCCCAGGGACCCCGCTTCCGTCCCGGCAACAACGTTGCTGCCGTTCCGGACTCGGGCGCCCGCCCCCGAACGTCACTTCAACCGTGATCGTTTTCGGACGGACGACAGGGACATTTAGGGAATTTTTGGGAATTTTTGGAAATGGGACTCCTTTGCTAAGGATCGCACGGCCCGGGACCCCGACCGACCCCTATGCGGATACCGGTTGGTGTTCCGCGATCGCGCAGAGCAAGCGGCTCAGGTTGACGGGCTTGGGCAGGAAAGCGATGGCGCCGGCCTCGAGGATCGTGTCGCGAACGTCGGGCGTGTCGTTGGCCGACATTGCGATGACGGTGATGCCGGCGGTCTCCGGGCGCCCCTTGAGGCGACGGCAGACCTCGAACCCGTCGAGGCCCGGCAGGTAGATGTCGAGGATCACCGTGTCAGGCTGCGTGAGGGCCACCAGTTCGCCGGCCCGGAACCCGTCCTGCGCCAGCATCACGTGCAGGTCGGGGCGCGCCGTGGTCAACTGCTGGACCAGCCAGGGGCCCACCTGGGGATCGTCTTCGACGACCAGGATGGTGTGCGGGTGCTCCACCAGCTCCGCGGGCATGCGCATGCCGCGTTTGGTCAGGAAGTCCTCGAAGTCACCGGCGTCGATGCGGCGATGTCCGCCCGGCGTGCGCGAGGCCCGCAGCTGTCCCTGGTCGATCCAGTTCGCGATCGTCTGGGACGTGACGCCGAGCATCATGGCGACCTGGGTTGTGGAGAGGGGGCTTTTCACAGCGGCCTCCCGGGGGCGCCGGACGCCGCGACGGCGGCTGGTTCCTGCATGACGCTCTGGACCATGTCGACGAGTTCCTGCACGGCGAAGGGCTTGCTCAGCAGGGGGCCCGACATCGACGCGGTCCGTTTGTCATGGTAGCCGGACATGTAGACAACCCGGTCGACGCGGCCGGCGGCGACCAGGCGCGACACCATCTCGTCGCCGCGCATGCCCGGCATCACGATGTCCGTGACCACCATGTCGAAGCGGGCGCCGCTGGCGGCCAGTCTCAGGGCTTCTTCCGGCGAGGAGGCCATCACGACCTCGGCTCCTTGTCGGCGCAGGACATCGCCCACCAGGTCGCGGACCGACTCGGAGTCTTCGACCACCAGGAAGCGTCCCGCCAGTCGCTCCGGCTCACTTGCGGCTTCTGCCTGCTCGTTTGGTGAACCGGCGGCGGCCGTGGCCGGCAAGGCGATCGTCGCTGTCGTGCCCACGCCCGGGCGGCTCTGGATCTCGACCTGGCCGCTGCTCTGTTCGGCGAAGCCACGGACCATCGGCAGGCCGAGTCCCGTGCCCTGTCCCTCGCCCTTCGTGGTGAAGAAGGGCTCGAACACATGCTCCAGGTCGCCGTCGCTGATCCCGTGGCCGCTGTCCTCTACCGTCAGGGTCACCAGGCCGGCGCCCGGCGCCGTCGCGGGGGCGGGCCGGTTGGCCGTGCGCAGTACGAGGGTGCCCCCGTCGGGCATCGAGTCGCGGGCGTTGATGATCAGGTTGAAGATGGCCTGCTGCAGCGCGCCCGGGTCCACGCAGACGGTGCGCAGGCGGGGCGACAGTTCCAGACGCACGCGGATCGTCTCGCCGATCAGCTTGCTGACCGGGTGGAGCAGGTCGCGCAGGAGGTCGTTGAGGTCGACATCGCGCGGCGCCAGGTCGCGCTTGCGGCTGAACGACAGCAGGTGGCCGGTGGTGGACGAGGCCCGCTCGGTGGCGCGCCGGATCTGGCCGAGCGCCGGGCGCAGGGGGCTCTCCGCGGGGACCTGGCCCAGCAGGATGTCGCAGTAGCCGGAGATGACCGTCAGCTGGTTGTTGAAGTCGTGGGAGACGCCTGCGGCCAGCCGCCCGAGCGCATCCAGCTTCTGGGCCTGGCGGAGCTGGGCCTCCAGCCGTCGCCGCTCGGAGACGTCGGCCGCGACCCAGTGGGTCACGTCGACGCCGCCCTGGTCGTCCAGTCCGCCCCGGTCGACGCAGAAGAAAGTGACGGCCCTGCCGTCACCGCCCCGGATCTCGCACTCGAACTGCTCCTCGCCGCCCTCCTGCACGCGGGCCCGAGCGGCGGCGAACCGCTCCAGGTGGCTGTCGTCCAGCAGGTCGGTGAACCGGCTACCCTCGACCTGCTCGCGGGGAAGCCCCAGCAGGTTCAGCCAGGCGGGATTGGCGTCGACATAGCAGCCCTCGCGGTCCAGGCCGAAGTAGCCGATCGGCAACTGTTCGTGAAGGCGGCGGAAGCGCCGCTCGCTCTCGCGCAGCTGTTCCTCGCGACGCTTCGTCTCGGTGATGTCCGTGGCGATCCCGCACATGCCGATCGGCGCGCCCTGTTCGTCGCGGATCAGCGAGGTGCGGCAGTGCAGCAGCACCGGGGCGCCGTCCGCCGCGATGTTGACGACTTCGCCCTGCCAGGCGCCGTTGGCGATGGTGCCCTCGATGATCTCACGCTGGGTGGCGCCGCGCGCCGCATCCTCGCCGAGTCCGGACACGCTCCGGCCGACCAGGTCCTCGCGCGCCTTCTTCAGCGACCGGCAGGCCGCATTGTTGACGTAGACCACGGTGCCCTGCATGTCGGTGACGGTGACGCGGTCCTGGATCTGGTCCAGCACCATCGCCTTGAAGGCGACGTCGGCCTCGGCCTGGCGCAATGGCGTGATGTCCTGCAGGGACACCAGCACCTGGGGGCGTCCGTCGATGGTGATGGGCGCGGCCGACACGAGCACATGCTTGATCTCGCGCCCGGCGGGACCTTCCACCGGCAGGGCCACGGGCAGCGCGTTGATGACAATGCCGTTTTCGAGCGCATGGACTAGGGCCAGTCGCAGCTCACACCGGGCGCAGTTGGGCCCGTGCCCGCAGCCGCGCTCGTCGTCCAGGTGGTTGAGGCAGCCGAGCGCAGCGCCGCCGATGCGGTTGAGGATCTCCTCGCGCGGGGCCCCGGCCATCCGGGCGACGGCCTCGTTGGCCTTGGTCACCCGCCGCTCGGAATCGAGCAGGAGGATGCCGACCGGCACGTGCGCGTGGATGGTTTCCAGTTCGAGGGACTTGACCTGCCGCTCCCGGTCGGCCCGGCACAGGTCGGTGACGTCCGCGACGTGGACGGCCAGGCGCGTGACACGCCCGTCAACGTCCCGCAGGGGGCGCACATGGTGTTCCTGGTAGTGCCCGCCGGCCATGTCGACGAAGTGCCTCGGCTGGCCCGTGCGCGTGACTTCTTCGGCGATTTGACGGCGGCAGGCGGCCATCTCGGGCGGCATCAGGTGGTAGCAGCAGCGCCCGATCAATTCGTCGCGCGGAAGGCCGAGCTGGGCGGCTCCGGCTTCGTTGATCGCCAGGATGGTCCCGTCGACGCCAAGAAGCGCCACGGCATCGCCCATGGCGTCCAGAAGGTCGCGCATGTGGTCGTCGTGGAGGCGCGCGCAGGTCATGGGCACTCCCGGTTCATGCGGCCATGGGCGGCGTGGCGCCGCTCGTCGGCGCAGGTCCCCGGGGAGCTATTGCACGATTCGTGCGCGCCCATGCGGGGAATCCGTAGTTGTTAGTGTGTTGAAAACAAATAGCTTGCGAAAATCGCGACCATGGCCGATCGGCGGCGCGGAAAAAAATGAGGGAGTCACGGCCGCGCCGGGAGAAGATTCTTCCGGGGCCTCAACTCACGATGTCATCATCCAGTTCAGCCAGCGGCAGGAAGATGCGGAAATTCGAACCGTTGCCCGGTTCGCTGGAAACGTCAAAATGTCCCCCGTGGTCCGACACGATGCCGTGGCTGATGGAAAGGCCCAGCCCCGTGCCCTTGCCGACGTCCTTGGTCGTGAAGAACGGGTCGAAGATGTGCTGCATGACCTCGGGCGTCATGCCGCAGCCCGTGTCGGAGATGGAGATTTCCACCGCATCCTCGTGGGCGCGCGTGCAGATGGTGATCGTTCCCCCGGCCGGCGCCATGGCGTGGGCCGCATTGACCAGGACGTTCATGATCACCTGGTTGATCTGGCCGGCATGGCACCGGATGAGCGGCAGCTCGCCCAGGTCCTTCTCGATCTTGCAGGAGTACTTGAGTTCGTTCCAGACCATGCGGATCATGGCCTCGACGCCCTCGTTGAGGTCGTGGGGCGTCTTCTGGAGCGAATCCTCCCGCGCGAAGCTCTTCAGGTTCTGGACGATGTCCGCCACCCGCGTCGTGCCTTCGACCGATTCCCGCAGGACGACATCCAGGTCGCCGAGGACGAAGTCGAGGTCCTCCTCGTCCAAAGCGATCGTCAATTCGTCGATGACGGTGTCCCGACGCGGATCGTCCATCGGCATTTCGGCCAACTGGCGGTACAGCGACAGGAGCGTGCGCAGGAAGTCGGTGTATTCCGAGATCGTCGCCAGGTTGCTCGTGATGTAGCCGATCGGGTTGTTGATCTCGTGCGCCACGCCGGCGGCAAGCTGGCCGATGCTCGCCATCTTCTCGGACTGGATGATGGCGTCGCGTTGCGATTCCAGGCGCCTTGCCGCGTCCTCCAGGTGGACGTGCGACTGCCGGAGCTGCTCCTGGACGGCGCTGATGTCGCCGATGTCGACGAAACTCAGGACGACCACGTCGCGCTCACCCAGCTTCAGGGCGACGGCCGACAGGATCACGGGGATGCCGGTGCCTTCACTGCGTCTCAGTTCCGCCTTGTGGCGCTCCAGGAGACGGTTGCCCTCGCGCATGGGTTCAAAGATATCGCCGAAGCCGCAGATCGCCGCGGAATGGCCACAAAGGTCATCTGTTGTCGTCCCGAGGATCTCGGCCGCCGCCGGATTCGCCTCCATGATGCACTCGGTGCGCAGGTCGGCGATGACCAGGCCGGTCTGGGTGGCGTGGAACAGCACGCGCGAATAGCTCTCGCTGTCGGCGAGTTCGCGCAGTGCGGACTGCCTGCGGTCGCGCTCGATTTCGACGGCAGGCGATTCCACGGACGCCTGCCTGGGCTCCAGGGTGTCTGCAGTGGTCGTCGTGCTGGCCATCGAGCGCGTCTCCCTTCAAGCCGACGAAAGTGTCCGCGATTGCTCAAGGTGTCGGCACTCGCGGCCGAACATTAAGTGTAGCCCTTAGCCGGGCGACACGGGTGCGTCTCGCCGGGAGGGCGGAATTGAAAAAGAACATCAAATTGCCGCGCGTCCTGTGTGTCGACGACGAAGTGCGCGTCCTTCATTCCATCGAGCGCAGCCTGCGGGACAAGCTCGACCTGACCCTGGTGACGAGCGCCGCGGACGCCCTGACAGCCCTTCGCGAGACGCCCGAACCGTTCCAGGTCATCGTGTCGGACATGCGGATGCCGGACATGAACGGCATCAACCTGCTGACGCAGGTGCGCCGGGAATTCCCGGACGTTGTCCGCGCGCTGTTGACCGGTCACGGGGACCTCGAGATCGTGGCCAGGGCCGTCAACGAGGGCAACATCTTCCGTTTCCTGGCCAAGCCCTGTTCCATGGGGGAGATCCTCGACGCGGTTCGCGCCTGTGTCCGTCAGCACAGCCTGGTCTCGGCGGAACGGGTGCTGCTCGAGGAGACCCTCAAGGGCAGCATCGATGCGATGAGCGAGATCCTCGCCCTCTCCAGCCCGACGCTCTTCGGACGCGGCACGCGCGTGAAGACCCTGGCGGAGCTCATGTGCACCGAGGCCGGGATTCACATCGACTGGCAGATGCAGGTGGCGGCGCAGCTGTCGCAGATCGGCCGCATCACGCTGCCCGATACCATCGCCACCAAGCTGGCGACGGGTGAGCCTCTCACGGCGCAGGAATCGGGGATGGTCGAGCGCGTTCCGCAGGTCACCTACAACATCATCAGCCACATCCCGCGCCTGGACGAGGTGCTGATGACCATCCAGTTCATGGACAAGAACTTCGACGGCACCGGATCGCCGCGCGGCAAGATCTCGGGCGACGACATCCCGATCGCTTCTCGCGTGCTGAAGCTGGCCAACCGTATCGAGGAGTTGCAGGGGCGCGGCTATTCGGTCAGGCGCGTCCTTGATTCGCTGCGCGTCGAGACCGGCGCCTACGATCCGCGCCTCCTGAAGGCATACGAGGCCATCGCCGACGTGGCGGAGGACAAGGCCGGCCCGCGCGGCATGCTGATGCACGAGATGAGGATCGGCATGGTCATGGTGGAACCCGTGCGTTCGCAGGCGGGCGTCATGCTCGTGGCTGCCGGGCAGGAAGTCTCCGAGAGCCTGCTGAGGCGCATCCAGAACTACCACGACACGGTCGGCATCGTGCTGCCGCTGTGGGTCCGCCCCGCGATGGTCGACGACGACGAAGCTTCCGACCCCGCCCTAGAGCACCAGCTCACCAACTGAGAAGACCATCGGCAGGGTGCCGCACTGGGCGCGCCAGGACGCGGGGATCCTGCGCGGGTCGCCCGGCTGCGGCACAATGACCCGCGCGCCGGAGTTGGCCAGCAGGGGTTCCAGGCGCGTCATCTGCTCGGCGCTGATGCTCTCGACATCGCAAATGACCAATACCGGGGTCCGGTGCGGGCCCTCGCTGAGCCATTGCCGCGGATCGGCCGGCTCGTAGCCGTGGCGCTCGGCGAGTCGTTCCAGCCACTGGGTGCGTTTCGCGTCGTTGGCCAGCACCACCACGGGCAGGCCGTTCGGCGGGAACATGCCGAAGGACTCCGATGTCCAGTCCAGGTCGAGGTCCGCCGTGCCGAGCACGGCGCGCGCTTCATCGAAACGCGCGGTGATCGTCGGCAGGAGCCCGATGATCGCGGCCGGATCGCGGCGCAGGGCCGTCGACAGGGCCACCACGTCGGCGGTGACGGCCGGTGATTCGCCCGTGTCTCCCTGGAGTCTCGACAGGCGGTCTGCGAGGGCCACGACCGTCAACATCGGCGAAGTGGCGTTCAGGCAGGCGCCTTCGCCGTGATGCAGGCGCACGCACTCGATCAGTGAATTCGGGAGCTTCCAGTGCTGCAGGACAAGGCGGCCGGCCCGGCAGTGGTCCATGCCGATGATGGTGCGCTCCTGCTCAGGGTCACCAATGATCCCCGCTGCGGTCGCCGCTTCACATTCTTCGGGCAGGGCGATCGCCAGGATCAGGTGGCCGATGTCATGGAGGAGTCCGGCTACAAAAGCTTCTTCCGGCTCGGGCAGGCCGAGTTCCCGCGCCAGGACCTCGGCCCCGGCCGCGGTGGCCAAGGCATGCTGCCAGAAGACCTGCCGGCGCTCGGCGGGGAGTTCGCTTCCGAACGAGTCGACGACGGACAGGGTGGTGGCAAGGCTGCGCAGCGCGGCGTGTCCCAGGATGACGACGGCCTGCGAAATCGTCGAGACATGGCCCGGCATGCCGTAGAACGAGGAATTGACCAGCCGGAGGATCTTGCCGGCCAGGGCCTGGTCAGCACTGAGGACCCGGGTGATGTCATCGGCCGAGCTCTCGGGCTTGCGCATGACGCTCATGAGTTCCCGGACCACGAGCGGAAGCGGCGGAATCTCGCGAACGCGGTTCAGGACGAGTTCACGTGGCTGCTGGGCGACGGCCGGCATGACTACTCTTCCTCCAGCAGCAGCACACAGCCGCGTGGAGTGCCGCGATCGCCGAGCAGGGCGACATGGGCCTGCATCGTGCCGCCCTCGCATTCGACCGCACCGGTGGAATCGGTTCCCGATTCGAGGCACCTGGACACGGCAGAAACGGCGCCGTCCGACAGGACTTCGGCGATGTCCGTCCCCGGAAGGGTCGTGGCGAGCGCCGGCAGGAGTCGCCTTGCGGCCTCATTGGCGATCACAAGTTCATGGTCGCGGCTGATGCCCAATACGGCGCGGGGCAGGCTCTCCAGCACATCCTGCGCGCAGGCGAGCGAGCGGGTGCGCGCGGCGACCTCGGTCTCGAGCCGGAGATTCAGCGTTTCCATCTCGATCACCTGCCTGGCCGACAGTTCGGACAGGCGGCGGTTTTCCTTGAGGATCTCGTGGTGCTCGAGGCACTGGCGCAGTGTCTGTTTCAGGTCCTCGTCGTTCCACGGCTTGCTGATGAACCGGTAGACACCGCCGCTGTTGATGGCCTCAACCATGATGCTGGCCTCGGCGTATCCCGAGAGGATCACGCGTACCGTCGCCGGGCTGATCTCCTGCACCTTGTGGAGGAACTGTGCGCCGGTCATGACGGGCATGCGCTGGTCGGAGACGACAAGCTCGATCTCTTCGCGGGAGATGATCGCCAGGCCTTCTTCGCCGCTGCCGGCGGTGAGGACGCGGTAGGGCTCCTTGCGCAGCACGCGCTGGAGCGCTCGCAGGATCGGCTCCTCGTCGTCGACGAGCAGGACGGTTGCTTCAGGCATTCCGACTCCCTCAGGCCCCGGGTGACAAGCCACTGTCGTTATCGGCAATTGGTTGCGGAGCTTGATGAACATCGGCAGCCCCCCGCGGCGCTGCGGACGGAAGCGGAAGCGGCGCAGGCAACATGGGTGGTGCCAAGGGGATGGCAAAAAACGAAAGCCGCTGCCGCGCATGGCCGACAGCGACAGCAGGGGGCTCCCGCCCTCCGCGGGGGAGCCGGGCCCGGGTCAGGCGTCCAGCGCCAGCCCGTTGGAAGCGATCACGTCGCGGTAGAACCGGCCGCTGTCCTTGATCGTGCGCTCCTGGGTGGCGTAGTCGACCTGGACCAGCCCGAACGTCTTTTCGTAACCGCAGGCCCACTCGAAGTTGTCCAGCAGCGACCACGCGAAGTAGCCGCGCACGTCGACGCCGTCGGCGATGGCGTCGCGGACGGCCTGCAGGTGGCCGCGGAAGTAGTCGAGGCGCGGTCGGTCGGCGACGCGGCCGCCCTGGTCGGGGCTCGGGTCGGCGAACGCGGCGCCGTTCTCGGTGATGTAGATGGGCAGGTCGCCGTAGCGGGACTTGATCCAGCCGAGCACTTCGCGCAGGCTCCCGGGCCGCACTTCCCAGCCGGTCTCGGTGTAGACCGCGCCGTCCTGGCGCACGGGAGAGGCGCCCACGGGCCTGGCCGCGGCGTCGGCCCGGTTGACCGACCGCGTGTAGTAGTTGAGGCCCAGGAAGTCGATGGGTTCGGTGATGAGCTTGAAGTCGTCGGCCGGGAAGGTCGGCCAGTTCGCGCCGAAGATGTCCCGCATCTCGTCCGGGTAGCGGCCCTTCACCAGCGGATCCAGGTACCAGCGGTTCATGTAGGCGTCGGCGCGGCGCGTGGCCTCGAGGTCGGCCGGCCAGTCGCTGTCCGCGTCCTTGGGCTCGAGGTTCACGACGATGCCGACCTGCCCGCGCGCCTCGGCCCGCAGGCAGCGCACGGCCAGGCCGTGCCCGCGCAGCAGGTTGTGGGCGGCCAGGGGCGCCAGGGCGAGGTCGCGCTTGCCCGGCGCGTGCACGCCGAACACGTAGCCGCCGTCCACGACGACCCACGGCTCGTTCAGCGTCATCCAGTGGTCGACGCGGTCACCCAGGCGGGCGAACACCACGCGCGCGTAGTCGGCGAACCACTCGGCGCAGTCGCGGTTGGCCCAGCCGCCGCGCTCGTCCAGCGCCTGCGGCAGGTCCCAGTGGAACAGCGTGGGCCACGGCTCGATGCCGGCGGCGAGCAGGCCGTCGACCAGGCGGTCGTAGAAATCGAGGCCCGGCCGGTTGACCCGGCCCGTGCCCTCGGGCAGCACGCGGCTCCAGGAGAGGCTGAAGCGGTACGACTGCAGGCCCAGCTCGCGCATGACGGCGATGTCTTCGCGCCAGCGGTGGTAGTGGTCACAGGCGACGTCGGCGTTCTCGTTGCCGGCAATGCAGCCGGGCGTGTGCGCAAAGACGTGCCAGTTGCTCGGACCGGCGCCGTCGGCCAGCGGCGAGCCCTCGATCTGGTACGCCGACGTCGCGGCGCCCCAGAGGAATTCGTCGGGGAAGGCGCCGCTCATCGGGTCGCTCCGTTTGCGCCGTCGCTGCCGAGGGTGATGTGCACGTGGTGCTGCCCGCCGTCGCGCAGCAGGGGCAAGCGTCCCTTGCCGTCGACCGGCGGCAGGTCGAGCCCATCCACCGTGACGGCCACGACCGTGGCCGAGCAACCGGTGGGATTCTCCACCGAGATTTCGTAACGCGTGCCGTCGCCCGGCAAGCGCCACTCGACTGCGAACCGCGGCCAGTCGTCGGGCACACACGGATCCACGACCAGCACCTGCCCGCCTTCCATCCGCAGGCCCAGCACCGATTCCAGCGCCACGCGCTGCAGCCAGCCGGACGATCCCGTGTACCACGTCCAGCCGCCGCGCCCGATGTGGGGTTCGGCGCCGTAGACGTCGGCGGCCACCACGTAGGGCTCGACCAGGTAGCGAGCAACCTGTTCCGGCGTGGCGGCGTGCAGGACGGGATTGATCAGGTCCAGCAGCGCGGCCGCGCGGTCGCGGCGGCCCAGTTCGGCCATTGCGCGCACGACCCAGGTCGCCGCGTGGGTGTACTGGCCGCCGTTCTCGCGGACGCCGGCCACGTAACCGCGGATGTAGCCCGGGTCGTGCGGCGTGTCGACGAAGGGCGGGGCCAACAGGCGGATCAGCCGCTCGTCGTCGTTGATGAGCTGTTTCTCGACCTCGTCCATCGCCTGCGCGGCGCGGGCGGGCGGCGCCACCTTCGACAGCACCGACCAGGCCTGGGCCAGGGCGTCGATGCGGCATTCACGATTGCCCTTCGAGCCCAGCGGCGCCCCGTCGTCGTAGTAGCCGCGACGATACCAGTCGCCGTCCCAGCCCGTGTCGTTCAGGGCGGTGGACAGGCGGTCGCGATGCGCGCGGTAGGCGGCGGCCCGCTCACTGTCGCCGCGCTGTTCGCAGAGGGGGGCGAACGCGTCGATGATGCTCACCAGGAAGAAGCCCATCCAGGTGCTTTCGCCGCGGCCCTCGCGCCCGACGCGGTTCATGCCGTCGTTCCAGTCGCCGGTGCCGAAGAGCGGCAGGCCGTGGGCGCCGACCTTCAGCGAGCGGTCCAGCGCGCGACAGCAATGCTCATAGACGGTGCCCTTCAGTCCGCTGTCGGCCACATGGACGAAGACCTCGTCCTCGCCGTCGGGCAGCAGCGGCGCGGTCACCCAGGGCGCGCTCTCGTCGAACACAGAGGCGTCGCCGGTCTGCGCCGCGTACTCGCAGGCGATGTAGGGCAGCCACAGCAGGTCGTCGGCGAAGCGCGTGCGGATGCCCGCTTCCAGCGGCGGGTGCCACCAGTGCAGCACGTCGCCCTCGACGAACTGGTGGCCGGCGTGCAGCACGATCTGGCGGCGCGTCAGCTCGGGCCAGTACGGCAGCAGGGACAGCGAGTCCTGCAGCTGGTCGCGGAAGCCGAAGGCGCCGCCCGACTGGTAGAACGCCGAACGGCCGCGCACGCGGCACGACAGCGTCTGGTAGCCGAGCCAGCCGCCGAGCATCAGGTCGAGCGCCGGCGACGGGGTCGTCACCCGCAACGCGCCCAGCCCGTCGCGCCAGAAGGCGCGGGATTCGCGCCACGCTTCTGTGCAGGCAGAGGGCGTCGCCAGGGCGGCAACCACGGCCAGCGCGCCGGCTTCGCCGCGTTCCTGGCCCAACAGGAAGGTGACCTCGGCCGTGCCGCCGGCTTCCAGTTCCAGCGAGGACTGCAGCGCGAAGCAGGCCTCCAGTCCGGCGCCGGTGCGGCCGTCAAGGGCCGGCTGGGCCAGGGCCGTGGGGGCCGAAGCATCCCGGTCGGGGCCCAGGAAGGTTGCGCGGTCGCCGCTCACGTGTGCCGCGGTGGCTCGCGTGTCGGGCACCACGGCGGCAAACGCCACATGGTCCGCGAACACGCCCGCCGTCCGGTTGCGGGCCAGCAGCGCGCCGCTCTTCGCGTCGTGCGAAGTGACCACGAAGCGGCCGCTGCCGGCGGGCGCGTCGCCGAGCACGAGCTGGCTGTAGGCGAACAGCGACAGGCGCCGCGCCTCGCGGCCATTGTTGGTCACGCGGACGCGGCTCAGGCGGACCGGGCGGTCGCGGTCGACGAAGACCGTGGTTTCGAGCGCGAGTCCGTCGGCGTGCCGCCGCCAGGTCGTGTAACCGAAGCCGTGCCGCACTTCGCAGTCGCCGCCGCCCGGCAGCGGGCCGCCCAGACAGGAAAGGCCGAGGCCGCTGGCGTCGTCGCGCAGGTACAGCGCCTCGGCGGGCGGATCCAGGACCGGGTCGTTGCTCCAGGGCGTCAGGCGGTTCTCGCGGCTGTTGTCGCACCACGTCGAGCCGAACGCCGTTTCGCTGACGATGCAGCCGAGGCGGTCGTTGGCGATCACGTTGGTCCAGGGCAGGGGAGGCAGTTTCAGACGGCCGGCTTCGTCGGGCGCCAGGCGGATGACGTATTCGCTGCCGTCGGCGCTGAAGCCGCCGATCCCGTTCGCGAAGAGCAGGTTCTCTCCGGGCGTCGGGCTCGCGGCCGTGGGGCGGGCCGGGACCGGGCCGGCGGGTGCGGGCGTGCGCCCTGTCAGCGCCGGTCCGGGCAGGGGGCCGGCCACCACCAGGCGGGCGGCGGCGTCCAGCAGGTCGCGCGTGGCGTCGCCAAGCATCGATTCATCCAGCCGCCGAATGCCAGGCGTGTCGTTGTTGCTGTCGGTCGCACTGCCGATGATCGCCAGTCCGATCGGCAGGCCGATGTCGTGCCACAGGGCAAACATGCGGAGCAGGCGCTGGACGGTGGCCCCGTCGGTCCGGCGCTCGTGCACCACGACAAGGGCGTCGCCGACATTGAGCCCGAGCGTCGCGAGCGTCGCCACGGAGCCGCCGGCGCGGGCCAGGATGTCGGGCGCTGCGCGCAGTGACGCATCGCCCGCCAGGATGGCGGCGGCCAGGACGCGGGCCTCGGCATCGTCCTGCGGTTGCCAGCCGCGGCTGGCGATGTCGGCTGCAGCCGCTGCCTGCGCCGTGGCGAATGCTGTTTCACAAGCGGCTGCGTCGCCGGCCAGCGTGGCCAGCTCCAGCGCTGCGGCACGGTCGGCGGCGACGCCGAGCAGCAGGAAGAACGTCACCTGGCCGTTCGGATCCAGGGTGGCGTCGCGACGCAGGCTGAACAACGGGTCCAGGACGTTGCCCGTGGTTCCCGTCAGGCGCGCGCCCGGGTCGAGCAGGGCAGGTTCGTCGCGATGCCGGCCGCGACCGCGCCACTGCAGGCGATCCGTTTCCCACTGCAGCGTTCCGCCGGTCGGATGCGCCACGAGCGCGTGCACGAGCACGGGCCAGTTGTCCTGCGGCGAGCGCTGGCGTCGCCGGGCCAGGAGCGCGCCCTGCCCGGGCACGGCCTCGGTCTGTACGAACAGCTTGGAGAAACCGGGATGGGAGGCGTGGGCCGGCGTGTCGTTGAGAACGACCTCGGCCAGCGTCGTGAGGTCCACGACATGCGTCGCGGCGCCGCGGTTGGTGATCGTGACCCGGCGCAGTTCGGCCTGGCGCCCGGGGACGATGCAGGTGTCGACCGCCACCGCCAGGTCGCCATGCCCCTCGCTGTAACAAAGCAGGCCCGGCGCGGCGAAGGGCCCCGCTCCCGCAGGGTCGGCACCCACCCGGAAACGCACTCCGCCGTCGATGCCGATATATATAAAGAGACCGTCGCGCGACCCGGATTCGGGCCACCCGCCCCCCGTCAGGGACAGGTTCCCCGCGCGTGAACAGCCCGTGCCATCACCCCGGGTAAAAACGGTGTAACCGTTTTCACGGGAGGGACTTGGCGCACCCAGAAGGCTGGCATTAAAAGGCAACCCACTCCCGGCGGGGGTGGGGTGATTTACAGGATTCTGCAAGCTTCGGTGCCTCCCGGCGGCCGCGGCCGGCGCGACGGAGCGCCGGATGCGACGCGAATGCTACGTTGAAGGGCCCCCATTTGTCAAAGTCCGCTTGACAGGTTTGGCTAAGTATGAAACCGTTTACATCGGAAGCGGACGAAGGACTGTCTGCACACCATGGGGAACCCCGAGGACGCCGGTGGACGGGCGCGCGGGGGCATCGGCTGGAGCCACCCGCTTGGCCACGATACGTGACGTCGCCCGCGCCGCCGGGGTATCCATCGCCACCGTTTCGCGGGTCTTCAACGACCACACGCTGGTCAATCCCGAGACCGCCAGCCGCGTGCTCGAAATTGCCACCAAGCTGGACTACTGGCCCAACGGCGCCGCCCAGAGCCTGACCACCCGCCGCACGCAGACCCTGGGCGTGATGCTGCCCGAACTCTTCGGCGAGTTCTACTCCGAGGTCATCCGCGGCATCGACCGCCAATCCCGCGCGCACGACTACCAGATCCTGCTCTCCAGTTCGCATTCCAACGGTGAAGAGGTGCTGATCGCCGGTCGCGCCATGCTCGGTCGCATCGACGGCCTGATCATGATGGCGCCCGACGAAGCATCCATTGAAACCGTCGAGCGCGTGCGTCGCCGCGTGCCGGTCGTGCTGCTGAATCCCCGCATCGAGGTGGAAGGCTGCTGCTCGGTGGCCTTCGAGAACTTCAGCGGCGCCCGCGCGGCCGTCGCCCACCTGATCGGCCTCGGTCACCGGGACATCGCCATGATCACCGGCCCGCAGGGCAACGTCGACGCCGAGGAACGCCTGCGCGGCTTCCGGCGCGCGCTGGCCGACGCCGGCCTGGACCCGGAAGCGGCCGCCATCATTCCCGGCGATTTCCGCGAGGCGGCCGGCTACGAGGCCGGCGTGACCCTTCTGGCCAGGCGGCCTTGGCCCACCGCGGTGTTCGCCGCCAACGACGGCATGGCCGTGGGCCTGCTTGCGGCCCTGGCTGCGGCCGGTAAACGCGTTCCGCGCGATATTGCCGTGGTGGGATTCGACGACATCGCGATGGCGGCCTACCTGAATCCGCCGCTGACGACCGTCAGCGTCGACGCCTGCGGACTGGGGCAACGCGCTGTCGACCTGATGATGGGCGCGATCGAGAGCGGGCCCACAGGGGGCAGCCTGCGGCAGCAGTTGCCGGCGGTGCTCGTGGTGCGGCAGTCGTGTGGTTCGGACATCACGGGGACCGGCATGCTTGAACAGACGGCTGGGGACGGGGGAGCGGTGCGGCGCGGGCGCAAGTAGGGCGCCGCGACGGACAGACGTCCGGGGGGACATACGATACGACTGGGCTGGAAACGAACTGGGTTGGACGCAAACGGACAGGCAATGGAAGCGGAAACGCGGAACTGGCACCCTTGCGGAGGTAGCAACATGAAAAAGTGGATCACGGCCCTGCTCGCCGGCGGGGCGATTGCGGCGGCGGCGCTGCCTGCCCTGGCGCAGGCTCCCCGCCAGGATGCCATCTGGGCGCGGGCGGCTCAGGCCGACCTCACGCTCGACGGCAACCTGAACGAAGCGGACTGGGCCAACGCCGAGTCCTGGACGATCAACTACGGGGTGGATGCGGGCATCCCCGGCAGCGGTTGGAAGACCGAGGCCGGCTGGGATCCCCCGGCCAACCCCACGCATGCCGTGGTCAAGTTCCTTGTCCGGGGCAACCAGCTCTACCTGGGCGCCGAGGTCACGGACAACTCGGTGGGCGGCAGCGCGTCGTTCAACCGGTTCGACGGCTTCCTGATGGGATTGAAGGACAAGTCGTCGGGCGGCACTCCGAAGCCAGTCCTGGAGTACCTGTACTCCTGGTGGCACGACGAGCGGCTCGACCCGCAGCCGACCGGGCAGCTGCCCGGGTTCATCGGCGCCTGGGCCGAACTGCCCCATGGTTCGCCGCGCACGCCGGCGCAGATCGCGGCCTGGGATGCGGTCACGGTCGTGCACGGCACGTCCAACAGCGACACGACGCCCGACACGGGCTACACGGTCGAGATGCGCTTCGACCTGTCGGTCATGGGCTACGACGTCACGCAGCCGGCGGGCGACACGGTTGAATTCAACATGTCCATCTACGACTGCGACGGCTTCTGGCCCATCAGCCCCGTCACCTTCAGCACGAACCGCGTGTGGTGGCAGGGTCCCTGGGGCAACGACACCTGGTACAACGAAGTGCGTGTCATGGGGCGTCCCGACGTGACGACGGTGTCCGGCGCCGCGCCGTTCATCGCCCCGGACCTGACCATCCCGGCCATTGACGCTGTCCCCGTCGTGGACGGCTCGCTGAACGAGGCCGTGTGGTCGAGCGGCACCCCGTACGCCCTGGACATCCGGTGGGATGATGCCGCGCTGCGCGCGACGTATCCCGGTGTCGGGCCGCTGCGCGCGGGCCAGTACCAGCCGAACGTGAACGGCGGCGCCGCCTTCGTCGTCGATCCCTCGGACGCGACGATCAAGATGTACCACCGCGGCCAGAAGCTGTATCTGGGCTTCGACGTACGCGATGCGGTCGTCCAGTACCACGCGGACGTCAACCGCTGGGACGGCGCCATCGTCACGATCAACGACCGCACCGTGCGCGGACCGGACCGGACGCTGCTCGGCAAGCGCCTGGCCTTCCAGATCGCGCAGAACGGCACCGCCCTGGCGCAGGACGACCTGCTGAGCATGGTCACGGCCGGCACCGCGAGCATCGCGGCGCACATGAACGCCGGCACGACGGTCGACACGCTCGGCACGCAGATGGACAACGGGTACACCGTCGAGATGGAGCTGGACCTGACGGCGCTCGGCTATCCCGCCAACCTGGGCGATGGCGCCCTGTTCATCGGCATCAACCTGTTCGACGGCGACAGCTTCCAGGTGGCAAGCGACAGCTACGCCACGCGCACCTGGTGGCAGCGCGAGTGGCAGGGCACCTGCTGCCCGGCCGCGGCCTACCTGCAGCCGTCGTACATCAGCGGCGTGGGCAATCCGTTCAACCCGGGTGGCGACTACGCGCGCCTGCTCGGCAGCCTGAACCCGTCGCCGCGTCCGGAAGTGTCGTTCGCGATCCCGGACCGCAACCTGGTGTCGATCGAGGTCTACGATGTGCGCGGCCGCCTGGTCGAGCGTCGTGACCTGGGCGCCATGGGCGAGGGCGATGCCAACGTGCCCCTGTTTGCGAAGGGTGACGCGGCTGCGGGTGTCTACCTGTACCGCGTGCAGTTCGTCGACCCGGCAACGGGCCGCGTGCGCGGCTCGCTGACCGGCAAGACGCTGTTGATCAAGTAGGCGCTGCTGTTCAAGCAACGCAGAGAAGACGGAAACAACGGAAGAGTGGCGGCCGACCGCCGCGCCGGGGCCCGAGGCTCCGGCGCGGCGGCGGGACCGCCCGGGGACGGATCGACCGGAGGCGGATCACTGGTGTTGCAGCCCCTTCACAAGTCGCGCGCGCTGGCGTTGCTGCTGGGCGGCCTTCTGCTGCTGGCCGCGCTGCCGCTGCAGGCCGGCACCACCGGCACGCTGGCCGGCCGTGTCGTCGACGCGGGCGGGAAGCCCGTTGTCGCCGCCACCGTCCTGGTGACGGGTACGCGCCTGGGCGCGTATACCGATGCCGAGGGCAAGTTCCTCATCCTGAACGTGGCGCCCGGCACCTACGAGGTGAAGGCCAGTCGCCTCGGATTCAACGCCGTGACGATGACCGGGGTGGTCGTCTCGGCAGACAACACGATGCGCATCGACTTCAAGATGGGCGACACCAACCTCAATACCGCCGAAGTCGTCGTCATCGCCGAGCGGCCGCCGGTCGACCTGAAGGTCACCAGTTCGCAGGCCACGATGACCACGCAGGAGATCGAGGACCTGCCGGTCCAGAACCTGGACGACGTCGTGAACCTGCAGGCGGGCGTGGTCGACGGCCACTTCCGCGGCGGTCGCAGCGGCGAGGTGCAGTACCAGGTCGACGGAGTCAGCATCAACAACGCTTTCGACAACATGTCGAGCCTGAAGATCGACCGCTCGCTCCTGCAGGAAGTGCAGGTCATCAGCGGCACGTTCGACGCGGAATACGGCCAGGCCATGTCGGGTGTGGTGAATGCCATCCTGAAACAGGGCGGCGAGAAATACAGGGTCGAGGGCGAAGTCTACGCGGGCGGGTTCCTGTTCCCCGGCAACAGTGAGAATCGCAAGGTGGACGATGCCCTCCACCTGACCGGGACGAACAACTTCCAGACGACGCTGAGCGGTCCGCTGCCGTGGGACAAGACGAACTTCCTGGTCAGCGGCCGTTACTACCAGTGGGATGACTACATCTGGGCCGAGCGGCGCTACAATCCCTCGGACGACTTCACCGACCCCGGCGACCCGGCCACCTTCACCGCGACCGGTGACGGCAAGAAGATGCCCCTCGGCTACACGAACGAGTGGTCCGGCGTGGCGAAGCTGACCAGCAACGCGCTCGCCAACACGAAGATCAGCTACCAGCTGCTGCTGAACCGGCGGGAGAACCGGCCGACCATCTGGCAGTTCCGGTACCTGCCCGATGCGGTGTCCATCCAGCGAACGCTGTCGATTGCCCAGGGATTCGACGTGACGCACACGCTCGGGTCCTCGACATTCATCGACTTCAGCGCGCGGCGGAACTCGTTCGACTACACCGACCACCTTTACGACGATCCTTACGACAGCCGCTATGACGGCCTGCCGGCGCTGAGCTCCGTAGTGAACCTCGGCAGCTATAATTACCAGGGTGTGCAGCTGACCAACTACATGCAGAAGACGCTGTCCTACATCCTCAAGGGGTCGCTCGTCAGCCAGGTCAACAGCCAGAACCAGGTGAAGACCGGCTTCGAGCTGAGCCTGCCGGAAGTGGAGTTCGGCACGCCCGTATATCTGCTGTACGTCAACAACGAGTTGTTGCGGAAGGTCGATGTGGAGGGCTACCGCGGGCCGATGAAACGCTTCCCGGTCATGGGCGCCGCCTACGTGCAGGACCAGTTGGACCGGGGCGACCTGATCGTCCGCTACGGCGCCCGCGTGGACTACTTCGATGCGCGCTCGACCATCCCCGGCGACGCGGCCAACCCGGCCAATGCCATCGCGGGCGTGCCGACGGCCGACCCCGTAGAGACGACGGTGAAGGCTACGGTGTCGCCGCGCGTGGGTGTCGCCTTCCCGATCGAGGACAAGGCCGCCGTCCATTTCGCCTATGGGCACTTCCGGCAGTTCCCGTCGGTCAGCACGATGTTCTCGAATTCCGATTACTCGGTCCTGGAGAACCTCCAGGCCGGCGCGGCGGACTACGGCGTGATGGGGAATCCCGATGTCCGGCCCGAGTCCACCGTCCAGTACGAGGTCGGCTACAAGCAGGTCGTCAACCCGGAATTCGGCTTCGACCTGACGATCTACTACAAGGATATCCGCGACCTGCTCGGCGTCGAGTTCGTCGACACCTACACCGGCGCCACGTATTCGCGGTTGACCAACGTCGACCACGGCAGCGCCCTGGGCCTCACGCTGGCGCTTGACCACCGGCAGGTGGGCCCGCTGTCGCTGTCCATGGACTACACGTGGCAGCAGGCGAAGGGCAACGCAAGCGACCCGAGCGAGACGGCGACGCGCGCGGCGGCGGGCGAGGATCCGCGGCCCCGGCTGGTGCCGTTCAACTGGGACCAGCGGCATACGGTCAACCTGACGGCGTCGCTCAATACGCCCGGGGCCTGGACGGTGGCGGCGGTGGCCAAGCTGGCCAGCGGCCAGCCGTACACGCCGCAGACCCAGGAAGCGTACGGCTTCGGCGCTGCCACGAACGCGGGCCGCAAGCCGGCCGGTCTTCTGGTGGACCTGCGCGCCGAGAAGAAGTTCGGCAAGGACGACGCCGGCAGCGTGTTCGTGCGCGTGTTCAACCTCTTCGATACACGATTCTTCAATGGCGCCGTGTTCCCGAGCACCGGCAGCCCCTACTACAGCAGCGTCGTGAGCCCCAACGAGCGGATTGCGTTGGCCGACCCGACGCGCCTGTACCAGCCGCGTCGGCTGGAGATGGGCATGCGCCTGAGCTGGGGGGCCAAGTGATGGATCACATGCGGAATGAACCCGGAGGATGGTGCGCGGTGGCCGTTGGCAGGCAGACGAGACGTGGACGCGGCGGACGGACGGCGGGACGGGTGCTGGCTGCGATGCTGCTGGCGCTGGCGGCCGAGCGCAGCGGGGCCGAGGTGGTCACGCCGGTGCCGCAGGACCAGCGCGGCCGGCTGGACGCCGAGCGCGCCGGCCAGCATGACGCCAACAACCTGCGCACGATCTTCTGGAATTTCGGCATGGTCGGCGACTACCCGCGCGACCCGGTCAACGTCGACCTGAGCGTGTTCCATTCGGCTGAGGCCCCCAAGGGCAGCGGCATGAACTACAGCGACGGCGTCACGCCGTTCGTGCTGGCCAAGGTGCAGACGACCGGCGGCTCGGACATCTACCTGATGGAGACCGGCTTCCGCGAGCGCCAGGGCACCAGCCCGTACCACAATCGCGACATGCGCTTCGAGCCGCGGCCGGGCTACATGCAGCCGGACCCGAACCTGAATCCGGGCCGCTCACCCGCGCTGAGCAACGACCCGCGCACCTGGCCCTCGTCCTGGCCCGACCGGCTGGACGATGTTGACGACCCGGGCTGGCCGGGCGGCTGGAACGGCTATTTCGGCAAGCACATCGCCGCGGACCAGGAAAGCTACATGGTCCTGGACGACGACTACTACGACGCCTGGAACTACTTCCCGGACAGCCGCGATTCCACGCGCCGGGGCCTTGGCCTCCGCGTCGAGGTGCGCGGTTTCCAGTGGGCGAACCCGCAGGCGCGCAACGTCATCTTCTGGCACTACGACATCACGAACGAGAGCACGACCGACTACAACGACAACATCGTCTTCGGTCTCTACATGGACTCGGGCGTGGGCGGGTCGGCGCTGTCGTGTGACGGCATCTACGAATCCGACGACGACAACGCCTTCTTCCAGCAGACGTTCAACAACCAGCGCATCAACCTGGTCTACACCTGGGACAACAAGGGCCACGGCCGCGACCTGGCGGGCTCCTGCTCGACCACCGGCTATCTGGGCTACGCGTACATGGAGACGCCCGGCAACGCGACGAATGCCCTGGACGACGACCAGGACGGCATGACCAACGAGCGGCGCGAGGGCGGACCCGGCACGCGCCTGGTGGGCGAGGCCGAGATCCTGGCCTACGTGGTCGCGAACTACGACCGCACGCTGTTCGAGGCCGAGTACGGCCCGGTGGAGCAGCGTCCCGCCTTCCGCGCCGGCGAGTGGTGGACCGGTGACGAAGACATGGACTGGGTCGCGGCCAACCACGACCTTGGCGCCGACGGCGTTGCGACCGACCCGACGACGCCCGCCGATACCGGCGAAGGCGACGGCATCCCCACCGCCGGCGAGCCCAATTTCGACGGCACGGACCTGAACGAGTCCGACCAGATCGGCCTGACCGGTTTCAAGCTGAATCGGATCCGCCCGGGCCAGGGCAACCCGGACCAGACCACCGACGGCGTCGTGTTCTTCACCGATGCCCAGAACTGGCCGGAGCGGCTCTACAATAAGTTCACGTCGCCCGACGAAGCCACGCGCTTCGATCCGCCGCTGGCGTCGAACTACAACATCGGGTTCCTGTTCGCCTCCGGTCCGTTCCGGCTGGCCGCGGGCCAGACCGAGCGCTTCAGCCTGGCGATGGCCTATGCGGCCGACCTGGACGAACTGTCGCGCAACACGCAGACCGTGCAGCAGATCTACAACGCGAACTATCGCTTCGCGACGCCGCCCAAGCAGCCGACGGCGACCGCCGAGACCGGCGACGGCTTCGTGCGGCTCTCGTGGGACGACGTCGCCGAACGCGGCGCCGATGCCGTGACGGGCGAGGAGGACTTCGAGGGGTACCGCATCTACCGCTCGACCGACCCGGAATTCCGCGATCCGCAGGTGATCTGGACGGGCACGGGCTCTGGCCCCATCGGCAACGGCAAGCCCATCGCCCAGTTCGACCTGGTCAACGAGTACTCCGGGTTCTCGAACCTGGCTGTCGAGGGTGTGCAGTACCACCTGGGCACCAACACCGGCCTGAAGCACACCTGGACCGACCACAGCGCCGTTAACGGCCAACAGTACTACTACGCCGTGACGGCCTATGACCACGGGTCGGAGGCCTTCAACTTCTACCCGTCCGAGAACGCCATCGCCCCGTCGCGCACGCCGCGCGGCGGCCTCATCCTGCCGTCCAACGTCGTGGCGGTCCGGCCTGAGCCGCGCGTGCTCGGTTTCGCTGCGGCCACGACGGACACGGCCGTGGCCGTGGCCGGACGCGGCAGCGGTTCGGTGGCCCTGCAGGTCGTGAACTCCGGGTTGGTTCCCGACGGGCACCAATTCCGGATCAATTTCACCTCGCCGCACCCCGACAGCGTGATCGCGACGAGGTACTCGCTGACCGACGTCACCGGGGACATCGTCTGCTTCACCAGCGGCGCCGACCTGCGCGGCCTGGGTATCGGCCCGGTCGGCCTGGGCCTGTTGCCGGTGGTCACCACGGGCAGCGCCGTCGAGGTGGATGCCGAGGAGACCGGGTTCCTGTTCGGCAGCGCCACGGACGCGAACGTGACCGTTGCCTACGAACACAGCGTGCTGTCGGCGAACCGCCTGCGCGCCGGCTATCCGGACGACATCACGGTGTTCTTCTACGACAGTGTGATGGACACCTCGCTGGCGGCGCCGTTCTACGCGGCCACCCCGGCCAAGTTCGAGGTCATCGCCCACACCGCGTCGGGCGACCGGAAGCTGGACTTCATCTTCCGTGACCGGGACGCCAACAACACGCTCAGCCGCGCCGACGAGGTCCTGGACATCGTCACCTATGTGGCCGGCGACCCGGCGCCGAAGGTGACGTGGCGCCTGAAGGTCACGGCCACGACGGCGCAGCCGCCGCGCGCCGGCGATGCCTGGCACCTGGCATTGATTCGTCCGTTCGGCGTCGACGACGTCTTCGAGTTCAATACGACCGGTGAGTCCGTGGCGGCTGCCGCGGGCGGCCAGAAACTGGCGCCGTACGTGGTGCCCAATCCGTACCTGGGCTCGGCCAGTTTCGAACCGGAGCGGTTCGCGGTGACCGGGCGCGGCGAGCGGCGGATCGAGTTCCGGGGCCTGCCCGCGAACTGCGTCATCCGCATCTACAACGTCATCGGGGAGCTCGTGCAGACGTTGCGTCATGACGGTTCGAACGACGGCATGGTCCCCTGGGACCTGCGGACGAAGGACCAGCTCGACGTGGCGCCGGGCCTCTACATCTTCTACGTGGACGGCGGTGCGGCCGGGACGGCCACCGGCAAGTTCGCGATCGTCAAGTGAGCGCGGGGAGCGACATGAGGAATGCGGGACTCGTACTGATGGTGGTCGTCGCCTGCGCCGTGGGTGCAGCCGGGCCGGCCGCGGCGCAGACGAAGGTGGGCTCGACGCTCGGCACGTTCCTCCGGATCGAGCCGGGTGCGCGCGGCGCTGCCCTGGGCAATGCCGGGTCGGCGCTGCCGGGTGGTATCGAGGCGATCTACTACAACGCCGGCACGCTGGGCCTGCTGAACGAGGCTGCGGTGCTGTATTCGCACGCCGAATGGTTTGCGGGCATCAGCCACGAATACATCGGCGTCGCACTGCCGGTCAAGGGGCTTGGCAACGTGTTCACGAGCGTGACCTCGCTGAATTCGGGCGCCATCGCGGTGCGCACGGTCGAGAGTCCGGAAGGAACCGGCGTCAACTACACGGTGAGCAACGTGGCGCTGGGTATCGGGTACGGCCGTCGCATCACCGAGCGCTTCGCGGCGGGCCTGCAGGCGAACTACGTGACCGAGAAGATCTGGAACACGTCGGACCGGACGGTGACGTTCAACCTGGGCTCGCTGTACCGGCTCAATGCCCGGGGCGCCCAGTTGGGCTTCAGCATGTCCAACGTGGGCACCCAGGCGCGGTTCACGGGTCGCGACCTGAACTTCACGTACGACAACGACCCGGACTCGTACGGCGACAACGGCGCCCTTCCTGGCGAGCAGGCGACCGACTCGTTCCCGCTGCCGGGCCTGTTCCGGCTCGGGCTGAGCTGGCCGCTGGCGTTCAGCGAGCGCAGCCACATGCTGCTGCTGGCCGAGGGCCTGCATCCGAACGACAACAGCGAGAGCATGAATCTCGGCGCCGAGTGGGAACTGCGCGACCTGCTGGCGCTGCGGGTGGGCTACCAGACGCTGTTCCAGACCGACAGCCAGCTCGGCCTGACGTTCGGTTTCGGCGTCCGGGGCAAGCTGGCCGGCAACCAGTACCGGTTCGATTACGCCTGGGCGGGACACGACTACCTCGACGATACGCATCGCTTGACCATGGTGGTCGAGTTCTAGGACGAGCATCCGACGGCACGGCACGGCCGGCGCCGGCGAAGGGGAGACGGGATGAAGACGTGGCGCGATTTCCGGAACGGCGGGCGACGTCCGCTGGCCGGGCTGTGTGCGGGCCTGCTCCTGGCCGTCGTCGGCGCCGGGGTGGCTGCCGCGGCGGACGGGCCGCGCGGCACGCGCGAGGACTACCCGGTCTTCACCATGGGCGGCAAGTCGCTCTCGAACGAGGCGCTGCTGGACAGCCTGCAGCGGCGCAGTTTCAAGTACTTCTGGTACGAGGCCAACCCCGTCAATGGCCTGATCCGTGACCGCAGCCAGGCCGGTTCGCCGTGCAGCATCGCGGCGCAGGGCTTCGGCATCTCCGCGATCTGCATCGCCATCGACCACGGTTGGGTCACGCGTGAAGAAGGCCGCGCCCGGATCATGCTCGGGATGCAGACCCTGTGGAACGGCGCGCAGGGCAGCGGCGTCTACAACACGAACGGCTACAAGGGCCTGTTCTACCACTTCCTGGACATCAATTCGGGCTACCGCACCTGGACCTGTGAACTGTCCACCATCGACACCGCCCTGCTGATGGCCGGCGTGCTGGACGCGAAGCAGTATTTCATCACCAGCGATCCCGCCGATGTCGCCGTCCGTGACCTGGCCGACTCCCTGTACCGGCGCGTGGACTGGGACTTCATGCGGAACGGGGGCACCGGTATCCGCATGGGCTGGAAGCCCGAGACCGGCTTCACAAATTTCGGCAACTGGATCGGCTACAACGAAGCCATGATCCTCTACGTCCTGGCGCTGGGCTCGCCGACGCACCCGGTGCCGACGACGGCCTGGACCTACTGGACCAGCGGCTACACCTGGGCCACCTACTACGGCCAGAGCTACGTGCCGTTCGGGCCGCTGTTCGGCCACCAGTACTCGCACTGCTGGATCGACTACCGCGGCATTCCCGACACCTACATGACGGCGCGCGGCATCGACTACTTCGAGAACTCGCGCCGGGCGACCTACGCAGCGCGCTCCTACTGCATCCAGAACCCGTACGGGCGCACCGCCTATGGCGCGAACCTGTGGGGCCTGACCGCCTCGGACGACCCGAACGGCTACGCGGCGCACGGAGCCCCGCCGTCCCAGAGCGACAACGGCACCATCTCGCCGACGGCGGCGGCCAGTTCGATCGCCTTTGCACCCGAGATCGTGCTGCCCTGCCTGCAGAACATGTACGACACGTGGGGCGTCGGCCTGTGGGGCAAGTACGGTTTCAAGGATGCCTTCAACCCGACCGTCTACTGGTGGGGCCAGGATTGGCTGGGCATCGACCAGGGCCCGATCGTCATCATGATCGAGAATTATCTGAATGGCTCGGTCTGGCACCGGTACATGATGAACGCGGACGTCGTCAACGGGCTCAAGCGCGCGGGGTTCCTGAACGTCACGGCGACGCCGGACGAACCGTTCAAGCCGGTGGCGATGATCGAGTTGCAGCAGAATGCCCCCAACCCGTTCCACGGCTCGACCACCATTTCGTTCCGGGTGCGCGAGTCGGGACCGGTGATTTTGAAGATGTACGATCTGCTCGGGCGGCAGGTGCGGAGGGTCGACGTCGAGGCGTTGGCCAACGACCTGCAGCAGATCACGCTGGATGGCCGGGGGCTGCCCAGCGGTGCTTATGCCTATTCGCTCGAAAGCCACGGCCGCAAGGAGTGGAAAAGGTGTATAATCGTGAAGTGATGCCGGACAGACGGAAGGGCCGGACTAGGAGGTGGTGTGAAGTCACTGGAGGATGAAGTTTTCTGACGATTGCATTGAAACCTGGGTTCATCGACAAGGAGAAACAACCATGACCAAGCTCAGTAAGCTCATCATCGTGGCCGCGCTCATGGCGCTGGCCTGCTCGGCGTACGCCACGAGCATCCCCGGCTCGGCCGCCATCATCGCCCGCGTCTTCAACGACGATCCGTTCTCGGTGCTGGCGACGACCAATACCTTCCCCTCGCTGGTCGAGATCTCCGACACCTGCGTGCCGCCCGCGGGCTGGGCCAACCTGCACACGTGGCGCCTGTCGAATGACGGCGTCAGTGCCGCCGATTTCATGAACGTCGACGGCTTTGCGATCAGCGCCGACGTCCGCATCTCCGGCACCGCGAACGGTGAAGCCGGCCTGCAGATCACTCCCTGGTGGAGCGAGGCCGACGGCCGCTTCAACATCCGTACCCCGGACGGCGAAGTCGCCGTGTTCGGCGGCCGGCTGCCCTTCTACTCGTTCACGGGTAGCCATGGCAAGTCGTACGTCGCGGGCACCTGGGTGCGCCTGTCGATGATCTATCGCACGAACGTGGACATGAACGAGGCTCATCCTGCCACCATCGAGTACATCTACGACGACGGCAGCCCGGTCAGCAGCGGCGAGCTGGCGTTCGACATGGGCAACCAGGGCGAAGATCCCCCGCACGGCCTGTGGGGCATCCTGAATCCGGCGCATGTCGGTGGCTATGTGCAGTTCAACAACATGATGAACTCGTCGGGCCTGACCCTGGTCGGCTCGTGGGCCAACGTCCAGGTCGACGATCTCGGCACGGTCGTTCCGGCCGAGTCGGCGAGCTGGGGCGATGTGAAGTCGCTGTTCCGCTAGTCTTCTGCGGCGACGCTCTCTGCAAGGGGCCCGGGGCAACCCGGGCCCTGCGCTTTTGCGCCGGGCCGTGCGGGGCGCTATTGTGGCCCGAACCTGACCGGATCTTTGGGGAGTACACGTGCCTGAGGCCTCGAATACCGCGCCTGTCGCCATGGCGCCGGTGGCAGCGCCCGTCGACCCGCGCGAGGGCCGCCGTGGCGCTGCCTTCGGCGCGTCCGCTTTCCTGTGGTGGGGCTTTGCGCCGTTGTACTTCAAGGCTATCGGCGTGGTGACGCCGCTCGAGGTGCTGGCCCACCGCATCACCTGGTCGCTGGTCTTCCTGCTGGTCCTGCTGGGGCTGCGTGGCCGGTTGCGGACCACGTTCGCGATGTTCCGTGACCGCCGTACCGTGCTGACGATGGCCCTGACCACCTGCCTGATCGCCGTCAACTGGCTGGTCTTCATCTGGTCGATCGCCAACGACCACCTGGTCGAGGCCAGCCTCGGCTACTTCATCAACCCGCTGGTCAACGTCGCCTTCGGCGCGATCTTCCTGCGTGAGCGCCTGCGCCGTCCGCAGATGGTGGCCGTCGGCCTGGCTGCCTGCGGCGTCGCCTGGCTGACGATCCAGCAGGGACACGCGCCCTGGATCGCGCTGGTGCTGGCAATCAGCTTCGCCATCTACGGACTGCTGCGGAAACTGGCGAAGCCGAGCGGGCTGGAGGGGCTGACGCTGGAGACCACGCTGCTGTTCCCGCTGGCCGTGGGCTGGATGCTGTGGCGCCGCTCGCAGGGCGAACTGGCCTTCGGCGCGTCCGGCTGGCACATCTCGCTGCTGCTGTGCGCGGCGGGTCCCATCACGGCCCTGCCCCTGATCTGGTACGCCGAGGGTGTTCGCCGCCTGCGCTTCTCCACGATCGGCTTCCTGCAGTACCTGTCGCCCACCTTCCAGTTCCTGCTGGCGGTGGTGGCGTTCGGCGAGCCGTTCACCCGGTCGCATGCCGTCGGTTTCGGCGCCATCTGGGCTGCGCTGGGCCTTTACACGTGGGACACCGCGCGGGGGATGCGGTCGGCCAGGCGCTAGTGGAAGTCGTGGCTGGGACTCGGCACGGGCACCTGCCTGAGCCGCGGCTCCCAGATCGTGTCGATGATGATGTGCGACACCCCGTCTGCCGTCTGGACCTTCCCCGACACGCCCATCAGCGACAACGTCCGCGCCAGCACCCGGAACCGTTCCCACACGTCGTTCCACGCCAGCGCGTTGACGAACCCCGTCTCGTCCTCGAGCGTCATGAACGTCACCCCCTTGGCCGTGTGCGGCCGCTGCCGGCAGATGACGATCCCCACGTAGTCGCACGACACCCCGTGCCGCAGCCCATTGACCTCTTCCGCGGTCGGCCACCCCCGTTCCCGCAACTGCCCCCGCAACGGCTCCATCAAATGTGCCCGCGGACTATGCCCTCCGCGCTTCCAGTCCCAGTTCACCGTATCGAACCACCCCAACTCCGGCAGCACGGGCGCCTCAGCCTCCGGCAAAGCCAACACCAGTTGCTCGGGCCGCTCCCGCCGACTGAGCCCATGCACCACCCAAAGCGCCCGCCGCCTCTCGGGTTCCAGCCCCGCCAACGCCCCGCACTCTGCCAACGATGTGAGCATCTCCACCGGCACCTGCGCCCGCCTGTAAAGCTCCCCGATGTCTCTATACGGCCGCCGCTCGATGATGCGCTGAGCGACCTCCTGTCGCATTCCCTTCACGTACCGCATCCCCATGCGAATGCCCATGGGCGCCGGTGAGGCGCCGGAGGTGTGCATGGGTGCGCTCCGGGCGACTCGGGCCGAAGGCCCGAGCGAGCCCGAAGGGCGAAGCGCGGAGCC
>CAIWHK010000006.1 GCA_903912525.1 uncultured bacterium | reverse complement strand
TGATGTACGGCGGCAGCGGCATGTGCCCGTGGCGCAACGCGAGCGTCGGCAGGTCCGCAGCCGCCACGGTGACGAAGCCGTCATCGTCGCGACCAAGCACTGTCAACGCGGGCGCCTCGCCGCCGCCGTCCGCGGCATCCGCCAGGCGCAGCACCTGCCCTTCGCGCAGCCGGCGCGCCGGGCGCGCCATCGCCTTCCAGGCGCCATCGGCGCCCACCGGCTCGACCAGCAGGATCTCGACGCGGCCGCCGGTGTCCTCACGCCGGCACCACAGCCGGGCCGGCAGCACGCGGCTCTCGTTGAGCACGAGCAGGTCGCCCGCGCGCAAAAGCGCCGGCAGACCGACGAACGGCACCTCGCCGTCGATGCGGCCGCCGGCGCCCACCACGAGCAGGCGCGAGCCGTCACGACGCGCGGCGGGTTCCTGCGCGATGAGGTCCTCAGGGAGGTCGAACTGGTAGCCTGGGTCGCCGTCGTGCATCGGGGATCGCGCCTACAGGAACCGGCTGTGGGCATCGATGCCCTCACCGCCGCCGCCGTTGGCCTTGGCGGCCGGCGGCTCCATCCCCAGGTGGCGCCAGCCGCGCGCGGTCAGTTCGCGGCCGCGCGGCGTGCGCATCATCAGTCCGGTCTGGATCAGGAACGGCTCGACGACGTCCTCGAGCGTGTCGCACTCCTCGCCCAGGCTCACGGCCAGGTTCTGCACGCCGACCGGACCGCCGGCGAAGTGGCCCGCCATCAGCTCGAGGTAGCGCAGGTCCAGGGGCTCGAGGCCCAGCACGTCGACGCCCAGCCGCGTCAGGGCGGCGTCGGCGGCGGCGCGGTCGATGGTGGCCTGTCCGTCCACCTGCGCGAAGTCACGCACGCGCCGGAGCAGCCGGTTGGCAGCACGCGGGGTGCCGCGGCTGCGGCGCGCGATCTCCAGCGCGCCCTCATCCTCCAGCTGCACGCCCAGGATGCCGGCGCTGCGCCGGACGATGATCGCCAGCTCCTCGGGCGGGTAGAAGTCCAGGTGGCAGACGATGCCGAAGCGGCTGCGCAGCGCGGGCGTGATGAGCCCCGCGCGCGTGGTGGCGCCGATCAAAGTGAACGGCTCGAGCTGCAGGTTGAAGTGCCGCGCGTTGGGACCCTTGTCGATGATGAGCTCGACCCGCCAGTCCTCCATCGCCGGATAGAGGTGCTCCTCGATGACGCGGCTGAGCCGGTGGATCTCGTCGATGAAGATGGCACGCCGGTCGGCCTGCTCACTGAGCAGCGCGATGAGCTCGGCGCCGTTGCCGAACGCCGGCCCGCTGGTCAGGCGGATCTCCAGCCCCATCTCGTGCGCAAGGATCTGCGCCAGCGTGGTCTTGCCCAGGCCCGGGGGCCCGTGCAGCAGCACGTGGTCGAGCACCTCGCCGCGCGCCAGCGCCGCGTCGATGAACACGCGCAGGTTGTCCTTGACCTTCTGCTGGCCGACGAACTCGTCCAGCCGCCGCGGCCGCAGGCTGGTCTCCAGCTCGCGGTCGCCGTCTTGCTGCCCGGGGTCGGTCCATCGCTGGTCGCGCACGCGTCCATCCCTCCGGCGGTCGGCCCTTTAGCCGACGGCCCGGTTCAGTTGCCTGAGCGCCGCGCGCACCCAGGCCTCGGTATCCTCGATCACCGCGGGGTCGGCCTGCCGGGCGCGCTGCAACGCCTGCTCGGCCTGTCCGGGCGCCAGGCCCATTGCCCCCAGGACCGACAGCGCATCCATGATGCCCTTGGACCTCACGCCGCCCGCGCCGCCGGCCGCCGCGCCCTGCGGCAGCTCGGGCAAGCGGTTGCCCAGCTCGACCACCAGGCGCGCCGCCGATTTCTTCCCGATGCCCGGCAACTTGGCCAACGCGACCTCGTCGCCGCCGCGCAGGCAGGCCGCGATCTCGTTCGCCCCCGCCTTCGACAGCATGCCCATCGCCACCTTCGGGCCGACGCCCGACACGGTCTGCAGCAGGCGGAACATCTCGCGCTCGCCCGGGTCCAGGAACCCGTACAGCGTCCAGGCGTCCTCGCGCACGGCCAGGTGCGTCCACAGCCGCACGGGCTCGCCGGGCAAGGGCAGCTCGGCCGCCGCCGCCGACGACAGGTGCACGTCCAGGCCGATGCCCCCGCCAACGCTCACGACCGCGTCGGTTCCGCCCGTCATCACGATGCCTTCGAGGAATGCGATCATGCGTCCGTCCTGCCGCCGAGGGGCGCGGGATGCCGGGAGCGGCCTATCCGCCCGGCCGCGACATTATGCGTCAGGTGCGCCGTCGGGGCCAGCGGTGTTCGCAATCGGGCGCCGCGTCAACCCGCCGCGCCCGCGCGCTGGCGGCCCTGGTGGGCCAGGGCCGCGGCCAGCGCGTCACTGAGGTCCAGCGGCGGCTCGGTCGTCAGTCGAAGCAGCCGCATCACCATGAAACGCACCTGCTCCTTGCCGGCGGCGCCGGTGCCGGTGACGGCCATCTTGATCTCGCGCGCCGTGTACTCGCACGGGACCAGGCCCGCCTGCGCCCCGGCCAGCAGCGCCACGCCGCGGGCGTGCCCCAGCACCAGGGCGCTGTGCGGGTTGCGGGCGTTGAACACCCGCTCGACGACCATCACCTCGGGATTGAACTCGGCGATGGCGGCCGTCAGCCCTTCGTGGATGTCGCGCAGGCGCTCGGCCAGCGGCGCGCCGGTGGCGGGCCGGATCACGCCGCCCCCCAACATGCGGGCGACCGGCACGGTGTCGATGACACCGTAGCCGGTCGCACGGGAACCGGGGTCGACGCCCAGGATGATCATGGGCGCCCTCCCGGGATCTAGAGCTGGTCTTCGATGGCCGCCATCGTCGCGTCGTCGATGTCGAAGTTCGCCGACACGCGGGCCACGTCGTCCAGATCGTCCATGTACGAGATCAGCTTCATCAGGGTGACGGCTTCGTCGCCCTCGACCTTGATGTAGGTGCCGGGCACCGGCATCAGGTTGACGCCCGTCGCGTTGAAGCCGGCCGTCGCCAGGCTGCCGCTGACGGTGTGCAGGTCCTCCATCGCCGTCGTGACGGTGATGGTGC
This sequence comes from uncultured bacterium, assembly GCA_903912525.1. GTDB lineage: Bacteria > Krumholzibacteriota > Krumholzibacteriia > LZORAL124-64-63 > LZORAL124-64-63 > CAINDZ01. Next base: position 195,086 of record CAIWHK010000006.1, on the reverse strand, counting down.
CGTCCTCCTCCTGCACGTCCTCGGCGCCCGCCTCGATCGCCGCTTCCATCACCGCGTCGAGGTTCACGCCCTCGGCGTCGAACGTGATGATGCCCTTGCGCTCGAACAGGTAGCTGACGCACCCGTTCGCCCCGAGGTTGCCGCCGAACTTCGTGAACGCATGACGCACGTCGGCGGTGCTCCGCTTCTTGTTGTCGGTCTGGCACTCCACCATGATGGCCACGCCGCCGGGGCCGTAGCCCTCGTAGCTGACCTCTTCGACAATGGCGCCGCCGTCGGCACCCGAACCGCGCTTGATGGCCTTCTCGACGGTGTCGTTGGTCATGTTGGCCAGCCGGGCGGCGATGAGTGCCGCCCGCAGGCGCGGGTTGCCGTCCGGATCGCCGCCACCGCGCGCCGCGACCGTGATCTCACGGATCATCCGGCTGAAGACCCGGGCGCGCTTGGCGTCCTGGGCCCCTTTGTGCCGCTTGATGTTCGCCCATTTGGAATGCCCGGACATTTAGCCTACTCCTCGTCCTTCGCGGTCTTCTTGTACTCGTCGATCAGGCGCTTCTGGACGTCGCCCGGAACCTCGGAGCGGTGCGAGAACTCCATCGTGAACACGCCGGTGCCCTGCGTGAACGAACGCAGCGACGTGGCGTACTGGTACAGTTCGTCCTCGGGGACGTTGGCCGTAACGACCTGGTACGGCCCGTCGGCCTCGCTGCCCAGGATGGCGCCGCGGCGGGTCGAGATGTCGCCCATCACGTCGCCCATGTATGCCTGCGGCACCACGATCCGGACCTTCATGACCGGCTCGAGGATCACCGGCCGCAGCTTGTCGGAGTCCTCCTCGACCGCGTGCTTGAGGGCCAGGCGGGCAGCCGCCTTGAAGGCCGCTTCCGACGAGTCGACGGGGTGGTACGAGCCGAAGAACAGCGCGCAGCGCACGTCGACCATCTCGTAGCCTGCGACCAGGCCGTGCAGCAGCGTCTCACGGCAGCCCTTCTCGACCGCCGGGATGAACTTGTTGGGCACCACGCCGCCGACGATCTCGTCCGCGAACTCGAAGCCCGACCCGCGCGGCAGCGCATCCATGCGGATGTGCACGTCGCCGAACTGGCCGCGGCCGCCGGTCTGCTTCTTGTGCCGGCCCTGCTTCTCGGCCGACCCGCGGATCGTCTCCTTGAAATCGATGCGCGGCCGGCGGCGCTCCACGACGACCCCGTTGAGCCTCTTCAGCTTGTCGAGGATGAAGTTCGTGTGGATCTCGCCCTGGGTAGCCAGGATCGTCTGCGACAGGTGGCCCTGGTGGATCAGCTGGAAGGTCGGGTCCTCTTCCATGATGCGGTGCAGGCCGGCGGCCATCTTGTCGTCGTCGCCGCTGACCGCGGGACTGATCGCATCGGTGCTGGTCGGCACCGCATACTGGATGGGCGTGAAGGCGAAGTCCACGCCGGAAGCCAGCGTGACCCCGGTGTGGGTGGCCTTCAGCTTGGCGGCCATGACGATGTCGCCGGGGCCGGCCACGTCGATCTTCTCGCGCGACTTGCCCAACGCCACCGACAACTGGCCCATACGCTCGGTGTTGCGCCCGTCCGAGCATTCGAGGTTCTCGCCGGCCTTCAGGGTGCCGGAGAACACACGCAGCCAGGTGGTGTCGCCGCCCTGGGCCTCGTACTGGCGCTTGAAGGCGTAGGCCACGACCGGGCCATCGACGCCGGGTGTGAACTCGGTCGCCTCGTCGGTACCGGCCTTGACGCCCTTGAGGGGCTGCCGTGTGCGGGAGAAGGCGCTCGGGAACAGGTTCACGATCAGGTGCAGCAGCGACGGCACGCCGACCTCGCTCTGCGCGTCGGTGAAGAACACGGGGTACACGGTACCCTCGAGCGTGCCCTTCTTCAGGCCGGCGATGATGTCCGCCTCGTCGAGCGTCCCGTTCTCGAGGTACTTCTCGGTCAGGACATCATCGGCGTTGGCCGCCGCGTCCATCAGCATCTCGCGGGCTTCGATGACCGCTGCGGCCAGGTCGTCCGGGATCGGGCACTCGACGGCATGATGGCCGTCGAACTTCGAGCCCTTCATCGTGATCAGGTCGACCACGCCATCGAACGATTCCCCGTTGCCGATCGGCAGCTGCAGGGGCGCCGCGCCGGGGATACGGTCCTTGATCCCGTTCATGACCGTGCGCCAGTTGGCGTGCTCCTTGTGCATCCGGTTGACGATCAGGAACGTCGGCAGGTGGGTCGCGCGAACCAGGTTCCACAGGTTTTCCGAAGCCACCTCGAAGCCGCCGTCGGCCTTGATCACGAACATGATCCCCTCGACCACGCGCAGGGCGGCATACACGTCGCCGCGGAAGTCGTCGACGCCCGGGGTATCGATGATGTTGATCTTGTTGCCTTCGAACTCGGTCCAACCCAGGCTGGCGGAGATCGTCTGCTTGCGCTCGATCTCCTCCTCGGCGTAGTCGAACACCGAAGTGCCGTCATCGACGTTTCCGCGACGACCGACCTTCTCGGTCACATGGAGCATCGCATCGGCTAGGCTGGTCTTGCCGACGCCGTGAGGGCCCATCAGGGCCACGTTGCGGATCTTTTCCATGGGGAAGGTCTTCACGGATCGTCCTCCTGGGTGGTCGACGGTAGCCGGTGCAACCCTGCCGCCCTGGCGGTCCGAAGGTCCGGACAAGAGCGGCTGCAAACCGCGCCCCGAAGACAACCCGCGTGGCGCGCGGAAAATTGACGCCCGGATGAAAGTGGAAACCCACGTTCCCCCGGGGGGGATTCGTGGCCCGGTTGACCGGGAATTTCGGCCCGGTCTCGAATGGTAATTGTCTGACAAGTGGCTGTCAACACGGCCCTCCAAGCCCGTCGGGTCGAAAGTTCTGGACACCGCGAACGGGGAACATTACCGTTACTTGGGTCCCTGAAACGGCTTTGCCGGCCGGACCCAACCACCCGCGCCCCACGCGACCCGCACATCCCGGTCGAACGGCTGCCCTAGCGGCCGGCGCCTGGTCGAGGTGAGTTCATGATCGTCAGGAAACTCGTGTGGCTCTTCACCTTCGCTGCCCTCGGCCTGGGGACACTCCCGGCTGCGGCCGAAGACAAGCCTGCAGCGGCCCCTGCCGCGACAGCGACCGTTGAACAGGCCGCCGTCCCCGATGCGCCGGCTGCCGCGCTCGAGTGGAAGGACTATAAGGTGAAAGGCTACCGCCTCTCGCTTTATGGCGGCACCTTCAGCGGCGCCACATACCTGGATCTCAAGGCCCTGAGTGACCGTACGATCCTCACGCCCGGTGCGGCCGACGTCCTCGGCTACAACGGTGAGGTCCTGATCCAGTCGGTCGACACCGAACACTACATGGCCCCCCGCAAGGAGATCGAGCCGGGCACCGCCATCGGTGGCCGGATCGGCATCTACCTGGGTGATGATGTCCACCTGGACCTGGTCGGCAACTACCTGGCTGGGCGCGCGAACACGACCATGCTCTACAGCAGGGAAGGCCGGACCGGCGACGGCGTCTGGGATCGCATCGAGGTCGACGCCGACGACGGCTTCACCGCCTACAAGGGCGGCATCTCGATGATGTATGACGCCCAGCCGGCGACCTTCTTCGGCGTGACCCCCACCCTGGGTTTCGGCCTCGGCGGCGTGATCAACCGGTTCAGCCAGCTTGAGGACAAGACGGCCCTGTACCTGGAAGGCAACTTCGGACTGAGCATCGAGCCGAAACAGAACCTGCAATTGGTGGCCCGCGCGGACCTGTCGGTGTTCGCCTTCAAGGTGGATGAGTTGGGGTATTCGAATATGGTCGGCTACCGGAATTTCACGATTGGGGCGGCTTGGTTCTTTGATACGGTGCCGGCCGATGTGCGCGCCAAGCACGTTTCCGCCAAGAAAATCCGGCGCTGACGGACGTGCCCGGAAGATTGCGCCTCTCGCCAGAAACCCGGCAGCCGACGCTGCCGGGTTTCTCATTTTAGAATGCGTACTTCAGGACGTGCCGACGATTGACCGACAAGGCCTGCGTTTCGACTGCCCCGCGATAGTACCTGTCCCAAGGACACGGCAGGTTGAACTGGTCCGGGAATCGCCGCGCCGCCAGGACCTCCTCGACTGACAATTTGCGGTCAATGACGCCCCGCAGCATTCCGGGAGTCGGTCCTCCCCGCTTCTTCCAGCGGCTCCGAAGGTAGTTCCGGTCGACCAGCACGATGGCCAACCGCTCCATGGCACGCTGGCGCCGCTTCGACCAGGCGATCGTTTCGCGCTTGTGGTTGGCGCTCCCATGTCGGATCCACAGGTCGAGGAGGTTCACCTCGAACAGTGCATTGTCACCGTCCCGCCGCCTCTTCGACGAGGTGACCTCATGGCGGATGTGACACGTCGAACGGCGGATCGGCCCTCGATACGCCGGGTGGTCGTCGCTCCGGATCACGACAGCATCGACACCCGCCAGTACCACCCCGAGCAGCTCACTGATACCCCTCACGACGGCGCGCGGATCCGGTCGGCCAAGCTGGTCCTCGAGCTCCTGCCGCCGCCGACGCTGCCAGTCGGTCATCCGTCCGCGCCGCCGCAACTCACTGTCGGTGAAGAACGAGAAGAAGCCGCTCTCAACCTCCACCGCGACGTTCGCGTGGAAGGGAAAGAACTGGCTCCACTCGAAGGTCTCGAGTCCGTCGATGGCCACCGCCCCACAGGGCGGCTTCTGCCCCCACACGGCGAGATGCGCCAGCAAGCAGTGCCGTCCCAAGCGACCGACCGCCCGGTCGACGGTGTCGGGAGCCACCCCGAGGTTATGGGCGATCTGCCGATGGGCCGCGCACGACGTGGTCTGCCGGAAGACCTCGGGCAGGATGCCTGGCTTCTTCATCCAGTAGGTCACGGAGAAGGTCTGGGTACTGAAACAGCGCCGGCACTCCCGGCACTGAAACCTCCGGATACGGTAGGGCGCCGTCTGTCGCCTGTAGGCACCAGACCGCTTGAACGGCCACACCCCGCCTACGGCGGTGTGGTGCCTGCAGTTGGGATTGGGGCAGAATGGTGGCTGCCAGGATTCGGGGCGCATTTCCATGCCCCCTTCCGGCACAGCTCATGCCGGGCGCAATCTTCCGGGCACAAGACAAAGAACCCGGCGGGCCGAAGCCCGCCGGGTTTCTAGTAGTGTTCCCCAGAAGGGGCCCAAACTACTTCTTCTTAGCAACCTTCTTAGCAACCTTCTTGGTCGCCTTCTTGGTCGCCTTCTTGGTCGCCTTCTTCGTGGCCTTCTTGGCAACCTTCTTGGTCGCCTTCTTCGTGGCCTTCTTGGTGGCCTTCTTGGCAACCTTCTTGGCCGGGGCCTTCTTGGTCGCCTTCTTCTTCGTGGCGGCCTTCTTCGTCGTCTTCTTCTTGGCGACCTTCTTGGCAGCCTTCTTGGTGGCCTTCTTGGCAACCTTCTTCGTGGCCTTCTTGGTGGCCTTCTTGGTGGCCTTCTTGGTGGCCTTCTTCGTGGCCTTCTTCGTGGCCTTCTTGGTGGCCTTCTTCGTGGCCTTCTTGGTGGCCTTCTTCGTGGCCTTCTTCTTGGCGGCAGCCATCATCGTCCTCTCCTCCATTGTTCGGAAGTTCCTTCGTCCATCCGGACCACGCACCCTGTGGTTTCTCCGGATGAGACCTCCTGTCTCTCATGCTTCACCTATGTCTGGCGTCAGGCTGCCAGCTGAAGCAATGCCAATATTTCGTTCGTTGCAAAATCGTGTCAACAAAAAAAAAGGAAACTGTCCAAGACAGCCTCCTTTTTTTTTGGTGCCCGGGGCGGGATTCGAACCCGCACGGCTTGTGGCCACCACCCCCTCAAGATGGCGTGTCTACCAATTTCACCACCCGGGCGCGCAGTCGTTCGCGACCCACCGTCGCGTCAGCGCTGCTGCGGCTGCGCAGGCGTCGGCGCACTTTGCTGCAGCGGATTTTCCTGCTGAACGGGGAGGTTGAGCTCACCCTTGCCGGCCGCCTCGTTCAGGATGCTGTTCGAGCGCTCACGGCGCGGGCCACTGGTGGCGAACAGCGCGAAGCTCGTGATGAAGAAACCGATCGCGCAGTAGATCGTCACCTTGTGCAGCAGGGTTGTTATGCCGCGCGAGCCGAGCAACTGCTGGGGGGCGCCACCGCCGCCGCCGAAGGCGCCGGCCAGGCCGCCGCCCTTGCCGGACTGCAACAGGACGACCGCACAAAGCACCAGGCAGATCAGGATGTGGACGATGGTCAGAAGGACGTGCAACATGCCGCAACGCTCCGGAACGGGTCAGCGCTTCAAGGACACGGCGGGCCGCTGGGCCCGCCGCCGACGTCATATGGTAACAGACGGGGGGCGGGCTGTCAAACCGCCGCCCCCCGGGGTCTGCAGGGGCCTACCGGGGGGTCAGGCGTCCGTAAGCGCCATCACCCCGGGCAGTTCCAGCCCTCCCATGAACTCCAGCGAGGCCCCACCGCCCGTTGAGATATGGCTGACCCGGCTGGCCAGACCCAACTGATTGACCGCGGCCACGCTGTCGCCGCCGCCGACCACGCTGCGGGCGCCCGCATCCGTCGCCAGGGCCACCGCCTCGCCCACGGCACGCGTGCCGGCAGCGAACGAGGGCAATTCGAACACGCCCATCGGTCCGTTCCAGAAAATCGAACGCGCCGGTTCAATGATCGACCGATAGCGCGCGATCGTCTGGGGCCCGATGTCCAGGCCCATCCATCCGTCAGGAATGTCCGAGACCAGGACGGTCCGCCGCTGCGCCGCGTCGTTGAAGGCGTCGGCTACGACGACATCCTCGGGCAGCACCAGCTTCGTCGAGCTGCCCTTGGCCAGCGTCGTGATCTCGCGCGCCACCTCCAGGCTCTCCTCGTCCAGGAGGCTCGAGCCGATCCCGAGGCCGGCGACCTTGAAGAACGTGAAGATCATCCCGCCGCCGAGCAGCAGGGTGTCGACCTTGCCCAGGAGATTGCGGATGACGTCGACCTTGCCGCCGACCTTGGCGCCGCCCAGGATCGCGACGTACGGGCGGGCCGGATCGCGCACCAGGGCGCCGAGGTGCTCGAGCTCGCGTTCCATCAGCAGGCCGGCGCGATTGACCGGGAAGAACGCGGTGATGCCGGCGGTCGAGGCGTGGGCACGGTGGGCGGAACCGAAGGCATCGTTCACGTAGCAGGTCCCGAGGGCCGCGATGCCGCGCGCGAAGCCGGCGTCGTTCGTGGTCTCGCCCGGGTTGAAGCGGACGTTCTCCAGCAGCAGCACCTCGCCCGGGGCCAGGGACGCCGCCTGGGCCGTGGCGTCGGGGCCGACAGTGTCGGTGGCGAAGCGCACGCGACACGACAGCAGTTCCGCGAGCCGGTCGGCGACGGGGCGCAGCGACGCGGCGGGATCGATCTTGCCCTTCGGGCGGCCGAGGTGACTCATCAGGATGACTGCGGCCCCACTGTCGAGCAGCCGCCTGATGGTCGGCAGCGTCTCGCGGATGCGCGTGTCGTCCGTGATGTTGCGGTCCTTGTCCAGGGGCACGTTGAAATCGACCCGCACCAGGACCTTCTGCCCCTTGCCGTCGAACCCGTCGAGATTCCGCTTCCTGTTCATCGTCCTCCACCCTCCGTTGCGTCCATCGCCACCGGGCGGACCCCGCCCGCGGGCCGACCCAACATTAGAGATCGTCATCCGGGGTGTCAACGTGAGGGCCATCACTGTCATCCCGCGAAAGAGCCAGGCCCAGGGCGGCCGCTCCGGCCACCTCCCACCCCGCGGTCGCGAGGGCCGCGGCCGCCGCCCGCACCGTGGCACCGGCCGTGACCAGGTCGTCAACCAGAAGGGCGCGTCCGATCCCACCCGGCGGCCGGGCAGCGAAGGCCCCGGCCAGGTTCGCCTCCCTCGCCTGTGCCTCGACCAGGCGGGCCTGCTGCGCCGTGGCGCGATGGCGGCGCAGGGCTCCCGCCTCCACGGTCAGGCCCGTGATCGCCCCGACCAGTTCCGCCAGCATCGCGGCCTGGTTGAATCCCCGCCGGCGCTGCCGCGACCGGTGGAGCGGCACAGGCACGAGCACCACGGGCCCGTCGAGTCCGGCAGTGAACGGCGCGACGACGCCGGCCAGGGCGCGGGCCAGCGGCCAACCGAGGCCGCGCACACCATGGTACTTCCAGGCCCCGACGACATCGGCCAGCTCGGAGCTCGTGGCCGCGGCGGCGACGACCCGCAACCCGTCGTCATCGCCCTGGGGAAGACCGCGCGATGCTCCGCCGGCCACCGTGCCCAGGCGCGGCTGGGCGAACAGGCGCGCGGCACAGGCCGCGCAGAAGTGGGGACGATCCCAGGAACGCAAGCCACCCACGCGGGGACCTGTGTCCTCCCACGGCGCGAAGGCGACGCCGATGCCGCAGGTGGCGCACTGTTCGGGCAGGAGCAGTTCGACGAGCGCGCCGAGCGAAGCGGGACCCAGCGCTCCGACAGAGCCGATCACGGCGACGAGGCCGGATCCGGCGCGAGGGCCGGCGCCCGTGGCGGCGGCACGGCGAAGAGGTCCGGGCATGACGAAACCCGACGATCCGGGAGGAGGCCAATAGACGACAGCGACGAGAGAGGGGCGCTCAGCGCGGCTGGATGGCACCGAGCATGGCGGCCCACGGCACCGGCGGGCCGAACCACCACGCGAACGACAGGCCGCCCTGCATCAGCAGCATGGGCAACCCGTCGCTGAACCGGAAACCGAGCGGCGGCGTCTCGGCCGGGCGCTGGTCGCCGTAGCGCACATCGACCAGCAGCGCGGGCTCCTTGCCCGCCGCGGCCGGCAGGTACGGGTGCGACGCGACGCCGCCGGCCAGGCAGCAGATCCAGACACTCGCCAATTCGGGAGCCGGTTCGACATCGGGCACGAGCGGCGACAGCGCGACGTCGTCGGCCAGGCCGCGCGCCTCGAGCCAGGCGGCGAAGCGCTCGCCCGACGGGCCGCTGCGGTAGCGGACCTCGACGGACTCCACGCCCCAGCGCACGAGCGCGTCGACCGCCGCGCGGGCCGAGCCGCCGGTGCCCAGCACGACACCCACCGGCGGCGGCGGCTCGCCCTGTTCCCACACCTGGCTGAGCACGGCCAGCAGGCCGCCGCTGTCGGTGTTGTGCCCGAGCCAGCGACCGTTCTCGACGCGCACCGTGTTGACGGCGCCGAGCGCGCGGGCCTGGTCGGTGCGGCCGTCGCACAACGCGGCGACCGCTTCCTTGTGCGGGGCTGTCACGTTGAAGCCCGCCAGACGCCCCAGGGCCTCGTCTGCGGCGCGCGCCTTCAACCCCGGCAGTTCGGCCTCCGTCACGTGCAGCGCCACGTAGCGGTGCGCCAGCGCACGCTCAGCGAGGGCAGCGGCATGCATGCGCGGCGACAGCGAGTGCGCCACCGGATCGCCGATGACCGCATAGAAGTCGGCGTCCGGCGTCCACGGGGCATCACCCTTCAGCCAGCCCTGCGCACCAGGGCGCACCAGTTCAGTCATGAGCCATCTCCGGGCGACGCGCGCGCCACAGGACGACCAGGCCGACGGCCACGAGCGCCAGCGACAGCCACTGGTTGTTGCTCAGGCCCGCCAGCATCTGGCCGGGTTCGTAGGTGCGGAAGAAATCCTCGGCGATGCGGGCGCCACCGTACAGCATCAGGAAGCGGCCGAACGTGGCGCCGCGGCCGCCGGGCAGGCGCTCGGCCCACAGGAGCAGGCCAAAGATCGCGAAGCCCGCCGCCGACGCGTAGAGCTGCGTCGGGTGCACGGCGCTCGCGCCCCAGGCCCGGGTCGCCGGCGCGTCGGCCGGGAAGTGCACGCCCAGCGCGCAGGTCGTCGCCTTGCCGAAGCAGCAGCCGGCCAGGTAGCAGCCGATGCGCGTCAGGCCGATGCCGAGCGCCAGGCACGGCGAAATGATGTCGGCGGCGTCCAGGAAGCGCAGTCGGCGACGGCGGCACATCCACCACACGGCCGCCATGGCCGCCAGGATGCCCCCGTACAGCGTCAGGCCGCCGTCCCAGATGAACAGGACCCGGTACCACGGATGGAACTCCGAGGCGTGCGTGGCGACGTAGAACAGCCGCACGCCCAGGATGCTCGAGACCAGGACGGCGAAGATCAGGTCGAGGATGGTCTCGGCGGGAATCCGCCGCGGCCGTCCCCGCCGGACAGCCAGCCACATCCCGACGCCGAAGCTGATGGCCAGCATCAGCCCGTAGCTCTTGATGATGCCGAAGATCTGCGGGTGCATCGTCGCTCCCTGTTCCCGGGTCCGCGCCGGTCAGTCGTCAAAGGATTTCGAACTCACGTTCAGCAGCAGCCCCAGCATGGCCGAGGTCACCAGCAGGTTCGAGCCGCCATAGCTCATCAGGGGCAGCGGGATCCCCGTGACCGGCATCAGGCCGGTGGTGATCGAGACGTTCACCACGACATGGAAGGTCAGGTAGGCCACGATGCCGACGGCCAGGAACCGCGAGAACGGCTTGCGCACCTTCGCTGCGTGGTCGACGCCCCGGATGACGATCACGAAGAACAGGCCGATCACGAAAACAGCGCCGACGAATCCCAGTTCCTCGCCCACGACCGAGAAGATGAAGTCGGTCTGCCGCTCGGGGATAAAGGCCAGACCTTTCTGTGTTCCTTTAAGGTAGTGCGTGCCGAAAAGCCCGCCCGAACCGATGGCCACCTTGGACTGGATGGTCTGGTAGCCGCTGCTGAAGGCATGCTCGGCCGGCTTGAAGAACGCCATCACGCGGTCCTGCTGGTACCCCTTCAGCTGGCCCCACATGATGGGGATGCCGATTCCCGAGAAGAGGTTGACCACCAGCATCGTCACCTTGGCGGGGATGCTCCACCGCACCCAGTACAACAACCCGAGCAGCACCAGAAGGTACGCACCCCAGGGCCAGGGCTGGTGCAGCACCGCCTCCGAATAGAACATGAGGATGGAACTGACGGCGGCCGTCGCGGCCACCAGCAGGAAGATGCCGGGCATCCCGAACCAGAAGATCATCGCCACCCAGGCGGCCCCGAAGACCAGGCTGGTGCCCAGGTCCGGCTGCTTGAGCACGAGCATCGCCGGGATCACTGTCAGCACCAGCGAGGCGCCCGTTGCCAGCGACTTGCGCTGGCTGTCGATACCCCTGGCCAACAGGCTGGCGTTGAGGATGATGCACGAGACCTTGCCGAGCTCGGCGGGCTGCAGGCTGACCGGCCCCAGCACGATCCAGCGGCGCGCCCCCGAGATGACCGGGCCGATGACCGGCACCAGCAACAGCAGGAAGAGCGACACGAGCCACGGGATGGCCGCGAGGTTGTCGATGTGCCGCAGCGGCACGCGCGAGGCCACCACCAGCCCCACATAGCCCACGATCGCCCACATCATCTGGCGCCAGAAGATCGATTTCGGCACGCCCGGGTCGACGTTTTCGTAAGGCCCGATGATCGGCTCGGTCACCGACCACAGGACGGCCAGGCTCATCAGGCACAGCGCGAGCCAGCACCAGAAGATGACGCGGTCCCCCCGGGGGGTCAGCAGGTCGCGCAGGCCGCCTCCCATCAGTCCGCCCCCTCGGGAATCTCGACGGGGACGGCCACGCTGTCAGCCTCGTCCTCGTGGAAGTAGGACGCCAGGAAGGCGTGCGCGATCGGGCCCGCCTCGGTGCCGCCGTGGCCGGCATTCTCGACGATGATGGCCAGGGCCACCTCGGGCGCCTCGGCCGGGGCGAAGCACATGAACCAGGCATGGTCGTCGCCGTGCGGGTTCTGCGCCGTGCCCGTCTTGCCGGCCACCGAGACCGTCTTGAGGCGCGCGGCGCGGCCGGTGCCGTCGGACACCGTCCGGCGCATCGCCTCGCGCAGCCACGACAGGTGCTCGGCCCGGAACGGCAGCGCCTTCGGCTGCCGCCGCACCGGCGCGGGATCCTTCACGAAGGTCGGGTCCGGCATGCGCCCGCCCGAGGCGATCCGGCCGGCCACCACGGCCATCTGGATGGGTGTGACCAGCAGTTCACCCTGGCCGATCGACGTATTCATCAGCACGCCCCGCGACCACTTGCCCTTGCCCATGTGGCGGTCGTACCAGGCGGAATCAGGGACGTTCCCCTTCACCTCGTCGTCGAACTCGGTGGTCACCCGCGCGCCGAGCCCCATGGAGCGGGCGGCTGCCGCCAGCTCGTCGACCTGAAGCCGAACACCGAGCTGGTAGTAGAAGGTGTCGCACGAGTTCATCATCGCGCCGGTGTGGTTCAGCGCCCCGTGCCCGCCCTTCTTCCAGCAGCGGAAGTAGCGTCCCCCGAAGGTCCAGCCGCCCCCGCATCCGTCCAGCACCGAATCCATGGCGATATGCCCACCCGACAGGCCCGCCAGCGAGGTGATCGTCTTGAACAGCGAGGCCGGCGGATAGGTCGCCTGCGTGATGCGGTTGAACAGCGGCTTGTCCGGGTTGGTGATCAGTTCGTTCCATTGCTTGGTCGTCAGTGACCCGCCCATGATGTTCGGGTCGAAGCCCGGGTTCGAATAGGCGGCCAGCACCTCTCCGGTGCGCGTGTCCACCGCCACGGCACAGGCCGGCCGATCGCCGATCGCCGCCGCCAGCCGCTGCTGAAGCTTCAGCGACATCGTCACGTGGACATCGGTGCCCGCCACCACATCCCGCACCCACACCGGGTGCTGCCCCACGACGCGGCCGGAGGCGTTGACCTCTTCCAGCTTGATGCCGGCGGTCCCGCGCAGCGCCGGTTCCATGGCCTCCTCGACGCCCATCTTCCCGATGTAGTCGCCCTGCGTGTAGATGGACTTCGTCGAGTCAAGGTCGGCCGGGCCGATCTCGCCGAGGTAGCCGAGCGAGTGCGCGAACAGCGGCCCGAACAGGTACTGGCGACGGGAATGCGTGACCACCTTGACACCCGGCAGGTCGCGCCCGCGCTCCTCGACGGTGAAGATGCGCGCCGGCGACGCGTCCGACACCAGCACCAGCTGGTCCTTGCGCGCGGCCTGCTGCTGCAGCTTGTCGATGGTCTCCCAGCGGTCGAGCCCGAACCACTCGATCAGCCGGTTCAGCGTCGAGTCGGGCCCGGCCGGGGTCAGGCACTTCCGGGGCACGGTGATGTCGGCGATGTAGAGGTTTGCCGCCAGCAGGGCGCCGTCGCGGTCGTAGATGCGCCCGCGCGGGGCGCGCACGCGGAACCGGTCCTGGCGGTTCTCCAGGGCCTGCCCCTGCCAGAACCGGTGCCGGATGACGGTCATCTGGAAGAGGTTCACCACGAGGATGGCGAAAGCGACGATGATGATCGTCCGCAGGAGCGCGTGACGGACGGTGATGTCGCTGTCACCCACGGCCTAGTCCTCGGGGTTCATGATGCCCAGCGACTCGGCCAGGCGCAACAGGGGCACGCCGACCAGGGCCGAGTAGGCGGCCGTCGGCAGACTCTGTGTCAGGAGGGGCACCAGGAATCGCTCCTGGGTCAGGTTGCTCTGCACCAGCAGGAAGACGAAGTCGTGCAGCAGGACGGCCGCCATGATCATCACGGCGTCGACCACCACCACGCCGTGCACCAGGCGCCCGCGCAACCGCCCCAGCCCGAACCCGAGCACGCACTTGCACAGAGAGCGCAGGCCCAGCAGCGGGGGGTTGGCGACGTCCTGCACCAGGCCGAGCAGGAAGCCGCCGATCGTCGCCGGCATCGCGCCGGCCGACAGCGCCAGCATGACCAGGGCGATGATCGTGAAGTCGGGCGCCCGGCCCGCGATGTCGATCATCGGCGAGACCAGCGCGTCGCCCACGAAGGCCACGCCCATCCACAGCAGGGTGATGCGGAGGAACTGCCTCACGGCGCCAGCCCCGCAGCGGCGCCCAGCCGCGTGACGACGAACACCGTCTCGTTGACGTCGGCGGTGGCCGCCAGCTTCAGCGTGATCTCCTTGAACATCCCGTCGGCCGGCTTCTCGACCGCAGTCACGATGCCCAGCGGGAACCCGCGCGGCGTCTGCCCGCCGTCGGACGCGCCGGCCAGGTCGCGCACCTCGATGATGCCCGAGGTGATGACCGTATCGCCTTCGGCCACATCCTCGTCGCGCCCGATCATGTCGACGCAGATGGTGCTCGCGCGGGGCCGCAGGATGCCCACCAGGCCGGTGCGCTGCAACTCCACGCCGAGTGCGAAATCGGGCGCCGTCAACAGCTCGACCCACGCCTCGCGCGGGCTGACGATCTGGCGCACCCGGCCCAGGTAACCCGTGCGCGAGACGACCGGCTGGTACACCCGCCAGCCCACCGGTTGCGCGCTGCTGATCTTGATCATGGTCACCTGGCGCCCCCGCTGGCGCGTCACCACGCGACAGGGGATCAGGTCGCCGGTGTAGCCGGGGTCAAGGGCCGGACCGGCCATGCGCGCCGCATCGGCCGCCTGGCGGGCGGCGGCCGCCGCCTGCAGTTCCAGTTGGACCAGGCGCGTTTGCAGGTCGGCGTTCTGCGAGCGCAGTTTCACCACGTCCTGGCCGAAGTCCCGCACGCGGGTCCAGGGGTCGGTCAGCACGGCCGCCAGGCGGTCGGCGACAAGCACCCGGGCGTCGCCGGGCAGGAAGAGCAGCAGCAGGGCAAGACCGGCGCACACGGCGAGGGACAGCAGTTCGCCGCGATGCGAGTACCGGTGCAGGCGAAGGTTCATGCCCGCGCTCCGGGGCAGGTCATCCGTTGCGTCCGCTCGGCATGATCACCGACCGGTACTTCTCGAAATCGTCGAGGATCTTGCCGGTGCCGAGCACGACGCAGAACAGCGGGTCGTCCATCAGGTTGACCGGCAGGTCGGTCTGCTCGCGCAGCAGTTCCGGCAGGCCGCGCAGCAGCGCGCCGCCGCCGGTCAGCACGATGCCCCGGTCCTTGATGTCGGCCGCCAGCTCGGGCGGCGTCTGCTCGAGCGAATGCTTCAGCGCGTCGCAGATCTGCTGGATCGGCTCCTGCAGCGCCTCGCGGATCTCGACCGACGAGATCTTGATGGTCTTGGGCACGCCCGACACCTGGTACAGGCCCTTGACGTCCATCTCGCGTTCCTCGTCGAACTTGTGCGCCGAGCCGATGGTCTTCTTGATGTTCTCGGCGGTCTGGTCGCCGATCAGCAGGTTGTGGTTCTTCTTCACGTAGTTGACGATGGCCTCGTCGAGCTCGTCGCCGCCCACGCGGATCGAGGTGTCGCAGACGATGCCGTTGAGCGCGATCACCGCGATCTCCGATGTGCCGCCGCCGATGTCGATGATCATGTTGCCGCTCGGCTGGTCCACGGGCAGCCCGACGCCGATCGCCGCGGCCATCGGTTCGGCCACCAGGAACACTTCGCGCGCGCCGGCGTGCTTGGCGCTGTCGCGCACCGCGCGCTTCTCCACCTCGGTGATGCCGGACGGCACGCAGATGACGATGCGCGGCGCGATGAAGTGCCGCTTCTTCTGCGCCATGCGGATGAATTCGCGGAGCATGAACTCGGTGACTTCGAAGTCGGCGATCACGCCGTCCTTCATGGGGCGGATGGCCGCGATGCGCTCGGGCGTCTTGCCCAGCATCGCCTTGGCTTCGGCGCCGACCGCATAGACCTTGCCCGTGTGCTTGTCGAGTGCCACGACCGAGGGCTGGTTCAGGACGATGCCCTTGCCCTTCACGTAGACCAGCGTATTGGCGGTCCCGAGGTCGATGGCGATATCGTTGGTGACCATCCCCTGCAGATGCTTGAACATCCCGAATCCTTCCGGCGGCGGCCGGCCGCTACCCGTGCGTCGGTGCGGGCCAGCCGTATTCCCTGATGCTCGTGATGTCGGCGTCCCCGACCACGAGGTGATCCAGCAGTGCGATACCCAGCAATTCCCCACACTTGTCGAGGCGGCCGGTCAATTCGAGATCGTCGCCGCTGGGACGCGGGTCGCCCGAGGGGTGGTTGTGTGCAACAATGACGGCGGCGGCCGACAGGGCGATGGCGGGCTTGAAGACCTCCCGCGGGTGCACCAGCGAAGCGTTCAACGAGCCGATCGAGACGGTTTCCAGCGCCCTCACGCGGTGCCGCGCATCGAGATAAAGCGCTATGAAGCGTTCCCTGTCAAGACCCCGGAACTCGTCCCTCAGGACGCCGGTCAGGTCCTCCGGCCGGCGGACCAGCAACCCGGCCACAGGTACCGGAACCGCCGCCCGGCGCCCCAGTTCCAGGGCGGCCAGAAGGCGGCGGGCCCGCGCCGGGCCCAGGCCCGGCAGCCCCGCCAGGCGGGACGCGGACGCCCCCGCCAGCTCGGCCAGGGGCACGGTCGCCAACAGTCCGCGGGAGGCGGCGAACGGATCAGGCCCCGGGCGGACATCGAGGACCCAACCCAGCAACTCCCCGTCCGACAAGGCCCTCGGGCCGAACCGGCGCAAGCGCTCACGGGCTTCGGCCAGCGGATCGGGCGCCGGCGGCGTCCCGACGACGCATTCCGGGCCTCCCGGCACGGCTCCCGCGCACCCATCCTGTGCATTGTCTTGTATCCTGGCCGGTTTGAACATCATAATTGGCCCCGCGCGGCGCCGCCTCCCGGGCGGGCTGCGGCAAACGTTGAAAACCCCGGTTCAGTGAAAGGCCCTGCGTGACGGACCTGTCCCCCACTCCCGGCTCGGCCACTCCGGCGGCCGGCATCCTGGTGCGCAAGTACGGAGGCTCGAGCCTGGCCACCGTCGAGCGCCTGAAGGAGGTCGCCCGCGACCTCAGGCGCGCCCGTGACCGCGGCCACGCGCTGGTGGTCGTCGTCAGCGCCATGGGAGACACGACGGACGACCTGCTCGCGCTGGCGCAGCAGGCCAGCAGTGAACCGCCGCGCCGCGAACTGGACATGCTGCTTTCGGTGGGCGAGCGCATCACGGCCAGCCTGCTGGCGATGGCGCTGGCGGGCGAGGGCGTGCCCGCGATCAGCCTGACCGGCAGCCAGTGCGGCATCATCACCGACACCAGCCACAGCGACGCGCGCATCCTCGAGGGGCGCGGCGACCGCGTGCGCGAAGCTATCGCGCGCGGCCAGGCGGTCGTCGTCGCCGGCTTCCAGGGCGTGAGCCTGGCCAAGGAGATCACGACGCTCGGCCGCGGCGGCTCGGACACGACCGCGGTGGCGCTCGCCGCCGCGCTCGGCGCCGTGCGCTGCGAGATCCTCAAGGACGTCGACGGCGTGATGACGGCCGATCCCGCGCGCGTGCCCGACGCGCGCCTGCTGGAGCGGCTGACCTGGGAAGAGATGGAGAAGATCGCCGCGTCCGGCTGCGGCGTGGTGCACCTGCGCGCGGTCGAGTACGCGGCGCGCCACGGCGTGACGCTGGTCGTGCGCTCGAGCTTCCACGACCGGCCCGGCACGGTGATCGGCGCCCCCCTGGGCGATGACACCGACGCCTCCAATGCCGCCACGACGCCCGCCGCTGCCGGTGGCGGTTCGCCGGCCGCCACGTCGGCCCCCGAGCCCCAGAGCCACTACCGCCCGCTGGCGATGACGATCAGCCCTTCGGTGGCGCGGCTGCGCCTGATCACCAGCGATGCCGACCTGACCCGCGCCTGGCGCGCGCTGCTGCTCGAGCGGCTCGATCCCGCGCGGACGATCGCGGAATGGCTGGACGTGAACGACGGCTTCCGGTGGGAGATCGTGGCGCCGGCGTCCGCGCTGGCGGAGCTGCCGCCACAGCTGCGCGAACTGGACGCGAACGGCGTGGGAACGATCGACTGGCAGGCGGACCTGTCGTGCATCAGCCTGGCCGGCGGCCGACCCGACAGCTGGCTGCAGGTGCACCGCCATCTCGACGCGCTGCGCGACCTGACGGACGGGCGTCCGTGGCGGCTGCGCGCCGACGGTTCGACGCTCAGGATCCTGCTGGATGGAGCCGAGCCGGGCGACCTGCCGGCGCGCCTGCACCGCGCGCTGCTGCCGGCCTGAACTCGCGCTCGAGCATTTCACGCCACGGGCCCGCCGGCAGGATGCGGCGGGCCTCTTCCAGCCACCGCTCCGCCGTCTCCACGTCGCCCGCCCCGCCCCGGCGCAGCACGACGATACGCACCAGGGCTCGCTGCCCCAGGGGATCGCGCGGGTGCTGTTCGTAGAGGCGGTGGTAGACATCCAACGCTCCGCGCTTATCGCCCTGCAGTTCCTTGGTGCGCGCGACTTCGGCCAGTTCCGCCGCGGTCAGCAGCCCGCCCAGTCCGGCGCGCGTCGCCTCGTCGTACACCTTCAACGCCTCGCCCAGCCGGCGCTCGCGCCGGTGCAGGTCCCACAGGCGCCGCCAGGCGAGGCCCGCCTCACGCGTCTGCCCCGCCACGACCAGGCCACGCGCCAGTCCGGTCATGGCCTCGACGTCCTCCGGGCGCGTGGCGAGCACTTCGGTCCAGGCGCCGACCGACGGCAGGTAGTGTCCCGCCCGGAAATACGCGCGTGCGCGCGCGGCAGCGGCCTCGGCCCGCCCGGCGCGCCACTCGCCCAGCGCCAGCCCCACCAGGACGCCGAGCCCGAACCCGCCCAGGTGCGCGCCGAAACTGACGGTCGCCCCCGTGTGGGGCGCCAACAGCATCTGCACGACCTGCAGCAACACCCACAGGGGCACGGCCCACGGGACCGCCACGGCCGTGCGCCCGACGCGGTTCTGGCCTCCCAGCGGCGCGAACACCCACCAGGCGACGACCACGCGCGCGCTGTAGAGCCTCAGCAGGATCAGGGCCATCAGCCCCGCGATGGCGCCGGACGCGCCCATCACGCCCACATCGGCCTGCCCGAACCAGCCGAACACCGAGGTGACGCCGTGCGCCAGGTTGCCGCCGATGCCGAGTATGATCACCAGCCCCGCCAGCGCCAAACGCCCCAGACGATCCTCCAGGGGAGGCCCCAGCACGTGCAGGTAAAGGAGATTGCCCACCAGATGGAGCCACGAGCCGTGCAGGAAGACGGCCGTCAGCACGGTCCACGGGCGGTCGTTACCGGGGAAGAAAACGAAGTCGTAGGGATCACGGCCGGTCGCGGGCGCGAGCCAGCGCTGCCAGACGAAGACAACGACGAGTGTCGCCATGAACGCCCAGGTCAACAGGGGGCGTCGCCGGGTCGGGCGATCCAGTCCGAGGGGAAAGAAGTAGAAGAAATACATCCGCCCGTCCTGCCGGATCCACAGTCCCTGCCGACACACGGCACCGGAGTGAGGATCGGCAGGACGGGCGGGGACTTGACGTGGCAACTGAACGGCGCCGATCGGCGGCCCGGTTCAGGCGGCCGGGACCACCGGCTGGTCGCTGACGATGCGCCCGTCGGCCAGCCGGACGATGCGCCGGCAACGGGCCGCGATATCGGGCTCGTGCGTGACGATGACGATCGTGTGGCCGGCGTCGTTCAGGCCCTTCAGAAGCCCCATGATCTCGTCCGACGTGGTCGAGTCGAGGTTGCCGGTGGGCTCGTCCGCCAGGATCAGCGACGGGTGGTTCACCAGGGCGCGGGCAATGGCCACGCGCTGGCGCTGGCCGCCGGACAGTTCATTCGGCTTGTGCGTCGCCCGGTCGGTCAGGCCGACGGCCCGGATGGCCTCGACCACGCGCGGCTGGCGCGCCGCCGGCTTGACGCCGGCGTAGACCAGCGGCAACTCGACGTTCTGCGACGCCGTGCTCCGGGGCAGCAGGTTGAACGTCTGGAAGACGAACCCGATCTCGCGGTTGCGGATGTCCGCCAGCTGGTCGTCGGTCAGCGTGCTGACCTCCACGCCGTTCAGCCGGTACGAACCGCTGGTCGGCGTGTCGAGGCAGCCAAGCATGTTCATCAGCGTCGACTTGCCCGAGCCGCTGGTGCCCATGATGGCGACGTACTCGCCGCGGCGGATCGAGAGCTCGACCCCGCGCACCGCCGGCACCGACTGCGTGCCCACCGTGTACGTCTTGTGGAGGTCGTGGACGGCGATCAGGACGTCGCTGCTCCCGCTGCTGTCCTGACCCGCGCCGCTCCCATTGCCCGCGCCAACCATGTCAGTTCGCCGCCAGGGCGCTGGCACGGCCCACGGCCCGGTCGAGGCTGGCGCGCGCGATCAGGAAGTCGCACTTGGCCTGGACCTCCTGCGAGCGGGCCGAGGCCAGGTTCACCTGCGCGACGACCACGTCCAGCGCCGTGCCGGCGCCCACGCGGAAGCGCTCCTGCGCCAGGCGCAGGCCTTCCTCGGCCTGGATGATCGTCTCGCGGCTGACGCTGGCGCGCTCACGGGATTCCACCAGGGCGTTGTGCAGCTGCCGGATCTCGACCTGCGCGTTCAGGCGGGCCTGCTGCAGCTGGTACTCGGCGATGCGAACGCCGGCCTTGGCCTTCGAGACGCCGGTGATCGTCTGCATGCGATCGAACACGTTCCACGACACCGAGGCGCCGTAGGAGGTGGACGACGCGATCTGCGCGCCGAACTTGTAGGGCGACTCGTTGTTGTCGCGGTTGTAGTTGCCGAACAGGTCCACCCGCGGGAACAGCCCGCCGGCAACGGCCTTGGCATCGCCGCGCCGCGCCTCGACGTTGCGTTCGCTGCTCTGGAGGTCCAGCCGGTTGCGGAGGGCCTCGTCGTACATCGCCGCGACCTCCTCCACCTCGAAGTCTGTCGCCAGCACGCCGCCGTCCACCGCGAACGAGGCCGCCAGCGGCCGGTTCATGGCGTACGCCAGGTTGGCGATGCCCTGCTGGATGTTGTTGTCGGCGATCACGACCGCCAGCTTTGTGTTCTCGAACTGCACCCGCTGCTGCAGGACGTCGCTCTTGGCGGCGCTGCCCAGCCGGAAGTAGGTATCCATGCGCTCGAGTTCCTTGGCGGCCTGGTCGCGGGAGTCGCGGGCCACCTTGGCCAGTTCCTGGAAGCGGACCAGGTTGAAGTAGGCGGCGACAACCGACTCGACCACGCGCTCGTGCGCGTAGCCGGTGCTGGCATCAGCGGCCTCGAGCCCGCGCCGCGCACTGGCCAGCGTGCCGTACTTGGCGAAGCCGTCGAAGACGTTGAGCTGCGCGCGCGCCGACAGCGACTTGTACTTGCTGCTGTTCGTCTCGTCCATGACGGCGCCGGTCGGGACCTGCGTCGGGAACAGCAGGGTGTCGCCGCCCACGGTCGTCATCGGGTACGTGCCGAACTCGGTCTGGGCGACGTCGTAGTCGGTGCGCTCGGACTTCTGCCAGTTGTACGCCAGCGAGAGGCTCGGCAGGAAGGCGCCCCAGGCGCCGCGGACATCCTGCGCCGCCATGCCGCGCTGCTGCCGGGCGATCTCGAGCGAGGGGCTGTCCTCCAGGGCCAGCTTCACGCACTGCGCCAGCGACATCACAGGCAGTTCCTGGCTCGCGGCCGGGGCAGCGGCCCCCTGCGCGGTCGCCGCGGTCACCGACCCCACAGCCGACAACACGACGAGCGCGACCGCCAGGCCGCGCGCTCCCAGACCCGTCATCGCCATACGACCACCGCTCATGGTCCCTCTCCCGTTCTGTGACGCAGCCAGGCCAAAGACGCCGGGCCGCCGGGTATCCGTTTCTCGTTGTTCATGATAGAACCCGGGCATCCGGTTTGCCAGACCCGGTTTCGGGCGACCGGCCGGGGGCAGACCAGCCATAGACGCAGGCCACCGGGAAAGGTTGCGCCGCCCCGGGGAGCCCCGGCGCCCGCCCGCGGCCGGCCCCCGGGCCCTCGACCGGCAGTGGCCGGGCCGCTGCGCAACAGGAGACATAACGAACCGGCCGCGCCTTGCCAGCGCGGCCGGTCCCATTCCTTCGCTCGGCGTCGGGCGCTCAGTTCCGCCGCTTGTCCAGCTCGCCCAGCAGCTGCTTGCTCGAGTCCTCCATGTCGCCCACCAGCCGGGCGATCATGCCGACCAGGTAGTTGTAGGCGAACGACGCGGGGATGGCGACGGCGAACCCGAAGGCCGTCGTGACCAGGGATTTCGAAATGCCCGCGACCACCATGGCCGACGTGATGCGCTCGGCGGCGGCGAAGCCATCCAGCAACTGGATCATGCCGTAGACGCTGCCGATGATGCCCAGCAGCGGCGCCAGCGTCGTCACCGACGACACATACACGAGGCCGCGCTCGAGGAACGACATCTCGATCGTGCCGGCGGTGTTCATCGCGCGGCTCGCCTCGTCGCGCCCCTGGTCGGCCTTCTGCAGGCCGGAATACAGGATGGCCGCCACGGGACCGCGCACCTTCTGGCACTCGTCACCGGCAGCCTGGACGCCGTCGTTGCGCAGCGTCGTCATGATGATGCCCAGCACCCGGCGCGTGCTGACGCGCGCCCGGCTGAGGGTCCACGCGCGCTCGGCCACGACCACGAGGCCGAAGACGGCCAGTGCCAGGATCCACCACATGAACGGACCACCGGCGACCCAGGTGCGGCCCGGCGCCGTCGCGCCCCAGGCGGAGCGATCGACCATGCCCATGAGGCCGCCCATCGGGGGCGCCACCTTGGCCACCTCGTCCGACGAGTCGGTCACGGCGATGCCGTAGCCCAGCGAGTCGGTCGTCGCCTGGATCCTGGCGAATTTCTCAGCCAGGGCAAACGGATCGGCGGGGTCGGCCGGGGCGGCCACCGCGGCGGAAACCATCAGGGTCGCAGCCAGTACGGCCAGCAGACACCGGATACGGAGTGCGAGAGTCCTCGAATCCTGACGAGCCATTGCGCGAGACTTCCTTTCCGCTCGGTTGGGCCCGGGTGCGGGCCGGGCGCCGGCAGTGGGATACCGACAGGCAGCGCTCCGCGCCCCCGAAATAATTAGTGGAAGGCAGGGACTCAAGTCAAACCCCAACCGCCCAAACCGCGACCTGAAAAGCGGTTCGCCGCCGGGCCGATTGCCCCGCCGGTCGTGGCGGAGGGCGCCGCCCACCCCTACCTGTGGGCCGGCTACTCCTCGCCGTTGACGATATTGGACGATTCAAGCCGGTAGTTGCCGGTCCCATCGGCGTCCACGAACAGGAAGCGCTGGCCCATGCCCTTGCCCGACAACTTGCTGGCAAACAGGGGATTGCCGCCGTTGTCGTATTTCCAGAGTTCGAAGCCGTAGTCGCGCCCCGCCTTGTGCATCATTTCGGTGCGGTCGCGCTCCGCCGACCGGGACACCGGCGAAACCAGCGGTACGCCGCCGATGGTCGCGTAAGGGCTGACGACCTGGGTCCCCTCGGGGGCCGCGCCCTTCGCGGTCGAGCCTGGCCGGTCCGGGGTGAACCGGTCGTAGACCTTGACCCGCGCATCGTCCTGGTCGCGGTAGTTCAAGGGCACCGGTTCCCGCTCGACCTCGTCCGCGGCGCCGAGCAGCAGGAAAACCTCGCCCCGGCCGTCCCGCGCACCCTGGGGCCCGAAGCCGCCGAGGAACTGCTGCACATAGGCGATCCGGTACTGGAACTCGATCTGCACCGGGTTGACGAGGCTGCCCGGGTCGGGGTTCAGTGCGCGCCAGAACTCGTCGAGCATGCTCTGCTGGTCGGTCGGGCTCGCCTGGAGAAAGCGCTCGCGCTGCCCACCGGTGAACACGGTGAAGCCTTCACCGAGGACCAGGTCGTGCTCGCGCGAAAGGGCGCCCAGCTCCCAGACCACGGAGAACCCGCTGAGCAGGCCGCGCCCCTGCGCCCCCAACGGGCCCGCGCTGAGCCGGTAGCTGCCGGCAGGCAGGCGATTGACGTCCAGTTCGTAGAACAGGTAGGCGGGCCGCCCTGCCTCCAGGGCGCTGATGCCCCGCTGGTCGAACGGGATGGAATCGGTCAGGGCATAGATACCGTCGGCGCTGACCACTTGCAGCCGCAATCCGGCCAGGTCCTCCGGGCGCGTGGCGCCGCCCGCGGGCGGCCAGACGGGGATCACCATCTGCAGGCGATCCTGCTCGATCCCGTAGATCCGGCTCGGGTGCACATAGTCGCCCAGAAGGCCACCACTCTCCGAAGGGTCGGCCGCACTCTCAGGGTTCCAGGCCGCCAGCGGCGCGTGCACCAGGAACATGGGGTCGTCCAAGGCCAGCCCGGTGGCCGGGCGCGGGCCGGAATCGGCGTACCACTCCCCGAACGCCTCGCTGCGCGCCTCGCTGCTGCGCATCTGGTTGAGCAGCCCCTCGCGGCGCCGGTTGACGTCGTAGACCGTGCAGGAAATGCGTCCGCTGCGGAACGGGACGTCCGGCAGGATCACGCCGCACACCTGCCGCAGCGTGCGCGATGCCGCATCCCGCTTCCCGAGGGCCTGGGTACGGACGCTGCGCGTCCGGGTAACCTCACGGCCATCGGGCGCCGTGATCGTCACCTCGACCCGCAGGCGCGCCACCAGGTCGCCGTCCTCGTCCCGGGTGGCCAGGTCGCCGTTGGCCACCGAGACCAGCGCCACCACGTCAAGGTGGTCGCCCGCGCGCCAGCGGTTGACCACATCCACGTAGCTGTGGAAGTTGCCGCGGCCGTCCAGGGGCTGCAGGAGCGCCGCGACCGAAGCGCACGGCAGGGCCGCAGCCGTGACAACGGCGATGAGCAGAAGAATGGAGACTCGACGCACCGCGTGGAACATGACGGGCCTTTCGGTGGGACGGGAACCGATCCCCACGACCGGGGCCGGTGCCGACCGGCCGCTCTCAAGTTACCGAATCGCCGGCCGCCTGACCAGAGCAGGGCGCAAAAAGCCGCCCCGCCGCAGGTGCGGCGGGGCGGCGGGCAGGTCGTTTCGGCCGGTTTCCGGCAGCCGAAGCGCAGCGATCAGTACGTGACCGACAGCGTGAACCGATGGACGTAGCCGAGGGCGGCCATGTCGACGGCGCTGTAGTCGGCCTGCAGCTTGGTCTTGGCGCCGGTGGGAAGCGCCGCACCGAAGCCGAAGGCCAGGCCGTCGGTGTCGTAGTTGATGTGGTAGCCGGCGCGGGCGAAGAACTGCTTGTTGAGGCTGTACTCCGCGCCCACGTTCGCGTGCTCCAGGTTGTCCGCGGGATGCGCGAACTCGAGGGCACCGACCAGCTTCTGCTGGGTCGTCTTGAACGCCGTCGCACTGAGGCCGACCTTGAAGGTCACCGGCAGCTTCGACTCGCGCTCGTCGAACATGAACTTGCCGCCCAGGTTCTGGATGACCATGCCGAGCTTCAGGTCACGGATCCCGATGCGGTACATGATGCCGAAGTCGAGGGCGCCGGTGTTGACGGCGGACTCGGCCAGGCCCATGTGCAGGTAGTTCACCGTGGCGCCGGCCGAGAACTTGTCGGTGAAGAACCGCGAGTAACTCAGGCCCAGCGACGTGGTGCCGGCGTCGAACGTGCGACCCGTGCCCTCGGGCAGGTACGCCGAACGCTCAAGCTGCGGATCCATCCAGAACGACCGCAGGGAAAACGCCAGCGTGCCCGGGATCGACCGCGGGCTGAAGGCCAGGATCGCCGTGCTCAGCTTCGTGTCCGCCGCCCACTGCACGTGGTTCAGCGACACTTCATTGCCGGTCACGTTGACCAGGCCACCCGGATTCCAGAACACGGCCGAGGCGTCGTCGGCCATGCCGACGAACGCGGAGCCCATGGCCGTGGCCCGGGCACTCACGCCGATCTTGAGTTCCTGACCCCCGAAGGTGCCCACCTTCGCGAACCCGGCGCCGTGAACAAGCGTCGGCGCGGCCAGCAGGAAGGCGGTCAGTATCGCGATGCGCTTCATGGAAACCTCCGTGTCCGTCCCGCGACGGACGCTTCCGTCCAACGACGGAGTTGACTCGATCTGCCCCTAGAGCCGGTCTTTACCTGACCACCACGAACTTGCCGACGAACCGATCGAACCGGTTGTCGTCGGACTCCACCGAATACAGGTACACACCGCTGACGATCTCCTGGCCGTTGCGACTCATCAGGTTCCAACTGGTGTAGCCCACGCCCGAGAGGCCATCCTGATCCAGCGTCTGCACCAGGTCGCCGCTGATCGTGTAGATCTTGATCGTGTTGCGAGCCTCAGGCAGGTTGGTAAACGTCACCCTGACACCCGTCGGGTCGTCCCCGTTCGGGTTCATCTGCTGGTACTCGGCCAGGGCATCGCGTGTCGCCGGGTTCGGATAGACGTAGATGTTCACGCCGAACCGCTCCCGCTCCTCGGCGGTCTGGGCCGTCGCGCCCGGCGTCGTGTTGTCGAACGACGAGCCGGGGTCGCCAACCAGCCCGGGGCCGACCGGAAGGGTGATCGCGCTGCCGGTCGGAGCCAAGGCATGATCCGTGGCCGTGACCGAGTAGAAGTACAGGAACCCGTTGTGGATGTCCTGGTCCACGTACTCGTAGTAATGCGTCCCGTGCTTGGCGGTCACGCCGTTACCAGGGTCTGCCGCGCGCGAGGCGACGGCAAAGAACGTGTCCAGCGCCACGGGATAGGTCTCCCAGGGGATCAGGCCCGCGTAGGCCGCGATCGGGAGGCCGTCCGCGCCGCGCAGGATCGGCCGTGACCGCAGCAGGCCCTCCGGATCCGCGTCGATGACCGCCTGCATGGCCTCACCCAGGCCGGCGAACTGCGGGTTGTCCAGGATGCGGGGGCGGTACGCAATGCCCCCGAGACCCGTGTTCGCGCCCAACGGCAGGGTGTCCAGCTGCGTGGTGACGCCCACGGTGCGACTGGACACATAGGTGTTCACGAGGTCGTATTCGGCGACCATCTGCCACAGCGTCGACTCGGGGCCGTTGAGGACCGACGAGCCGAACGGGCGGTCCCAGTTGTCGGCGCGCCAGATGCGGTAGGATTCGAAGTCCACCACCCGCAGCCGGATGTCCTCAGTGACCTCGCTGAGGTCGTCCCAGAATACATGGACGCGGCTGTCGGTCGGCCACAGCCGCAGGCCCGGCGGCGGCGGCGCCATGCCGACCAGCCAGTGGATCTGGGTCTCGTTGCCGTCCACGCCGGTGCAGGCGATGTTGTTCGTCGACTCGAGGTCGTTGCACGTCCACAGGCCTTCGATGAAGTCCTGCGGCGTGCAGGCATGGCCGAGCTGGCGGGCGCACTCGAAGCAGTTGTCCATGTTGAACATGGCGCAGACCTTCGTCTCGTCGCCGATCTCGTAGTCGAAAAGGTCGTTATCGGTCAACGCCACCTGCCCCAGGACCCACTCCGCGTTGACGCAGGAAGTGTCCATGAAATCGGGGCGGAAGTTGTCGAAGACCGAGGGCTCGAAGTCTTCGCGGCACAGCATGGTCTCGCGACCGCCGATGCCGGGATCGAGCGTCGTGCCGGCGCGGGTGACGACCTGGGTGATCTCATTGGTCCAGATGCCCGAATACGTGAGCCACGCCTCGGCGCAATTGGCAAGCAGGCCGGGCGCGCCATCCTCGTTGCCGAGGCCCGGGCCCATGACCATGCCGACCTGGAAGGACAGGCTCTCGCCGGGCCCCAGAATCGAGAACGGTCCGGCGGACACGAGGAATCGGATATCGGCCTGTTTGCCCACCGGCGTGTTGTTGTCCCAGTCGTCGCGCACGGCGCTCAGCAACTGGTAGGCTTCGTCGTCGTTGCTGGGGTCGCCGCCCTGCTCGAAGCTCGCGGCGCTGGCAAAGGACTGGAACGTACGCATACCGACGGTCGGCGGCGCCTTGATGCCGGCGGGATCGACATTGTGCCCCAGGAACACGATGCCGAAGTAGCCGTCGATGAGGTCGGTCTCCGAAGCGTCATACATGTAACCGATCTGGATCGGCACGAACTGGCCGTCCGACGCGCGCACCAGGCCCGGCTCGCCCTTGGTCTCGGGCCACGAACCGGACATGTCATCTTCCGCTGTGCCGCTCGCGCCGCGCGGGCCGATGTCACTGTCGGCGAAGAAGCCGATATACACCTTGTTGACGTCAGTGACGCCGACGTTGGTGATCTTGTAGTCGAAGCCGACGAAGTCGTCGACCAGGTCGTTCTCCCACTGGAACGACGTCTGGACGATCTGCAGGTTCATCGGCGTGTGGTCCGGGTAGGCTTCCTGGGCGCGACGGGTGTTGTCGTAGTTCGTCAGAACGAACATCTGGTTGCCGATCTGGGCGAAATCCTCGTCGATCAGCCCGTCATCGTCATCGTCGTAACCGTTCAGGATTTCCTCGTCGATCCGCCCGTCCTCATCGTCGTCATTGCCGTTCATCGGGGCCCGCTTGCCACTGGCCTCCGGATTGCCCCCCGGACGTACCAGGCGCCCGTCGACGGCTTCATAGATCGTGGCTTCGATGTCGTCCAACGGATAGATCTCGCTGCCGAAGCCCCCGGTGGACACGAGTCGTTCCCCGAGCACGACGCCACCCACCCAGAGACCTGCGCCCCACAGGTACTCATTACCCGAACCGGCGGGCCACTGGCACGACGGTGCGTCCGACCACGGTCGATTGGATGAATACATCGACCCGATCAGGCCCCAGTTCGTGATGTTGATCTGCACCTCGCCGACGTTCATGACATAGGAACCGTCGAGGATGAAGATGCCGTTCGGGTTGTACCCCGCGTCGAGCACCGGGTTCGGGATGTCCTTGAACGCCAGCGCCGGGGCCGTCAGGGCAAACACCAGCAGGAGCCCTACGACCGACGACGCTGCCGCCGTCCACCGCCGCTGCTGCGGGCACTTGAGGTTCGCGATCATTGCCATCCTTTCCGAGGCCGCGGCCTTCCGCGGCGCGGTCGCTCCCGATCCTAGAAATAGTAACCGATCGCCAGGCGGAACAGCCGGTGCTCACCGAAGGTCCGCGGGTCCACGATCGGGATGTACTCGTTGACGCCGTCGCCGTTCGCGTCCTGCAACAGGGCCGCGCCGTACTTGCCGGTCTCCGTCAGGTGGCCGATGCCCAGGCTTTGGGCGCCGTTGATCATACCCGGCGCGATGCCGGCACCGCCCTGGGCGACGACGACATCCTGGTTCAGCAGGTTGTACGCCTGCAACTGCAGCGACAGGCGCTTGCCGTACAGGTTCACGTTGCGTTCGAGCTGGATGTCCAGCGAGTAGGTCGAGGGCAGGCGCTCGCTGTTCTCCAGCATGGGGTCCTGGCGCTTGGCGAAGCGGTCGAACGGCGTCCACGGCATGCCGCTGCCGTACGAGAACGAGAACGACGAGGACCAGGTGCCCGGCTCGGCCAGCAGGAACTGCACGTTGATCGTGTGGCGCTGGTCCCAGTCGAGCGGCAGTTCCTGGTTAGGCAGGTACTGCAGCCCCTCGGGGTTCGAGCCGAATTCAGTGTCCGAAGCCACACCGTCGGCGAACGAGTAGGTGTAGCTCATGTTGAACTCGTAGTTCTGGCTGTACCGCTTGTTCAGCGAGAGTTCGATGCCGCGCGCCGACGCGTACGCCTTGTTGATGTAGCGCGCCAGCGTCTGGCCGGTTGCCTCGTCCGTCACCTGGGTGGCGGCGATCAGGTCGTACATGTCCTTGCTGTACAGCGAGAACTGGCCGGCGATGAAGTCGTTGAACTGGTGCTTGATGCCCGACGAGTACTGCACCGTCGTCATCGGCTCCAGGTTCGGGTTGCCCAGGGTGCCGGCGTTGCCCACCGGGTCCTGCGAGGCGAACAGGTACTGGCGGTCCGGGAACTGCACGAACCGGCCGTAGTGGAAGCTGAATCCGTCACGCTCGGTGATCGGGAACGAGAATCCCAGGCGGGGCTGGAACGCGGTCTTGTACTTGATCACGTTGGCGTTGACCGAATCGTTGGTCAGCTCGATGGCCGCCGCCGAGCCCGGCGAGAACATGTCGTACCGCAGGCCGTAGCTGACGACCATGCCCTCGTATTCCCACCGGTCCTGCATGTACCAGTAGGCTTCGGGGTTGTAGGTATGGAACACGTTGCGATTGCCACCCAGCGTCCACTCGCCGGCCTGGCTCTGGCGCATGACCGCCGGGGTGTTGAGGGCATAGCGCTGCAGGTCGTTGTAGCGCACGCCCAGGCCCATCTCGGCCATGTGGCCCTTCCAGCGGCTGGAGACAATCTCGCCGCCCAGGCTGTAGGTGCGGCTGTATTCCTCGGAGTAGAACGCCACGTCGCTGTTGGTCACATAGTACGGGCTCAGCGGGTCGGAGTAGTACGACGAACCGCCCTGGTAGATGCGGGTCTGCCCGAGGAACAGGCCGGGCGACCAGATGCCGCCGTGGTTGTATTCCCACGGGTCCTTGCCCTGAACGTCGATGCGACTGTCGAAGGCCACCAGGCCCAGGCGCAGCGCGTAGAACGTGCTCTGGTCGAGGTTGTGGTGCCAGACGACCTTGGCCACCTGGCCGATCGCCTTGTTCTGGGTCAGCTGGTTCGCGGCGTTGAATTTCGCGTACGAACTGTCCTCGGCGACCGTCGAGAAGGCGCCGTACGGGTAACGGAACCCGTCGAACTGGGCCTGCGCGACGACCGTGTAGAGCTGGTTGTCGGTCGCGCCGCGGACCTCGAGGATCGGCAGGGCCACGCGGCGCTCGCTGCTGTTGCGCGTGTCGACCACCATCGCGGTGCGCGCCGTGGTCAGCATGTTGTCGTACCACGGGCCGTAGTAGACCGGGATGTTCCGTCCCGTGGCCAGCCAGTCGCCGAAGCTGCTGCGGTAGATGACTTCCGTCATGTACAGCACGCGGCGAGCATAGCCCTCGACGCTCCAGTTGGGCGCGTAGCCCTCACCCAGGGTCGTGGTGTATGAGTACTCGGCGCTGACCTTCTTGTCCTGGTCCAAGGTCCACGCCAGCTTGGCCGAGCCCTTGGCCTGGTTGAACTGGCGGCGGCGGAACTTGAACAACGTGGTGTCGCCCAGGTTGAGCTTGTACTCGGGCCGGTGCGCGACCGAGGTGTTCTCGGTGTCGGTGAACTGCAGGTCGCCGGCCAGGTAGTAGGTCAGGCCCTTGAACGGCGACGGGCCGCCGAAGCCGTACTCCAGGCGGTCGTAGTTCGTGAAGGTCTTGTCCTGGCGGCCGAAGTCGTCGGTCAGGAAGCGGACGCCGCCGCCGAACTTCTTGCCGCCTTCCTTCGTCGTGATGTTGATGACGCCGGACAGCGCGTTGCCGAACTTGGCGTCGAGACCGCCGGTGGCGATGGCCATGCTCTCGACCGCCAGCGTCGAGACTTCCATCGAGCCGGTGCCCAAAGGATTGTCGACGGCCACGCCGTCCATCTGCATCGAGACTTCGCCGGAGCGGCCGCCGCGGACGTACAGTTCGCCCGCCTTGTAGACGACGCCGGCCTGCTTCGAGATCGCGTCCTCGACCGAGTCGATCGCGTACTTCTCGAACGACTCGGAACTGACCACCTGTTCGGTCACCGCGCTCTTGATGTCGACCATGTACTCTTCGGCTGTGACGTCGATGTCATCGAGCGTCTGCACGACCACCGCTTCGAGGTCGAACGCCAGCGTCTGCACCCCACCGGGCGCGACGGAGACGGTCTTGTCGACGGGGGCATAACCGAGGTACAGGACCCGGACAGTGTAGCTGCCGGGTTCGAGGTTGCTGAACATGAACGTGCCGCCACCGAGCGACATCGTTCCGCGCGTCGAGCCGACCAGCAGCACGTTTGCGTAGTCCAGAAGCTCGTTGGATTCCCTGTCGCGGATCACGCCCCGAATGGAGCCCGTCTGGGCCAGGGCGCTACCCGCCATCGCCACCGTGATCAGCATCAATACCAGAAGGGGCAAAACCCGGTGGATCCGGTGACGCCGGAGCATACGGCGGCTCCTTTCCGTGGGGACGAATCCGGCTAGCTCTGGGTTCCGGGGGGAACCCGCGATCTGGTCTGTATTTCGCACTGGACCTTAGCCGGGCAGCGTGGGGTGCCTTGCTGATTTGGGGCGTTTCCGCCGGTCCTCGGGGCACTTTGGAACACCGGGGACGTGGGGTCCGGGCGCCGTGCCGCAACTGGTGGCTGAATATAGAGATTGGCTTATTACGTGTCAATAAATTGTGGGGAAGGGAGTTCGGACGCCGGCGGGCATCGCAGCCAGTGCCCCGGGGCCAGCGGCGCCAGGGGCGGCAACTCCTTGAAGCAGGGCGCGTTCTGGAGCGGGCAACCCCCTGCGAGGGGGCAGCCGGACGAGGGCGCTCCCCCCACTTCGACACGGGCCCGCACCGGTCCCTCGCTCCACTGCGGCAGGGCTGCCAGCGCCGCAGGGCGGCAGGCGAGCAACAGCCGCGAGTGCGGATGGCGCAGGAGCGCGAGCGGCGCGGCCGGCGCGCGCTCGACGATGCGGCCGCTGTGCATCACCAGCAGCTCGTCACAGAAAGCGGAGGCTGTGTCGACGTCGTGCGTGACCAGAAGAACAGCTAACCCGCGCGACACCATCACGGTTCCCAGCAGCGTCAGGATGCGGTCACGCGCCTCGGCGTCGAGCGCACTGGTCGGCTCGTCGGCGATCAGCACCGCCGGACCCGCGGCAAGGCAGCGCGCGAGCGCGACGCGCTGGCGTTGACCGCCGGACAAGGCGTGGGGATGGCGCGCAGCGAGTTCGGCGGGCAGCCCCACCTCGGCCAGCAGGCGCACGGCGACTGACTCGGTGGCCGCGCCGGCGGCGGCCGCCGCCTCGGTGAGTGCATCCCCCACGCGCTGTCGGGGATCCAGTGAGGCGCCTGCGTCCTGGAAGAGCATCTGAACGCGTCGTCGCGCCGCGCGCGCCGGCGCCGAATCGCCGTGCGCCTGCGGCAGGCCCGCGACCGTCACCGTGCCCGCACCCGGAACGAGGTGTCCGGCCAGCGCGCGCGCGAGGCTCGACTTGCCCGAGCCCGACCCGCCCACCAGCCCGACCGCCCGGCCCGCGTGCAGTTCGAGGTCCACGCCAGCCACCGCGAACGCTCGCGCGCCCGGGTACCGCACCTCCAGACCGGCAGCCGCCAGCGCCGGCTCGCCGATCCCCGGCGCGCGGGCGGCTGGGACCGGGTCGCTGTTTGGCGTCGCCACCGCCGACAGCGCGACGAGCCGCCCGCCGCGGATCTCCAGGCACCGATCCGCCACCAGCGGCGCCAGGTCGCGGTCATGGGTGATGAACAGGAGAGCCAGGCCGCGCGCGCGCCGGGCGCGGTCGAGCAGGGCCAGCAGTTCGCGCTGCAAAGGGGCGTCGAGGCTCGAAGTCGGCTCGTCGGCCAGCAGCAGGCGCGGTCGCCGCGCCAGCACGGCCGCCAGCAGCGCGCGCTGGCGCATGCCGCCGCTCAACTGGTGGGGCCAGGCGTCCAGCAGGCGCTCGGGGTCGGGCAATTGCATTTCGGCAAGCAGACCGGCGGCAATGCCGCGGGCCTCCGCGCGCGAGGCGGCGCCGGCCAGGCGCGCGGACTCCGCCACCTGCTCACCGACGCGCAGCAGGGGGTTGAGCCCGCCGAGCGGATCCTGCGGCAGCCAGCTGATGCCGCCGCCGCGCAACCGCTTCCAGCCGTCCGCGGATGTTGTCGGGTCGCGGCCTTCCCACAGCAGGCGACCGTCGCACCACGCGCCTGACGGCAGCAACCCGAGCAGCGCGCGAGCCAGCAGCGTCTTGCCGCAGCCCGAGGGCCCGGACAGCGCAACCGCCTCGCCCTCGCCGATGACCAGGTCCACGCCGTGCAGCAGCGGCGCGGACGCCGCCGTGAACCCGAGCGCGAGGCCTTCACACCGCAGCAACTCACTCATGGCGGACCTCTGCCCCTCCGCGCGGGTCAAGCCGCCCCCGCAGGCCGTCGCCCAGCAGGTTGCAGCCGACGACCACGAACGCCAGCGCCAGGCCCGGGAACGTCGCCACCCACCACGCCTCCAGCAGCACGGGACGCCCAGCCTGGATCATCGCCCCCCAGCTGACCGCGGGCTCCTGCGCGCCGAGGCCGAGGAACGACAGGAACGACTCGGTGAGGATGGCCGAGCCCACGCGCAACGTGGCGGCAACGATGATCGTCGGCCACAGCGAAGGCAGGATGTGGCGCAGGCCGACACTCAGGCGCGAAAGGCCCAGCCCGCGGGCGGCGGCGACGAACTCGCGCTCGCGCAGACCGAGCGTCTCGGCGCGCACGAGCCGGGCGACACCCATCCAGCCGGTCAGGCCGATGACGAGCATCGTCAGGACCAGACTCGGCCTGGTCAACGAGACGAGCAGCAGGACCAGGAACACGCGCGGGAAGGCCAGGCAGGCATCGGTGGCGGTCATCAGGAGCCGGTCCAGCCAGCGGGGCCCGCCGCCGGCGGCCAGCCCCACCGCGACGCCGAGCGTCACGGCCACCATCGCGCTCAGCCAGCCGGCCAGCAGCGACACGCGGCTACCATGCAACACGCGCGCCAGGATGTCGCGGCTGAGCTGGTCGGTGCCCAGGGGATGCGCCGGCGACGGTGGCAGCAGTCGCGCGGCGGCCGGACCCAGCGCCGCCGGGTCGCCGGGCATCAGGACCGGGGCCAACAGCGCGGCCAGCGTCGCCAGGGCGAGCATGGCCGCACCCGCGCGCAGGGCGCCGGTCCCCGGCCGGTGCGGACGCCGTGTGGACGTCGCTGACACGAGGGCGGGCGCGTTCACGGCGTCTCCGGGCCGGACAGACGGATGCGCGGGTCGGCGCGACGGGCGCCGATGTCAGCCAGCAGCGAGCCGAGCGTGACGAGCACCGCCGCCAGCAGCGTCGTGGCCATGATCACCGGGTAGTCGCGGGCGGCGATCGCCTCGACGGCGATGCGCCCGAGGCCCGGCCAGCCGAAAACCGTCTCGACCACCACCGCACCGCCCACCAGTTGCGGCAGGTGCAGACCGGCCAGCGTCACCATGGGCACCAGCGCGTGCGGCATGGCGTGTCGCCACACCAGGCGCCGGTGCGGCACGCCGCGCGCGCGGGCGGCCAGGATGAAGTCCTGCGCCAGGGCCTCGTCCAGCGCGGCGCGCAGATACCGGGCCGTCACCATGAACGAGCCGAGCGCGAGCGTGGCGACAGGCAGCGCCAGGTGACGCGCAAGGTCGACCAGGCGCGCGCCGGCGGACAGCCCGGCCGCGCCCGGCGAGCCGAAGCCGCCGGACGGAAGCCAGCCGAGTCCGCGGCCGAAGACCAGGATGAGCATCAGCCCCAGCCAGTAGCCGGGCATCGACTGGAACACGAGCCCGATGCCGCCGACCAGATGGTCGGACGCGCGGCCGCGATACGCCGCCATCAGCACGGCGGCGGCGATCGCCAGCGCCAGTTGCAGCGCGTAGGCAGTGGTCGTCAGCAGCAGCGTGGGCCCGAGGGCTTCGCCGATGATGTCGGCCACCGGCCGCTGCTGCCGCCAACTCTGCCCCCAGTCGCCGCGCGCGCACTGCGCCACCCACCTCAGGTACTGGTCGATGAGCGGACGATCGAGGCCCAGGCGCTCGCGCTGCAACTGGAGGTCGCGCGCCTCGGCGGATTCGGAAGCAGCCGCTGCCACCGGGTCACCCGGCGCCAGACGCACGACGGCGAACACGATCGTCGCCAGCAGGACGAGCATCAGCAGGGACCACAGCAGGCGTCGCGCAAGCCAGGGGATCATGTCCGTCCTTCGCGGCCGGGACCAATGAAGGCTGATAGTAGGAACGGCCCGGCGCACTGGTCAAGCGTTGCGGTCGGTCCTGAGGGCATCCTGCACGATGGCGGCGCACCTTCCCTGCCGGACCGCACGATTCCCCGTCCTTTCCCGCCGATCCCGGGGCGACGCGGATCGTCCCTTTCGTTCCCCGCGGTTCCCCTTCGTTCCCCGTCGTTCCCCGCGGGCGGGCCCGCGGCGATCCCCCGGCGCGCCGGTACGGTTCTTTCAGCACGTGCCCGGCATTCCCGTGTCCATGGGCAGGTGGGCACCGGGAACCACGAACGAACAACCGAGGGGTTCACCATGTCGATGCCTTGGAACATCACCCGGAGCCGGGACTGCGGAAGGGCCGCGCGTTTCGCTGCGGCATTCCTGCTGGTCGCCGCCCTCGCGGTCCTCGCGGGTTGCGACATCAACAAGCCGGAAATGCCGACGTTCGACACGTCGCTGACGTTGCCGCTGGGCGTCGAGCGCCTGGACGTCGCCGACGCCCTCAACAGCGAGGACTTCCTGGCGACGGGCAGCGACGGCAGCCTGTTGTTCCAGGTCGACGGCGACCCGGACACGCTGAGCTTCGACTTCGACCTGTCGGCCGATGTGCCGGCGCAGTCGATGAGCCAGGGCCTCGGCGAGTTCTCGCTCGCCTCTTTCGGCCCCCTCTCGTACGGATTCCTCCTGAGCGACGTGTGGGCCCCCGCCGCCGCGGCGAACGGCCTGACGACGATCGTGCCGCCGTTCCCGGTCGCGGTGACGAGCACCGACCAGGACGTGCCCGAGATCCAGTCCGCCAGGCTCGCGTCCGGGACGGCGCAGGTCACGGTAACCAACAGCCTGCCGGTCGCAGTCTCTGCCGCCAGCGGCCCCGACCAGCTGGTGCTGGTCCTGGAGAGCCCGTCCGGCGCCGAATTCGCCTCGTTCACTTTCGGATCGATCGCCGCCGGAACCAGCCAAACGCGTACGGTCGACCTGACCGGCGCGGTCCTGCCCGACCGCCTGCGCGTGCGGCTGGCCGGCGGCTCCGCGGGGTCGGGCGACCAGGCGGTAACGATCAACGCCGGCGCGGCGCTGGACATCGAAGCGACGTTCACCGACCTGCTGGTGTCTTCGGCCACCGCCGTGGTCGGCGCTCAGGGCTTCGAAACGACATTCAGTTCGGGCCTGCCTTCGGGCTACGAAGTGACCGAGGCCGTGCTGGGCAGCGGTTCGGCCCAACTGAGCGTGACCAACGACATGCCGGTGCCCTGCACCGCCGTCCTGACCTGGGCCGACCTGCGCAACCAGGCCGGACAGCCGCTGGTCGAGCAGTTCAGCCTGGCCGCCCACGCCGCGGCAACGCACACCGTCAACTTCGCCGGCTACACGCTGGCCGACGGCGGCGCCTCCGTGACGTCGCTGGACGCGACGGTCAGCGTGACGTCGCCCGGCAGCAGCGGCGCCGCCGTGACGATGGATTCGGGCGACGGCCTGTCGGCCACGCTCGGCGCCGCGACGATCACCTTCGCGAGCGTGACCGGCGTGATCCCCGAGGCCGTGGTGGTGATGGACCCGACGGTCGAGAACATCAACCTGCCCGCCGAGCTCAACGGCCTGTCGCTGACGGCCGCGACCCTGACACTGGAGTTGGAGACGGCCGCGTCGCTGCCCGGCACGGTGGACCTGACGCTGCGCGGCGTCTCGGCCAGCGGGCACGTCCAGGACCTGTCGATCGCGCAGGCGCTGAACCAGGATCCAGGCAAGGCGCTGACCGAGATCGTGCTCGACCAGAACAACAGCAGCATCGTCGGCTTCCTGAACAACCTCCCCGAGCGCATCACCCTGCTGGGCCAGGTTACCCTCGGCGGCAACGGCGCCGTCGGCACCGTCCGGCCGAACGACAAGGCTGTCGTGCGCTGGCGGATCTCGGCGCCGGTCGAGGTCATCATCGACGGCGCCAGCCTGGACAGCGACCCGCGCCTGCTGGACATCGACACCGGGCTGCAGGACAACATCTCGACGCACGCCCAGGGCGCCAGCGCGCAGCTGGAAGTGCTCAACCACCTGCCCGTGGCCCTGTCGCTGGTGGTGCTGGTGGGGCAGGACGCGAACACGCTGGACACCGCGCCGCTGCTGACGATCGGGCCCCTGGTCATCGATGCGGCCCTGATCGACCCGACGACACACATCGTCACCCAGGCCGTCGTCAGCCGACCCACGTTCGCGCTGACCGCCGCCCAGGCCCAGATCTTCGGCCGGCCCGGCCTGGTCACCAAGGTCGTGGCCACGCTGCCGTCCTCGAACGGACAGGCAGCCCGCGTGCTCAGCACGGACTACCTCGAGGTGCGCGGCACCGTGCAGCTGGACGTCCTGGTCGACGACCAGTTCTAGGGATTCACCTCCCGCACGGCGGGAGCAGCAAAGGACCGGAAACATGAACAACATCCCGAAGAGCATCGCGCAGGCCCGGCGACGGCACCCGGCCCTCGCCTGGGCGACGGCGGCCCTGGTGATCGCGATCCTGGCGGCCCTGGCCGCCACCAACGCCGCGGCGCAGAGCCCGGTCAGGGCCTGGGGCATGGGCGGCGCCGGCGGCGCCGTGGCCCAGGGCCTCGAGGCCGTCACCTTCAACCCGGCCAACCTGGCGTTCAGCGAGCACTCGAGCGTGGGCATGGCCGGCGCGGCGGTGTCGGTGCAGAACAACTCGCTGAGCCTCGACCGTTACAACGAGATCACCGGCACGCACCTCGACGGCGCGGCGAAGGCGCAGCTGCTGTCGGACATCCCCGAGGGCGGCTTCAGCCTGGACGCCGACGTGCGCGCTTCGGCGCTCGGCTTCCAGTTCGGCAACGTCGCCCTGACGGCGGGCGCCATCGGCACCGGGCACGGCAACCTCGACAAGGATTACTTCGACCTGGTCCTGTACGGCAACCAGCTGGGCAAGACCGTCGACTTCAACAACACCTGGGGCGAAGGCAGCGCGATGGGCGCGGCGACCGTGTCGTACGGCATGAAGCTGCTCTCGCTGGGCGGCTCGCAGCTGGGCGCGGGCGTCAACGTGCGCTACCTGTACGGCGTGTACGAGATGCACGTGGCCGACGCCGGCGGCTCGTTGACCACCGGCATGACCGAGATCGCCGGCGATGCGCACGTCTCGACGGTGTCGAGCGAGGGCGGCCGCGGCTACGGCGTGGACGTCGGACTGGCCATGCGCACGACGGGCGGCCTGCAGCTGGGCCTGACGCTGGAGAACGCGCAGGGCCGCATGGAATGGAACCGCAACGTCGAGAACCGCGAGTACCGCGTCACCGCCGCGGACATCAACCTGCTGAACACGAACATCGACGCCTCGGTCGACGATGCGGATACGACCTACGCGGGCGACCCGTACACGACCGTGCTGCCGCGCGCGGCGCGCCTGGGCGCGTCGGCGAAGGTGGGCCCGTTCGTGCTGGCGGCGGACTACCTGCAGGGCTTCGAGGACCGTGGCCTGGTCTCGACCCAGCCCCGCGTGGCGGGCGGCGTCGAGTGGCAGCTGGGCTTCCTCAAGCCGCGTTTCGGCGCGGCGAGCGGCGGCGTCCAGGGCCAGAGCGCCTCGGTGGGCCTGGGCCTGGACCTCGGGTTCTGGCACCTGGATGCGGCAGCGGTCACCCGCGGCGGCATGAAGGTGGGCGACACGAAGGGATTGGGCGTGGCCGTGGCCTCGTCGCTGGTCTTCTAGACGGCGTCCAGCCCCCACGCCCGGCAGAAGGCGTCGGCCAGTCGCGGCAGCAGCTGCGACTGGCCTTCGTCGTCGAGGGGGGCGCCCAGCAGCTGGCCGAGGTCGGTGGTGACCATGGCGAGCGTGGCGCGATCGGGCGCCGGGCGGCGCGCGTCCGGGTGCAGGAAGCGCGGCAGTTCCAGGTGCGCCGGGCCGGCCAGGATCGAGCCGTGCTGCAGGAAGACGTCGCCGCGCCGCCGCTGCGCCGAGCCGACGAGCTTGCGGCCGCGCACGTTGATCTCGTGGCGGCCCGCGCTCTTGAAGCAGACCATGCCGCGCGCGTCGTCGCGGCTCTCGCCGCCCGAGACGTCGGCCGGCAGGCCGAGGTCGCGCAGGAACAGCACGAGAGCCTCGTTGATGCGCGTGTAGGTCTGGTGCAGCGTCGTCCCGAACAGTTCCGACGGGCTGGTGCCGACGACGGCGTACGTCAGTTCGTCGGCGTGCAGGATGGCGCGGCCGCCGGTGGGCCGGCGCACCAGGCCGTAGCCGGCCGCCGCGATGGCCCCGGCGTCGAACCCTTCGAGGGACTGGTGGTACCCGTAGGAGACGGCGAACGGCCGCCAGCGGTAAAGACGGAGCACCGGCGGGTCGCCCGGCCGGTGCTCGTCAAGCAGCGCGGCATCCCGCGCCATGTTGGTCGCGCCGTCGGCGGCGCCCTCGATGAGGATCCTCAGCTTGCCCGCCACGCGCGACCTCAGCAGTTGCAGGGGCCCATCCACCGCAGGTCCGGGTCGCGGGCGGCCTTGGCCTCGTCCATGCGACCGACGGGCGTGTGGTGCGGGGCGCCGTGCAGCAGGTCCGGATCGGTGGCCGCCTCTTCGCGGATGCGCTTCATCACCGCGACGAAGTGGTCGAGGCTCTCGCGCGACTCGGTCTCGGTCGGCTCGACCATGAAGGCCTCTTCGACGATCAGCGGGAAGTACACCGTCGGCGCGTGAACACCGTAGTCGAGCAGGCGCTTGGCGATGTCCAGCGTGCGCACGCCGAAGTCGCGCTTCCAGCCGGCGCCGGTGGCGACGAACTCGTGCAGGCAGTCCTCGGCGTGCTGCACCTCGATGACGTCCTTCAGCTGGTGCTTCAGGTAGTTCGCGTTGAGCACGGCGCACTCGGTGACGCGCTTCAGGCCGTTGCGACCGTTGCGCAGAATGTAGGCCAGCGCGCGCAGGCACACCCCCACGTTGCCGTAGTAGGCGTGGATGGCCGTGTCGTCGACGCCCGGCATCCGCTCCAGCGTGAACGTGCCGTCGGCCGCCTTGCCGATGCGCGGGCCGGGCAGGAACGGGACCAGGTCCTCGGCCACGCAGATCGGGCCGGCGCCCGGGCCGCCGCCGCCGTGCGGCGTGCTGAACGTCTTGTGCAGGTTCATGTGCACGACGTCGAAGCCCATGTCCCCCGGGCGCGCCTTGCCGAGGATCGCGTTGAGGTTGGCGCCGTCCATGTACAGGCGACCGCCGGCTTCGTGGACGATGCGCGAGACCTCGACGATGTCGTTCTCGAACAACCCCAGCGTATTGGGGTTGGTGATCATGATGCCGGCGGTCTTCGGACCCACCGCGGCCTTGAGCGCCTCGAGGTCGATGCGGCCGTCCGCCTTGGAGGCGATCTGGCGCGGCGTCATGCCCATGATCGCGACGCTGGCCGGGTTCGTGCCGT
Source organism: uncultured bacterium (assembly GCA_903912525.1). GTDB lineage: Bacteria > Krumholzibacteriota > Krumholzibacteriia > LZORAL124-64-63 > LZORAL124-64-63 > CAINDZ01. The sequence goes on along the minus strand of CAIWHK010000006.1, from coordinate 154,318 downwards.
GCGCGGAGTCGGGGATCAGGATCTCGGTGCGCCCGGTGTCGCCGCGCGACTCGTGCCAGGCGCGAATAACGAGCATGCCCAGGTACTCGCCGTGGGCGCCGGCCGCCGGGACCAGCGAGCAGCCCGCGAAGCCGGTGATCTCGCACAGCGCCTTCTCGAGGTGCATCAGCGCGCCGAGCAGGCCCTGGATGTCGGCCACATCCTGCTCGGGGTGCAGGTCGGCCATTCCCTGCATCGCCGCGACCTGCTCGTTCAGGCGCGGGTTGTACTTCATCGTGCAGCTGCCCAGGGGGTACATGCCGCGCTCGATGTGGTGGTTCAGGTTCGACAGCGCCGTGAAGTGACGCATCACTTCGGGCTCGCTGATGGCCGGGAAGTCGGCCGGGGCCGCGCGCAGCACGGACGCCGGCAGCTTCGGCGCGGGCTCGCCCTCCCAGCGCGGGAAGGTCAGCCCACGACGCCCGGGACCGCCCTTGTCGAACAGCGAACCGGGGAGTTCACCCAGCCAGCCGCTGGTCACTTGACGTTCGCCGCTCATCACTTGCCCTTTCCGCCGGTCGCCGCGAATTCCGCGAGCAGGGCCGCATACTGGTCGATCTGGTACAGGGCGCGCTTCTCGGTGACGGCCACCAGGATGTCGTTCGGGCCGCAGTCGGCGACGCCGTCCAGCGGGATGCCGGCCAGCACGCCGTGCTTCCGGGCGAAGGCGCGAAACTCGCGCGCGGGGCGCGGCAGGCGCAGTACGGTCTCGTTGAAGACCGGGCCCGTATACGGCAGCGTCACGCCGGGCACCGCGGCGGCGCGCTTGCGCAAGGCCTCGATGCGGGCGCGGTTCGCTTCGCCGAGTTCGACCAGACCGCCGGCGCCCAGCATCGCCAGGTAGATCGTCGCCCGCATCATGTTCAGGCCCTGGTTGCTGCAGATGTTGCTCGTGGCCTTCTCGCGGCGGATGTGCTGTTCGCGCGTCTGCAGCGTCAGCACGTAGCCGTCCTGGCCGCGGCTGTCGGTCGTGCGGCCGACGATGCGACCGGGGATGCGACGCTTGTGCTCGTCGGTGCAGGACAGGAACCCGAGCAGCGGCCCGCCCCAGGTGGGCGGGATGCCGAACGGCTGGGCCTCGCCCACGCACAGCTCGGCGCCGTACTCCGCGGGCGACTTCAGCAGCGTCAGGCTGACCGGGTTGACCGCCGCGATGACGATCGCGCCGGCCGCCTTGGCAACGGCCGACAGTTCGGCCACCGGCTCGACCAGGCCCAGGTAGTTGGGATTCGGCAGGACGAAGGCGGCAGCCTGCGCGTTCGCCAGCACGCTCTCCAGCGCTGCGGCGTCGGTGGTGCCGGCGATGCCGGCAGGCACCTCGACGACCGCGATGCCCGCCCCGCGCATCGACGTGCGCACGACGCGCGCCCAGCGCGGGTTCAGCGTGGCCGGGAGCACCACCAGCGGCTTGCGCTTGGTGGCGACGGCGACCTGGCAGGCCTCGGCCAGCGCGGTGGCGCCGTCGTACATGCTCGCGTTGGCCACGGCCAGGCCCGTCAGGCGGCACACGAAGCTCTGCCACTCGTAGATGGCCTGCAGCGTGCCCTGCGACACCTCGGGCTGGTACGGCGTGTAGGCCGTCAGGAACTCGCTGCGCGAGACCAGGGCGTCGATGACCGCGGGGATGACCGTGTCGTAGACGCCGCCGCCGAGGAAGCTGACCAGTTCCGTCGTGCCGTGGTTGATGGAGGCGGCGCAGCTGAACCAGTTGCGCACTTCCTCCTCGCTCAGGCCCAGGGGCAGGTCGATATCGCGGCCGAGTCGCACATTCGACGGCAAGTGGCTGAACAGCTGCTCGATGCTGTCCAGACCCATCACCGCGAGCATCTGGCGGATGTCCTCATCCGCATGCGGAACGTAGGGCATGCCCCGTTCAGCCTCCCAGCAGTTCGTTGTAGGCAGCGGCGTCCAGCAGCGCATCCAGCTCGGCCGGGGCGCTCAGCTTGACCTTGACCAGCCAACCGCCGCCGAAGGAGTCGCTGTTGAGCAGCTCGGGGCTGCCCGTAACGGCGTCGTTGACGGCGACGATCTCGCCCGACACCGGCAGGTAGAGGTCCGCGACGGCCTTCACCGATTCGATGGTGCCGACGGCGTCGCCCTGGGCCCAGGTCGAGCCGACCGCGGGCAGCTCGACGAACACGATGTCGCCCAGCTCGTGCGCCGCGAACTCGGTCACGCCCACGGTGCCGGTGCCACCATCGACCTGGATCCACTCGTGTTCCTGCGTGTACTTGCGGTCTGCGGGTACCATGCTCGATTGCCTCCTGCCAGGTGGTTGTCGGTCAGGCCAGCGTCCGCTCGGCCCGCGGATCGCCCTTCACGCGCGCCGAAAGGAACGGGAACGCGGTGGTGCGCGCCTCGACGCCCTTGCCGCGGATATCGATCATCACGTCGCCCGCCGGGACCCCGGTCTCGACCAGCGCCAGCGCCAACGGCTTCTTCAGGGTCGGGCTGAAGGTGCCGCTGGTGACGTACCCCACGTCGCGGCCCTGGTACAGCACGCGCGCGTCCTGCCGCGCAATGCCGCGGCCGGTCACCTCGAGGGCCATCAGCTTGCGCGGCACGCCCGCGGCCTGCTGGGCCCGGAGCGCCGCGACGCCGGTGAAGGCGTCCTTCTTCAGCTTCACGGCCCAGCCGATGCCGGCTTCCAGCGGGGTGGTGTCCTCGCCCAACTCGTGGCCGTACAGGCAGTAGCAGACCTCGAAGCGCAGCGTGTCGCGCGCCGCGAGACCAATAGGCGCCACGCCGAGGTCGGCGCCGCGCGCAACCAGCTCTTCCCACACGGCCAGCGCGTCGGCGTTGGGCAGGTAGAGCTCGTAGCCGTGCTCACCGGTGTAGCCGGTGCGCGAGACGATCCATTCGCCGGTCGCGCCTGGGCAGGTGAACGCGGTGTAGAAGTCCAGCGCGGCGATGTCTGCGTGCAGGTTGGCCAGGCGCGCCAGGCGGCCCAGCAGCTCGCGGCTGTCGGGGCCCTGCACGGCGATGAGCGCGGTGGCGTCGCTGCGGTCGTCCATGGCGACGCCCGCGGCCGGCACGCGCTTCTTCATCCAGGCCGCGATCTTGTCGTGGTTGGCCGCGTTGCACACCACCAGCCAGCGCTCGGCGCCCAGGCGGTAGATGAGCATGTCGTCGAGCACGCCGCCGTCGTCCTTGCACATGGCCGTGTAGACGACCTTGCCCAGGGCGCCACCGGTGACGCGGTTGGTGACCAGGCCGTCGAGCCAGGCCTCGGCTCCCGGGCCGTCGACGAAGATCTCGCCCATGTGGGTGATGTCGAAGAGGCCGACGTGCTCGCGCACGGCCGCATGCTCGGCGAGCACGCCTTCGTACTGGACCGGCATCTCGTAGCCGGCGTACGGCACCATCTTCGCGCCGTGCGCGCGGTGCCAGGCAGTCAGCGGTGTGGTCTTGAGGCCCGTCAGGTCGTCCACGGGAACATCTCCAGGGCTGGAGCTGCAGGATCAGGCCGGGCCCGGGTGGGTGCGGCCGCGAGGCCCAATCTAAACTGCGACCGGAGCGCGAACAAGCGAATCCGCAGACCGCGTCCCGAGGCTGGGAAAAGGCGCCTCCGGGGCCGGTCGGAGGCTCAGCCCAGCAGCTCCCGGAGCATCTGCCCCGTGTACGAGGCCGGGCTGGCGGCGATGTCGGCCACCGAACCGGACGCGACCAGCTTGCCGCCCCCCACGCCGCCCTCCGGGCCCAGGTCGATGACGTGGTCGGCGCGGCGGATGACCTCGCCGTTGTGCTCGATGACGATCACGGTGTGCCCGGCGGCCAGCAGCCGGGCCAGCACGGCCAGCAGCCGGTCGACGTCACAGAAATGAAGGCCCGTGGTCGGCTCGTCCAGGATGTAGACGGTGTGGCGCTGCCCGCCGCGGGCCAGTTCGCGCACCAGTTTGAGACGCTGCGCCTCGCCGCCCGAGAGCGTGCCGCCCGACTGCCCCAGCCGCAGGTAGTCCAGCCCCACACCCTGCATCACCTCGAGCACGCGCCGGCAGGAGGGGATGTTCGCCAGCTCCTCGTGCGCGCGTGAGACGGGCATGTCCAGGAAGTCGGCGATGGAGTGCCCCTTGAAGTGCACCTCGAGCGTCTCGCGATCGAAGCGCTTGCCGCCGCACTCCTCGCAGGGGATCTCGACGTCCGGCAGGAAGTCCATCGTCAGGCGCCGGACGCCGGCGCCCTCGCACACGCGGCAGCGGCCGCCGTCGGTGTTGAAGCTGAAGCGCCCCGCGCCGTAGCCGCGCATGCGCGCCAGCGTGGTCTGCGCAAAGACGTTCCGCAGGTGGTTGTAGAGGCCGGTGTAGGTGGCGGGCGTCGAACGCGGCGAGCGCCCGATGGGCGATTGGTCGACCAGCACCACGCCGAAGATGTCCTCGTCGCCCTCCATGCCGGCAAACGGCGCCGGGTCGCGGCGCGCCCCGTGCTTGCTGGCGGCCAGCGCGCGGTAGAGCGTCTCGTGCACGGCCGTACTCTTGCCCGAGCCCGACACCCCGGTAACGACGGTCAGGCGCCCGAGCGGAATCTCGAGGTCGATGCCCTGCAGGTTGCGCCCGCGCAGGTCGCGCAGCCGCAGCCAGCGGTCGTCCGGCGAGCGCCCGGTCAGCGGGTCGGCCGGGCCCTTGCCCACGCGCCCGGCCAGGTAGTCGCCGGTGGGCGAGCCGACGGTGGCGCAGACCTCGGCCACCGTGCCCTGCGCCATCAACTGGCCGCCGTGCTCGCCGGCCCCGGGCCCGAGGTCGAGCAGGTGGTCGGCCGCGAGCATGACGTCGCGGTCGTGCTCGACCACGATGACCGAGTTGCCGCGGTCGCGCAGCGCGCGCAACGTCTCGATCAGGCGGCCGATGTCGCGGTGGTGCAGGCCGACGCTGGGCTCGTCGAGGATGTAGAGCACGCCGCGCAGCTGCGAGCCCACCTGCGTGGCCAGGCGCACGCGCTGGCCCTCGCCGCCCGACAGCGACGACGTGCCGCGCGCCAGCGACAGGTAGCTGACCCCCACCTGCAGGAGGAAACGCAGGCGGTGGCGGATCTGGTCGAGCACCGGACCGGCCACCAGGCGATCGCGTTCGGTCGTGAACTCCAGCGTGGACACCCATTCGGCAAAGCGATCCAGGGTCAACGCCGCGGCCTCGCCGATGTGCAGCGCGCCCACGCGCACGTTCAGCGCCTCGTCGCGCAGGCGGTAGCCCTCGCAGGCCGTGCACGGAAGCTCGGTCATCATCTTCTCGAGCGACTGCCGGATCTTGTCCGACTTCGTCTCGCGATGGCGGCGCACCAGTTCGGGCACCAGGCCCGCCCAGTCGCGCAGGAACGCGTTGTAGAGCTTGTGGTCCTTCAGGTCGCGCGTCATCGCCGGCGTCAGCCCGTGCAGCAGGCCCTGCTTCACGCGCGCCGGCAACTTCGTCCAGGGCGCGTCCAGGTCGGCGTCCATCGCGCCGACCAGCGCCTCGCACTGCACGTACAGCCAGTTCGAGGGCTTGCCCTTCAGGAAGGCGATGGCGCCGTCGCGCACGGAGATGGTCTCGTCGGGCACCACGGCCTCGGGGCGGATGGTGCGCAGCGTGCCGAGCCCGTTGCACTCGGGGCACGAGCCGGCCGGCGAGTTGAACGAGAACAGCCGGGGCTCGGGCGTCGGGAAGCCGCGGCCGCAGCCGGGGCACGAGGACTGCTTGCTGTACCAGGTCTCGCGTTCGCCGGCACGGACGATGACGGTGCCCTCGCCCAGCTCGGACGCGCGATCGAGCGCCGCGCGCAGCCGGTCGGCCACACCGGGACGCCAGACCAGACCGTCGACGACGACGGCGATGTCGTGCGCCTTCCCCTTGGCCAGGTCCGGATCCTCGTCCAGTTCGCACAGCTCGCCGTCGATCAGCGCGCGCACGAAACCCTTCCGCACCAGGTCGGCCAGCAGCTGCTTGTGCTCTCCCTTGCGCCCGCGCACGACCGGGGCCAGCAGGTAGATGCGCGTGCCCTCGGGCAGCGCGGCGATCTCGTCGTGGATGTCGGACAAAAGCCGGCCGCTGGCCGGCACGTCGCAGTCGGGGCAGTGCACGACGCCGCAGCGCGCGTAGAGCAGGCGCAGGAAATTGTAGATCTCGGTGACCGTGCCGACCGTCGAACGCGGGCTGCGCCCGAGGCCCTTCTGGTCGATGGCCAGCGCGGGCGACAGCCCGTCGATGCGGTCGACGTCCGGCTTGGCCAGCTGGTCGAGGAACTGGTGCGCGTACGACGACAGGCTTTCGATGTAGCGACGCTGTCCTTCGGCATACAGCGTGTCGAAGGCGAGCGACGACTTGCCCGAGCCGCTGGGCCCGGTCACCACGACCAACTGCCGGCGCGGGATCTCGAGGTCGAGGTTGCGCAGGTTGTGCACGCGCACGCCCCGCACGGAGATCACTCCCCACGGGGCGTCCGTCGGCGGCCTGCCCGGTTGTCCGGTCGGGTTCTTCGTCACGCGCGCACCATCATGGGTTGCCTGCCGTCATGTTTTCCTACAGTCACGTCTTCCTACAGTCACGTCGCCCGCCGCGATCAGCGGATGCTCTTCAGTTCCGCCGGGAGGGCTTCCCAGGCAGCCAGTTCGGCCTTGGTCAATTCGCCCGTGCCCTCGAGCACCGTGGTGGCGATCACCTGCACCGGCACGGCCGGCGTCTCGCTCGCGGGAGAGGTCCGCTCGGCGTTCACGATCTTGTCCGCCACGTCCAGGCCCAGGACCACGTGGCCGAACACGGTGTAGGCGCGGTCCAGGAACGAGGCTTCGCTGACGCAGAGGAAGAACTGGCTGCCGGCCGAGTCGAGCTCAGGCGCGCGCGCCATGCTGAGCGTGCCGCGCACGTGCTTCGCCGGTGAGAACTCGGCCTTCAGGTAGGCCTTGCCGTCGGGCGCGGCCACATAGCCCTTGCCGGCGAGCAGCGCCGCCGCCTGCGTGGGGTCGGCCTTCGAATAGTCCAGCCATTCCTGTTCACCCAGGACGTCGCGAATGATCGGGCCGCCGGTGCCGTCGTTGGCGGGGTCCTCGTCCTTCGTGAACGGGTCGCCGCCCTGGATCACGAAGCCCGGCACGATGCGGTGGATGCGGGTCCCGGCGAAGAAGCCGCTGCGGGACAGGTGCGTGAAGTTCGCGACATGATGCGGGGCCAGCTCCGGGTACATCACCATCAGGATGTCGCCGCGCTCGGTCTGGAAGCGCACGAACAGCGGTGGCGCAGCCTGGGCGGCAGCGTCCGGCCTGGCCTTGTCCGCGACGGGCCCGGCCAGGGCCGTGGCCAGGCAGGACATCGCCAGCATCAGGGTCAGCACGGTGCCGATGACGCGGGAAACGGGACGCATGTCGCCTCCGGGGGCTCGCGGGGCGGTCGGGTCCGCCTGCCGCGGGGAGAAGATGACGGTGTGCCGGGGCCGAAAGGCGGGCCAACGCCGTGGCGCCGCCCCGGTTCCCGGGCCGACCCCGGATGATAACCCCTTGGACCGGCAACGGCCAGCCTGCGCCCGGCGGGCCCGGCCGCGGGGCGCCCCGGGCCGCTACAGGCCCCTCCTGGTCCCCCGCTGCCGTCCCGATCGCGGTCCGCAAGGCCCTGGACGGGGCGATTGCGGCGCCCGGACGGGCCCGCCCCCCGGAAACCGCAATTACGGTAAATCCCCCAACGTTTCGTCCGATAAAGCGACCGAACCCCCGGGCCCGGCAGCCCCGGTCCAGGGGGCCGGGCGTTGCCCTATTCCCCCGTGCCGGACCCCGCTGGATCCGGCCGGCGATGGCACCCTCGAAGGCAGGTGGCACGTAGATGAAATCCCGCACGTTGATGATCGTCCCGGCGCTGTGCCTGGCGCTCCTGGCCCCCTGGCGGCCTGCGGGCGCCGCAGTCGCGGCGTCGGGCGCCCAGACGGCGGCCGCGCCGCTCGACACGTTCATCACCGAACCGCAGGTCCCGGTGCCGGATCCACGTTACGCGCAACCGCACGTGGAGATCAGCCGGCGCGTGTTGCCGGAAATGACCGGCAGCGCAGCGCAGACCGGACGCCTGTCGAAGCAGCCGCCGCGGCTGGATGATCCGCTCGGCGCGGCCGTCGCCTATCGGCAGGCGCGCCAGGCCGCAATGAGTGATGATCCCGGCGGCGTGATGACCAGCATGGCCGCCGCGCTCGAGGCGGCGCCCGGCCAGCCGCGTTACCAGTTGTGGTCGGTGGCGAGATCGGTGCGCGCCATGGACACCGCAACGTTGGCGAAGGTGCTGCCGGCGTCGGTGCGCAGCCTTGTCGATTCCCCGATCGCCCGCGGCCCCCTGGTCATCGCCACGCACCAGGGTCTGCTGCTGGCGACGTCGATCTTCTGGACCGTGCTTGTGGCCGCGCTGTGGCTCGGCCGCTGGCGCCTGCTGGCGCACGACCTTTCCGCGACGCTGCTGAAGGACCGTCGCCATCGGCCGCGCCTGCTGATGCCGGTGCTGATCCTGCTGGTGGCGCTGCTGCTGCGCCCGGGCTGGCTGGGCCTGCTCGCGCTGCTGTCGGTGCCGGTGCTCGTGCGCACGCGCGGACGCCGCCACAACCTGCTGATGCTGACCTGGCTGTGCGCGCTGTGCCTGACGTTCCCGAACTGGCCGCTGCTGCGCGAGGCCGTGCCCGTGATCGACCCCGCGAGCGAAGTGACACTGCTGCTGCAGGGCTCGACGTTGCCGCCATCGGCGTCGCTCATCGACGCGCTGAACCGGCAGCTGGCACAGGCCGAGGAACCGGCCCGCAAGGCCCGGTTGCTGACGGCCCTCGGCATCCAGGAGGCGCGCCGCGGCGCGTTCGCCGCCAGCAACGCGCGGTTCCAGGAAGCCCTGAAGCACGAGCCGCACGCCTTTGCCGCCACGGTCGGCATCGCCAACAACCGTTACTACCTGGGCGAATTGGACGAATCGGCCGCCGCCTACCGCGAGGCGGCGGGCCGCTGGCCGGGCCGCGGCGAGATCCCGTTCAACCTGGCGCAGGTGCAGTTCAAGAAGCTGTTCGTGCCCGAGGCCACCGCCTCGCTGGACAGGGCGCGGCAGCTGGGCTTCGACCCGCCGCGCGCCAACCACGAACCCAACCCGCGCGGCGGCTTCTCGGCCGTCGTCTACCCGGGCCTGACCGACCAGCAGCTGAAGGCTGCGTGTACCTGGGAAGGCGCGGGCTACCCGCCGCTGGTGACGGTGTCGGCGTGGCGCAACCTGCTGGGTGCGCCGCCGGTGCCGCTGTATCTCCTGGTCGGCGCTCCGCTCCTGCTGGGGCTGCTGGCCACGGCGTGGGCCGGCCGCAAGCCGCGCCACGCGCACGAGTGCGACAACTGCGGCGCTCCCCTGTGTCGCGCCTGCAGCGGCGTGCACGACGGCGCCTGCCTGTGCGCCGCCTGCAACGAGACGGCGATCCGTTCGCGCAGCGACCTGGTGCTCGGCACGCTGCTGAAGAACCGCGGCCGCACCGAAGGCCTGGCCCACTCGGCGCGCATCGTGCGCATGGGCCGGGTCGTCCCGGGCAGCGGCCACCTGGCCACCGGCTGTTTCTGGGGCGGCTGGATGCGCCTGAGCATGGTTTCGTTCGGCCTGTTCCTGATCGCGGCGGCCTGGGCTTTCGATCCCGGCGCCGAGTGGAATACGCCGGGCCTGCTCCTGCCCGGCGAGACCATCAACCCGGCCTGGTTCCCGTTGCCGTCGGCCGCCTGGCCCGGCTTGCACGGCTTGCCGGTCGTGCTCGGCGCGGTGCTGCTGTGCCTGGTCTGGCTGACCGCGATGCTGGACGCCCCGACCCTGCGCCGGCGGCTGCACGAGCGCTTTACGACGATCACGGGCAACCCGAAGAAGCAACCGGCACGGCGCGCCGGCGCCGTCACCCGTTAACGGAGGTCGACCATGGCCCTCGAAGGCCAACTGAGCGATTTCAACCTGGCGGAGATCCTCCAGCTGCTGGCGAGCCAGCAGAAAACCGGGTTCCTGAACATCGAAGCCGGACGCAACCTGGTGTTCGTGTTCGACAAGGGTGTGCTGATCTCCACGCGCGACCGCCGCAACCAGGAGCGCGACCCGCTCGAGAGCTACCTGCGCGCGTACGGCTGGTTCACCGAGGCGCAGTGGAAGCACATCGAGTACGTGGGCCAGAACAGCTCGCTGGACCTGACGGAGATCCTCGTCTCGGAGGGCCTGATGGACACGGCTGAGCTGGAGCGCGTCCTGCGCGGCCTGGCCCAGGAGATGACCCACGCCGGCATGAAGCTGAACCGCGGCAGCTACCAGTTCAGCGCGTGCAAGGACTCGCCCCCGGGCGTGAAGCACCGCCTGCAGGTCGATGTGCAGGGCCTGCTGATGGAAGCCGCCCGGCGCATGGACGAGGAGCCGATGCTGAAGGAGATGCTGCCCTCGCAGTCGATCACCTTCACCGCCGGCCGCAAGGTCATGCCGCCCGAGGCGCTGTCGCCGACCGCGCAGCGCGTGATGGAACTGGCGCTGTCGGGCCTGGCGCTCGGCCGCATCATCCGGCAGGGGCGCGCCGAGAGCTTCGTCGTGCGCGACCTGCTGAAGAACTGGTGCCACGACGACGTGCTGGTCCGCCACCTGCCGGTGGAGGACGACGACGCCGGCGCCGACGGCGGCCGCGGCCTGTCCCTGACCCGCGGCCCGGCGCTGCGCTCGGCGAAGGCGACCGCCGCGCTGGTCCTGGTGACCGGCACGCTGCTCATCGCCCGCTGGGTAGCCTTCCCCCTGGACCGCGCCGACCCCGGCCGGGACCTGCGGTTGGCCCAGTTGCGCCAGGAGGTCGTCACCGCGGCGCAACTGTACCGCTACGAGCAGGGTCAGTGGCCGCAGGACCTCCAGTCGCTGGTGCGCGCGGGCCAGCTGGAGGACAAGGTGCTGCAGACAGTCGAAGGCCTCGGCTGGCGCTACACGCTGCAGGTCGACCGCGACGCCTTCAGCCTGGACTCGTAGCCGCCCGGCCCTGCCCCGCGCGGGCGGCGCTCCGGGAACGGAACGCCGCCCGCGCTTGTTTCTTGCTTCCGGCCGCGAATCGATTTAACTGGAAAGCCGACGGGTGACGGTCCCCTTGACCGTCACGGATCACCCCGCCCCCGGAAGGCCGCCATGAACGACCAGACCCCGTTCGTCGTGCCCTGCAGCGAGCGCGTCTCGAACCTGCCGCCGTACGTCTTCGCCACGTTGTTCCGCATGCGGGACGAGGCCGTGGCCGCCGGCCGCGACGTCATCGACCTGAGCGTCGGCAACCCGGACGTGCGCCCGGCGCCGGCGGTGCTGGCCGCGCTGACCGGTTCGCTCGAGGACGACAGTTGGAATGTCCACCGCTACGGCACCTTCAACGGCCTGCCGCGCTTTCGCGAGGCCATCGCCGACTGGTACTTCGAGCGCTTCGGCGTGCGGATCGAACCGCATACGCAGTCGCTGCCGCTGATCGGCTCGAAGGAAGGCCTGGCCAACCTGATGCGCGCCTACCTGAACCCGGGCGACGCCATCATCCTGCCGAGCCCGTGCTACCCCGCCTACTTCGGCGCGGCGCACCTGTGCGAGGCGGAGATCTTCGAGCTGAAGCTGCGCGAGGAGGACGGCTTCGTGCCGCGCCTCGAGGACATCCCGCTGGATGTCGCCGGGCGCGCGAAGATGCTGATCCTCAACTACCCGAACAACCCGACCGGCGGCGTCGTCGACCTGGTGTTCTTCGCGAAGGCCGTCGACTGGTGCCGCAAGAACCGCGTGATGCTGGTCAGCGACGCGGCCTACACCGAGCTGGGCTACGACACGGAGAACCCGCCGCCGAGCGTGCTGCAGGTGCCCGGCGCGTTCGACGTGGCCGTCGAGTTCCAGAGCCTGAGCAAGAGCCACAACCTGGCCGGCTGGCGCGTGGGCTTCGCGGTCGGCGCCGGCGAGCCCATCGGCGTGCTGGCGAAGCTGAAGAGCCATGTCGACTTCTCGCTGTTCGGCGGCATCCAGATGGCGGCGGTCGCCGCGCTGAAGCACGGCGGCCAGACGGTGCGCGACAACCGGGCGCAGTACCTGCACCGCCGCAACCAGATGGTGGCCGGCTACCGCAAGCTGGGCTGGCAGGTGCCGACGCCGCCGGCCACGCTGTACATCTGGGCGCGCATTCCCCGCGCCTGGGGCGACGACGACTTCGCTTTCGTGCGCGACGTGTTCGCGAAGACGGGCGTGCTGCTCTCGCCGGGCAGCGGTTTCGGCGTGCACGGGCGCGGCTACTGCCGCACCTCGCTGGTGGCGCCCGACGCGCAGATCGCCAAGGTGATGGGATTGCTGGAGGGCGCGGGCTTCGACTGGAGCCGGTAAAGGAAACGGCGCCGGGATGGCCCGGCGCCGAAGCGGAACAACGAGGCGGCGGCGGCTTGAACGGTCGCCGCCGTTTTCTATTTCAGTCTTCGCCGCCGTCGTAGTCGTCGTCATCCTCGTCGTCGCCGTCCTCGCCCTCGGCGGGTCCGTGCACGGCGAAAAGCAGGCGGTCGGGATCGAACCAGGTGGCGGCGCAGCGCATGAGCTGGTCGTTGTCGACCTTGTCGATGCCGTCGACCAGCTCGGCCACCGGCACAAAGCGCCCGTAGTAGATCTCGTTGCGCGCCGAGCGGTACATCTGGTTGCTGACGCCGTCGAGCGAGAAGATCAGCTGCGACTTGAGCTGCGCCTTGTTGCTGTCCAGCTCGGCGGCGGGAAGACCGTCCGTCAGCAGCTTGCGGTACTCCAGGCGGAGCACCTCCTCCAGCCGCGGCAGCTTCTCGGGCGAGCACGAGCCCGAGCAGCTGACCAGCCCGGTGTCGCGCCCCATGTCATGGTAGTTGTAGATGGTGTAGGCCAGGCCCTCGCGCTCGCGCACGGACTGGAAGATGCGGCTGCTCATGCCGCCGCCCAGCACGTTGACCATCAGGTAGATGGCCAGCCGGTCGGCGTGACCGAACGAGACGCCCAGGTTGCCGGCCTCGAAATAGGTCTGCAGGATGGGGCTGTGCAGGTCCAGGCGCAGCGGGTCGCCCTCGCTCTCGAGGTCGAGCGCCGGGTCGAGGTAGGCGGCCGCGCGGGCCGGCGCAGAGACGGCCGCCGGCGCCGTCAACGGGGCGCCGCTGCCCACGCCCGCGCCGCCGAACAGGGCGGCCACGCGATCGCGATCGGCTTCGCTGACGTTGCCCGCCAGCGAGACGACCAGGTTCGGCGCCGAGAACAGGCGCGCGTGCTGCGCGCGCAGCACGTCGGGACCGTACGAACGCACGAGCGCCGGCGTGCCCAGGATGGGCCGGCCGCGCGGGTGCGCGCCGTAGATACGGGAAGCGAAGGCGTCGTGCAGGCGGTCCTCGGGAGTGTCCAGCGCTTCCTGGATCTCCTCGCAGACAACGTCCTGCTCGAGCGCGGTCAGGTCGGGCGCGAACGCGGGCTCGAGCAGCATCTCGGCCAGCAGGTCCGACGCGGTGTTGAAGTACTCGGGCAGCACCTTCACGGTGAAGGCCACGAGGTCCTTCGTCGTGAAGGCGTCGACCGCGGCGCCGATGGCGTCGAAGCCGGCGGCCAGCTCGTACGCGCTGCGCCGCATGGTGCCCTTGAAGACCATGTGCTCGAGGAAATGCGAGATGCCGCCCAGGGCCGGCGCCTCTTCCTGGCTGCCGCGGCGCAGCCAGACACCGAGCGTCACGGCGGTGGCCGTCGGCAGCGGAGCCGTCAGCAGCACCGCCCCGCCGGGGAGTACCTCCCGGCGGGGCGGCGTCTCGTTCCTGTAAGGATCGAGGTTCATCGACTGTTACCGCTACCGACGCGGCCCGCCGCGACCACCACGGTCGCGACCACCGCCGCCGCCGGGGCGACCGCCACGGTCACCGTAGCTGTCGCTGCGCTCGCGACGCTCGGGCTCGACCCAGCCCTCGGGAGCCGGCAGCATCGCCTTGCGGCTGAGGCGCACCTTGCCCGTACGGCTGTCGATCTCGACCAGCTTGACCTCGATGGTGTCGCCCACCTGCAGCACGTCCTCGACGTTGGCCACGCGGTGGTACTCCAGCTCCGAGATGTGCAGCAGGCCGTCCTTGCCGGGCAGGAACTCGACGAAGGCGCCGAAGTCGACGATCGTCTTGACCACGCCCTTGTAGACCTTGCCGACCTCGGGCTCGGCCATCAGGCCGGTCACGTAGGCCATGGCGGCAGCGCCGCCGGCCTGGTCGACGCTCGAGATGAACACCATACCGGTGTCATCCACCTCGATGGTCGCGCCGGTCTCTTCCTGGATGCGCTTGATGACCTTGCCGCCCGGGCCGATGAGCGTGCCGATCTTGGAGACCGGGATCTGCACCGTGTCGATCTTCGGGGCGTACGGGCTCATCGTGGCGCGCGGGCCGGGCAGGGCCTCTTCCATCACGCCGAGGATGTGCAGGCGCGCGGCCTGGGCATCGCTCAGGGCCTTGTTCATGACCGCGCGGCTGATGCCGGCGATCTTGGTGTCCAGCTGGAAGGCGGTGATGCCGTCGCGCGTGCCGGTGACCTTGAAGTCCATGTCGCCGAGGTGATCCTCGACGCCCAGGATGTCGGTCAGCACCGCGATGCGGTCATCTTCCTTGATCAGGCCCATGGCCACGCCGGCCACGGCCTTGCGGATCGGCGCGCCGGCATCCAGCAGCGCCATGGTGCAGGCGCAGACGGTGGCCATCGACGACGAACCGTTGCTCTCGAGGATGTCCGACACCAGGCGGATGGTGTACGGGAAGTCTTCCAGCTCGGGCAGGATCGGGCGGATGGCGCGCTCGGCCAGCTTGCCGTGGCCGATCTCGCGACGGCCCGTGCCGCCGTAACGACCGCACTCGCCCACCGAGAACGGCGGGAAATTGTAGTGCAGGTAGTACTTGCTCCAGTACTGCTCGCCGCCCAGCGGCTCGATGCGCTGCTCGGCCTGCTTGCTGCCCAGCGTGACGGTGCCCAGGGCCTGCGTCTCGCCGCGGGTGAACAGGCAGGAGCCGTGCGCGCGCGGCAGCACGCCGCACTCGATGGTGATGGGCCGCACCGTGACCAGGTCGCGGCCGTCGGAGCGCACGCCCTCGGTGAGGATCATCTCGCGCATGAGCTTCTTCTCGGCCTTGCCGAAGGCCTCGACGATCGCGGGGTCGGTCTTGCCGTCTTCACCCGGGAACTGGGCGACGACCTTCGCCTTGGCGGCGTCGATGGCGGCGTAGCGCTCGAACTTGCCCTTGACCGAGCCGGCGACCTTGAGCTCGGGGCCGATGAAGTCGAGCACCTTCGCCAGGTTCGCAGAGGTGTCCTTGACCACCGGGTCGGCCCACTTGGTCTTGCCGCCGGCCTTCTGCACCAGCTCGCGCTGCAGCGCGTTCAGCTTGCGGATCCACGTGTGCGCGAACTCGATCGCATCCAGCAGGCGGTCTTCGCTGACCTCGAGGCACTCGCCCTCGATCATGCAGACAATGTCGTCGGTGCCGGCCACGACCAGGTCCATGCACGACGCCTCGAGCTGCTCGAAGCTCGGGTTCGGCACGAACTCGCCGTCGATGTCCGCCACGCGCACGCCCGACAGGATCTCGTGGAACGGGATGTCCGACAGCGCGAGCGCGGCCGAGGCGGCCGTGATGCTCAGCGTGTCGGCATGGAACTCGGTGTCGGCGCTGATGATGAAGGCCACGACCTGCGTCTCGTGCTTGTAGCCCTTCGGGAACATCGGGCGCAGGGGGCGATCGATCAGCCGGCAGGTGAGCGTCTCGCGCTCGGTCGGCTTGCCTTCACGCTTGAAGAAGCCGCCGGGGATCTTGCCCGCGGCATACGTCTTGTCGCGGTATTCGACCATCAGGGGCAGGAAATCCTTGTCGGTCGGCTTCGGGTCGGCGGTCACCGCGAGAAGGCTCATGGTGTCGCCCATCCGGACGACCACCGAGCCGTTGGCCTGCTTGGCCATGCGGCCGGTCTCGAGACTGAAGGTCGTGCCGTTCATCTCGAGGCTGACAGTCTGCTTGTTCATCATCACGCTTTCTTTCCTTCCATCCGCTTTGTCGGCATGACACGTGGCCCTATTGCCGCGCTTGTGCCGTCCGGACGCTTCACGCCCGTTCCGCTCCGCCCCCGCCCCGACATCCGGGACAGGCAGCTTCCTCTCAACCGTGGGCGCTGCCTAAGACGGCAATCGGTCGCGACGTTTCCGGCGCGACCGACAGCCAGGCAGGCTCACATTCCGGGTCCAGTCATCAACCCCGGATGCCCAGGTCCTTGATCAGGCCGCGATAGCCCTCAAGGTCCGTCTTCTTCAGGTAGGACAGCAGTCGCTTGCGCTGGCCGACCATCTTCAGCAGCCCACGGCGGGAGTGGTGATCCGCCTTGTGCATCTTGAAGTGGTCACCGAGGGTGTTGATCCGTTCGGTCAGCAGCGCGATCTGCACTTGCGGCGAGCCCGAGTCGTGCTCGTGCTTGCGGTACTTGCCGATCACCGCGTCCTTCTGATCCTTGGTCAGTGCCATCGTCCAGAACCTCCAGAAACTACGTCACGCCGCGGCGTCACGATGGCCGCAGGCCGGCCGTCCTGCCCGTCTGCCGAAGTCGTCAACGGGAACAGGACGGGACCATGTCATCCGGCCGGGGCATTCCGCTCCGGATGAAGGCGCCGACCCGCTGTACGGGATTGCGCGAAAACCACCGGGCAGGTGACGTACGGGAAAAAATCCCGACTTCCCTGTCCGGTTGTCGCGCGGTTCAAGATAGAGGGCGTTCCCGCAGGTGGCAAGGCGAAAGCCGGTTTCCGGGCGATCTGGCCGGGTTCCCTGGCGGGTTGCTCCCCTCTCGGTCCGCGGACCGTACCGGAGAGGGTATCGTCTTGGGAAGAATGGACTTGAGAAGCCATCGACCCTCAAAAGACAATGGCTGTTCAACTACTCGATCCGGCCACGTCCCGGAGAATCGCGCCCAGCCGGGGAGCGATGACATCCACCGCGTAGCCCCTTTCCACCAGTGCGCGCCCCGCCTGCCCGAACGCGGCGCTCCGTGCGGGGTCGGCCAGCAACCCGATGATGGCGGCGGCGGCCTCGTCGGCGCCGGCGGCCCCGATCCCCACCGGCGCCTGCGCCAGGACCTCGTTGTTCATCCCCACCGGCGAGACCACGGCCGGCACACCGCACGCCAGGTACTGCAGCATCTTGTAGGAGCACTTGCCGCGCGCCCACGGGGTGTCGGCCAGCGGCATCAGCCCGATATCCAGGGACTGCAGGAACGGGACCTCGACATCCGGCGTCCACGGCACCCACTGCCAGCGGTCGGCGGGCAGCGCATCGAGCGGCGGGCGCCGGTCCGCGCAGACGAGCACGCGCACATCGGGCACGGCCGCCAGGACCGCACGCAGGGCGTCTGCCCACAGCAGCAGGTACGGGAAGTTGGCCGACGAGCCGGTCCAGCCGATCGCGCGCGGCCGGACAGGCCCCCGCAGGCCCGGACGGAAGCGGTCGGTGTCGATGGCTGTCGGCAGGATCTCGACCCGCCCGCACCAGGCCCCGAACCATTCCGCCAGATACGCATTGCCGGCCACGACCAGGTCGACCTCGCGGGCCAGCCGCCGCGCAAAGCCGCCGTCGCCGCGGTTCAGCCAGATGGCGTCGTCGACATCCAGGACGCGCGGGCGAGCGGTGAAGCGCTCGAGCGTGGCGAGGGTCGAGACGAACTCGCGCTGCAGGAGCGTGACCTGCCCCCGCCGCGTGGCCGCGATGTCCGGCAGCCGGGCGGCCAGCGTCGCGGCCAGCCAGAACGGGCGCAGCGGGCGGCTGGCGGGCGGGAAGCTGGAGATGCGCGCATGGCGCACGTCGAGGTCCACGCCGTCGCGCGCGAGGGCGGGCGCCAGCTGCTCCACCCGGAACCGCGCCGAAGGCACATGGCGCCCCCCGGTCAGCGCCGTCACGCGCAGGCGGCCGCTCATCGTCCCCTCCGGTCGACCAGCACCCCGTGGCGCGCCACGACGAAGCCCATCACGTAGAGGTAGATGAACAGCACGGCCTCGTTGAAGCGGTAGACGTACATGAAGCAGCTCATCGAAAGGCCGTACGAAAACAGCCCGTAGACGAGCACATGCCCCCAGTAGCCCGCCCGGCGCGCGCGCAGGTAGAGGCGCGAGCCGATGAACCCGAGCACGCAGCAGGCGACCGCGGCGCCGGGCCACGTCCACTCCTGGTAGAGCACGCCGAAGATCGAGTAGACGTTGAACATGGCCGGGCCGATGTTCGTGAACGCTTGCGCAAAGGGCACCGATTCGACGAGGCCCAGCAGGTCGCCGGCCACCTTCCAGACCGCGTAGAACGTCATCGCCCCGGGCAGCGCGGGCGACGGCAGCAGGCCGTCGGCGATGTTCTGCGTCGCCGGCCAGGCCCCCACGAAGTACACATACGGCCACTGCAGGGCGCGCACGTGCGCCAGGGGACTTCCTTCGGCAACGCGCACATTCAGCGTGAAGATGTCGATGCGAGCGTTGTAGGCCACGAAGAACGCGACCAGCACCGACCCCATCACCACCAGGTGGCGCGGGCGGAACCTGTGGGGCATCGCCACGCCCCATGTTCCGAGCGCCGTCAGCACCGAGTAGAACACGAACGCCTTGATGCCCGCCAGCAGCAGGCCCCAGATGGCGCTCGCCACCAGCAGCATGTCGAACAGGCTGCTCTTGCCGCGCGCGCGCCGCAGCAGGTAAGCCGGAAGCACGAGGATGCCCAGCATGTTCAGGTAGCCGATGCCCTGCATCTGGAATTCGCTCTGCAGCAGCCAGATGTTGGCCAGCAGCAGGCCGAAGCCGCGGTGGCGCATGTACAGGATGGCGGCGGCCAGCAGCCAGCCGGCAGTGGCGATGCCGGCGGTGGTGTAGAAGAACAGCGCCAGCCCGCGGTCGTCCAGCGCCCGGGGCATCGTCCCGGGCGGCGGCACCGGACGGCCGATGGCGCCCAGGGCGCAGCCGAGCGCAAAGGCCAGGAGACAGGCCACCACGCCCAGGTGCGTGACCAGCGACACATCCTTCATCTCGACCAGGCGCAGGTGGTACGCGCAGAGCGA
The DNA here is from genome assembly GCA_903912525.1 of uncultured bacterium. GTDB lineage: Bacteria > Krumholzibacteriota > Krumholzibacteriia > LZORAL124-64-63 > LZORAL124-64-63 > CAINDZ01. The sequence goes on along the minus strand of CAIWHK010000006.1, from coordinate 135,263 downwards.
GGCACAATTGACGATGAAGAACAGGCTCAGCGGCGTAAACCAGAAGGCATACAGGCGCTTCGACCACACCACGGAAAACACGCCCAGGAAGGCGAACAGCAACAGCCAAAGGAAGTCGCTGAAGCCCATCATGGCGCCGCCTCCAGCCTGCGCAGGCCGCGCCACACGATCCAGCCCGTGCCGACGGTCACCCACGCCGAACCGATCAGCATCATCCAGGCCGCGCCCATCATGCCCAGCCGCGGCAGCAGGACCAGGCCCGAGCCGATCATGACCACGACCTGCGACCCGTGCACCCACAGCTGGGACTTGAAGGCTCGCATCGCCGTGGCTGGCGCACCGAGCAGGCTGCCCACGTAGAGCACCGCGCCGCCGGCCATCACCAGGACCAGCAGCGGCACGTGCGCGGCGTACTCGGCGGTGTAGATGATCTTGAGCAGCGGCCCGCCCGCGACGGCAGAGACCGCCACGCCCGCCACGCCGATGCCGGCGCCCAGGAGGATCAACTGGCGCACCCGGTGGCGCAGGCTCGGCACGTCGCGCGCGGCGACGTCGCGGCCCAGCCCGGCCAGCGCCGACTGCGCCAGGGCCTGCGTGACGGTGCTGCCGGCGATGACGAGGTACGACAGCGCCGAGAAGATGCCGAGCTCGGCTTCGCCGTGCGTGCGCTCGAGCATGGCGCGCGGGATGGTCATGCGCAGCTGGATGGCCAGGAACACCGTGCCCATGGGCAGCGCCAGCAGGAACAGGCGGCGCAGCGCGGGGCGATCGAAGCGCGGGCGCAGCGACTGCCCCGGACACGCGCGCACCAGCCTGGCCGTGTACGGCAGGTCGACCGTGAGCAGCACCAGCAGCCAGCCCGCCACCATCGAGGCCAGGCTCAGTTCCAGCGAGCCGGTCGCCTTGAACACGCCGCCGAACAGGCCCAGCGCGATGACGCCCTTGAGCATGAGCGAGATGGCCGCCAGGTCCATGCGCTCCTGCTTCTGCTGGAAGCCGAAGTAGATGTCGGCCATCGACTCGACCAGGCGACCCATCCCGAACAGGGAGATGACCAGCGCCTGCGCCGGCGTGTAGGCCACCCAGCCGATGGCCACGACGACCAGCAGCGCGATCGGCAGCAGCAGCACGCGCAGGCCGAGGTAGTCCTGGAAAGCGAACTCGCCGCGCGCGTCGGAGGCGAGCACCGGGCGCAGGCTGAGCTGGGCGAACATGAGGACCGGGGAGGCGATGGCCGAGCCCAGCGAGAAGCGGCCGACCACCTCGGCGCCGCCCAGCTTGGTCAGCAGGGCCAGCTGGGCCCACAGGCACACGGCGTAGACGACGTTGCCGACCAGCGTCCAGGCGAAGTTGCGGCGCAGGGACAGGCCGGCCATCGTCAACTGCCGCTCGCGGTGGGGCCGACGCTTGGCGGCACCTCCGCGTGATCACCGGTGTGGCCCTGGAAGTCGGGCACCAGCTTCAACAGCTCGGTCCAGAGCGCCGGGCGGTCGCCAACGCGCGCCGACGCCAGCAGGGCGGCCACACCCTCGGCCACCGCGACGGTGTCGATGGCCTGGCGCCGCGCCGCCAGGATGCCCGGGTTGGCGGTGGGCTGCGGCTCCTCGCCCTCGGCCCACAGCTCCTCGTACATCTTCTCGCCCGGGCGCAGGCCGGTGTAGCGGATGCCGATGTCGACGTTGGGCGTCAGGCCCGACAGGCGGATCATGCGGCGCGCCAGGTCGTCGATCTTCACCGGCTTGCCCATGTCCAGGATGAAGACGTCGCCGCCGGTGCCCATCGCCGCGGCAAACAGCACCAACTGCACGGCCTCGGCGATGGTCATGAAGAAGCGCTCCATCGACGGGTCGGTCACGGTGACCGGGCCGCCCTGGGCGATCTGCTTGTTGAACAGCTCCACCACGCTGCCCGCCGAGCCGAGCACGTTGCCGAAGCGGATGATCATGAAGCGCGTGCCGCAGCCGGGCTGCTCGTGCCGCGAGAGCACGACCTTCTCGGCCACCTGCTTGCTGGCGCCCATGACGTTGGTCGGCTTGACGGCCTTGTCGGTGGAGATCATCACGAAGCGCTCGACGCCGTGCTTCAGCGCCATGTCCACGAGCTGGCGCGTGCCGAGCACGTTGTTCAGCATCGCCTCCTCGGGATGGAACTGCAGGATGGGCACGTGCTTGTAGGCCGCGGCGTGGAAGACGATGTCGGGCTTCGCGGTGCTGAAGAAGCGCTCGAGGCGGTTCTCGTCGCGGATGTCGCCGAGCAGGAACTCCAGCGGCTGGCGGGCCCCACCATCGCGCAGCTCGCGCTCGATGCGGAACAGCCCGTTCTCGTCCTTGTCCAGGCAGGCCAGGTACGCGGCGCCGCCCTGCACCACCTGGCGGCACAGTTCCGAGCCGATCGAGCCGGCCGCGCCCGTCACCAGCACGCGCTTGCCCTTCAGCAGGCCGGACAGCACCTGCTGGTCGCCGACGATGGGCCGCCGGTTGAGCAGGCTGGTGGTCGAGAAGTCCTCCACGCGCCGGACGCCGGGCTTCTCGCTCTCCATGATCTCCCAGAAGCTGGGCACCGACTTCAGCGGCAACCCGGTCTCCTGGCACAGGCCGAGGATGCGGTAGAGCTGCGTGGTCGTCGCCGAGGGGATCGCCAGCACGATGACGTCGGCCTGGGTGCGGTGGGCCACCTCGCCGATGTCGTCGATGCCGCCCAGGATGGGCACGCCGCGGATGCGCATGCCGCGCGCCTGCAGGTTGTCGTCGACGATGGCCACGGGCTTGAAGCCGCCCAGGCGCGGCGACTGCATGGCCTCGATGGTCAGGGCGCCGGCGTTGCCGCCGCCGATGACCACGGCGCGGCGGCGCGGGGCGCGGTTGCCCAGCCGGTCGGCCGGGCCGCCGATGATGCGGTAGGCGAAGCGCCCGGCCACGACCAGGCCCAGGCACAGGACCATGTCCATGGCGAGCGTCGACAGCGGGAAGCCGCCCGGGCGTCGCCAGAACAGCCACAGAGCGACGATGATCAGCGCGCTGCTGGAGAAGATGCTCAGCACCAGAGGCGGCAGGTCCTCGACCGAGGCGAAGCGCCACGACTGGCGGTGCACGCCCGAGCCCCACAGGAACAGCAGCCGCACCGGCACCGTCACCGCCAGCATGGCCAGCCACCAGAGCTGCCACTGCTCGGTGTTCGTCTTCAACAGTTGGTCGAGCACGACGAAGCGCAGGAGGAAAGACACGGTGACCGACGCCGCGCACAGCAGGCCGAAGAACAGCATCGCGAACAGCAGCCGGTGCTCGCGGACCAGGGTCGTCAGGCGCCCGTCCTGCCGCAGCAGCCGGGAGGCCATCGACCGCTCGCGCGAAGGCAAGCCGCTGTCGAGGTCGGGATCGGCGGGAGTCGACATGGACGGGGTCACCCCTCCTGGCGGCTGTTCGTGGCGGCTGTTCGTGGCGGCCGGCGCGGTCCGGGCCCGGAAGCCGCAAGCATAATGCCGCCGGGGGCGAATGTCTGCCGGCAATTGGGCCCCCGCGCATCCGGGCTTGACCACCCGCCCCGGGGTTCTCACTATGGATGCCCGGCATGGCCGCGCCGCAGGCGGATGGACGACTTCCGGAAAGTCACTCTGGCATGTTCGAAGCACCCTTTTTCGCCTTCCTCGGGGCGGCGACGCTGAACCTGGTGGCCACGCCATGGCTCATCCGCTATTTGCGTGAACGATCCCTGCTCGACATCCCCAACGCGCGCAGCAGCCACGACCAGCCGGTGCCGCGCGGCGCCGGCATCGCCATCGTCGGCACCTGGCTGCTGGGCATGTGCAGCACCTGGGCCCTGCGCTACCCGCTGCCCGCCCTGGGCATCATGGCGCCCGACGGTTTCGTGCTGGGCACCGCTGCCGGCATGGCCGTGCTGGCCTTCCTGGGCTACCAGGACGACCGGCACAACCTGAACCCGTACGTGAAGCTGGTCGCGCAGGTGGCGGTCACGGCCGGCGCGCTGTGGCAGTCGGGCCTGCGCGTGACCGACCTGGGCCTGCCGTTCGGCGGGGCGTACGACCTGGGCGCGCTGGGCTGGGTGTTCGCCATCGTCTGGCTGGTGGGCTTCACCAACATCTTCAACTTCATGGACGGCATCAACGGCCTGGCGTTCACGCAGCTGACCGTGGCCGGCGCCGCCTTCTGCCTGATGGGCGTGGCCACCGACGACTACGAGCTGGCGATCGCCGGCGCGCTGGCTTCGGGCGCGGCGCTGGGCACGTTGAAGTACAACTTCCCGCGCGCGCTCATCTTCATGGGGGATGTGGGCAGCCTGCCATCGGGATTCCTGCTGGCGATGCTGGCGCTGCGGGCGGGATTCGGCCCGCGCGCCGAGGGCATGCCCTGGATCGCGGCGCTGTTCGTGCTGTGGCCGTTCCTGTGGGACGGCGGCTTCACCCTGCTCAACCGGGTGTACCACCGCCGCAACCCGTTCCGTCCGCACCGCAGCCATCTCTACCAGCGGCTGTACGTGACGGGGATGTCGCACAAGGCCATCACCCTGCGCTACGGAGTGGCGATGCTGGCCTGCGCCGTCGCCGGGTTGGCCTGCCAGCGGCGCGACCCGGAGATCCTGCGCGGGGCGCTGGCGTTGATCCTGGTGGGCTCGACCCTCTATACCATCCGCGTCGTCCGGCGCGTGCGCGCCAGCATGACCGAAGGCCGCCACGTCGACATCGATCAGCCCCGCGGCCCCGCCTGACCCTTCGCTCCCCGCAACTCGGCGTACAGGGCCAGCGTCTGCTGCGCCACGTGCTGCTGCGTGAACCCCGACTCCACCAGACGGCGGGCGGCCAGGCCGTAGCGTTCGCGCAGCGCCGCGTCCGCCAGCAGCTGCCGCAGCGCATCGGCCAGCGCGACCTCGTCGCGCGCCGGCACCACCAGCCCCGTCTCTTCGTGGATGACGATGTCGCGGCAACCCGGCACGTCGGTGGTGACCGAGGGCCGGCCGGCCGCGGCAGCCTCGAGCAGGGTCTTGGGCAGGCCTTCGCGATACGACGGCAGGCACACGATGTGGCAAGAGGCGAGGATGGCCGGCACGTCGTCGCGATGGCCCCACCACTCCACGTCGCCGGCCTCGCGCCACTTCAGCAGGGTCTGCTCCGGCACGGCCGCCGGGTTGTCGACGTCGGCGTCGCCCACCAGCACGAACCGCGCCTGCACACCCTCGCTGCGCAACTGGCGCGCCGCGGCGACGAACTCGCCCACGCCCTTGTCCCAGAGCTGGCGCGCCGTCAGCACCACCAGCGGCACGCCGGCGGGCGGCGTCGTCACGGGGAACAACGACAGGTCGACGCCCGACCCGCGGATGATCACGATGTCCTGACGCCGCACGATGCCGGCCTTCACCAGGCTGTCGGCGTCGTCGTCGTTCTGCAGGATGGTCCGCGCGCGCACCCGCTTCAACGCCATCTTGAGCAGGCTGCCGGCCACCGCGCGCAGGGCCGCGCCCTTGGCGCCCTGCGCGATGAACACGTAACCCAGGCCGGTGAACGCGTTGACGACGGCCGGCACGCCGGCCGAACGGGCGGCCAGGCTGCCGTAGATGATGGGCTTGAGCGCGACGTGGTGCACGAGGTCGGGTCGTTCGGCGCGGTAGATGGCGGTGATCTGGCGCAGCGTCGCCAGTTCGCGCAGCGGGTCGATGCTGCGCCGGCTGAGCGAGAGCGGGTACAGGCGAAAGCCCTCGTTCTCGATGATGGCGCCGTGGCGGTTCACGCGCGTCACGACGACGACGTCGTAGCCCGCGTCACGCGCCGCCCGCGCCAGCGACAGGCGGTGCGAGCAGAACACCCAGTCCTCGGTGACCAGGAACAGCAGCTTCGGCTTGTGCGAGCCCAATGGAAGCCTCCCGTGCCCGGTACCTAGCGCCTGAGCCACAGCTGGAACATGAGCACGTCCCACAGCGCGTACTGCCAGTTGCGACGGCCGGACAGGTGCTCGTCCCACTTGCGGCGGATGGGCGCGGGGTTGAAATAGCCTTCCTGCGCCAGGCGGCCCGGCTCGAGCAGGTCCTCGGCCCAGTCGCGCAGCGGGCCGCGCAGCCAGGTGTCGATGGGGACGCTGAATCCCATTTTCGGCCGTTCGATCAGTTCGCGCGGCACGTAGCGGTACAGCACCTGGCGCAACGGCCACTTCCCGACGCCGCCCCGCAGCTTGTAGTCCAGCGGCAGCGACCATGCGAACGCCACGACCCGATGGTCCAGCAGCGGAACGCGGGTCTCGAGACTGACGGCCATGGCAGCCCTGTCGACCTTCACGAGGATGTCGTCCGGCAGGAAGGCCAGCGTGTCGAGCGCCATCATGCGGTGGATGAAGCCGTCGGTGCGCGGCTGCAGCGCGGGCGTGGTCAGCACCGTTCCCGGTTCCACCGCACCGATGACCACCGAAGCCGGGTCCTGCCAGTGGCTGACCAGCATGCGGTACAGGTCTTCGCCCGAGCGGGCGCCCATCACGTCGGCGCCCTTGTGCAGCTTCTCGCCCACGTTCGCCTGCCCGATCCCCGTTGGAAGCCTTGACTGCAGCGGCCGCAGGAGGCGGTCCCAGGCCGGCGGGCTGACCGCGGTCAGCGCGCTTCCGAGCCCGGCCCGACCGGCGCGCGGCAACTTCGAGAACCGGCGCCACAGCGTATTGGCCAGGACGTAGCGGTTGTAGCCGCTGAACACCTCGTCGCCCCCGTCGCCGGACAGCGACACGGTCACGTGGCGCCTCGCCATCTGCGCCACCAGGAAGGTGGGGATCTGCGATGAATCAGCGAACGGCTCGTCGTACAACGCGGGCAGCCGGGGGATCACGTCCAGCGCCTGCTGCGGCGTCACCTCGAGCTCGGTGTGGTCGGTGCCCAGGTGCTTCGCGACGGCGCGCGCGTGTTCGGCTTCCTGGTAGTTCTGGTCGGGCACGCCGATGGTAAACGTGCGCACCGGCCGTGACGATTGTGCCTGCATCAACGCCACGATGGTCGACGAGTCGACGCCGCCGGACAGGAACGCGCCCAGCGGCACGTCGGACATCATCTGCCCGCGCACCGCGTCGCGCAGCAGCGTGTCCAGCCGGTCGACGGCGTCGGCCGGCGTGCCGCCGAACGGATTCTGCAGTCCGTCGGCCACCACATCGCGCAGGTCCCAGTAGCGGCGGGGCTCGGCATCGCGCGCCGCCAGCGACAACGTGAGCAGCGAGCCCGGCACCAGCTTGGCGATGCCCTGGAAGATGGAATGCGGCGCCGAGATGGCGTTGTGCCGCAGCAGCAGGCAGAGGGCGTCGCGGTTGACCGGGGCGGTGAACGCCGGGTGCGCGCGCAAGGCCTTCAGCTCGGAGCCGAACAGCAGCGTGCCGCCCTGCCATCCGTAGTACAGCGGCTTCTCGCCCAGGCGGTCGCGCGTCAGGGTCAGTTCGCGTTGTTCACGATCCCAGACCGCCAGCGCGAACATGCCGACGCTGCGGGTGATGGTCTCGTCCACGCCCCAGGCTTCAAAGCCGGCAAGAAGCGTTTCGGTGTCGGCATGGCCCCGCCACGACGGCGCCGCTTCACCCAGCCGGTCGCGCAGCTCCAGATGGTTGTAGATCTCGCCGTTGAAGACCATGACGAAGCGGCCGCCGGCCGAAGACATGGGCTGGTTCCCGGCCTCGCTCAGTTCGACGATGGACAGTCGCCGATGAACCAGCCCCACCTGCGCATCCGCGTCCACCCAGACGTCGGCATGGTCGGGGCCGCGATGGGCAATCGCCTGCCCCATCCGCCGCAGGACTTCGGGTCCCGCGGACCAATCGAACGCCGCCGAGGCGCCCAGGTACCCGGCAATGCCGCACATCCCTAGTTCTCCGCCTTCCGCTGCACGGCCAGCGTGGCCAACTCCGCGTAGAACGCCGCGTACCGATTGACGATTTCCCCGAGCTCGAAGTTCGCGGCGATACGATCGCGGGCGCGCGCGCCGAGCGTCGCGCGTTCGCCAGGGGAAAGCCCGAGCAGGCCGCAGGCCGCCTTCGCCAGGCCCTCCATGTCGCCGCAGGCCACCACGCGCCCCGTATCACCCACGATCAAGGCCGAATCGCCGGCGTCGGTCACGGCGCAAGGCACCCCACAGGCCATGGACTCGCCCAGCACGCTGGGGAAGGCCTCGCCCCACGACGGCGAAACGAGGACATCCATGGCCGTCATCAGGCGCGGCACGTCGTCACGACGGCCGAGCGTGTGTACGACACCCGTCACGCCCGCCTGCTGCACCATCGCGACGAGCCGTTCATTGGCACTGTCGATGCCGGAACCCACCATGATGAAATGCACATCAGGGCGCCGCCCATGCACGATCCCGGCGGCCTCGACGAAACCCTCGATGTTTTTCAACGGGTCCCAGCGGGCGACCAGGCCGACCAACGGCGCATCCGGGGCCAGGCCCAGTTCCCGCCGTACGTCCACCCGGGCCTCCGGGTCGGGTTTGAATCGCGCCACGTCGAACCCGTTCGGCACCACAACCATGCGCTCGGCCGCGTAGCCGAGCGCGACATGAGCGTCGCGCGCCGCCTCCGAGACCGAGAGGATGCGGTCCGGCACGCGGCGAGACAGCAGCGCGCAGGCCCGGACCACCAGTCGGGTGGACCGCTTGGTCCGCGCGGGGTCCAGCGACGTGTTGTGGATCGCCCACCCCACGGCGCATCCCCCGGCCAGCTTCGCCGCCAGCCCGCCCACCAGATCGGCATGGTACATCCAGGTGTGCACGACGTCAGGTCGCAGCTCGCGCAGGCGCGTCGCCAGGCGCGCGACGGCCAGCGGCCCCACGCGCCCGGGGCGCAGGCCCAGGCCCTCGACCGGGATGCCCAGGGCGGCGATCCGGTGCCCGATCTCGCCCACGTCGGTCAGGGAGATGACGTGCGGCCGCCAGGCCGGGTCCAGCCGTTCCAGCACCTTCAGCAGCATCATCTCGGCGCCGCCTGTCCGCAGGCCGGTGATGACGATGACCAGGCGTGCGGGACGACCGTCCATGGGACTCCAGGCTAAGGGATTGGCGGGTTGGCAAGCGGAGGCAACGATCAGGGCAGGATGGAAGCAATGTCAAGGGGCAGTCAAGGACCGCCCCCCGACGTCAGCTCTGGCTGGCGAGGTACTGGAGCAGCTCTTCCACAGCCTCGTCTGCGTCGTCGCCGGCACGACCGCCACCGACCGCCACCGAGGCGAGGGTCGGCACGGCGACAAGCCTGGCGGTCGCCGGGCGCGCCACGCGCTGCGCCACCACGGGCCGCTGCGGCCGGGCCGCGGGCTCGTACCAGGCGGGCACGTTGGCCACCAGCGGGGCGTCGAGCAGTTGCTCGGCCGTCATCGCGGGCGTCGACTTCCACGGCGAGACGGTCTCGAGGATGGTCCAGATGTCGCGCAGCAGAGGATCCCGCAGGCACTCCTCGTACATGGCCAGCTTGCGCGGCATGACGCGATCGATGTAGAACCGGCGCGGCTCGCGCACCTGGTCGTCGGCCAGGATCGCTTCTTCGCTGCGGAAGGCCAGCGTGGTGCGATGCGTGATGCCGGGCCTGACGCTCAGGATCCTCTGGTACTGGCGCGGGAACATGGAAGCGAACTCGGGGACTTCGGGCCGCGGGCCGACGAGCGACATGTCGCCCTTCAGGACGTTCCACAGCTGGGGCACTTCGTCGAGCTTGGTGCGGCGCAGGAGGCGGCCCACCGGCGTGATGCGCGGATCGCCACCGGCGGTGACGCGGGCACCGCGGCGGTCGGCGTCGACAATCATCGAGCGGAACTTGTACATGCGGAACGGGCGGCCGTGGCGGCCGAGGCGGGACTGCGTGAAGACGATGGGGCCCGGGCTGGTCAGGCGGATAGCGGCGGAGATCCCCAGGATAAGCGGCAACAAAACGATCAATCCGATCGCAGAAGCCGAAACATCAAAAACTCGCTTAACCAAGATCTCCCCTTCCCTGACATGTCCCACGCCGAACCGGCCGTTTTATATCGACCGAGCGCGGGAATTCCTTAGGGATTCATGCAACGCTGGTGCCACTCCCTCAGCTGTCCAGCAATTCAATCAGCGATGCCTTCGCTATATCCAATGGTGCAATTCTGTATGGAGTTATGGGAATCTGCAAGCGAAATCTCGCGTTCTGAGCTCCGTTGAGGTGGGGCGGCGACCCCGGATTCCTAGTCCAGAACGGTCGTTTTCATACCCCCCACGAGGGAATTCCTGACCACGTGCCAAATTGCAGCATCGGTCGGCCACAAATGCGAGGAAGGTGACGCTATTAGGCGGGCCGGTTCAGCCAAATGAGCAGGTGCGTCCGCAACCAAGGAGCGGCCGCCAGAAGCCGGAATATCATCGGTGAAGCCGGAGCGGCGCGCCGGGCCAGCGGAGGCGCCAGGGTCACGCGCCGGACATCGAGGTTGAATCCGGGAAACAGGGAATGCACTTCCTGCGCGCTGATTCCTTTGACATCACCATTGCGCGGATTGTCGACCCGGATGCGTACCAGACGATTGCATCCAATCGGAATCGGGAGATCTTTTGCATTGTTTCGGAGGCAAAAGTCTTGGTGGAACAGTGGGAGCGGCCTTACAATCGAGCGAAACGGCACAGCTCCTTGGGATTCCTCCCGCCGACCCCGGAGGCCAGCAGGCTGCCCATAGGGCGAGCAGCCTATGAACGCGGTGCAAACAACGGGGGCATGTCAGACCACCCAGAACGACTCGGGCCCCGCTTTGACGACAACAGCGACAACCGGCCGAACGAATTGGGACCCATCCGGTCGTGCCGGGATATCGGTCGCCGTCGTCACTTACAATGCTGCTGATTACATTCGTGACATTCTATTCGACATTTCCGAGCAGGATTTTCCTCCGGAATCGTTCGAAGTCTTGATTGTCGACGGGGGGTCGACTGACCGCACTCGCGAAATAGCAGTAGAATGCCTGCGAGCGAATGCAGCCTGCACGTGGCGTGTGCTGGAAAACCAAGGGCGGACATTGCCATGCGGCTGGAATATTGCAATCTCGAACGCATCCCTTCCGTTCCTCTTGCGATTGGACGCCCATAGCCGGATGCCATCTGACTTCCTTAATCACTGTGCGACAGCGCTTGCTACCGGTCACTTTGTCGCCGGAGGAATCGTTACCACCGTGTCCAGCTCAAACATCAGTCGACTGGCACGCGTAGCGGAAATGAGCAGATTTTGCGGAAGTGCGGCGGCATTCCGACGGCCCGTTTCAGCGGGACTTGTCGACACACTCGCCTACGCCGCATATCACCGGTCAGTGTTCGCTGCAGTGGGACTATTTGACGAACGCCTGACACGCAATCAGGACAACGAAATGCACTTTCGGATGCGGAAGGCCGGATATCAGTTCTACATGGATCCGGCTGTCCGTTCACAGTACAGGATGCGCTCAACCTTCAAGGCGGTTCTCAAACAGAAGTTTTCCAATGGCTATTGGGGGCCACTGGCCATGTCAGTCGCCCCCGGTTGCATGGCATTTCGCCACTTGGCCCCAGCAGCTCTCGTGATGGGCCTGGTTGCGCTCGCTCTCATCGGCGCCCTAGCGGGTGCCTGGTGGCCACTGCTCATCTACGCTGTTCTCTACTGTGGCGCAGGCTTGCGAGCCTCGCATGCCGACTACCGGGAGGGCAGACTCACCTTGTTCGATGCCCTAATCGCGCCACTGGCCAGTCTTCCCATCCATATCGTCTATGGCCTTGGAACCATCGCCGGAGCGATCTCCGTACCCACCTTCACGCAACGTCATCGCAACTTCCAAACGAATCTCGAGTTGCACAAAGTGGTAGCGTCTGGCGGCCCCGCTCCGGCGGCTAGCGGCTCATGACGAATCAATCCACTGCCCGCCTTGCGGGCAACTACCTAAGAAACTTTCCCCAACTGCATGCGTTCGCCAAACGTGCATACCTGGCTGCCAATTGGGCGATACGACCACAACGTTCGTTTGTCCACAAAATTGCCACAGGGTACAGACTCCAGTCTCCAGCCGAGTGGGCAGGTGTTGCCGAACACCAAGGCCAAACATTCTTCGGCTACTATGACAAGTCACCGTGGTCAACAGACGGGCGTCGGTTCTTGGTTCATGCATCCGAGGCTAAATCCAAGCCTGAGCGCATATCGATCGTTTTGTACGACGCCTCGACGCACGAGCGCAGGACGATTGCTAGCTCCGCTGCCTGGAACCTCCAACAGGGCGCAATGCTTCAGTGGCTCCAGTGGGGCGACTTTGAGGCGATCGCCTTCAATGACTTCCTCGACGGTCGACTGATCTGCAGAATCATATCGACCACCGGGGCAGAGTTGCATCGAATGACACGGCCGGTTCAAAGCGTCAGCCCCGACGGACGGATTTTCGCATCCATAAATTATGATCGCCTGACTTCATTCAGGCCGGAGTACGGCTACCAGCGGCTAAGCAATGAGTCATTGCCGCCATCCGAAAATGACGGCCTATTCCTGTTGAATACCGATTCTGGTGTTTACGAACTGCGCATATCTATCAGCGAACTCATGAGCACGGCACCTCGATCTGCTTTCCATCACGCTACACACTGGATCAATCACGTCGCATTTTCACCTCAGGGAGATCGACTTGTATTCCTACACCGCTGGGGCAACAGACGACACCAGAGTTCACGATTGTACGTGCTCCACATCCCAACAAACACGATTACCCTCGTCCTGGACGGCGGACTGATCTCCCACTATTGCTGGCTCGACAACACCCGCTTGTTTTGCTATTGCGAGTCGGATTCAGGCTATCGCTACCACTACATTGATGCCACGACAGCCTCTGCGCTTCCTCACCCGGCACCCGAGATCAGCAATTTGTCGGACGGCCATCCGAGTTTCAGCGCCGCCAATGGAATGGTTGTGACCGACACCTATCCCGACAAGTTCGGCGTCCAGCGACTCGCGTGTATAGAACCAACTACTGGAGCCATCAATCAAGTTGCTTCCGTAGTCCACCCACCAGTATTTCACGGAGTCAATCGCTGCGACTTGCATCCTCGATGGCATCCGCTCGGTACTGCGATCTCTTTCGATTCCGTAATGACCGGCACGCGCCGATGCTGGATATTGCAGAAGGCAATCAATGACCAATAATACTCGCTCCGAGCATCGCGACGGCGCACTACGCAGCGTTCTGCAAATTGTCGGCGCCAAGGCAGCGACCCTCGTATTCGCTTTGGCCGTCCAAGTGGTTCTCGCGCGAGCGCTTGGTCCCGAAGGCCGCGGCACATATGAGGCGGCCCTTTTATGGGGATCGCTAACGATGATTCTCTTCAATCCCGGTGTCGACACATCGTCTCTATACTTCGTATCGTCGGGCCGTGTCAGGCTCGCTGACGGGATTTCGTCTGCACTGGCCATCACAATCGCATCCCTGGCGCTGGCCTTGGGGCTGACGGCAATCTGCCTGCTGTGGGAACCGACTTTTATGTCCGGGTTCCTTACAAAGGCCCGCCCGCTCGATCTCGCAATGGGAACAGTTGCCGGTGCGACTGCGCTAGCCGCTCAGACCGCTCTTTCCATGACAACAGCAGAGCAGCGATTCGGCGCGTATTCCTCTGCTCAAGTGCTCCACCGATGCCTCGTGCTTGCACTTACCACGGCAATCCTCGTCGCGTTCGGCTCTGGAGCATTGGGAGCCATCACATCGATCGTCATTGCAGATCTCGTACTCGTTTCTGCGGCACTCTATTGGCTTGCCCGCGGAAGGAACTCCGCAGTCGTCTGGCCGACCTGGAATACAATCCGCAGTCTGGTCGGCTATGGAGGTCGCTTTTATCTCGGAAAGATCGGCAATCAATTCAATTTCAGGTTAGGTCCACTTGTCCTAGCTGCTTGCGCTTCGCCCGCAGAATTGGGGCTATACGGTCAAGCCAGCGCGATTGCCATCCAATATATGTCACTTCCCGACGCGATCTATACTGTGCTACTCCCGAAGATGGCCAAAACCCCCAATCAAGCCGTTGCACAAGCGATGCGCACCGGGCGATTGCTATCTGCGATTGGCGTAATATGCGTTGCTGTATCACTCCTGATTGCAAGGCCGGTCTTTGTGGCGCTGTTCTCAGAGACATTCCTGCCGTCAGTCCCACTATTCCAGATCATTATCGGAGCGTTCGCACTACGCTCCATTGGGAAAGTTTATGAACCGTACCTGATTGCCCATAATAGACCCGGATTGATCTCAGTGGCCGTAGCCGCTGGCCTCGCCCTAAATGCCGCTTTGCTACTTGCTCTTTATAAACCGATGGGAATAAGAGGGGCCGCGTGGTCACTTGTCGGGAACTACGCATTGAGCACGGCAATGCTCATCGCAATGTTCTCTCGCACAAGCGCAACAAAATTCGTGCATTGCATCGTCTTCCAACGCGCCGACCTGGTGGAACTGGTCCAAATCGGGCGCCGCATTGCAGAATTTCGCCGGCGCTAGTCGACAATCTGAAGTCCACATCGTGCAAACGCATCACAAATGCCTCGCATCATTGCATCCACGCCAAAGTCGCTCTGCCACGTGTCATACCCGCACCAACGCATCGCAACCCACGACTCGGCTGGTGTTGAGAAAACGCGCAGCATTGTTTCCGCAAGTCCCAAGTGATCTCCAGGACGCACAAGGATGCCATTTTCGCCAGATCTAACCAACTCGCTCGTGCCACCAACATCAGTACAGATCACGAGCTTGGCTATGCTCATTGCTTCGATCATACTGGTCGGAATACCCTCAAAATCGGAACCGAGTACATGCACGTCAATAGCGCCCACCATGTCGTACACTTCCGGACGTGCACCGACAAATTCCATCAAATCGCTCACGCCGAGAGCAGCAGCTAACTGTTGCACCTCACCAGTGTACCCATCTAGGTCGCCGCCTACAAACCTGGCACGTACATCGCAGCCGTACTTGCGCCGCATCTCCGCGATCGCCCTGACCACCATTGCCTGGTTCTTTCTGCGCTCAAACTGTCCCACGACAGCAATTGCAGGAGTAAGAGGTGCTGGGCCACCACGAACATCACTTAGCGGGCCAATGGCATGGATTCCGTTGTGAACGACAGAGACTTTCCGCGGTGAGACTCCACTGCGCCGCATACACTCTTCGGCGATCGCGCGGCTCAACATACAGTAGCGGTCGACTCCGGCCTGAGCAGCCCAATCCAGTGCGTGATAAGCGCAATTGCGCCAGTTCGGGATTTCGGATCCATCAATATGCGTGTGGCCGCGGTAGAGATGCCGCAGGCCCGATCGGGAACGCCGCACCATTGCGCCGCACAGCATATCACGGAACTGATGCGTCTCGATCGCGATTGCATCAAACTCCTGCACATATGCAGACAAGGCGCGCACGCGCCTGACGAACCCCGCGCGCGGCGCAACGGGGAACGGCACTACGGCCAGACCAAGCCTGCGGTACTCGTCGCCGAACTCGCTATCAACATGACTAAGTGCCAAGACCGCATCAACATTCGAATTTTCGCGCAGCCAACGCGCGATAATGAGAATCTTGCGTTCGATGCCTCCAAAGTAGTCAGGATTCGTATAGGTAAATGGAATAATGATGTGTCGCCTGTGCCCTCTAGCCATGATTCACCGTGGGAAACACAGTCCCGTAGAAATCACGGAAGCGGTGCGACCAGTCAGCTTGGCTGGCCAAGATTTGTCGCGCATGCACTCTCAACGCATCGGCCGCCGGATTCAACCCCGCGACAAGTCCGCACACCTCAACCGGATCTTCGCCCGCGACATACACGATATCGCGGTACCTGTCCAACTCCGCAAGACCACTCACAACAACAGGCTTTCCAGTCGCCAAGCATTCATAAAACTTCGCCGGAATGACCCCCCGCATATAGGCCGAATCCCTATATAGCAACGCTATCACGTCCACATCGCGCAGAATTCCCGGCAGTTCGCGATTCGCCACCGGCGCCTGCACTTCAATTCGCGGCGACAGGTCGCGGCGAATAGACGAATCCACGATTCCGACCAGAAGCACCTCATGTCGCTCTGCAAGCGCATTGTACGCGGAAATATTCAGATGGGGCCCCACACCTCCGAAATACGCAATGCGACGCCGCCGAGCCGCTTCATCGCCACGAAAACTCTGCGCGAAAAGTTCATAATAAACCCCAGGTTCCGAAGCATACACATGCCGTCCAGCAGACATGCGCGCGATCCGCGCCCGCAAGAACTCGGAATCGGCAAAGACCGTTCTTGCGTTGGCCACGATTTCACGTTCAGATCGCAAGAGATCCGGCAATACTCTATCGGCGTCAAAATTGTGATAACACACGTAGTGATATTCGCCAACGCCCAGCACGGACGCCACATCAAGCGCTAGATAGCTCGGAACATAGATGATCATTACAGGATCAATTAGACTGAATCCGGCCAATTGGCGTCGCGCCAAGGCAGTATTGACTCCCCGCAGATATTCCGTGGGCGGCGCATGGAATAGGGTAACGAAATCAAGATTCGAGGGCCGTTCCACATAGCTACGGGCGTCCCTGATTCCAGACGACCTGCGCAATCTACGGCGCAGATGGTCTACCGTTGGCCATCGCTGCAAGGTTCGGTTCACGTACAGGACGCGATGCCCCCTGGCAGCCATTCCAAGCGCGATGACATGGCTCTGACAATGAAGCCCGTCCCAGTCGAGCTCGGCAAACACCACAACATCGCGCTGGCTCATTTCCGCCTTCCAGTCGCCGGATCGTCACTATCGCGCGCGAGTGCTGACAAGAGCATCTCGCGATGACTCTCACACGCAATCACGTTGTGCTGGCTGACTAGCCGTCCAGGAGAGCGCAGCTTCGGCGACAAATGCAACCTCCGATCAACCTTTCGCAGGAGTGCAGGGATGCTATCTAGCCAATTGAGATACCAGAGCGCCTGATCGGCACTGTGCCGATTCCAGATCGCATCAAATTCGTCCTCATCACGAAGCGCAATTGACCGCAACCTCATGGCATCCATGACCGCCGTTGCCATTCTCGGTGCCGCGAGGCGCACCCCGGCGATCGCACACGAACTTTCCACCACTTGGTAGCTCATTTGCGCCGGTGCCGTATCGTCAAAGTCCAGAACGGCCAACAATCCAACCCACCACGTGTCCCGCGGGCATTTGTAGTCGAACATGAAATTGCCCTGGCCATAGAGTATTGGCGCGTCGCGATACCGTTCCTCGCAACCGATGATATGCGTGTGCTGACAAATGACTGCATCAGCCCCACAGTCGACAAGGTACCGGCAGAAGGCCCTAACTCGCGGGGTCGGAAATGGAAAATGCTCCAAACTGCCGTGCAACAGCACAACAAGGCGATCCATCATACAACGATTGTCTAGAATCCATCGGTGCACGAGAATCGGGTCCGCGGGCAGAGGCCCAGCCTCCGTACGCGTCGCCACAACACCGTCATGCTCGGCAACCCCCAAGAACCCTATGCGTAGTCCGTCAATCTCCGCAATCACCGGACTCCCCGCAGCGGCGATATTGGCGCCCGCGCCGAAAACTGCGATCGAATTCTCCCGGCAGGCGGCCGTTGTGCTGTTGAGTCCCACCACCCCATAGTCCATGATGTGATTGTTGGCGAGACAGAATGCGCTGATCCCGATGCCTGCCAGGCCTTTCGCCGTCTGCGGATGTGCCCGCAGATTTGGGCCTAGCTTTCGGCGAGCGGCTCCGTCGACTGCAAGAGGCGCTTCCAGATTGGCAACTGCGAAATCGGCCGAGCGAATCACTGCGCTAACTTCAGCATACGCATCACAATCAGCATTCATGAGAAATGCTTCGTTGGAACCGCCTGCGTAAAGATCTCCGGCTATCACGATCCGGCTCATGTTCCCTTCCCCTGTCTCTCTGATTGGCCGGCGTCGTTATGCGTGACCAAGATTGCGAATACCATCCCTAACATGAGCCAGAAGACGCGGGCACCTAGGCGGTCACCAGTAAACATCAGAGTCATCCAACTCAACACCAGACCCAAAGCCACGGCCGAAGCACTGACGCCCCCGATGCTCCGCGCGCGGCGCCATGCTCGCCGCACACAGGCGAGCATGAATGCCATCAGCAGCACTGGTCCCAGCACTCCGTATGCTACCGTCACCTGAAGCACGGTATTGTGGGGCGGCCAGATCCGATCCATGAAGACCGGGCCGCTCAGAGTTGTCATCTCGCGCCCAAGGCCGACTCCAAATGGCACATACTCGCGCCATTGCTGCAAGTAGGCGCCCCAGATCAGCGATCTGAGATTTACCAACGATTCTGTGCTTCGCCTGTAGACCAACTCGAACGCATTTTGGGGTGCAATGAGCATCACAATAGCAATCGCAGCCAACGTTATTGCAACTAGCAGCACACGGTGCCTCCCGCTGGCCACCGCAAACACTCCTGAAATGCCGACGAGAATCGCCATCAATGCGCTTCGGGAGGCCGACATAAGTAGTCCGCCCGCTGACGCCGCAACCAAAAACAATGCGACCATCTTCACAGTCCTGCCCGAACGAGTCTGGAAGAGCGTATAGACATTAAAGAAGAGTGCAGCTACACACACCTCCGCGAACGCATTTGCATTTGCGTAGCCGCCGGTGTATCGACCGCTTACGTCAATCAATTGTTCGCTGCGACCCAGTGCGAGAAGCGCGACCAAGCTGACTCCGAGGCCCAGTCCGATCGGAGTTAGGTGTCCATCGCACCCCGCTATGGATGCAACTGCATAGCAGAACAGAACAAATCCGAAGAACTTCGCAACCACCACAGCCCGCGAAACTACTTGCCCCATCTCTTGCCCCAGGGCTGCGCTGTAGTCGCTGACAAACAGTTCCGAAGGGCTCAGGAGTCCATAAACTACAAGCGTGTGAGCCATAACGAACACCACAAACAAGCCGAACGATGCTGGCGCGCGGACGAACGGTTGGCGCACTTGCGTCGCCCAGTAGAGAATAGTGAGGACCTGGGCAACCGCAAAAATGCGAGAAAGGATGGCACCCATCGCTGTTGGGGCATCACTTGACCAGGGCAGACACACTGCGACCGCGACCAGTAGCACCCGAGCGATGATCGGTGACGCAACATCATCTCGCGCCAGTGATCCAACCGGAACTGCCTGTACTGGGAAGATGCCCCTAGGCAACGCCTGTTCCTTTCCGCTGGCTGAGGCCGATCATCAGATCGAGAATTACGTCCTCAAGAAAAACATGACCGGGGTGGAACGTAAGCGATTCATCCCAGTGCCCTTCACATCGTTCATAGACCTGACCCGGTGTGAAACAATAGCTAATCTCGCAAATCCGGGACCGTCCCTCAGTATCCACAAGGAAGTCATAGGCCATCGACTGAAACCGCAACCTGCGCGACACGTCAAAAGCGATCTTCAGCGCTTCCGGCGAAATCGCCTCTGCCGTATAGTCAATAAATCCGCTGCCTGATGCCCGGAAGTCCCCAGGGCGATTCATGCGTCTCATTCCGAACGCCTTCTTTCCAATGACCACTATCCTAGTATCGAAGCCATTATCGGGCAGGTATTCTTGAAACAGAACATAGTCCTTCTCGCGCGCCACCAGTCGACGTTCGTGGGCAATATGCGCAATGGATTGGGGCAGCCTCCGCAGACGCGCAGATACATCACCAAGTCCGTGGATACGGCGCAATTTCGTTGCTGCGTCCGTAAGATAGCCGGGCACGGCCACCATACCCGCTCCGAACATCTGGGTCACAATCCGGTCAGCTTCTACGCGGCTTCGCAAGAGGCGAACATTGTTGGAACCAGCCCCACGCCTGAGCTTAAAAACCATGGGATACGACGCGGTTGCAGCCCACGCGTGCGCGGATTCTGCGTCAAAAAGCACCCGTGTTGGCACAATCGGCGCACCCACCGACTCCAACAGAAACTTCTGAGCAACCTTGTCATCGTAGTGCCAGGAGGTGTGGCGATCTGGGAATACCCCAAGTCCCTGTTCTTCAACCGCCGCCAAGAGACTCCGCGCATGAAGCAATGCCCGAGGATCGTGCAGGGTCCAGTTCCAGAGAAACAGGTCAAACGAACGGAGGCGAACCAACAAATCGGGATCATAGGCGGAGACCCGGACACATTCGATCCCACGATCGAGGATCGCCGGTTCCCAGCGTTCTGCAAAGGTCTCCGCCTGCCAATGCAAGGCAATCTTCATGCTGAAGCCGCATCGATGTAATGAGCGTATCTCCAGCGCAAGAAGATGACGTACAACCCGCCGACGCAAAACACGGCCACAAGCACGATCAGGCTGCGCTGCGGCCACGACTTGTGCTGCGGCCGTGAAGCGCGATCCAGAATTTTGAGAACGGTCACGCTTCCAGCTTCCCTGATCCTAGACACTTCCAACTGGGCAGCCAGCTCGAGGTAGATCCTATTCTTGATCTCCACTTGGCGAACTAGACGACCTTCTTCGAGTGCGAGAAGTGGAGACGAGAGAACAGCCCGATTCTCTGTCCGGAATTCCCTGAGATCGTCTTCAGCGACCCTTACTTCGCCGGCAACCGTCGCGATTCGAGACTCGATCAGTTGCCGCTGCTCACGGGCCTCCACGCCAGACGTTTCCCGAAAATATGACTCCAGGTTGTCCAAGATTGTGTTCAGGACAAATGCTGCAAAATCAGGGTCCCGGTGAGTGAACTCGAATCGCAGGGAGCCGCTTCGAAGATCTTTCGAGGTGACAATGCGCGCCTTGAAGTCGCGTGTAATTGTCTCAACGGTTTGCGGATCGCCAGTCTCACCTTCCAGCAACGTTTCCAATACGGTCTTACCGTTGAAATCCGTGGCTAGAACCCGTGACACTATCGTATTGCTTCTCGCAACTATGGGGTAGATATCTACACCCACGCCCCCGACATTCAGTCCCGCGATCCCTGAAAATGCGCTCAGTTCACCTAACATGCCGCCCAACCGCGACCCACTGCTTCCTGGGAGGACAGTTGCGGTGGACGTGAAGCGCGGCCGAAGCAGGAACGTTGTGGCAGCGGACAGGACGAAAGTAATTGTCAACATCAGCAAGAGCCGCCACCGATTCGCCCAAACGAGGCCGGCGAGCAAACCAATTTCTTCCGCGAGCGTGCGATCCGGTTGCTGAATCTGCCCCATTCGTGTACATCTCCGGAGGTTTTTCCAACCGATTGCGGGTCAATTCGTCCGGTCAATCACCAACCAAACCGTAGCCAACCCCGCCAAAATCCCGCTGATCTCCTTCAACTTCGACAACGTGCTCTCCCCTTCGGGCGGGGCCTTGCGCGGGACGATGATCGTCGAGCCGGCGATCACCTTCGAGCCGCCCTTGTTGGGCAGCGACATGCCGTTCGGCCACACGACGCGCGACTTGCCCTTGTCGGATTTCTCCAGGTAGCCGCCGGCGCGGTCGACGTACCAGTTGATCTTCTTGCCCTCTTCCCAGACCAGGCTGGTGGGGAAGCCCACCTCGCCCACCACCTTCACGGTGAACATGCGGTCGGGGATGATCACTTCGTCGCCGGCCTGCAGGATGATGTCTTGCTCCGAACCGGGCTTGGCCAGCGCCTCGGCCAGGTTGATGGCCACGTTGCCGACGTTGTCCTGCGAGCGCTGCACGCGCGCGCCCTCGGGGTAGGCGTCCGGACGCAGGCCGCCGGCGCGGGCGATCAGCGTGGACAGGCGCTCGTCCTTGCGTTCGAGGCTGAACTGGCCCGGGAAGAACACCTCGCCGCGCAGCGTGACGGTCTGCTGCAACTCCCACCACGGCAGGCGGCGGATGGCGATGCGGTCGTAGGGCTGCAGCAGGAAGCCGTCGTCGCGGGTCAGGAAATCCGCCCCCAGGGGCACGCGGATGACGTCGACGGTCTGTTCGGGCCGCTTGGTGATGTCGGTGCTGGCGACGGCATCGGCCAGCAGGCGCGACACCTCGGCCTGCATCAGGTTGGCGCTGTCTTTGAGGCCGCCGGCCTTGAGCACCAGTTCGCGCAAAGTCATGCCTTCGCGCCACTGGGGCTGGACGGGCTCGAACACCTCGCCCGTGATGAACACCTGCGGGCGGCTCTTGAGCTCCCAGCGCGCGAACACGTGGAGCATGTCGCGCGATTGCAGTGGCACCGGCTCGCCGGTGCCGTCCAACGGCACGGTCACCGACAGCAGGTCGCCCTCGGGCGTCGTGCGGTCGATGATGGCCTTGTCGGTCATGGCGTCGGGCCACAGGCCGCCGGCCATCGCCAGCAGGTCGGCGACCGTCAGGCCCTCGCGGTACTCGTAGCGGCCGGGCACCTTCACGCTGCCCTTGACGTCGACGTAGCGGTCCAGGCGATCGGTGATGGCGTCGACGACGACCTGGTCGCCGTCCAGCAGCTCCACCGGTTTGCCCTTCGATGACACGTCGACGAACACGTGGTCCGGCTGGCCGTCGCGTCGATCGGCGGCCGCCAGCACGCGGCGGATGTGCACCGGGTCGGGCACGGCCTCGGGGGCCAGGCCGCCGGCGTAGCCCAGCAGGTCGGACAGCTTCTCGCCGGCCTTCATTTCGTAGTACATCGGCCGGCGCACCGGGCCGATGATCTGGACGCGCCGCTGGCGGTCCGGGATGTAGACCGTGTCGCCCTCCTGCAGCAGGCGGTCGCCCGTGCGCGCGCCCTTGGTCAGGTAGTCGTACAGGTCCAGGTGGGCGACGACGTCCGTTCCCCTCATCAGCCGGATGTCGCGGTACGAACCGGTCGCGGCCGGGCCGCCCGCCGCGTACAGCGCCGTCAGCACGGTCGAGGCCGAGCTCAGCTGGTACGAGCCGGGCCGCGTCGCCTCGCCGATCACGTAGACGCGGATGGGCCGCAGCTGGCCCAGGGTCACCTCGACCTGGGTGCCGCCCTTGCCCTTGTCGCCGCCGCCAATCGAGGCGTGGCTCTGCGCCAGCTGCGCGCGGATCGAGGCCGCGGCCTCGCCCAGCGTGCGGCCCGCGCAGGTCACCTTGCCGGTGCGCGGCAGGATGATGCAGCCGTCGCGGTCCACGACGCGCGTCATCTGGAAGTCGACCTCGCCCCACGCGTGCACGACCAGCTCGTCGCCCACTCCCAAACGGTAGTCCGCCGACACCGGCCCGAAGCTGGGCGGCTGGAACACGCCGGCATCGAGCCTGAAGAAGCTGGCGCCGAAGGTGGCGTTGACGCCGGTGGCCGCCGAATCGGCGGCCGTGGCTTGCGCCTGCAGCGCCTGCACCTGCGACATGGGCAACACGACGTTCACGTCGGTGTCGCGCCAGGCGCCGGTGGGGTTGGTGTCGTCGATGCCCTGGATCGAGGTGCGGCCGGGTTCGGTGACCGGCTCGGCGGCCGGACCGGAGACGGCGGCGCCGGGGGCGCCGCCACTCGCATACCGGCGCAACAGCTCCTCGCGGCTCAGCCCGGTGCGGCGGGCCGCCTCGTCCAGCATGGCGGGATCGGGGGTCTGGGCAATCGCCGGCAGGACAGCCGTGACAGCCGCCAGAATGGCCACGAACGCGGCCAGAACGGTCAATGCATAACGGGATTGGCGCATGGGCGGGCCCTCCCTGGCCCGATTGCCGTCGCGGCTTCGGCATCATGCCGCAGGGGGACCGGTCGGTCAAGCGCTCCTCAGTCCGAGGGGCGTTGGCGCGAATACTCCGGGTACAGGGTCTTGATGCACTCGGGGCAGACACCGTGCGAAAACTGCGCCCCGGTGTGCCGGGAGACGTACGATTCCACCTGCTCCCAGTACCCCGTATCGTCACGTACCTTCTTGCAGCTGGCGCAGATAGGCAGGATGCCCTGCAGGTCACGGATCTCGCCGAGGGCGGCCCGCAGCTCACGGATGGTCTCGTGGCGCTCGGCCTCGATCTTCTTCCGCTCGGTGATGTCGTTCATGACGGTCAGGAAATAGGACTTCCCCTGGCTCTCGATGATCTCGCCCGAGAACAGCCCGAACAGGATGCGGCCGTTCTTGGCGCGGACCCGCAGTTCGACGTCGCGGACCCGTCCCGTCTCCCGCAGCATCGTCGCCACCCGCAGCTGCTCGTCATGGTCGACGAACAGGTTCAGGTCGGGGCTGCGCCGCCCGATGACCTCTTCCTCGCTGTAGCCGAGCGTCCTGAGCCAGGCGTCGTTGACCTCGATGAAGGCCTGGTCGGGGAGGTTGCTGACGGCCATGGGCGCCGGATTCATGCGGAACAGGCGATCGAACTTCTGCAACGCTTCCTGCACCTGGCTGAGGTCGCGGCACAGCCCCACGATGCACTCGGCGCCGTTCCAGCGCCCCTTCCACACGCGGGTTTCCACCGGAATCAGGGCGCCGGATTTGTGGCACAGCGGCAGCGGACACGACTCACGCACGCCCGCGAACATGTCGGCCAGGATCTTTCCCGCTTCCTCGCGCACGAAGTCAGGATGCAGTTCGAGGATGTGCATCCCCCTCAACTCCGTGGCGTCATAGCCCAGCGCGGCGGTCGTCGCCGGGTTGGAATACATGATGCGGCCTTCGAGATCGCCGATCATGACGATGTCGGAGATGCACTCGACAAGCGCGCGGAAATTCTCGTCGCCCACCACGGACGCCGCCCCCATCATGTCCGCAGCGCCACCCTGTCCACGAGCTCCCGGTGTCATCGCCGTCCCCTGTCTGGTCCCTGAGCGAACTGAAAAGACTCCACTGAGGATAACCGCGGACGGAGCAATAAGCGAGATCCTTATTGCTTCATCCGCTATTTTCTCTGTGCAAAACGCAAACGCCCCGCCGAAATTCCCCAAAAGTGGTCGTCAGGTGCGTTGCAAGGCCAGGATAGTGTTGGCAATTGCCGTGCCCGGAAAGCTACAATCGCCCCATGAACACACCACTTAAGGCTGCGGTCGTCGGAGCCGGCTATCTCGGCCGATTCCACGCCCAGAAGTACGCTTCTTTGGCCGGGGTCGATCTGGTCGCCGTCGTCGATGTCGACCTGGACCGCGCCCGGGCGGTCGCTGACGAGACAGGCGCCCCCCACGCCTGCTCATCCTTGGACCAGGTGCCAGTATCCCTGGACCTGGCCTCGGTCGTGACGCCCAACGAGGCCCACTTCGCCACCACGGCCGACCTGCTGGCGCGCGGAATCCATGTCCTGCTGGAAAAGCCCGTCACCGGCGACGTCGCCCAGGCCGCCGAGCTGGAGGCCACCGCGGCCGCCCGCGGCCTCATCCTGCAGCCCGGGTTCCTCGAGCGCTTCAACCCCGCCATCCGCTTCCTGCGCGAGCACGCGCCCCACCCCCGCTTCATCGAGTCGCACCGCCTGGGCGCCTTCAAGGCGCGCGCCACCGACGTCGACGTGGTGATGGACCTCATGATCCACGACATCGACATCGTCCTGCACCTGATCGGCAAGCCCGTCCGGGAAGTGCGCGCCTCGGGCACGCACGTGCTGACCGACCACGTCGACATCGCCAACGCCCGCCTCGAGTTCGCCGGCGGCGCGACGGCCAACCTGACGGCCAGCCGCGTCTCGCTGAAGGACATGCGCAAGGTGCGCGTGTTCAGCGACGGCGGCTACGCCGCGGCCGACTGCGCGACGCGCGAGAACGTTGTCGTCTCGCGCGGCCCCGACGGCTCGCTGCCGCTGACGCCGGTGCCGCAGGTGGTGCAGCACCCGGCGTGCGACCCGTTGCTCGAGGAGATCGCGTCGTTCGTGGCGGCCGTCAGTGGCGAGCGCGCGGTGGAAGTGCCGGCGTCGGCGGGGCGCGAGGCCATCGCGGTGGCGCTGGCGATCCGGGCGGCGATGGCGAGGCAGGAATTGAGTTGAATTCGGCCAATCAACCCTGTTGAGAGAGGTTCCCATTTTGCACGTGATGCGCCATATCGCCCAGAACGCCCTGATGGCCGTGCCCCCTGTGCGCAATGTCCTGTCTCGTTTTCACCATACCGGCCGCAACGGCGACGACGAGGGTGTCACGGACACCATCTCGCGATACGCAGGATCCGGCGGAACCGATGCGTTTGTCGGCAAGCGGATTCTCGAACTCGGCCCCGGCCAGACGCCGCACGTGCTGCTGGCGATGCGCGCTGCCGGCGCCTCGCGCGCAGTGGGCCTGGATATCCAGCGCTATCGCGAACAGGACGCGGCGCGAGAACATGGCATCGAGATCGAACTGTACGACGGAAAGCATCTTCCGTTCGCCGACCAGACTTTCGACGCCGTGTACTCGTGCGATGTCCTGGAACACGTCCGGCATCCCCGGCCCGTGGTGAATGAGATGCGCCGGGTGCTGGCTCCGGGAGGCAGCGCCTTTGCGCGCGTCGACCTGCGAGATCACTACTACCTCGCCACGGAGGAGCGCTGGTTGACCTGCATGGCCTTCAGCACGAGACTCTGGAACGCCATGACCTGGTATCGCAGCTCGTTTGTGAACCGACTGCGCTTGAGCGAGTGGGACCGCCTGTTTGCCGAAGCCGGGTTGGTCGCCGAGTATCCGGTGATCGAGCGATCCGAAATCCTGGCCGGACTCCATGACCGGAAAGCCCTGCCCGCATCGATGCAGCGACTCACCCGCAATGATGCGGCGACTTATCGCTTTGATGTCCGGCTGACCGTAGCCGATTCCGGCCGCGGCGCGGGCGCGCCGTGACGTGATGCATTGCGACTTGCGCCGGCGCAAGTCGCGCTCCCGTGTTCATGCCGATGCCGATGGCACCGCGAGCACAACGTGACCAGGTTCTCCATGTCGTTGCCGCCCCCGTCCGCCCGCGCCACCACGTGATGCACCTCCAGGAACCGCGTCGCGCCGCAGCCGGGCGTCGTGCAGCGGTGCCGATCCCTTGCCAGCACTTTGGCCCTGGTTGAAGGCGGGATCGTCGCCCGGTTCGGCTTTCCCGGTTCGCGCACGCGCGCGTCGCAGGCGAGGGCCGCCACTTGCGCCGGCGCAAGTCGCTGCTCGCCGCGGCTGGTGACCGCCGCGGCCTCGCCGCAATCGGGGCACTGGTGCACGACGACCTGCACGGGAGGCGTCGAGGCGTGCGTTGCCTCCGCTGTCGCCGACGCCACCAACGCCTCCAGTCCCGCCAACACCAGGTCCATGCGATCCGCGTCGGCGTCCGCCAGGCGCAGCTTCCGCACCCTCTCCATGAGCGCCTCGAAGCGGGCCAGTTGCAGGCCGTCGGCGCGCAGGGTGATGGTCGCCGGCGGAACGGCCTCGGGCGCCGCCACCACCGCCCCCGACTTGCGCCGGCGCAACTGGCACCGCGCCTGCCGAACCTCGCGCTCCAGTTCGCGGCGGCCGGTGGCCACCGCCTTGCCCACCCACGCCTCTTGCGTGGCCGGCGTCGCCACGCGCGCCACCTGCTGCGCCTTGGTCCAGCCGATGTCGCCAGCCGCGACGGCTTCGCAAAGCACCGGCAACCGATCGAGGTCATCAGCCAGTCGCTTGAACTGCCAATAACGGTTGGGGCTGAAACCCAGCGCCTCGGTGGCGTACACCTGCAGGCTGGGATGGCCGAGTTCGCGGTAGAGCGCGCGCCGTTGAACCTCGGCGAACCACAGCACGGCGCATTCGCGCGCGCGGTCGCAGGCGGCCAGGGATTGGCGCAACGAGGCATCGACCTGCGCGGCGAGGCGGCCGGCGGCGAAATCGGGCAGTTGGATGGCGGTCATGAGGCCCACGTTTCCGGGAGGAAAGTGACGGCGTAAAGTTAGCGAAACACAACCACAACCGCAAGCGCCGAATTCGGTTAAGAATTCCCAGCCTTCCCGCCCAGTCATGCAATGAAAATGCATCCAATTTCATTGTCATGTCGCGCGAGGCCACGCCCCATGCAGTAGATTGCCCCCACGGAAACTCTCGAACCTGAGCGAACCCACCGAAAGGTTTCCTCCATGCGCATCGCCAAAGACCAAATCCCCGCGAAGATCAACGTCCCTGGCGCCGTCGCGCGCCAGGTCACCGAGTTCGGTGACGCCACCGGGTTCGGGAAGATGGGCGGCGAGTATTTCTCGCTCGCCGCCGGCCTGGACATCTCGCCGTTGCTGAAGGGCCTGAAGGACGACGCCTGCCAGGCGCCGCATTGGGGCTACATGATCGCAGGTGAACTCGTCGTGACCTACACCGACGGGAAGAGCGACACGTGCAAGGCAAGCGACCTCTTCTACTGGCCGCCCGGCCACAGCGTGCGGGTGGTGGCCGATGCCGAGGTCGTCCTGTTCAGCCCCCAGCACGAACACACCCATGTGATGGACCACATGCTCGACGCGATGAAGGGCTAAGCACGAAAAAGGGACGCGGGGCGATCGACCGCCCCGCGTCCCACTTCCGCCGGCGCAACTCCCCTACGCGATCCCCAGCACCCGCCGCGCCTGGTCGCCGTCGCGCGCCAACTGCGCCTTCAGTTCATCCACACCATTGAACGTCGTCTCGCCGCGCAGGCGCTCGACCCAGTCGACCTTGATGTTGCGGCCGCGCAGGTCGCCCTCGAAGCCGAAGATGTTGGCCTCGATGCGCGGGATGGGCAGGCCGCCGCCGTGGAAGGTGGGCACGAAGCCGAAATTGAGCATGCCGCCGTAAACGGCCCAGTCACCGGGCGCGGCGCTCAGCAGGTCGCCGTTGCGGTCGACCTCGGGCAACGCTTCGGTGACGCGCGCCAGTTGGCCGGGGCCGCCAATAGGCGCCACATCGCCCGGCACCTGCACGCGCACGGCGTAGACGCCGACCTTCGGCAGCAGCTTCAGCGCGTCGAGCGGGACCAGGTTCGCGGTCGGGTAGCCCAGTTCGCGGCCGCGACGATCGCCGGGCGTCACTTCACCCCACAGCGCGTACGGGCGGCCGAGCATGGCGCCGGCCAGCTTCATGTCGCCGGCGGTGACCGCGTCGCGGATGGCCGAGCTGCTGATGACGACGCCGCCCTCGCGCACCGGCGGGAACACTTCCAAAGAGAAGCCGAGTTCGGCGCCGAGCGCTCCGAGCGTCTGCGCGTTGCCGTGGCGGCCGGCGCCCAGGTGCACGTCATGGCCGGCAACGAGGTGCTTCATGCCGAGGTACCCGACCAGGAAGCGGCCGACGAACTCGCGGTAGTCGAGTTTCGCCAGGGCCGGGCAGAAGTCGGCGGCGATCACGGTCTCGCAGCCGAGCTCCTTCAGGACGGCCAGCTTCTCGCGCCAGGTAGTCAGCAGGAAGGGCGTCGTGGACGGGTCGAGCGTCTGGCGGGGATGGCGCGTGAACGTGAACACGGCGCCGGCGCTCAGGTGCAACCGGTCGCGCGCGGCCATCACGCCGCGCAGCAGTTCCTGATGGCCGCGGTGCAGGCCGTCGAACGAGCCGACGGCCAGCGCGCTGCTCGGCAGGTGCGGGCCGCGGTGGCCGATGCGACCCTCGATCAGCTCGTCGACGTACTTTTCGCTCAGGCGGATCATCCGCACGACGGGTCGCCTCCCGGGGCCGGCACCACGGTTTCCAGTCGCCAGCCATCATCCTCGATCCGGCCGGCCACCGCCACCAGATCCCCGTCCGGGGCCAGCAACGCGGCGCGCGGCGCCTCGCCGACGCCAACCAGCCACGAAGCGTCGGGCTGGCAGCCTTGCCGCACCGCAGCGGCGACAGCGGCATCCAGTGTCACCTGCGGCAGGTGTGGCAGCGCGCGGCCGAGCGGGATGGCGGCCTGCACCATGTCGGCGCCGCGGGCCTCCATCACGCCGGTGAAGGCGTTGGCGACATCGAACGGACCGACGACGGTGCGCCGCAGCGCGCCCAGGTGCCCCAGCGAGCCGGCGGCCAGCGCCAGGTCGCGCGCCAAAGAGCGCACGTAGGTGCCGCTCGAGCAATCCACTTCGAGGTCGAGTTCCGGCAGCGGCAGGTCCCAGCGCGCCGCGACGACGCGCAGCCCGTGGATGGTCACCGGCCGCGGCTCGGGCTCGGCCACCTCATGGCCGGCGCGCGCCTCGCGGTGCAGCGTCTTGCCGTCGCGTTTGAGCGCGCTGTAGATGGGTGGCACCTGCAGGATGGGTCCGGTGAAGCGGTCGAGCACAGCAAACACGTCGTCGGCCGCAGCCGGCGGCGGCGCCGTGGCGGTGACCTCGCCGTCGGCGTCGAGCGTGTCGGTGGAAGCGCCGAAGCGGATCGTGGCCAGGTAGGTCTTGTCCAGGCCGACCAGGAACGGGGTCAGGCGGCTGCCGCGCCCCAGCAGCACCAGCAGCAGGCCGGTGGCCAGCGGGTCGAGCGTGCCGGCGTGGCCGGTGCGGAAACGCATGGTGGCCGGGCCGCCGCCCCGCTTCTTGCGGGCGCGCAGGTCGGGGAAGTCGTCGGCGATCGCGTGCAGGACGCGCGCCGCCACGGAGTGCGAGGTGACACCCGCCGGCTTATCGACCAGCAGCAGCCCGCTGTTCATCCGCGCGGCATGGCGGCCAGCTGGGCCACCAGGTCGTCGACGATGTCGGCGTGCACGCCCTGGATGGTGCACCCCGCCGCGGCGCGATGCCCGCCACCGCCGTACCGCGCCGCCACCTGCTGCACGTCGCCGTCGCCGCGCACGCGCAGCGAGGCGCGCCAGGTGTCGTCGCCGATCTCCTTCAGGAAGACGACGAAGCGCACGCCGTCGACGGCCGTCGCGATGTTCACGAAGCCCTCGGTGTCGGCCATCGAGCCGCCGGTCTCCTCGATCATCGCGCGCGAGGCGTGCAACACCAGGATGCGGCCCTGGTCGTACCACTGGAACGTGGCCAGCACGCGCTGCATCAGCTCGATGCCCGCGCGCCGGTACCGGTGCAACGTCATCGCCGCGACCTTCGCCGTGTCGACGCCCATCGCCGACAGGCGGCGCGCCAGCTCGAAGGTGAACGGCACGGTGTTGTCGAAGCGGAAGCCGCCGGTGTCGTTGACCAGGCCGGCGTAGAGGTTGGTCGCCATGTCGAGCGTCATGTCGAACGGCGCGTCGCCCTCGGGCTCGGCGGCCTCGACGGCGGACGCCTCGGCGCCTTCCTCGGCGCCCTCCTCGACTTCAACGTCCTCATCGACCGGCTCGAGATCGCCCTTCGCCAGCTCCGAAATCACCTGGTAGATGAGCGTGCACGTCGAGCAGGCGCGCGCTTCGATCCAGCCTGGCTCCGGCGCGCGGCGCCCGCTGACCAGGTGGTGGTCAATGGC
This sequence comes from uncultured bacterium, assembly GCA_903912525.1. Taxonomy (GTDB): domain Bacteria; phylum Krumholzibacteriota; class Krumholzibacteriia; order LZORAL124-64-63; family LZORAL124-64-63; genus CAINDZ01. The sequence goes on along the minus strand of CAIWHK010000006.1, from coordinate 104,153 downwards.
CAGGCGCGTCTCGCAACGGGCCAGCGTCTCTTCGAGCGGGCCGGTGCGATCGATGCGGTGGCAATCCACCAGCACGATGGTGTCGGGCTCCTCGGCGGTGAACGCGTCCGGCGCCTTGTCGCTGACCAGCACCTGGCTGTGGCCAGGCAGGTCGGTCAGGCCCACGGCCGGATCCGGATACGACAGCACGCGCGCCTGCCGGCCCATCGCCTGCAGCGCCTGCCCCAGCGCCAGCGCGGCGCCCATCGCGTCGGGATCGGGGTTGTGGTGCGGCACCACCCAGACGACGCGCGCCAGGCGCAGCGCCGTCAGCAGGTGCGCGGGCGGCACCAGGTCGTCCAGGCACAGCTGCCGGCGCTTCTCGGCCTCGGTCAGGAACTCGCCCTTGCCCTTGAGCTCGGCGAGCAGGCCGTCGAGCAACTCGCCGCGCACCAGCGACTCGTCGTACACGAACCGCAGGTCGGGCGTCGTGCGCATGCCGAGCGTCTTGCTCAGCTTCGCCTGCAGGAAACCCCTGGCCTTCTTGAGACCCTCCAGCGACTGCGCCGGGTCGGCCCCTTCGCCCATCACCGAGAAGTACACCTCGGCCACCGAGTGGTCCCGGTTGAGCTTCACGCCCCCCAGCGTGACGAACCCCACGCGCGGATCCTTGACGTGCGCCTGCAGCAACTCCGAGAGAACCTCGAGAATCGCGTGCGTCATCTTGTTGGTCCTGTACGGATCCATCTCTATTACCTCCGTCGTCCTGCGATTGCACGCGATCGAACATCAGGCGACCGAGCGTAGTTTGGTGGTGGATGCGACTGCGGGCAGGCTATCCGCAGGGCCAAAGGCCCGAGGACTGCCTGCCCGCGGTCGCATCCATCACCGAACTACAACTCGGTGCGTCTGATTTCTTCGATCTCGTAGCATTCCAGGACGTCGCCCTCTTCCATGTCGTAGAAGTTCTCCAACCCGATACCGCATTCGTACCCGGTCGCCACTTCCTTGGTGTCTTCCTTGAAGCGCTTGAGCGAATTGACCTTGCCCTCGAAGACCACGACCTCGTTGCGCACCAGGCGCGCCCGCGAGTTCCGCTTGATGACGCCGTCCAGCACCATCGAGCCGGCCACCGAGCCGACCTTCGGGATCCGGAACACGACACGCACCTGGGCGCGACCGGTCGAAACCTCGCGCTTGATGCTGCCGAGCAGGCCGGCCATGGCCTTCTTGAGCGTGTCGACGACCTCGTAGATGATGTCGAAGACCTCGATGGTCACATTGTGCCGCTTGGCCATGTCCTGGATCGCAGCGCCCGGACGCAGGTGGAAGCCGATGATCATGGCGCCCACGTTGGCAGCCAGCAGCACGTCGGATTCCGAAACCGCGCCCACGGCCTTGTGCATGATGCGGACCTGCACTTCGGACGTGTTCAGCTCCATGAGCTGGCCGGCCAGGGCTTCCACCGAACCGGCGACGTCGCCCTTGATGATGATCGGCAGTTCCTTGAGGTCGCCGGCGCTCATCAGGCTGGCCAGGTTGTCCAGGTCGATGACCTGCTTCGGCCCGACCAGCTTCTGCTGGCGCTGCAGGCTGCGGCGCTTGGCCGCCAGGTCGCGGGCCTCGCGCTCTGACTCGAGCACGTAGAAGCGGTCGCCGGCCTCGGGCACCGCCGAGGCGCCCAGCACCTCGCAGGGCTCGCCCGGCTTGACGGTCTTCATCGTCTTGCCGCGCTCGTCCTGCAGGGCGCGGACCTTGCCGTCAACCATGCCGGCCAGGAAGTTGTCGCCCATCGACAGGGTGCCCTGCTCCACGAGGACCGTGAACACGACGCCGCGGCCCTGCTCCTTCTTGGCCTCGATCACGATGCCGCGCGCGGGGCCCTTCGGGCTGGCCTTGAGCTCCAGCACCTCGGCCTGCAGGTGGATCATGTCGAGCAGGCTCTCGATGCCGATGCCCTTCTTGGCGGAAATCTCGGCGATCATCGTCGAGCCGCCGAACTCCTCGACCGCGATGCCGTGCTGCAGCAGCTCGTGCTTCACCAGGTCGGGACGCGAGCCCGGCAGGTCGATCTTGTTGATCGCCACGATCATGGGCACACCCGCCGCCTTGGCGTGCGAGATGGCCTCGACCGTCTGCGGCATGACGCGATCGTCGGCCGCCACGATCAGGATGACGATGTCCGTCACCTGGGCGCCGCGGGCGCGCATGGCCGTGAACGCCGCGTGACCCGGGGTGTCCAGGAAGGTGATCGGACCCTTCGCGGTCGCCACGGTGTAGGCGCCGATGTGCTGCGTGATGCCGCCGGCCTCGCCCGCGATCACGTTCGTGTTGCGGATACGATCCAGCAGCGACGTCTTGCCATGGTCGACGTGACCCATGACCGTCACCACCGGCGGGCGGTCCATCAGGTCCTCTTCCTTGACCTCTTCGGTCTCGAGCACTTCCTCGCCGTACTCGGAGAGGAACTCGACCTCGCGGTCGTAGTCGGCCGCCAGCAGTTCGATGCTGGACTTCTCCAGCCGCTGGTTGATGGTCGCCATGATGCCGACGCTGAAGAGCTTGCCGATAAGCTCCTGGGCGCGCACCTGAAGCTTGTCGGCCAGCTCCTGGACGGTGATGAACTCGGTCAGCTTCAGCAGGGTGGTCTCCACCGTCTCGTCTTCTTCCTGTTCTCCGCCCTTGCGCCGCTTCTTCTTGCCTGTGGCGCCACCGAGCTGAGCCATGGTCGCCTTGACCGCGCGCTGCACCTCGACTTCATCGACCTTCTTCTTCTTCTTGCGGGCGCGCTTGGCGCGCTGGTTCGCTTCGCGGGCGTCGGCTTCCTCGCGGCGACGCGCGATGGCCGCCTTGATGGAGTCGCGCACCGAGTCGCTGCTGACCGCGCCGGTGCCGGCCGCCGCCCCGGGCGTCGTACCGTCGGCCCGCGGCTTCGGGGCCGCGCGCACGATGTCGCCGACCTTGAAGCCGTCGTTCTTCTTGAGACCCAGGCCGTCCAGCGGATCGGCCGGGCTGCCCGCGCCGGCCGGACCGGCCGGCTTGCCGGGCGCACCCGCGGGCGCCGCAGCGGCCGAAGTCTCGGCCGCAGCCTCGCCTTCGGTCACAGGCGTCTCGGGCGTCTCGGTGACAGGTGTCTCGGGAGCGCCGGCCTCGACCTCGACGGCCTCGACTACCGGGGCTTCCACGACCGGCTCGACGACCACCGGAACCTCTTCGGGCTTCGGCAGGTCGGCCTTCTTGACCAGGCGCGCCTTCACCTGGCGGGCCACGGCGTGCTCTTCACGCATGGCGGCCAGGTCGGCTTCGCGCTTCTCCAGATGCTCGCGGCGGCGCACGACATCGGCTTCCTTGGCCTGCTCGACGGCGTCCTTCTCGGCCTGGGCCTTCTTGGACACTGCCGTGGCCTGGCCGGCCTTCTTGATGACCAGCACCGTGGGCTTGCCGGCGACCTTCTTCTTGGTCACCTTCTTCTTCGTGACCTTGACTTCCGGCTCGGGCTCGTCCGTCGGGACAGGCTTCTCGAGCGGCTTGAGGGCCGCCATGTTCTTCAACTGGTCGGGGTTGAGCCCGTGCGAGCGCGCGTAGTTCTCGCGCGCAAGCTCACGCTTGCGCTGGAAGATGGCGTGGACCTTGTCCACTTCATCATCCTCGAGCACGCTCATATGGCTCTTGGCCTGCACCTTCATCTTCAGGAGCAGGTCCATGATCTGCTTGCTGTCGACACCGTAGTGCCGGCCCAGCTCGTAGACGCGCAGCTTCCTCAGCAACTCGCAAAACCTCCGACAGCGGGGTGTCCGCCGCGCCCGGCCCATACGGCCCGGCGCCTTGACGTCACCCCAGTTTCCGGATCCCGTCGACGAAACCCGGATCACACACACTCACGACCGAGAGCTTGTTTCGTCCCAGGTGCGTCGCCAGTTCGTCGCACGTGACCTGATCGGCCACGAAGCCCCGCACCGGTTCCCACCGCAGCGCCCGTGTGCGCTGCCCGGCTCCCATGTCGACCGCCAGGATCACCAGCGGCCTTTCGTTCCGGTGGACGGCCTGCTCCACCGCGCTCCACCCCACCTGCAGCTTGTTCGCGCGGCGGGCCAGGCCCAGCAGCGCCAGCAGTCGCGACGGATCGCGCGGGGCAGCGTCCACAGTCGGCTCCAACTAGTCGTCCAGTTCGGTGTTGGCGAACGGGTTGACCTTCGGTTCTTCCTCTTCGGCCTCGGTCTTCGGCAAGTCCTTGAACAGCTCGCCCGCCGGCATGGGCACATCGCCCTGCTCGAACGCAGCCAGCGTCTCGTCCGACTGCATGCCTTCGTCCGTCAGCGCCGACTCGTCGAACAGCGGCTTCTCGGCCTCGGCTTCCTTGGCCAGCTCCTCGGCGATCGTCCGGTCGATCAGCACCTTCAGCTGGTCCGAGGTCATCTGGGCCGTGGTCTGCAGCTTCTCGGCCGTCTCCTCGTCCATGCCCGGCAGCTCGACCAGGGTGGCGTAAGGGACATCGGCCAGGGCGTCGATGGTGTCGATGCCCACGGCCTCAAGCACCACCAGGATCTCCGGCGTGACGCCGTCCATCTCGGCCAGCTGCATGGTCATCTCGTCGACGACGCGCTGGCGGATGCCGTACTCGCGCGACGAGACGAGGTCGATCTTCCACTCGGTCAGCTTGGCGGCCAGGCGGACGTTCTTGCCTTCCTTGCCGATCGCCTTGCTGAGCTGGTCGTCGCCGACGATGACCGTGGCCTCGTTGCGGTCGCGATGCAGCTCGATGTGGCTGACGATGGCCGGGCTCAGCGCACGGGCGATCATCAGGCTGGGCTCGGCGCTCCAGGGCACGATGTCCACGCGCTCGCCCGAAAGCTCACGCGTCACGGCCTGCACGCGGCTGCCCTTCATGCCGACGCAGCTGCCCACCGGATCCACGCGGTCGTCGTTGCTGACCACGGCGATCTTCGAGCGGGTTCCCGGCTCGCGCGCCACGGCCTTGATCTCGACGATCTTCTCCTGGATCTCGGGCACTTCCTGCTCGAACAGCGCCTTCAGGAATCCGGGATGGCTGCGCGACAGGATGACCTGCGGGCCCTTGGCGTTGTCCAGCACCTCGATGATGAAGCAACGGACCGTCTTGCCCTGGTGCAGCTTCTCGCCGCGGATCTGCTCGCGGAACGGCATCATGGCCTCGGTGCGGCCCAGGTTGACCAGCACGTTGCCACGGTCGACCTGCTGCACGGTGCCCACGATGATCTCGTTCACGCGGTCCTTGTATTCCTCGTAGATCTGGGCGCGCTCGGCCTCGCGGACCTTCTGCACCAGGATCTGCTTGGCGACCAGGATGGCGTTGCGGCCGAACTCGTCGACCTCCAGCGGCCAGCGGAGCTCGTCGCCCAGCTCGACGCCCTCGCCGAACTCGATCTGCGCCTCTTCCAGCGAGATGTCGGTATCCGGGTCGTCGACTTCCTCGACCACCGTCTTGACCATCTCGACCGACATCGCCCCGGTCATCGGGTCGACCTTCGCATCGATGTTCGCCTCGGCGCCCAGCTTCTTGCGGGCAGCCGACTGCAGGCCGGCCTCGAGCGACTCGATGATGATGGCCTTGTCGATGTTCTTTTCCCTGGCGATCTCGTTCAGGGCCTGCAGTACGTTGTGGTCCATGCGCTAACTCTCCTGCTTGTCCGGGCCGCCGCCGGCCTTGCCGTCTTTGTTCTTCGGGCGGCCCTTGCGTCGCGCCGGGCGTTCCCGGCGCTCCTGCTGTTTCGCGTCCTTCTTCTGCCGGCGGTCCGCGTGGATGATCGCCTGCACATCGAACTCGGGATCGAGGTTGCCCTCGCGCAGCCGGTTCAGCATGAGGGTGACCGGCTTCGGCGCCTCGGCCGGCGGCGCGACGGGCTTCGGGGCCTCGCCATCCACCTCGCCGGGCGTCGTATCGGCACGCGGCACCGGCCTGATGGTCACCGACGACGCGCCCACTTCCATCAACGTGCCCCGCAGCCGCTTGGAACCGTCGGGGACGGAGACCTTCACCTCGATGCGCTTGCCGATCGCGGCCAGGTAGTGTTCCCGGGTCCGCAACGGCCGCCGCACACCGGGCGACGAGACTTCCAGCACGTAGGGGTCGGCGATGGAGTCGGCCTCTTCGAGCAGCATGCTGACGGTGCGCGACGCAGTCGCCACTTCGTCCAGGTTGATGCCGCCCTCGGGCAGGTCGACGAAGATGCGCAGCGTGATGCGACCGCCGCCCCGGAACACGCGGACGTCCAGCAGCTCGAAGCCCTGGCTCGTCAGATCGCCTTCGAGCAACGCGATGACCTCGGCAGCGAGCCGCCTGGGTTCGAATCGCGTTGTTTCGGGCGTTCCGGGTTCGGCCAAGTCTGGGCACCTTCCATCGGGCTAAAAAAAAAGTGGACGTTAAGCCCACCTCAAAAAGCCCACCTGCGTTGCTGTGGGGTCTCTGGGTGATGCCAATATACCCGGTAGGGTGCTTTGCAGCAAGCGCAATCGGTTTGGGGGGTTGGGGATGGAAGTTCAGGGGTTGGGGCGGGTTCGGGGGTGGGCGGCCCAGCCCCCGGCAGCCCTGACGGGATCCCTATAAATGACAACATATTATCGATAAATGCTCATCCGGCCCGCGAACCGGGATTCGGGGGCACTTGCGCCGGCGCAAGTCCGGTTGCGCCAGGTCAGTTGGCTGCCGTCCAATCGATCCGGACTTTGAAATCGGTGTCGGGCTCCCAGTCCTTGTACTCCCACGCGATGCCCCCGGCAGTCTCCCGGTAGAACGGTGGGCTGGCCTCCAGCCGGAAATACGGGGAACAATCGGGGATGCCCTGGCGCAGGATCGCCGCGACCCGGCCGAAGGTGAACTGGATGCTGGCGTAGCCCACCTCTCCCGCCCACAGCCGCGCCGTGGCGGCATAGTAGGTCATGTCGAGCGAGCAGTGGCTGCCATCGCACCCGCCCGAGGGCAGCACGTCATAACTGATCGAGAGCCAGACTTTCTCGCGCGGCCCGAAATCGAGCGTCCAGACCGGCAACGAGTCCGGCGGCACCGTCATGAACGACGCCCACGTGTCCTTGTCGAGAGCCTCCAGCCGGACCGGCAGCGACCGGCCATCCCGGATCACCTCGAAATGCGACGCACGATACTGCGCGCCATACGGATTATCGGGACGTGGCCACGGGGCATTCGTCACGAAGCCCATCGTGATCGAAGCCGGCGCCTCGTCCAGGTTCTTGAGCGTGTACTGGCAGCGCACCGCGCCGCCCTCGATCGGCACGGTGACGAACTCCTCCACCAGCCGGACCTGGGTGCTGGCCAGTGGAAAGATGCCGCCCGCGCTGAAGCCGATCTCAGGCCCGTTGGCCGACGCGGCGCCGGACAGCCCCAGCGCCAACCCGATGACGATAAGTCGTGCGTACCTCATGCCTCCGCCTTTCCCACCACATCGATGGCCCACGGCGCCACCGCCGTCTCGCTGACCCACACGATCCCATCGTCAGGCCGCCCCAGCGGCAGGTGCTCCTCGATCCGCCCCATCCCCGCCCGCCGGTAGACCTCCAGATACGCGTCCCGCTCCCAGAGGATGTCGTCCACCGGCCGCCGGTCCGGCACATCGAGCATGATGATCCGCACGCGGTCGCCGGTGCGGGCCTGCCGGTTCTCGGGGAAGTCCTTCGTCGAGAACGACACCCATTCGTGCCTGTAGATGTCCGGCGATGAGACCAGGTTCAGCAGCCGGCCGCCGGGGCCCAGCCGCTCGCGCAGCGCGCTCATCAGCGCCACCTTTTTTTCCCAGCCGGGGATGTTGTCGAAGGTGAAGGCCGAGAGGATCAGGTCGAAGGGGCCTTGCACGTCGTCGCCCAGGTTGCCGTCCCGCACAAGGCGGTAGGCGCCCTCGGGGTCACGGGTACGGGCGAGGTCGAGCATCGCGGCGGAGATGTCGGCGCCGCAGGCGTCCCAGCCGTGCGCCTTCAGGAACCGCGTCGAGCGGCCGGCGCCGCAGCCGAAGTCCAGGGCGCGCCGCGTGGGCGCGACGGCGTGCCGCGCGATGAGGTCGGGGATGTCGCGGAACGCCAGGTGGTAGGTGCCCGGGTACTCGAGCTGGTCGTACGAGGCGGCGCGGTCGGCGTCGTCGTAGACGTTGCTGAAGCCGTCGGTCATCGCAGCGTCACCCCAACGGTGGCCCCCACGCTGAGCACCGTCTGTTCAGCGGCCGCATCGAGCGAGCCGCGCGAGGACACGAAGCCGCCGATGTCCACGCCCACGTGCCGGTTCAGCGGCAGCACCACGCCGCCCTGCAACGCGGGGCTGATCGTCACGAGGTCCGCGTCGGCCAGCGAGCGGCCGTCGGCGCCGAAGCGGTCGGAATAGTGCACCAGCGACACGCCGGCCTCGAGGTAGGCGTAGTTGTTGTTCTCGCGCGGGCGGGTCAGGCGAATGCCCATCATCACGAGGAGTTCGCCGGTGTCGGCCGCCATCGTGCCGCCCACCGCGGAGGTCGCCTCGGAGGCATGCTGCCCGCGGAAACCCACCCGCGCATGCAGCTGGTCACTGATGCCCACGCGCAGGCCGGCCACGAGCGCGCCGTTCGCCTTCGAGCCGCCGTTGCCGTTGGACAACGCCACGCCCCCGCCCGCATCGGCCATCAGGGCGAAGCGGAACGGCACGTGCTTGCGGCTGCCGAGCAGGTGGAAGTCGATATCGTCGGCGGGGCAGGCGGCGCCGACCTCGTCGGTCAGGTCGCGCTCATCGAAGCTGAGCACCTGCCGCACCTGGTCGGGGCTCAGGGTGGTCACCTGGCCGTCGGCGGACTTCGCCTCGAGCAGGTAGCCGCCCAGCGCCCAGGCCAGGGTCACGTCAGCGAGGCGGCCGCCATCGGCCCGCAGCACCGTCACGTGGGTCCAGGCCGCGGGCGCCGCGCCCAGGGCCGCTGTCGCCAGTGTCATCGCGACCAGCAGAAGCACCCATCCCCGCCATCCCATGGTCCCCTCCTACTGCCACCGGAAGATCCGCACCGACACGACGAATCCTACCAGACCCCACACCACCAGCACCAGCACGGGTGACCAGAGCGAAGCCAGCGACGACCCGTCGTTGATGATCCCCCGCAGCGCGTCGTTCAGCGCCGTCAGCGGCAGGATCCGGATGAAGGGCAGCGCAAAAGCCGGGAAACGCTCGTAACTGAAAAACGTGCCCGACAGCAGCCACATCGGCAGCTGCACCAGGTTCATCCAGCCGGACACCGCCTCGATCGTGCGCGGCCGGGCGGCCACCAGCAGGCCGATGCCCCCGAAGCTGAGCGCCCCCAGCAGCGAGACCAGCATCACCGCGGCCAGCGAGCCCTGGATGCGCACCCCGAACAGCAGCCGGCCGGCGCCGGCGATGGCCGCCACCTCGAGGCCGAGGAAGATCAGCCGCGAGAACGCGATCGAGGCCAGGAAATCGCCCCGCCGCATGGGCGTGGCGGCCAAGCGCTTCAGCAGCTTGTTCACGCGCGCGCTGACGACCGAGAAGCCGATGCCCCACAGGCCGCTGCCCATCAGGTTCATGCCGATCAGGCCGGGGATCAGGAAGTCGATGTACCGCGAGCCGCGCGTGGGTGGCGGGCCGTCGCGCGAGGCGACCGCATCGGGGCGGCCCCAGGCGCGCTGCACGACGTCGTCGACGACCAGGCGCGCGGCGCGGCCCTCGGCCCGCGCGGGGTCGAACTGGTAGACCAGTGCGGGCGGCGTGCTGCCGTCGGCGGGCGCGGGCGGCGCACTGGGGTCCAGCCCGACGATCACCTCGACGCGCGTCTTGCGCAGCGCCACGGCGGCGTCGGCCTCGTTCATGACGCGCAGCTGCAAGCGCGGCGAGGTGCGTAGTTTCTTCTCGAGCTCGGCTCGCGCGGCGGGCGGCCCCGTGTCGAGCAGCGCCACCGAAGTCAGCGCCCCGGTCTGCGACCGGAACGCGATGCCCAGCGCGACGGCCATCAGCACCGGGAATACGAAGACCCAGAACACGGCCTCGGGCTCGCGCACGAATTCGAGGATGCGCGCTAGGGTCAGTTCCCAAAGCGGAGGCAGGCGGCGGTTACTCATCGCGCAACCCCCGCCCGGTCAGGTGCACGAAGACGTCCTCGAGCGTGGCCTGGTGCGTGCTGAGCCGCTCCATCTGCAGCCCGCGCGCGGCCAGCGCGTTGATGACCGACGGCAGCACGGGCCCGGCCTGCTCCACGTTGAGCACCCACGACTCGGATTGCCTGATGACCGAGCGCACGCCCGGCAGCGCCGCCAGTTCGGCCTGGTCGATGTCGCCGTCGGTCGTGAAGGTGATGATCTGGCGCGCCCCCAGCGAGTCGATCAGCGTCGCCGGCGCATCGAGCGCAATGATCCTGCCGTGGTCGACGATCGCCACCCGGTCGCACAGCCGCGACGCCTCTTCCATGTAGTGCGTGGTCAGGATCACCGTGCCGCCCAGCTGCTTGAACTGCTCGACGATCTCCCACACGCGCAGGCGCGCCTGCGGGTCCAGGCCGGTGCTCGGCTCGTCCAGGAAGAGCACCTTCGGCGCCCCGACCAGCGCGCAGGCCAGGGCCAGCCGCTGCTTCTGCCCGCCCGACAGCTTGCCGACGCGGGCAGCAGCCTTCTCCTGCAGCCCGGCGAGGTCCATGACCTCTTCCACGTCGCGCCCCTCGTCGAAGAAGCTGCGGAACAGCCGCACCGTCTCGCGGACGGTCAGCTTCTCGGACAGCTTCGTCTCCTGCAGCTGCACGCCCAGCCGCTGGCGCAACTGGCGGTCGCGGCCCTGGCCCCAGCGTTCGCCCAGCAGCGTGATGTCGCCGGCGTCTGGCGTGGTCAGGCCTTCGAGCATCTCGACGGTGGTGGTCTTGCCGGCGCCGTTGGGGCCGAGCAGGCCGAAGCACTCGCCCGGCCACACGTCGAGGTCGAGGCCGTCGACGGCCAGAACGTCGGGGTAGCGCTTGACGAGGCCGCGGCAGGAGACGGCGGCGGTGGCGGTGGCGGTCGGTGGCGTTGGTGTGGTCACGGGCAGGGACCGGTCCTGGTGCGGGGTGGGACGTCTCGCCTCAGGGAAGGCGAAGACTTGCGCCGGCGCAAGTGGAAGATCGCCGGCGCCGTCGATGTGTCGCGCGATCGTGAGAGTTGCGCCGGCGCAAGTCCGGACTGGCAAGTCCAGGCCGGCCTAGCGCGGCCCGCCGGTCGCCTTACGCGATTCCCAGGTCAGGTTCGGCTTGAAGCCGTCGGCCGCACCCGTGGGCGAGACCGCGAATTCACCCTTCAACACGCCCTCGGCCGCGAGCGCGTAACTGAGCCGGTACCGCGGCTGCCCCGGCGCCGGTGGGCTCAGGAACACGGCTTCGCCCGCCTTGGGCGACGACACGACGTAGCGGATGACATGCCCCTCGCTGTCGTAGTATTCCGCGCGCACGGGACCGTCGCCGGCGGCGTGGATGACCATGAGGTCTTCGTGGCGCGAGGCGGGCTTGCCATCGACGGCCGGATAATCAGCGTAGCTCTTCCGCACGATCACGTTGTCCTGCAGGTCGCGCATGAACACGGCCGTGCCGATGCCCTCGCCGGGCTGGCCCGAACCGGTGGCCGCCCAATCTCCCACCAGGAAGGCGAAGGGCTGGAGTGCGGCGGGTTCGGCGGCGAATGCGGTCGCGAACATGAGCAGGTGGAGCACGAGGGCTGTGATGATCCCGGCGCGCATGTCGTTCCCCGTCCCGGATGTGCGGCGCGCGGGCATCAGGCCCACGACTGCAGCTCGATGATGTTCCCCTCAGGGTCGGTGACGTAACACCAGGTGACCTGACGGCCGGCGGCGGTGGTCAGCGTCACGACCTCGCCCACGGCGGCGCCGCCCTCGCGCAGGACTTCCGCCTGCGCCTCCCCGACCGAGGCAACCTCGAACGCGATGTGGCCGAACCCCGGCTGGTTCACGCGCGCGGGTGCGCCCGGCAGGCCGGGCGTGTAGGTGTAGATCTCGAGGGTGGGCCCGGCATCGCCAAGGCCCGGCAGGCGCAGGTGAACGCCGTCGAGTTTTGCCCCGGGCACGCCCGTGCCGGCTTCCAGCGCCGTGCCGGTGTAGTGGCGTTCCGGCGGCACCGGGACACAACCCAGGACGCGCTCGTAAAACGACGCCAGCGCGCGCCAGTCGCGGGCGACGATGTTCGTGTGGGCGTACTTCGCCTCGATCGCCATGTCGGTCAGTCCGCTCCCGCGCGCACCAGTCGCGCCAGCTCCCACCACTCCTCGATGCTCCAGAACCCGCTCGCCGCCCCGCTCGTCGACGGTGCGATGAACAGCTGCGTCTCGCCGATCATGTCGGGCAGCAGGCCCGTCGCCACGCGCGGGCGGTCCAGGAACACCTGCGCGGCCTTCTTCCCGTTGAAGACCAGGAACGCGGGTTTGAGGCGGGTGATCTTGTCGCGCAGGCCGTCCGGATCGAACCGGCCGAAGTCGATCACCGCGTCGCCGCCCGCCTGGCCCTGCACCACATCGGTCAGGCCGATGCCGAACGACAGCGCTTCGCGGTATTCACGCGGCATCAGGCGGCGGGGCGTCAGCCCCACCTCGTACAGCGTCGGCCAGAACCGGTTGCCGGGGCCGGCATAGTAGTGGCCCTTCGACGCGGACACGGCGCCGGCGGCGGTGCCGCAGACGACCAGCCTGAGGCCGGGTGCGAGAAGATCTTCGAGCATTGGACCATCCTCCCATGGGGCAGGCGCCGGCCTGCGCGTACGATTCAAGGCGCGACGATGACGACCTGCCGCGTGGTGGTGTTGTTGCCTTCGTCGGTCTCCGTGATCTCGTGGTGCGCGTCCACGACGACCTGCAGTTCGTGCAGGCCGGGCGTGGCGATGCCCCCGACAACCTTCCTGAGGTACCGGGGGCACATGCCCCGGTTCGGGTTGATCGTCAGCGCCGGGGTCTCGTGGACCAGGACACCGTCGATGTAGAGCGCCGTGATCATGTGCTGCGCCGCCGGGATCACCCAGTCCTGGCGAAAGGCGTTGACGGTGAAGTCCAGGCCGGCGGTCAGCGTATCGGGGGCGGATCCCCGGCCGGCCTGTGAGAGCAGCATCTCCCCCGAAGCGATGTCCGGCGGCTCGGGCAGCCACTCCGGCAGCGTCATCGATGCCGTCGCCTGGTCGGTGTTCCCGCCGAGGTCACGAACCTCGCAGCGCGCCGTCCAGATGCCAACCGGCAATATCTCGGGATCCCACGCCTCCATGTCGAGCGGCCCGAACTCCGAGTCCCAGATGCCGTCGTCGTCGAAGTCCCACCGGACCTCGAGCAGGTTGTAATCGGTCCGGTCGTCGGTGCTGCCCACCGGGTTCACGGAGAAGATCGCGACGAACGGGCACAGTTCCTCGGCGTTCCACAGGGACAGGCGCAGGTCGGCGACCGGTGGCTTGACGTCGCGGACCGGTTGGAACGTGTTGTTGCAGGACACCAGGAGCAGGCAGGCGAACAACGCCAACCGGATCGGCGCGCGCGCGTCGCGTTTTTCCATGCGCATCGGGCTCCCGTCAATCCGGACGGACAAGATTCCCATCGTGACGGCCAATCTATGACTTGCGCCGGCGCAAGTGAAGGACTGGGCAGTAAAGGACGGGGGCAGTGAAGCCCCGCCCCTACCCCGCCATCACCGGCACCGCCCCCGCCCAACTCGCCTCCAACGCCGCGCGCAGCGCGCGCCCGGCCGCCGACGTCAGCTTCGGATCCGCCTTCAGCACCGCCTCCACGTCATCCCGGCACAATTTCGCCAGCTCGGCATCCCGCACCGGATTGGCCAGCCGGAACCCCGGCGCCCCGTGCTGCCGCACGCCCCAGGCATCGCCCGGCCCGCGCAGCCGCAGGTCCTCTTCCGCCAGCGCGAACCCGTCCGCGTGCTCGCTGAAGAACTTCACGCGCTCCCAGGTCTCTTCCGACAGGAACCGGTCGCACAACAACCAGCACCGCGAGGCGCCCGGCCCGCGCCCGATGCGCCCCCGCAACTGGTGCAACTGCGCCAGCCCGAAGCGCTCGGGATTGTGGATGACCATGGCGGTGGCATTCGGCACGTCGACGCCCACCTCGACAACCGTGGTCGCCACCAGCACCGGCGCCTCGCCTGCGGTGAACGCGGCCATCACGGCCTGCTTGTCCTTCGACTTCATCTTGCCGTGCAGCAGGTCGACGCGGGTGCCGGGGAAGACCTCGTGCTGCAGGCGCTCGTGCTCGACGGTGGCGGCCTTGAGGTCCTGGCCCTCCGTTTCCTCGATGACCGGGTAGATGACGTAGACCTGGCGGCCGCGCGCCACTTCGGCGCGGCACTCCTCCCACATGGCGTCCTCGTCGCCGTCGCGGGCCAGCATGGTCTTGATGGGGATGCGGCCGACGGGCATCTCGTCGATCAGCGACAGGTCGAGATCGCCGTACAGCGTCAGGGACAGCGACCGCGGGATCGGCGTGGCGCTCATCACCAGCACGTGGGCGGCGCCGGCCTCGGTGGTCGCGGTCTTGCCGCGCTGCCGCACGCCGAAGCGGTGCTGCTCATCGACCACGGCCAGGGCCAGGCGCGGCAGGCGGACGTCGCCCTCCAGCACGGCGTGCGTGCCCACCAGCAGGTCGCACTCGCCCGCGGCGGCGGCGGCCAGCACGGCGCGGCGCTTGGCGGCCGGCGTCGAGCCGGTCAGGGTCTCGACCGTGATGCCCAGCGGGCTGCACAACCGGCCCATCACCGCGCCATGCTGCAGCGCCAGCACCTCGGTGGGCGCCATCACCACCGACTGGTAGCCCTGCTCGACCACGAACAGCGCGGCGATCAACGCGACGAGCGTCTTGCCCGAGCCCACGTCGCCCTGCAGCAGGCGGTGCATGGCGCGGCCCGAGCGCAGGTCGACCAGGATCTCGGCCAGCACCCGCCGCTGGGCGCGGGTCAAAGAGTACGGCAGCGACTCGACCAGGCGGCGCGTCAGGTCGCCGGGCTTCTCCAGGGCCAGGCCCGCCTGGCGGTGCGTGTGCTCGCGCCGCAACGCCATCAGCATCTGGATGGTGAACAGCTCCTCGTACACCAGGCGGTTACGCGCAGCCGCCTGCGCCTTCTGGTCGGCCGGGAAGTGGATGTCGCGCAGGGCCTGCTCGCGCGCAGGCAGCGCGCGGCGCTTCACGACATCAGCGGGCAAAATCTCCGGCGTCTGGCCGGCGAGCCGCTCCAGCGACTGGTAGACCAGCGAGCGCAGCCAGTGCTGCCCCACCCCCGCCGTCAGCCCGTACACCGGCACCATGCGGCCGGTGTGCAGCCCGGCCGGCGCGCCGGCCTCGGGCGCATCCGACGGATCATCCAAGAGCTCGAAATCGGGATGGGCCATCTGCAGGCGGCCCTGGTGGCGCTGGATGAGGCCGCTGGCCATCACCTTTCGGCCGGGGCGGAACTGGTTCTTGAGGTACTTCTGGTTGAACCAGACGGCGAAGAGCACCCCCGAGTCATCCCCGATCGAGACCGTCAGCAGGCTGCCCCCGGTGCGGGTGCCGCGATCGCCGGCCGTCAGGACCTCGCCCAGGATGGTGGCCTCGGCGCCGGGTTTGGCCCGGGCGATGGGGACGGTGGCCGAACGGTCGAAATAACGCCGCGGGTAGTGGGCCAGCAGGTCGCCCACGGTCGTGATCCCCAGCCGGTCCAGGGCGCGCGCCCGGGACGGCCCCACCGACTTGAGGAATTGGACATGGGTTTCCAGATTGAAGACGGTCGACATGGCCCCCCGGCGCCGGCCCGACGGGGGGACCGGAGTACTAATTCCTTGCAGCGGCTCACCCGCCATGCTAAATTACGCGACTTGTGATTTCAACGTTTGGCGCGGGGGTGTGCCCACCGCGCAGGAGGATTACGGTCATGAGCAGGGTTTGCTCCGTCTGCGGCAAGGGCCCCCAGTACGGCAATCGTGTCAGCCACGCGCATAACTTGACGCGCCACAGGTGGTTGCCGAATCTGCAGAAGATCAAGTATGAACTCGAAGGCAAGGTCCGGCGCGCCTACGTTTGCACGCGTTGCATCCGCACCGGGACCATCAAGAAGGTCGTCTAGTTCCTGCTTCGCCGGGCTGCCGCAGGGTGGCCCGTCCGAGATCAGGCCTCCCGACGCCCCTTCTGGATCCGCCCCGCCGCGGTCACTGCCTCAGGGAATCCGCTTGAACAAGTGAATCAAGCCCATCGATTCGATCGGTGGGCTCGTTTCACTTGCCTTCAGCTTGACGATGGCGCTGCGCAGCGGCTCCACCATGTCGTCCGGGTTGATCCAGCCGATGTCCCCGCCCCGCGCCGCCGCCGGGTCCCTCGAGAACTGCACCGCCAGCGTGCCGAAATCCATCCCGTTCGCCAGTTCCGATGTCACCTTCGCCAGCAATCCCCGGTCGTCCAGAACGATGTGCAGCAGGTGGATCTTGCCCGCGGCCTCGGCGTCGCGGACATCCCGGCCGGCCTTGGCCGCTGTGCCCTGCCGCGCCAGGATGCGCTGCTCCCAGGCGACCAGTTCCGCCTGACTGCGGGGGTCCTTCTTCTTCAGCCAGTTGATGGCCTGGATCGCGGCATCCCAGCGTTCGAGATCCTCCAGGATCTGGATGCGCACCACGTCCGCCGTGGTCATCGAAAGATCCAGGTCCGCGGCGAGTTCGACCTGGCTGAGGGCCTCTTCGAGCCGCCCCTGCTTCTGCAGGTGGATCGCGTAATTGAAGTGCCCAACAGCATCTTTCGGCTCTTCCTTCAGGAATTGCTTGAACTGGATGCCGGCTTCGTCGGCGTGGCCGGAGATCTCCAGGACGTTGGCCAGGTTGAACCGGATGCGCGGCTTGCCCCCGCCGACGGCCACGGCCTGCCGCAGGTAGACCAGCGCGGAATCGATCTCGTCGGCGCTGAAGAACGCCTGCCCGAGGCCGCCCAGGCCGGCGGCGTCGCGCTTGAGGCTGACCGCCTGCCGGGAGTACTCCACCGCCTTGTCCTGCTTGCCGACCATGATGGCCAGCTCCGAGGCGGTCAGCCAGTCGGTGGCGTCGCCCGGCTCGAGCACCAGGGCGTCGTTCAGGTGGGCCAGCGCCTGCTCCCACAGCCCGCGGCCGGCGGTGATGTCCGCCAGCAGGCGGTGCAGCCAGGGCGCGTCCATCCCCCGTTGGCGCATCTGCATCAGGAACTGGTAGGCGTGCGTCGCATCGCCCTTGGCCAGCGACAGGCGGGCCAGGCCTTCGAGGATGCCCATGTGGCCGGTGTCGATCTGCAGGCCCGCCTCCCAGCGCGCGCGGGCGTCGTCGGTCCGGCCATTGGCCATCAGGGCGCGACCGTCCCAGTAGAGGGCCTCGGGGTCCTCGGGGCCGGCGACCACGGCACGGTCGGCGAAGCGCAGGGCCTGGTCGACATCGTTCGCCTGCAGGGCGATGACCGCCAGGGGGATCAGGATCTCGACGCGGTCGCCCTGCACCCCCAGGCACTCCAGCAGGGCGGTGCGGGCGGCATCGGGCTTGCCCTGGCGGTAGAGGTCGCGGCCGCGGAGGCACGGCTCGGGGGCCTTGGGGGCGGCCGGGGCCGGGGCGGCCGCCGGGGCTGGGGTCGGGGACGTTTGGGCCTGCGGCGTTTGGGCGATGGCGTTCGGCACGAGGGCCAGCGCCAGCAGGAGCGGCCACGCGCGGCGGGCGGCCGGGCGGCCCGCGCGCATGGCATTGAAAACGCTATCCATCGGCAACTCGATCCCCTGGGCTGGCTGGCATTGTTCGGTCAAGGCGGCGCCTCCGCGGTCGATAACCCGGGCAAGAACCATCCCTTGGGGGTCCTGGTTCCCGGGGTCCGGCCTGCGAGGTCGGGAATGCACAGGGGGAAGATAATCGCCATGAACGATAGCGCGAAACCGGTAATCCTGGTGGTCGAGGACGACCCTGACCTGCGCACCATCCTGCGCATGCAGCTGACCTGCCAGGACTTCATCGTCCGCGAAGCCGTCAACGGCCTGGAGGGCTTCCAGTCCGTGCAGGCTTCGGCGCCGGACTGCGTCATCCTGGACCTGATGATGCCCGTGCTCGACGGCTTCGGGTTCCTCAAGCGGGCGCGCAGCCTGATGACACTGGTGGATATGCCGATCCTGATCCTGACCGCGAGCGAGGACGAGCGCAACAAGGTGCGCGGCCACCAGTACCAGGCCGACTCGTACATGAGCAAGCCGTACGATCTCGATGCGCTGACGGATGAAGTGCGGCGGTTGCTGGCCACGCGGACGCCCGGCCGTTCGTAGGTCTGCCAACAGGATTGCTGATTGGACAGCTAAGAAACCCAGGCGCGGATGGGCGCCAGCCAGAACCTCACCGACAGCCACCACCCCGCTTCGATCTCCGGATGCAGCGTTGCGACCGAGTGCGCCAGTTCCTCGGCGTCCTGGCCGCGGCCTTCGGCGTGCAGCCATGCCACGCGTGACGCCAACCCGGCCAGCGGCGCCACCGCCGGCGGCGTCCACCCGGACGCAGGCCCGCCGCCGAGCGCGAGCGCCGTCTCGGTCTGCAACGCGACGAGCGGCTCGGTGAGCCAGCCCGCGGCCTGCAGCGCCTGGCATGTCTCCCACGCCGAGGTCGCATCGCCGCGACGCAACGCGGCGCGCGCATCGAGCAGTTTCCAGGCCGCCGAACCGACCGCGGGCTCGCCCTGCGGCACCACCGACGGCGCCACGACCTCGAGCGCGGAACCGGCCGGCGCCACCGGGTCACGGCCCTGCGCCAATCGCAGCAGGTTCTCCAGATAGAGCGGCCGCGCGTCAGCCGCCACCGCCGCCGGCCAGCGCCCGAGCTGCTGCGCCATTTCCTTCAGGCGCCCGTCATGCAGCAGCCGGCAGACCATCAGGTGCTGGAACAACGGCTCGGCCGGCCACGCCTCGGCAAGGTGCCCCAGGCGCCGGGTGCAGGCCTCAGGCTGCCCGCCCAGATCCTCGGCCGCGGCTCGCAGCAGGTCTGCGCGCGCAAACTCGCGGCCCAGCTCCGGCGACGCCGGCAGCAGCGCCAGGGCGCGCTGCGGATCACCGGTCAACATCGTCACCAGGGCGCGCACATAGGCGCCGAACAGCTGCTCGTGCAGGGGCACCGCGGCCGCATCGCCCGGCGCCGCCTGCGCCGCGCGACTGCGATCGACGGCCTCGAAGTGCTCGCGCGCCTCGCGCACGCGCAGCAGGTCGACCAGCACCAGACCGCGCAGGTCCTGCGCCAGCCGGTAATTCTCGTTCAGCGCCAGGGCTGCGTCGACAGCCAGCAGGGCCTCGTCGCCGCGCCCCAGCTGGAACAGCGCGGCGGCCTGCCGCGTGCGGTAATCGGGATAACGCGGGAATCGGACGACCAGGTCCTCGAAGCGCTCCAGGCCGTCGACCCAGTGGCCGGCACGGCAAAGGGCGACCGCCGCGGCGACCTCTTCCTTCGGCGAACTGCCGCCGGTCACGCGCGCCAGGCGTTGGCCCAGATCGGCCGGCAGCGTTTCGGGCGTGTAGGGCGCGGCGGGCGTCAACTCGGCGACCAGCCAGTGGTCGACGCGTCGGCCGGACTCGACCAGCGCGTCGAGCGCGGCAGCGGCCTCCCGCGGACGCTCGAGTCGGCGCAGCGACTCGGCTTCGAGCAGGCGGGCTTCGACGTAATCGGGGTTCAGGCGCAGGGAACGACGGGCGGCCGCGAGCGATTCGTCGGCCGGGGCGGCATCGCCCAGCAGCATCGACGCGCCGTGCAGGAACTGGAGATCGGCGTAGCGCGGCCACAGGCCGGCGGCTTCGGCCAGCCACGAAACGGCGCGGGCCGGCTCGCCGCCCCGGAGAAGGCGGCGTCCCTCGCCCACAAGGGCCTGGCGGAAATGGTAGCTGGCCAGGGAATCGTCGGGCGTGCCGGAAGGGCTGAGCGCGACCAGGCGCAACTGGTCGGCGGCCTCGCCGAAACGGCCCTCTTCGAGCAGGGCCAGTCCCCGCGCGCTTGCCTTGCCGTCACCACCCAGGATTCGGCTCAGCAGGGACATGTCAGTCCATGTACTTCCGCGTGTAGGCCGGTTGGCTCAGATCGGCGTTCGGGTGGTCCGGGCCGATGCCGGCCGCTGCCGACCGCGTCACCGCCTGCACGGACCCGCCGTCGGGCACGTCGACTTCGCCGATGCCGCGCGTCCCGACCGGGGTCAGGAAGCCGCTGGTGCCGCTGTTGGTCGGCTTGGTCGGGCGCTCATTCGGTGTGGGCGCGTCAACGTGCGCGGGCGTGCGCGGTTCGCCGCCGGCAACCTGGTCGCGCGCCAGGAAGCCGTCGACATCCTGCGGCACGCGGCCCTGCACGCGCTTCATCGCCTGCAGCAGGGACCAGCCGCTCTTGGCCGGGGCCGGGGCCGGACTCGGGGTCGGCTCGGGATCACGCGCAATGATGGACTCGTGCTGGCGCGGTTCGGGCTCGGGAAGCTCCGCAAAACGTCCGTCGCCCTGGTCGTCGCCCTGGTCGTCGTCCGGATTCTCGTCCCAGTCGCGCGTCAACTCCTTGGCCAGGCGGGCTTCCTGCGCCGCCAGCTCAAGGGCCTCCTGCTCATCCAGTTCGCGCTGGCGCTGCTCCTCGCGGATGCGCGCCTCGTACTCCTCCCGCAGGCGCGCCTCGAGTTCCTCGCGCACGCGGGCTTCCATCTCTTCGCGCAGGCGCACCTCGTAGTCGGCGCGGTCGAGCGCCTCCTGTTCGGCGCGCTGGCGGATTTCATCCTCGGCGGCCAGGCGACGGGCGTCGGCGATGGCGGCCATCTCGCCGGCCATGCGGGCCTCCTGCTCGGCGCGCTCGCGAGCCTGCTCGGCCTCGCGCAACGCCTGCGCCTGGGCCAGGCGGCGGGCGTCCTCGGCTTCGGCAGCCAGGCGGGCTGTTTCCGCGGCCTGCAGGCGCGCTTCCTCGGCCTCGGCGGCCAGGCGCGCATCTTCCGCGGCCTGCCGGCGCGCTTCCTCGGCTTCGGCGGCCAGGCGGGCCTCTTCTTCGGCCTGCAGGCGCGCTTCCTCGGCGGCGAGGGCTTCCTCTTCCTCGAGCTGGCGCAGCTGCTCCTCGAGCTCGAGCAGCTCCTCTTCCTCGCGGCGGCGCGCCTCGTCCGCGGCCGCGGCGATGGCGGCGGCCTCGGCGGCGGCAGCCTGGTCGAAGGCTTCGTCGACCAGCTCATCGGTCAG
This sequence comes from uncultured bacterium, assembly GCA_903912525.1. Lineage (GTDB taxonomy): Bacteria > Krumholzibacteriota > Krumholzibacteriia > LZORAL124-64-63 > LZORAL124-64-63 > CAINDZ01. Next base: position 83,020 of record CAIWHK010000006.1, on the reverse strand, counting down.
TTCGTCGGCCAGTTCATCGGTCAGTTCGTCGGTCACGACGTCGCCGTCGTCCCCGCTCCAGGTATCCTCGCTCCAGGTGACCTCGGTCTCGGCCACGGGCGTCAGATCGTCGTCCTCGCCGGTGGCGCCCGCCTGCGTGGCCAGCGAGGCGGCCAGGCGCGCCTGCGCCGCCGCGACTTCCTCGCTCGTCGAGACGACATCGAAGCCGGTGGCGATGACCGTCAATTGCAACTGGTCGCCCATCGACTCGTCGTTGCCGTAGCCGAAGATGACGTGCGCCTGCGGGCCGGCGGCGTCCTGGATGAACTCCATCGCTTCGGCGGTGTCCTGCAGGCCGACCTCGCGGCCGAGCACGTTGACCAGCACGGCGCGGCTGCCGAGGATGTTGACGTTCTCCAGCAGCGGCGAGCTGATCGCCTGGCGCGCGGCCTCGACGGCGCGGTTCGGGCCCTCGGCGCGGCCGGTGCCCATCATCGCCTGGCCCATGTCCTTCATGACCGTGCGGACGTCGGCGAAGTCGAGGTTCACGTGGTCGTGGCGCGAGATGATCTCGTAGATGCCGCGCGTGGCTTCGTAGAGCACGTTGTCGGCAATGCGGAACGCCTCGCGCATGCTCGTGCCCGCGGGGACCACTTCCAGCAGGCGCTGGTTGGGGATGATGATGAGGGTGTCGACGGACCGGCGCAGTTCCTCGATGCCCGAGAGCGCCTGCTGCATGCGGACCGAGGCCTCGAAGCGGAACGGCTTGGTGACGATGGCGACGGTCAGCGCGCCGAGTTCGCGCGCCACCTGCGCAATGACGGGAGCCGCGCCGGTGCCCGTGCCGCCGCCCATGCCGGCGGTGACGAAGACCATGTCGGCGCCGTTGAGCGCCTCGCGGATCTGTTCCAGGTCTTCTTCGGCAGCCGCGCGGCCGACCGACGGGTTGCCGCCGGAGCCGAGGCCCTTGGTGCGCTGGGCGCCGATCTGGAGGGTGCGATGTGCGGTGGAGTCGTGGAGGGCCTGGAGGTCGGTGTTCACCGCGAAAAATTCGACGCCAACCAGCCCCGCCTCGATCATCCGGCCGACTGCGTTGCCGCCGGCCCCACCAACGCCCACGACCTTGATGTCAGCCAGGCGATCGGTATTCAGGAGCCCGTTTTCCTCGGCGAACTCAAACATCATGACCGCCCGCCTCCTCCTTGAGATGGGTCATGGCAACCGGCTGGCCGCAAAGCGAGGTATCCCTCTGCCGCGCAAAAGAATAGGCCGGCGCCGGTGCTGCGGGACTTGCCATTCAACTAGACGGCAATCCCAACAAGACTAGCTGGTCGAAATCGTGACCGGCCAATCCATTAACACACCCCAACGCCGACCTCAAGGAATTTTTTGATATCAGGCTTCTGCGGCCATCTCCTCCGCAGGTTGGGCCTTCCGGAACCGTCCCCGGAGCCGCCCGAGCCAGCCGCCGCGACCGGCCGCTTCCTCGTCGGCATGCAGCCCGCCTTCGCCGTGGGACAGCCACAGGCTCAGGCCCAGGGCCGTCGCCCACTGACCGTCGGGCAGCGCCTCGGCCCCCTTGAGCGACGCCGGCGTGTGGGCCCGGCGCACCGGCAGGTCCATGACCTCTTCGCACAGGCCGACGGTGCCCTTGCAGCGGCTGCCGCCGCCGGTCAGCACGACGCCCGCCTTGAGCAGGGCCAGTTCGCGCGGGTCGCCGTAGTCGGCCTTCACGCAGGTGAAGATCTCCTCCATGCGCGGTTCGAGGATCGCCGCCACCAGGCCCGGTGTCTCGGTGGGCCGGCGCTCGTCGAACAGCACGTCGATGGGCACCTGGTCGACCAGGCTGCGCAACACGACGCCGCGCGTGCGCTTGACCTGCTCGGCCTCGTCGCGCGGGATGCGCAGGCCGTGCGAGAGGTCGCTGGTCAGGTGCCAGCCGCCCAGGCCCACGGTGCCGCAGGAGATGAGCGCGTTCTTGCGGTAGACAGCCCAGTTCGTGGCGTGCCCGCCGACGTCGATGAGCATGACGCCTTCGGCGCGGTCGCGCGGCGTCAGCAGCGCGATGGCCGTGGCCATGACGTCGATTTCCTCGGCCAGGGGCTTGTATTTTGCCGTGGCGATGGCGTTCTCGATGTTGTGCAGGACGCTGCGCGAGCCCGTGATCAGGTGCGCCTGCATCTCCAGTTGGCTGCCGACGCGACCGAGCGGGTCAACGACGCCGCGCACCCGGTCGACCGCGTACTCGACCGGCGTCACCGACAGGATCTGGTGGTCGAACGGGATGGCCATCGTGCTCGCCCGCGAGCGCGCTTCGTCGAGATCCGCCTGCCGGATCGGGCGCGGGCCCGGCCCGATCGGCAGCTGCGCGGTCGCGCGCACAGAACGCAGGTGCGAGCCGCTGACGTTGTAGGCGAAGCCGGTGACGAAGATGTCGGTGGCCTCCTCCAGCTTGCCGATCAGGCGCGCGATGCAGGCCGCGCCCGCGCCCAGGTCGACGAAATCCCCGTCGTGGAAGCCCTGCGCGGGTTCCTCGGCGCTGCCGACGACTTCGAACGAGCCGTTCTCATCCACCTCGGTCACCAGGGCGCGGAACGTCGTGGTCCCGAAATCGCAGGTGACGATCAGCTTTCCGTCGCTCATGCGTGCTCCTTCACTGCGCAGCGCCGGCAGCGGCGATGGCCGTCCCGCCGGTGGTCGTGTGTGTCCCGTGCCGCCGGTCGGTACCGGCAGCGTTGTCCGCGTTCATCGCCGTGGTGGGATTCCGTGTCGCTTCGGTCTTTTTCACTGGCTCGGTCTTTTTCACTTGCTCGGTCTTTTTCACTGGCTCGGTCTTTTTCACTGGCTCGGTCTTCCTGGCCGGGTCGGTCTTCTTCGCGGTCGCAGCCTTGACGGCCGTCGTCTTCTTCGGCGCCGCCTTCTTCGGGGCGTCGGCTTTCGCCGCCGCCGGCTTCGCGGCCGCTTTCTTCACCGGTTGCGCCGTCGCCTTGGCCGCGGGCTTCGTTGCCGCGGGCTTGCTCACAGCCGGTTTCGCCGTCGCGACGGTCGCCGCCGTGGCCGCGCCGTCCTTCGCGGCATCCCCGCCTTCTTCGCCTTCTTCGCCCTCTTCGCCTTCCTGCACCGGTCGGGGCCGCACGGTCAGGCGGTCCTTGAAGCGCAGGTCGATTTCGAGATTGCGCTCGATGTGGTCGCGCGCGGTCATGTAGCGGGACAGGCGATCGGCGAATCCCTCGCGCCCCACGAGCAGCGTGCCGTAGCTCAGCTGGTCGGCATCCTTGGACAGGACGATACCGAAACCGTCGGGACGGGCAACGACAAAATCGACGGGCGTCACGGCGTCGAGCCCCGTGGACTCGAGCGCGGACACCAGTTCGAGCACCGCTGGCGCCAGTTCCTGCGGCAGTCGCGCCGGTCCGCCGGCACTGCGCTCGACCACGACGCCGGTCAGCACCGGCAGTGCCGGGGCCATCATGCCGGCCGGGAACCGCAGCACGCGGCCGTCGTCGACCAGCACGAGCGTCGGCGCTTCCGGGGGCGCGCCCGGCTCGGCGACGACCAGCAACGGGCGCCACTCGACCAGTTCGACGCCGATGGCACGCGGCCAGCGACGCTCCATGTACACCTCGCGCACCCACGGCAGGCGCGTCGCGGCTGCGGCCAGGTCTGGCTGGGCCACGGTCCACAGGTTGCGGCCAAGGAGCGGCGACAGCGCCACCTTCAACTGGTGTTCGTCCGTGAAGCGGTAGGCGCCGGTCTCGATGCGCGCGACAGAGAACAGCCCGCTCTGCGTCAGGGCCCAGCCGCCGCCCGCCAGCAGAACGACCGCAAGCGTCGAGAACAGCCAGCGCCGCCACGGGAAACGCCGCCGCGCCGGCGCCGTGCGGCGCACGGCGAACACCGCGTCGCGCCGAAGTCCGGGGCGCAGGGCCTGACGACCCGGATCCTGTTCGGGGACAGCGAAACTCACGAGCGGCCTTTCCGCGTTGACGCCGCGCGCCCGTCCAGGTGCCGGCAGACGCCCTCGACCTGGCGGCCGATGTCGCCGGCGCCGAGCGTCATCACCAGCGAGCCGACGGCCACACGCGCATCGAGCCACGCCGCGATGCCGTCGTGGCCCGGAAGCAGGTCCACGATGCGGCCCATGGCCTGCAGGTACCCGGCGATGGTCGCGCTGTCGCCGCCCGGCCGCGGCTCTTCGCCCGCCGCGTACACCGGCAGCAGGCCCACGGCGTCGGCGCCCGAAAGCGAATCGGCGAATTCGTGCGCGAAGCGCTCGGTGCGCGAGTAGCGGTGCGGCTGGAACAGCACGGACACCGGGCGCCCAAAGCCGCGGGCGACGGCCATGACCGCCCCGATCTCGGTCGGGTGGTGGCCGTAGTCGTCGATGACCAGCACGCCGCCGTGCTCGCCGTATTCCTCGCAGCGCCGGCCCACGCCGGTGCTGCCCTCGAGACCCTGCGCGATGCGCGCGAACGGGATCTCCAGCTCCAGGCCCACGGCCACGGCGGCCAGCGAGTTCTGCAGGTTGTGGCGGCCGCGCAGCTTCAGGCGCAGCGGACCCAGCTCGCGGCCGAAGGCCCAGACCACAGCCTCCTGGCCGTCGGCGTCCTCGACGATGGTGCCGGGATCGGCGCGCACCTCGGCCTCGCGCGACAACCCGTATGTGATCGTCTTGCGCTCGATCAGCGGCAGCAGCGCGCGCACCTGCGGGTCGTCCACGCACACCACGCACGCGCCGTAGAACGGTACGCGCAGCAGGAACTCCTGGAACGTCGCGGTCAGCGTTTCGAGGTCGGGATAGTGGTCAATGTGTTCGAGGTCGATGTTCGTCACCACCGCCACCGTCGGCGTCAGGTGCAGGAACGAGCCGTCGCTCTCGTCGGCCTCGGCCACCAGGTGCGGCCCGGCGCCCAGCACGGCGCCCGTGCCCATGGCGCGGATCTTGCCGCCGACGATCACCGTCGGGTCCAGCCCGCCGGCCTCGAGGACCGCGGCGACCAGCGTCGTGGTGGTCGTCTTGCCGTGGCTGCCGGCCACCGCGATCCCGTGCTTCAGGCGCATCAACTCGGCCAGCATCTCGGCGCGGCGGATGACCGGCAGGCGCGCCGCGCGCGCGGCCATGACCTCGCAGTTGGCCTCGGTCACGGCCGACGAACGCACGATGACATCGGCGCCGCGGATGTTGTCCGGCGCATGGCCGATGTCGATGCGCGCCCCCAGCTTCTCCAGCCGATCGGTCGTCGCCGTCCGGTGCAGGTCGCTGCCGCTGACGGTAAAGCCGAGGTTCAGCAGCACCTCGGCGATGCCGCTCATGCCGACGCCGCCGATGGCTACCAGGTGGATATGCCGTGTATTGCGGAACAAACGGTCACCCCCGGGTCAGGACGGGTTCGGCGCGACCGGCGGGATGGCCGGCCAGAGCCAGGAGATCGGCGGCGATGACGTTCGCCGCAAGCGGACGCGCCAGCGCGTGTGCCGCCGTGCCCAGGGTTGCCAGGCGCGCCGGATCGCCCAGGAGGGACTCGACCGCCGCCGCCAGCCTTGGGCCGTCGCACTCGGCATCCAGCAGGACCACCGCGGCGCCCGCCTGTTCGCAATCGCGCGCGTTGCGCACCTGATGATCGTCCGTCGCGTGCGGGAAAGGCACCAGCACCGCCGGCTTGCCCAGGCAGTGCAGTTCGGCCAGCGTCATCGCGCCGGCGCGACACACGACAAGGTCGGCGCGCAGCAGTTCGGTGGCCATGTCGTCGATGTACGGCACCACGACCAGGTTGCCCGACGGCGCGGCGGCGGCCACCGCGGCGGCCGTCGCAGCATGGTCGCGCGGGCCCGTCTGCACCAGCATCGTCAGGCCCGGCCTCGTGTCCCAACCGGACGCCGCAGCGCAGACGGCGCGATTGAGCGTCGCCGCCCCGCCGCTGCCCCCGAAGACCAGCACGTGACGCGCGTTCGACGATGCATCGCGCGCCGGCCGCGCAACCGAGCCCGCCGCCGCCATCGCCCCGCGCACGGGGTTGCCCGTGGCCACGCAGATACCCGCCGGGAACCACTTTGCCGCGCCGGCGAAGCCCAGGTAAGCGCGGCGCGCCCAGCGCCCGACCAGGCGGTTGACCGAGCCCGGGATCGCGTTCTGTTCCTGCACGGCGCAGGTGATGCCCAGCAGTCGCGCCGCCGCGATCACCGGCGCGCTGACATAGCCGCCGGTGCCCAGCACCACGGCCGGGCGCCAGCGCGCCAGCAGCGCCAGGCTCTCGAGGCCGCCGAGCGCGAAGTTTACCAGAAAGCGCAGCCGCGCCACCATCCCCATGCCGCGGAATCCGGACGCGGCCACTGCCGAGAACGGCCACCCGGCACGGGGCACCAGCGTCGCCTCCAGCCCGCGGCGCGTGCCGATGAAGCGGATGTCGGCTTCGGGCGCCAGCTTGCGCAACTGCTCGGCCACGGCCAGGCCCGGGTAGACGTGTCCACCGGTGCCGCCGCCCGTCAGCAGGATGCGCAGGCGCCCCTGGCTCATGCCACGCCGCCGCCCCGCGTCCAGCGGCGCTTGCAGATCTGGTAGGACTGGCTGGCGCGGTCGATGCTCAGCAAAAGGCCGATCGAGGCCAGCGACGCCAGCATGGCGGTGCCGCCGAAGCTGACGAACGGCAGCGGGACACCGACGACCGGGAACAGGCCGGTGACCATCGCCAGGTTCGTGATGCCGTAGATCGCCAGGCCGCCGGTCAGGCCCGAGGCGAGCGCGCGGCCGAACGGATCGGGCGCCCGCTGCGCGATGACCAGGCCGCGCCAGACGAAGACCATCAGCAGCACGATGACGCCGAGCGAACCGGCCAGGCCCATCTCCTCGCCCAGCACCGAGTAGATGAAGTCGGTATGCGCCTCGGGCAGGAACGAGAACTTGTTGTGGCTCTGCCCCACGCCCAGGCCACGCGGGCCGCCGGCGCCGAGGCCGATCAGCGACTGGTCGACCTGATGGCCGAACGAGCCGCCCTGCAAGCCGGAGAACTGCTGGTTGACGCGATGGAGGATCTTCGGAACGGTGACGTAGGCCAGCACCCCGACCACGGGCGCGCCGAGCAGTACCCAACGCAGGTAGCGATCGGCCGTGGCGGTGACGAACAGCATCAGCACGGTGACCCCGGCCACGACCATCACGTTGCCGTAATTCGGCTGCAGGGCCAGCATCATCATCAGCAGCAGCGGACCGGCCGCCAGCGTCATCAGCAGCGGGCGTCCGGTATTGCGCACGCCGCCCCGGCCGGCGGCCAGCCGTTCGGCCATGAACATGACCAGCGCCAGCTTCGCCATCTCGACCGGCTGGATCGAGAACCCGCCGATGCCGACCCAGCGGTTGATCTCGTCGTTGCCGGCGCTGTCATGGCGGCCGACGACCAGCGTCAGGGCCACCAGCATGTACGTGCCGCCGAGCGCCCCGCGGTTGATCCAGGGATGGCGCCAGACATGGTAGTCGATGTGCGACAGCACCAGCAGCAGGGCGCCGCCCAGGCCGATCATCAGCAGGTGCTTGAAGACGATGAAGTGCTCGCCGAGCGGCGAACTGAGCCCCTGCCGGTTGTAGCTGCCGGCGCCGTACACCTCGAACACGCCGAGGAACAGCAGCAGGCCGGTCGAGATCAGGAGCCACCGATCGGCGCCCTCGAACGTGCCGATCACTTCGCGAATTGAGCGTTGCATGCGACCCTCCGTGGTCGTGATGATCCCGGGCCGTCCCGCCCGGGCGGCGCCCCATCGGCTTTGGGCCTAGGGGCGTCGGCCTCCTGCCTTGAGCGCAGCGGCCGCAAATGCCGCCCCGCGTGCCTTGTAATTGGCGAACATGTCGAAACTCGCGCAGGCCGGGCTCAAGAGCACGGTCGCGTCCGGCTCGGCCAGTCGCGCGGCCAGCGCGACCGCCTGGTCCATGTCTGCGGCCTCGCTCAGCGGGACAGCGCCCGCCAGCGCGCGACCGATCGCGGGTCCTTCCGCGCCGATCAGCACGACGTGCCGCACCGAACCCATCACCTCGCGCAGCGGGGCGTAGTCCTCGCCCTTGCCGCTGCCGCCGGCGATCAGGACGACCTGCCCGTGGTGGTCGGCCAGGCCGGCGCAGACCGCGTGCACGTTGGTCGCCTTCGTGTCGTTGACGAACCGCACGCCGCCGCGCACGGCCACCAGTTCGTGGCGGTCGGCCAGGCCGGCGAACGTGCGCAGGCCCTCGGCCATCGCCGCCGGCGGCAGGTCCAGGCCGAGGCCCATCGCGACCGCCGCCAGCGCGTTGAGCCGGTTGGTCGGCGACCGCTGGGCCAGTTCGCTCTCCGGCAGCACCGGCGCCGCCGATTCTGCGTCGCGACCGGCCCACAGCACGCCGTCGCGGAAGAACACGCCCGCGCCGCCGGCCTCGTCACCGTACCACAGCCGGGCGGCCTTCGTCGGCCACGCCATCGCCTCGGGGCAGCGCGTCCACGTGACGAAGAGCCCGTCGGCGGGCACCAGCCCGGCCAGGCGCTGCTTGGCCGCGTAGTACGCCGCCAGGTCCGGGTAGCGATCGAGGTGGTCCGGCGCCAGGTTCAGCACCGCCCCCACGCGCGGCCGGAAGGTGTCGACGCTCTCGAGCTGGAAGCTGCTCACTTCCACCACGGCGACGTCGTCCGGCTCCAGTTCCTCGGCCACCAGGCACAGCGGGCGGCCCACATTGCCCAGCGCCTCGCCGCGCCGGCCCGCCGCGCGCACCAGGTGCGCCACGAGCTCGGTCGTCGTCGACTTGCCGTTGGTGCCGGTGATGGCCACCGGCACGGCGCGACAGAAACGCGCCCCCAGTTCCAGTTCACCGATGACCGGCGCGCCCTGCGGCAATGCAGCCAGCCGCGGGTGCGTGCCCGGCACGCCCGGGCTGATCACGACCAGGTCGGGCGTGGCCCAGGCGCCCTGCGGGGCGCGGCCGCCGTCGAGCACTTCGTCGAAGCAGGAGGCCGCCGTGGCGGCGACCTCCTCGCGTTCCCATCGCTTGTGCAGCGTGGCGGTGTCCGAGTCGTCGAGGCCCAGCACGCTCGCCCCATGGCGGCGCAGCAGGCCCCCGGCGGCGCAGCCGCTGCGCGCCAATCCGACCACCCAGCATCGCTTGCCCTGCAACTGCATGGCCTCTCCCGGTCGCGACCTACTGCAGCTTGATGGACGACATGCCCAGCAGCAGCATCAGGATGCCGATGATCCAGAACCGGACCGTCACCTGCGTCTCGGACCAGCCGAGCAGCTCGAAGTGATGATGCAGCGGCGCCATCTTGAACAGCCGCTTGCCGTGCGTGCGCTTGTAGTACAGGACCTGCAGCATCACCGAGACGGCCTCGGCGACGAACATGCCGCCGAGCACGACCAGCAGGAACTCGCGCTTGACCAGGATGGCCACGGTGCCGAGCGCGCCGCCGAGGGCCAGGCTGCCCGTGTCGCCCATGAACACGCGGGCCGGATGCGCGTTGAACCAGAGGAACCCGAGCGCGGCGCCGACCACCGCGGCGCAGTAGACCGTCAACTCGCCGGCGTGCGGCAGGTACGGCGCGTTCAGGTACTGGGCGAAGGCGAAGTGGCCGCTCAGGTACGCCAGCACGGCGTAGGCGGCGAAGGCCAGCGCGCTCAGGCCGATGGCCAGGCCGTCCAGCCCGTCGGTCAGGTTGACCGCGTTGCTGGCGCCGGTCACCACGAGGATGACGAGCGGGATGTAGAACGGGCCCCAGTTGATGTGGAAGTTCTTCAGGAACGGCACTGCGGTCTGCGTCAGCAGCGGGTCCGCGCCGCCGGTCTTCAACAGCACGATGCCCAGCAGCAGTCCGTAGCTGACCTGGCCGATCAGCTTGAAGCGGCCGACCATCCCCTTGGGGCGCTTCTTGACGACCTTCAGGTAGTCGTCGATGAACCCGATGGCGCCCATCCACACCGTGCTGAGCAGCGCCAGCAGCACGTACCGGTTGCTGAGGTCGGCCCACAGCAGCGTCGAGATGACGATCGCGCCGAGCACGAGCACGCCGCCCATCGTCGGGGTGCCCTTCTTCTTCTGGTGCGAGGCCGGGCCGTCGGCGCGGATCTCCTCGCCCAGCTGCATCGCCGCCAGCTTGCGGATGACCCAGCCGCCCAGCAGGAAGCAGATGAGGAGCGCCGTGACCGTGGCGTACGCCGAGCGGAAGGTGATGTACTTGAAGACGTTGAACGCCGACCAGTACTGGTGCAGCGGGTACAGCAGATGATAGAACATGGCTTCCTTGCCCCAGATCCTGCCGCAGCTTCAAGTCCGGCTGCAGCCTCAAGTCCGGCCTCAGCATCAAGTCCGGCCTCAGCCGCAGGACGCTTCCAGCAGTCCCAACAGCCGCTCCATGCCGGCGCTGCGCGAGCCCTTCACCAGCAGGCGGTCGCCCGGCGCCGTGATCTCCGCCAGCAGCACTGCGGCCTCTTCGACGGATGCGCAATAATGCCCGACTCCGCCCGCCGCGTCAAAGCCTTCACGAAGTCCGCGTGCATTTTCCCCGACCGCCACCAGCATTTCGACGCCGGCTTCCCGGACACGCATCCCGGTCTGCCGGTGGATGTCCTCGGCGTCGGGGCCCAGCTCGGCCATCTTGCCGAGGACGGCCACCGACCGGCCCCCGCCCGGAAGCGCCACCAGCGCGCGGGCCGCGGCGGCCATGCTCCCGGGATTGGCGTTGTAGCTGTCATCAAGCACCGTGCGGCCGCCGATCTTCAGCAGCACGGCCCGGTGCGGCGAACCGCGGAACCCGCTGAGGCCACGGGCGATGGCCTCGTCGTCGGCGCCCGCGGCGCGCGCCGCCAGGATGGCCGCCGCCAGGTTGGCGCCATTGTGCTCGCCGGGCAGCGGCACTTCCCACGAACGCCCGTCCAGGACCAGTTCCGAGGGTTCGTCGGGTCCGCCCGACCGCCATGTCCAGCGGTGGTCGCCGGCGTCCTTGCCCACGCTCACGACCCGGCAGCGCGCCCGCGCCAGCCAGCGGTCGTAGCCGGGGCTGTCGGCGTTGAGCACGGCGGTGCCGTCAGGCGGCAGCGCGTCGAGCATCTCGCCCTTGCCCTGGATGATCCCGTCCAGCGAACCGAACTCGGCCAGGTGCGCCGGCGAGGCATTGGTGATGACGCCGACATGCGGCCGCGCCAGCGCGGCCAGGCGCGCGATGTCGCCGACGGCCGAGGCCCCCATCTCGATCACGGCGTATGCCAGGTCGCCGCCCAGGCCGAGCAGCGTCAGCGGCACGCCCAGGCGGTTGTTGAGGTTGCCCGTCGTCGCCTCGACGGTTCCTGCTCCCGACAGCGCCGCGCGCAGGAAGTCCTTGGTCGTGGTCTTGCCGTTGGTGCCGGTGACGCCGACCACGCGCAACCGGGCCAACCCGGCGCGATGGGCCGACGCCAGCACCGCCAGCGCCGCGTCCGGGTCGGTCGCCAGCAGTACGCCCGCCGTCGCAGGCGCCGGTGCGCCCGGCAGCGGGTCGGCCCCCAGGCCGTCCCAGGCGCGTGTCAGCACCCAGTGCCCGGCCGCCACCGCGCCGGCCGCGTACAGCCGGCCGTCCACGTTGTCGCCACGCAGCGCGACGAACATCTGCCCGGGCCCCAGGCGCCGCGAATCCAGCGAGGCGCCCGTGAAGCACGCATCAGGCGACGGCTGCGCCACGGCCGCCAGGCCCGCGTCGCCGCCCTGCAACACGCCGCCGAGCAGGCCGGCGCGCGCCAATTCGGCGGTCGCCGCGGCCAGGTTCATGCCGATCTGCGCGCTCATCGGGGGTTCGCCTCCACCCATTCGCGGACGACCTGCCGGTCGTCGAAGTCCAGTCGTTGCTTGCCGATCAGCTGGTAGTCTTCGTGGCCCTTGCCGGCGATGACGACGATGTCGCCGGGCCTGGCCGCTTCGAGCGCTTCATGGATGGCGCTGCGCCGGTCCACGACGATGCGGCTCATGCGCGCGCGCGGGTCCGGCTGCGCGGCGAAGCCCTCGGCGATCTGCGCGCAGATCGACGGTGGATCCTCGCTGCGCGGGTTGTCCGAGGTGATCCAGGCCAGGTCGGCGTCGCGCGCGACGACCGCGCCCATGAGCGGGCGCTTGCCGCGGTCGCGGTCGCCGCCGCAGCCGAACACCGCCAGCAGACGGCCATCGGTCAGCTCCCGGCAGGCGCCCAGCACCGCCGCCAGCGCATCGTGCGTGTGGGCATAGTCGACCACGGCGATCGCCCCGTTCGGCAACGCCAGGCGCTCGAGGCGCCCGGGCACCTGCGGCACGGCGGCCAGCGCCGCGCAGCACGCCTGCGGTTCGTGGCCCAGGGCCAGGCCCGCCGCAAGCGCCGCCGTCAGGTTCTCCACGTTGAAGCGGCCGACCAGGGGGCTGTCCAGCGCCAGCGTCCGGCCGTTCCAGTCCAGGTCCAGGTGCGTGCCGTCCATGCGCAGCGCGGCGGCCGTCACCCGCAGCTCGGCCCCATGGGCCGGCAACCGGGGGTCGGCGGCGAAGCCCAGCGCGCGGCGGCCCTTCGTGTCGACCGTGCGCAGGAGTTCGTCCTGCCGGTTGATGACGACAGCGCCTTCCGGCTGGCCGTCGCGAGCAGGCCGCAGCAGGTCGATGATGCGTGCCTTGGCCGCCAGGTACTGGCCAAGGTCGTGGTGGTAGTCCAGGTGGTCGCGGCCCAGGTTGGTCATCACCGCGACATCCAGTTCCAGGCCGGCGGTGCGCCCCTGGTCCAGCGCGTGCGACGACAGCTCCATCGCCACGCCGCGGCAGCCGTTGGCCACCATGCGCCCGAGCAGGTCGAAGAACACCGGACCGCCGGGCGTCGTCAGCGGCGCGGGCACACACGCATGTCCATCGTCGTACTCGATGGTCCCGACCAGCCCGCAGCGCCCGCGCAGCGCGCCCAGCGACGTGCGCAGCAGGAAGGCTGTCGTGGTCTTGCCGTTGGTGCCGGTGACCGCGGCCGTGCACAGGCTGCGGTCCGGGTCGCCGGCCAGCCGCCGCGCCAGCAGCGCGGGCAGCGGGCGCGTGTCCGCGGCGACCAGCACCTGTGCGGGATCGCCGCCGGGAACGGCGGCGCGGTCCTCGACGACGACGGCCGGACAGCCGGCGGCCAGGGCGGCGGCGGCAAAGGCATGGCCGTCCCCGCTCGAGCCGCGCACGGCCACGAAGACGACACCAGGGCCGGCCTCACGCGAGTCGGCGGTCACCTTCGTGACCGGAGCCGGGCCTGCCGCGTTCGCGTCCAGGCCCGGCACGTCGCGGCACAGTGCTGCGAGGGTCAATTCCACGTCGGCTCCATCGTGATCGTCACCGGTCCGGACGGACGGGGTCCGCCGGGAAGGATATCCTGGGCGCTGGCGTAACCGACGCCGTTGATGATCACCGGCAGGTTCAGTCGCGCCGCCAGGCTGCGGATCTCGCGGTTGGATTTGCCGGTAAAGTCGGGGCACTGGTCCGGCGCCAGGCCGGGCTGGGAGTCGGCGGTGCGGCCGGCGATGGTCACCGTCACGGTGGTCCCGGGCTCGCAGTGCGAGCCGGCAGCCGGCATCTGGCCGACCACGACGCCGTCGCGGTTGCCGCCGCGGCAGCGCAGGCCCGCCGAGGCCAGCCGCTGGTCGGCATGGCCGCCGCGCAGGTACAGCACGTCGGGCACCTCGACCAGCTGCAGCGTGTCGCGCCGGGCCACGACGCCGGTGCGTCCGCCGGGGACGTCGCTCAGCAGGTTCGTGCAGCGGCGGATGTCCTCGAGCACTGCACGGTACAGCGGCACCGCACTCTGCGACGCGTAGTGATGCGCCCAGTCGGGCTCGTCGAGCACGACCAGGATCACCAGGCGCGGGTCGTTGATCGGCGCCATGCCGCCGAAGCTCGACATGTAGGCGCCGGCAGTGTAGCCGTGGCCGTCGCGGCTCTTCTGCGCCGTGCCGGTCTTGCCGCCGCTGTTGATCCAATCGAGTTGGGTGAGCTTGCCCGTGCCTTCATGCACCACGCGGGCCATCGCCGCGCGCAGCGTTTCAGCCAGGGGCGGGGCCATCACCCGGCGGACGGCCACCGGCTGGACCTCTTCGATGGCCCCGCCCTCCCGGCTGCGGATTTCCTTCACGCAACGCGGCGCGTACAGCGTACCGCCGTTGGCCACGGCGCACAGGGCCGCACCCAGCTGGACGGCGGTCGCCGACACGCCCTGGCCGATCGCGATGCACGGCTTGTCGGCGCCGTTCCACTTCTCGGGCTTGCGCAGGCTGCCGCGCGGCTGCGCCTGGTAGGGATACGCGGTGCGCTCGCCGAATCCGAGGGACGACAGCTCCGTGTAGAGCTTCTCGTCCTTCATCCGCATCGCGGCCTTGGCGAAGAAGACGTTGCTGGACACGGACAGGGCGCCGGCGAAGTTCAGGCGGCCGTAGTCGTGGTTCTTGTCGTTGTTGATCCTGAACGGCGAGCCCGAGTTGTTGTCGCAGTCCAGCACCGTCGTCGTGTCGATCGTGCCGCTGTGCAGCAGCGCCGCGCCGCTGAACACCTTGAACAGCGAGCCGGGCTCGAACGTCGTGGTGAAGTTGCGGTTGTTCCACACCGCCCCGTCCTCGTGGCTGCCGTTGCGGGTGGCCATCATCGGGAAGCTGGCCGCGCCCAGGACGTCGCCGTTGGTCGGATCCATGACGAGGACCGAGCCGCTCATGGCGCCGGTCGTCTTCACGGCTTCCTCGAGGTGCTGCTCGCAGATCTGCTGCACGTCCGAGTCGAGCGTCAGCACCAGGTTCCGCCCGTGCACGGCCTGCTCGAGGATGATGCGACCGAGCTTCTCGCCCGCCCGCGCCGTCTGGATCTCCTTGGCCAGGCCGGGCTTGCCGGCCAGGTACTTCTCCAGGCTCGCTTCCAGCCCGGCCGAGCGTGCGGCGTCCGGGTCCTGGCGGTAGAAGCCGACCAGGCTCGCAGCCATGCCGTCGGTCGGGTAGTAGCGCTTGCAGTAGTCGTCCATCGTGATGGCGGACCAGCGGCGCAGCCGCGCCCGCTGCTCGGCCTTCAGGACGACGTCACGCGCCAGCACGACGTGCTTCGACGAGGAGGCGGCGATGGCCTGCCGCACCTCGGCCTCGGGGCGCTCGAGCACCATGGCCAGGTCGGTCAGCAGGCGAGGATCGTCACCCATGAGCTTCTTCGCCACGCCCACGGCGGTCGTCGTCACCGAGACGGCCAGCGGCCGCCCCTGGCGATCGTAGATATTGCCGCGCTCCGGCTCGATCGTGACCTCGCGCGACCACTGACCGTTGGCGCGCGCCAGCCACTGGTCGTGCTCGAAGACCTGCACCTGCACGACGCGCAGGCCGAGCAGGATCCCGAAACCCAGGACGATGAAACGGACGATCTTCAGCCGGCGACTGCCGACCTGGGCCGATTCCTGCGGCGTCACGAACGCTCCTTGGGCTCATGGCGAACCGGTTCGAGGGAGATCATGGCGCCCTCGGTCGTCTCGGACGACATGTCGGCCGCCATCGCGGCGCCGGCGCCGGCGAAATTACCGAGGAAGCGATCCATGCGACCCTGCGGCCGGTCGGGCACGTGGCTGACCGCGATCAGGGTCAACCCGGGTGTCGCGGCGACTTCCAGGCCCAGTTCCGCCTGGGCACGGCGCGTCAGCACCGGCAGCGAGGTCTGGTTGTTCCATTCGGCCAGCAGCAGCGCGCCTTCGGCGTCCGCGCAGCGGCGCAGCGCCTCGAGCGACGCAATGTGACGACGCAGCGTCGTCACCTCGTTGGAGACGTGGATCGCCGCCGCGAGCACCGCGGCCAGCGACACCAAACCCAGGGCGACCAGGCCCTTGCGCCCCCGCATGACACGGCGGCGATGGGCCATGGTCGCCCCCTGGCGGGCGGCCAGGGAACCGACGGGAGCCAGCGAAAATCCTGATCCTTTGCGCATGCTGTCTCCTTGCGGGCGGCCGCGGCCGCCCCCATTCAACGGACGTTGCTTCCGATGATTTCCGCGGCCCGCAGCTTGGCGCTGCGCGACCGCGCGTTGATGTTCTGTTCCGCGTCCGTGGCGACGACGGCGCCGCGGGTCAGCGGGCGCAGCCACGCATGGTGGCCGCAGATGCAGACCGGCGTGTCCGGCTGGCACACGCAGTCACGCCGTTCCCGGTCGATGAACCGCTTGACGAGCCGGTCCTCGAGCGAGTGGTACGAGATGACGACCAGGCGCCCACCCGGCCGCAGGACCTGTTCGAGCGAGGCGAGGACCTCGGCCAGCGCGCCGAGCTCGTCGTTGACGGCGATGCGCAGGGCCTGGAACACGCGGCTGAGCACGGGCTCGGGCTTGACCCCGCGCGGCAGCGACGCCTGCACGGCCTCGCGCACCTGCGTCGTGGTCTCGATCGGGGCCTCGATGCGGCGACGGACCAGTTCGCGCGCGATGCGGCGGCTGCCGCGTTCCTCGCCCCACTTCCACAGCAGGTCGGCGATCGCGGCCTCGTCCAGGGAAGCGAGCAGCTCGGCGGCGGTCTCGCCCCGGGTCTGGTCGAAGCGCAGGTCCAGCGGGCCGTTGGCGCGGTAGCTGAAGCCCTTGGCCGGGTCGTCCAGCTGCTTCGAGCTGACACCCAGGTCGAGCAGCAGGCCGTCGGCGCCGTCCCAGCCGGCGCCGCGCAGCGCGCCCGGCAGGTCGCGGAACGAGCCGTGGTGGCAACGCAGCCTCGGCTGCCGGTCGGCCAGGTCGCGGCAGGCGGCCTGCGCGATGGCGTCCAGGTCGACCCCCAGAACGTCGGCGCCGGCCTCGAGGAGGCCGGACGCGTGCCCGCCGAATCCGAAGGTGCCGTCGATGATGCGCCGGCCCGGGCCCGCCGCGAGGAGACTCAAAGTCTCCTCGCGAAGCACCGGGACATGCGGCACGGAGATCATGGCATGAGGTCGGAGCGCGCTCCGGCCGGCTGCCGCCAGGCGGACATCGCCGCCGGCGTGGCGCCCAACTCGCGATCCCAGTCTTCCATGACCACGATCGCCTTCAGGTATTCGCTCCAGCCGTGCAGGTACAACGTGTGGCGGAACGCGCCGAGGCGGCGGTTCCAGGCGATGAGCGCCCCGGTGGCGCGGTAGTCCAGGTGGGTCAGCCGCGTGCCGTCGAGGATGATGCGGAAGCCGCGGCGGTCCAGGCGCGGCGACACACGGCTGATCAGCCGGTCGACGCCGTCGCGGTCGAGGATTCCCGAGAGAGAGACCCGGACAGTCCGGTCAAGCTGTCTGATCTCGATCTCCGTATGGGTGCCGGCGGCCTCCTGCCAGGGGGACGTCCGGGCCAACTCTCTCGGTGTCACGGGATCCTTCCCTTTTCATGGCCCGTCCGTGGGCCTTCCAGCGCGTGATGTGTGCCTTGTTCCGCTCTTGTGCGCCTTGCCGTGTACCGATCTGCTTTTCCGTGCCCTGGCCCGCTGTTGGATCTGGTCGCCGGGCGGGCGCCGATCCTTCGGCGCCCCTGCTGCCCGGCTGTGCCCGGCCGGCCTCCCTGCCGCCGGTTTTCGTCCACCGACCCGGGGTCAGCGGAAGAACTCGTCGTCGAACGTCGCGTCGCCGTCCTGTTCGCTGTCGCGCGCAGCCAGCGCCTCGGGCGACCACAGTTCCATGTACGACCCGACGCCCAGCACCGTGATCTTCTTGTCGATGCCGAATTCGGCCAGCCGCTCCGGGGCGATCGCGACGCGTCCCTGCGCATCGACCGCGACCTGGAAGCTGTTGGCCGACATCCGCCGCAGGTAGTCGCGCAGCTTCTGGCTGGGCGGCTGCTTCCGCAGGCGGTTGAAGTTCGCGACCCACACGTCGTACGGCTGCAGGCTCAGCGTCCCGTCGGCGCCGCGCGACACCATGTACTTCTCTTCGGACTGGTCGGCTCCGGCCTGCCGCAGGCGGAACGGCAGCGCGAACCGGCCCTTGCCGTCCACCGCACGGGTGTACGACCCGTGGAAGGTGAAGGCGAAGGCCTCGTCGGCAGCTGTCGTCGGCGTGAAGTCCACCGTGCATCCCCTGGTTCGGCCCCGGCGGCCGTTATCCCCCGGCTCGATCATGATTGGTTGGTTGATGGCGGGCCATGGGACCTCCTGTCCCGCTGTCGCCGATCCGTCGGCGCCCGCCATCAACCTCCGAAATCACCGCAGTTCACTTTTTTTCCCCACTGGTCACCGCGGCACAATAATCCGTCCCCACCAGCCATGTCAATCCGGTATTTTTTGGTGCTCCGGAGTTACTTGTGGATAACTCCACAACCCCCTGTCCAGCTGTGGGATGTGCCCATGGGAAAAGGCCCCGTGGGGGCCTTTTCGGGTCAGAACCGTGTTGTCAGGGCGGATTGCCGGGTCAGGAGGCCAATTGCCGGCGGTGCCGACCCAGGACCAGGCCGCGCAG
Source organism: uncultured bacterium (assembly GCA_903912525.1). Lineage (GTDB taxonomy): Bacteria > Krumholzibacteriota > Krumholzibacteriia > LZORAL124-64-63 > LZORAL124-64-63 > CAINDZ01. The sequence continues at coordinate 64,672 of CAIWHK010000006.1, read as the reverse complement.
GGACATCCCCGTCGCCCGCCGGAACCGCCACAGCATGACGACCGAGCCGCAGGCATAGGCCAGCGAACTGGCCCAGGCGGCGCCGACGGCGCCGTGCGCGGGGATCAGCAGCAGCGCGGCGCCCACATTCAGGATGACGGTCAGCACACTGGCCTGCGTGTTCCAGTGCGGTCGGCCCCGACCGATGAAGTCGCCGGCGAGCACGACGCCCGGCGCGAAGGCGACGATGCCCGGCAGCAGCGCGCGCAGCGATGCGCCCGACGCGGCGTACTGGCCGCCGCCGACCAACCCCAGCAGCGGCGCGGCGAGCAGGTACAGGGGCAGTGCCGCAATGAGTGTCAGGCCGACGCCCAACCGCACGGCGCGCGCCGCAGTGCGGTCACGCCGCAGGTCCGACGAATCGGCCGCCGACGTGTGCACCAGCACGGGCGTCAGCGCGCCCGGCAGCAGCCACAGCATCTCCCCCACGTACACGGCCAGCGAGTAGATGCCGACCTCGGCGGCGCCGCGGAAATGTTCGAGAAGCCCCTGGTCCAACCGCAGCAGCAGGAAGTAGGCGACAGCCGACATCTGGCCGAGCGCGCCGTGGCGCAGGTTGAATGCGATCAACAGCCACAACGGGCGGCGGTCGAGATCCTCGGGCACGTCGTCTTCGCGCACGGGCACCGGCAGCGTCGGCTCGGCCGCGGTTGCGCGTGAAGAGGGCGGCGACGATGGCGCCGGCGCCGGCCGCCGCAGGTCGCGCAACGCGACGATGGTGATCGCAACCAGTCCCCCGAGCTGGGCCACGGCAAAGGCCGCGACCGCCGAGCCCAACGTGAGCCGGCCGGTGAACGTCAGCGCCGCCACCAGCACCAGGTGCGCCGCAGCCCGCGCGCCGTTCACTGTCGAGCCGACGACCAGCCGTCCGCGCGCCAGCAGGTTGTAGCTGAAGATCTCGAAGCCGAGCATGCCGAAGGCGCCCAGCGCAGCCAGGCGCGCCATGCCCGGCGTCCAGCCCAGGTGCCGACCCAGCCACGCCTCGGCGGCGCCCGTCATCGCCGCCAGCGAGGCGGCCCCCGCGAGCACGACCAGCATGGCGGTCATCCAGGTCACCTGCGCGCGCATCAGGCGTTCGGGTCGCAGGCGCCCCTGCCGCAGCGCCGGCACTGCCGCCAGGCCCATGCCGCCTCCCAGCAGCGACGCAGCCAGCAGCGTGACGGCGACGGTCAGGCTGTAGTGCCCCTGCCCCGCCGGTCCCAGTCGCTGCGCGATGAGCACCACGACCGCGGCATTCGCGGCGACCTGCCCCACGCGGCTGATCAGGATGCGGCTGCCGACGACTGCCAGCCTCATGCGTCATCGCTTTCGCGGGGCGTGCCCGTGCGGCCATCGTGCCACCGCGTGTGCGAAGGGTCGCGGCGCCCCTGCGCGCGGGCCAGGCGGGCCAGGCGCAGCGCCGCGCCTTCGTGCACGTAGTAGCCACGCTCCTGCAGTTCGGCGCCGAAGTACTTCTTGAAGCCTTCAAGGGTGTCGCTGCCGCCGCTGGCGCCAATGTCGAGCCAGCGCGCGCCGCGCCGGCAGGCCTCGACGATGTCGCCCCAGAAGCAGAGCGTGGCGGGGAAATGCGTGCGCGCGAACGCGGGATCGGTCACGCCGTTCCACGCGAACACACGGTCGCCAAGGTGCAGGTTGAGATGACCGCCGATCACGCGGCCGTCCAGGCGGACGCAGGTGAAGAACGTGCGACCGCTGGGATCGGCCAGCAGCGCCTGCAGGAACGGCAACGGCGTTGGACGGACGCCCCAGTGGGAAGCAGCAGCTTCGTAGAGCGGATAGTAGGCGGCCAGGTCGGCGGGGTCCGCTGACGGGCCCGTTTCGGCGCCGCGCCGCAGGCCCCGGTTGCGTTCATTGCGCTTGCTCATGGACAGGCGTGCAGCAGACACGGCGTCCGCCCCACCCGCGAGGTCGATGACCGCCGTCGGCGAGGCCTGCCGCTGCCAACTGCCGTGGGCCAGGAGCGCAGGACCGAAGCGGCGCTCGCGCTCGGGACCGAGCGCCAGCGTAACTGCGCCGAGCGGTCCGGGAAGCAGGCCGCGGTAGGCGTCGAGCAGCGCGGAGACCAGCATCGCCTGCTCCGCGGCGGGCAGGTCCGCGGCGGCCAGGGGGCCACACGAGGTGCCCTCGAGGCTGCTGTCGAGCCGGCGCCGGGCCAGCGGTCCACCGCCGAGACGCTGAGCCACCGCGGGGAGCCCGCCGAGCAGCCGCCCGTCACGTCGCGCCGTCAACCACAGCGCCGACGCGCCCGGCCAGGTCGCCACGGCGGTGTTGGTCCAGTGCGCTGTATGCGGGTAGTCGGAGGAGCCATCGGCGGCGACGAGCTCATCCCAGTCGGGCGGCGCGACGGCGGCTCGCTCGATCAGCAGGCCGCCGTCGCCACGCGTTCGGGACCCCATCAACGACACCGCAGCCGCAGGCTTTCGCGCACGACCGTCACGACGTCGTCGATCTCCTGGTCGGTCATCGACGGGAACAGCGGCAGGCTGACGGCCTCGTCGAAGTAGCGCTCGGTCTGGCCAAGGCGCGGCGCGAACTCGCGACCGGCCTCGCGGAACACCGGATGGTAGTGCAGCGGGATGAAGTGCACCGAACTGCCGATCTTGTTGGCCGTCAGGTCGGCAATGACGCCGTCGCGACCGCCCTCGATCATCTCGCGGTTGACCCGCACGGCGTACAGGTGCCAGGCGTGCGTGCACCAGTCGGCGGCCGTCGGCAACGTCAGCCCCGGCAGTCCGGCCAGCGCCGCGCCGAAGCGGTGCGCGATCTCCGTCCGCCGCTTCATGAACTCGTCCGAGCGGCCGAGCTGCACCAGGCCCAGCGCCGCGGCCGGGTCGCCCAGGTGCATCTTGTAACCGAATTCGACGATCTCGTAGTACCAGCGCCCCTTGTCCGTGTAGCGCTGCCAGGCGTTGCCGTCCATGCCGTGGAAGCTGATGACCTGCACGCGCCGCGCCACCTCGGGGTCGTTGGTCGTGACCAGGCCGCCGTCGCCGCTGGTGATGCACTTGGTGGCGTAGAACGAGAACACGGTGGCGTCGCTGAGCCCGCCCAGTCGCTTGCCGCGCACCTCGGCGCCGAATGCGTGCGCCGCGTCCTCCAGCACGCGGATGCCGCGCGGCTTCGCGATCGCCAGGATCTCCTCGATGCGGCAGGGATGGCCGGCCAGGTGCACCGGGATGACGGCTTTCGTGCGCGGCGTGATGGCGGCGGCGAAGGCGTCCGGGTCCAGGCCGAGGTTGGCCGGGTCGATGTCCGCGAGCACGGGCCGTGCGCCGCAGTGAACGACGGCCCCGAGCGTGGCGACGAACGTCAGCGACGGCAGGATCACTTCGTCGCCGGGACCGACACCGAGCGCCTTGAGCGCCACCAGCAGGCCCGACGAGGCGCTCGAAACCGGCACCGCGTGCGGCACGTCCAGGTAGCGCCCGCAGGCCTCGCCGAACTCGCGCACCTTCGGACCGTAGGTGAGCCACCCCGAGCGCAGCACCTCGGTCACGGCGGACAGTTCGGCCTCGCCCAGGTCGGGCCGGAAGAACGGCAGGAAACTGTCGCGGCGAATGAATTCAGTGCCCTGGATGTCACCCATGCGAACTCCGTGTCGTTGCGTCCCTGCGACCCGCCGGCGGGTGCCTCAGCGGACGATGGCCAGTGTCAGGACGGCGTCCTTGCCGCCCCAGTTCACATGCACCACGTACATGCCGGTGCGCACGAGGTTGCCCAGGCGATTGGTCCCGTTCCAGAATGCATCGCCCGACGTGACGTTCGGATCGAGGTAGACGAGCTCGCCCGCAAGGTCGTAGATCGCCACGCGGGCCGGCTGGTCCGCGGACACGCCATCAGGCAGGCCGCCGAGCTTCAGGCGCGAGGTATCGGTCGCATCGGCGAGCCACGGGTTCGGGTAGCAGTAGGTGCCCGCCAGTTCGACTTCACCGGTGCCCCCGCCGCTGCCGACGGTCAACATGACCGCGCCCTGGTCGGAACTCAGGAGCAGTCGCCGTCCCGTGCCGTCGACCACGAGCTTGCGGTAGGTCAGGCCCGGCAACTGCGCGATGACGTTCGTCGAATACAGCGTCTGGTACGTCTCCGAACCGTAGTAGTTGGCCAGGTCGATCCAGGCCGTGACGGCGATATTGTCGCCGGTGCCGCGGATGCGGTTGAGGCCGGTACGGGTGGCGACCCACACGTCGCCGTTCACATCGATGGCCAGGTCGGCCACGTTGCCGTTGACCAGGCCCTGGCTGCTGGTGGAAAACTTCTCGCCCACGGCCGACACCAGCGAGGCCGTCTGCGTGACGTCGTTGTAGTTGATCTGCACGACGCCGTTGCCGCCGGCCCACAGCGAGCCGTCCGGCCCGACGGCCAGCGACACGGCCTTGCCCAGGTCCAGCGAGGTGCCCGGGACATACCGGACCGGGGCATCCCAGCGATCATCGGACTGGTCGAGCCAGGTCAGCGCGTCGCCGGGGCCGGCCGCGTCGCCGTTGATATCCCAGCGCACCAGGCCGACGTCCTCGACCGCGAACCAGACCACGTCGCGCCGCTGCACGACGGCATCCCAGACGCCGGGTCCGGCTCCGAGTCCGTCGGTGCGCGGCAGCACCATCCAGTTCGCGGGATTGCGCCAGTGCGCCGGATCGACCAGCACGTCGACCTTCTCGACGTCGGCCCAGTCGTGCATGGCGATCAGGGGGCCGTCCGGGTGCGTGACCAGGTTGATGATCGAGCGGCCGGACAGGCCGTTGGTCGGCGTCAGGTGGTTGACCTTGCCGGTGGCGGCATCGATCCGCAGGATGCCCGAGGTGTACTGACCGCCCCAGATGGTGCCGTCGGGCCCGGCGGCCATGCTGAGCACGTTGCCGCCCGACGTGAAGATGCCGTTGGAATCGGCCGCCACGCTGGCGCTCTCCCACAGGTACCGCCACGCCGTCCCGTCGAAGCCGGACGCGCCCAAGCCCGTCCAATCGCCGATCCAGTATCCATCGCCGGCGCCGAAGGTGACGCCTTCAGCATTGCGGACGACGCTCGCGCGGAAGGAGCGCAGCGTGAACTGGTCGCCCGCATCGCGCCGGCCGACATAGGCCTGTCCGAGAGTGCGCGAGACGCTCGTCTGCTCCGTGCGCCCACCGATCCAGACATCGGTCCCGGCGCAGATCGCGCGGCACTTGGGATTGGTCAGCGTGATGGTGCGCCAGACGCCGGCGCTCGAGGCCTGCAGGACGCCGTTGCCCAGGTTGTCGACCCCCAGGGCCCAGGTCTCGCCGGCGCGGCAACTCAGGCGCATGACCCAGGCGCCAAGCGACCGGACGAACACCCACGCCGAGCCGGCGTTGTCCCAGCGGTAGATGCCGCCGTTGGTGGCCGCGAGCAGGTTGCCGGCGTCATCGATGGCGAAGTCGTTGACCACGAGGCTGCCGAAGCCCGCGTTCTGGTCGGTGAACACGTTGTTCGCGAACCGCGAGACGCCGACCGGCGTGCCGACGAACAGTTGTCCGTTCCACACCTGCAGCGCGTTGACCGTGTTCGAGATGAGGCCATCCTGGTCTGCCGTGTAGAGGTTGCCCGACAGGCCGTCGATGATCTGGCCGATGCCGGCGCCGTCCATCGCGTAATAGACGCGCTCGCTGCCGTCGGTGACCGTGCCCGCCACCGCGGTCAGGTCCAGGCCGCCGAGGTTTCCTCCCGTGAACTGGCGAAAAACGGGAACGCCCGCGGGGTCGGTGACGCGGGTCAGGCCGCCACCCTCGGTGGCGACCCACAGGTTCGCGCCCGTCCAGGCCAGGTCGGTCACGCGGTTGCCGGAGAGGTCCTGGCCCGCGTACCAGATTTCGCCCGCCTGCAGATCGGCCACCGGAAGCACGGCCAGGCCGCCGCCTTCAAGGCCGACGAAGATACGGTCACCCACTTCCTGCAGCGCGATGACGTCGTGCTGCGCCAGGAGCGGGTCCAGGTCCACGCTCTGCGCGCGGGCGCCGAAGGCCGCCAGGCACAGCGCCGACGCCGCCAGGCATCGCAAGGCCGTGGCGCGCAGGAACTGGTTCGGCCCCTGCGGGGCCTGCATCGTCGAGGGCTTCTTCGCGTGCATCGTCAAGAGCCTTCCTCCCGCGGCCGGCGCGACGATGTTGCGTCGCTGTCGGCCATCGACCCGGCGGCGACCAGCAGCCCGAAGCCGCCCGGATCCCGCCACAGTTGCCTGAACTTCGCCGGGGAACCCGGCCTCTTCCCGGTCGGCGTCGCCGCCCACGGCCCGGTCAGTCCGGGAGCGCGCGGCGTGCTTCGCCAGAACGTCAGGACCTCGCCGGGCGTCCGCGGCGCTTCGCGCCGGCCGCCCGTCTGCGGGCGAGGCCCGCTGATCGCGACGCGCCCGGCGCACAGCGCGCCGGCCAGTCGCCATTGCCACCTCAGCGGCAGCACGCGGCCGCCTTGATCAACAGCGACCGTCAGCGAGGGGTCGTGCCCCCACAGGTCGCTCAGTTCCACCGTCACGACCCGGGCCGAACCGCGCGGCACGCGCACCGCGCGCAACCACAGCCAGGCCGGTGCCGCCAGGACCGCCAGGCCGGCGCCCGCCGCCATGCCTCCCAGGCGCCCGGGCAGGCCCGCCAGCGCCAGGGTGCCGCCGCTGGCATGCACGGCGCTCAGTTCGTCCCCGAAAGTCTCGACATGATCGCCCGCAACGGCCAGCCACGCCGCCGGAAGGGGCCAGCGCAAACGGATACGCTCGCGACGCAGGGTCGCCAGCACCGCCCAGTCCTCAGGCGAACGCGGCCCACTCTCCTCCCAGAATACCACCTGTGAGACGCGGTAGCGCCGCACGATCTCGGGAATCTCCCCGGGGCGGCCCAGCCACGGGATCTCGCCCGCGCCCAGGGCCGGCAGGCCACCCCCCGCGGCGGGCTCGGCCACGTACCCGGCCACGTCGATGCCCCGCCGGGCGTCCTCACCCAGCGAGGCCAGCCAGGCGCCGACGCGCGCCGGCGGACCCGCCAGCAGGGTGCGCTCCAGGGTCAGTCGCCCGCGCTCGAGGCGCCCGCGGGCGCGCCGCACCAGGCGGTCCCCGGCAAAGGTCGCCAAGCCCAGCAGCGGGATGAACAGCAGCAGCACCGCGCGGCTGACGACGTCCAGGTGGCCCAGGTAGGTGGCCGCCAGCAGCAGCACCGCCAGCACACCCACCTGCTGCAGGTGTTCGCCCAGGCTGCGGGCGCGGTCACGACCGTCCACGCGGTAGCGCCCGGTCAGAAGGAACGTCACGGACGCGAGCACACCGGCGAAACCCAGCAGCGGCAGGTACTCGTGGAACGGGAACAGCGGCTCGGAGAACCAGGCGGCCGCCGCCTGCCGCAGTTCATAGGCGCCGATGAACGCCGCGAACAAGCCGAGCATGTCCAGCACCCACAGCAGCTGCGCGAGCAACGGGGCGCGCCACTTCTTCAGCAGCCAGACGAACATCCCCCACTTCTCGTAGAACGAGATGAGGCTGCCCAGGTGCAGCCACCACGAGCGGCCGAAGCGCCCGCGCGCGCTCGCGCGCCGGTGGCGGTGGATGAAGCGCGCGTCGGGCGTGTACTGCACCTCGAAGCCGGCCTGCCACATCCGGTAGCACCAGTCGACATCCTCGAAGTACAGGAAGAAGCGCTCGTCCATCGGGCCGCTGCGGTCGAGCGCCGACCGCCGCGCCAGCACGCAGCCGCCCAGCACCCAGTCGACGGGCCGGCTGCTGCGGTGGTCGAAGTCGCGCATCAGGTGGCGCTGCACCGTGCGACTGTCAGGGAACAGCTTGCCGAGGACCGTGCGCCGCAGCAGCAGCGTGCGCAGCGTGTAGAAGCGGCGGCAGGATTCCTGCAGGCTCCCGTCCTCGTTCAGCAACTGCGGCCCGACCAGGCCCGCGCGCGGGTGCGCGTCGGCGAACTCGAGCAGCTTGTCGAGCGCGCCCGGCTGCACGACGATGTCCGGGTTCAGGATCAGGTAGTAGTCGGCCACGACAGCGGCCATGCCCTTGTTGCAGCCCCGCGCGTAGCCCGTGTTCTCGGTGTTGAAGAGCCACTGGCATTCGGGATGCCGCTGGTGAACGGCGGCCAGACCCTCGTCGCGCGACGCGTTGTCGACGATCACGACCTGGTGCCGGACCGCGGGCGGGTAGGCCGCGATCGACTCGAGGCAGCGGCCGAGGTCCTCGCTGGTGTTGAAATGGACGATGACGATCGCCAGCCGGACGTGGCCCTCGGCGCCGTGACCGCGCACGTCCGCCATCAGTGCGTCCTGCGCAAACGCATCGCCCAGATCATCCACATCGCCTCAAGGATGATGCGCTTGGACATCTTCGAGATGCCCACCTGACGGTCGACGAACATGATGGGGATTTCGCGGATGCTCAGCCCCTTCTTCCAGCAGATGTAGGTCGTCTCGATCTGGAACGAGTAGCCGTCGCTGCGGATGCGGTCGAGCGGCAGGCGCTCGAGCGTCGAACGCCGGAAGCACTTGAAGCCGCCCGTGCAGTCCTTGATGGGCAACCCGGTGACGAAGCCCGCGTAGCGGTTGGCGCCCACGCTCAGGACCAGTCGGCGCAGCGGCCAGTTGACGACCGTGATGCCGTACAGGTAGCGGCTGCCGAGCACCAGGTCGTGGTCGCGGATCGCCACGATGAACTCGTCGAGAGCCGACGGGTCGTGGCTGAAATCGGCGTCCATCTCGAAGACGACGTCGAATTTCGTGTTGGCCAGGATCCACTTGAAGGCCGCGATGTAGGCGGCGCCGAGGCCTTCCTTCTTCGTCCGCTCAAGCAGCATGATGCGATCGCCGAAGCCGGGCAGCGCCTTGACGATGGCGGCCGTGCCATCGGGCGAACCGTCATCCACCACGAGCACCGACAGCCGCGGGTCACGCGCCAGGATGAGCGGGACCAGGCGACCGATGTTCTCGGCCTCGTTGTAGGTGGGCACGACCACCACCGCCGCTGTGGGTTCCAGCGGCGGGCAGGTGCGGTCGTGCGGGTGCGCTCTCATCGATCCGTCAACCTTTCAGGAGGTTCGCGGCACGGCCGGGCAACAAACGGCGCGGCAGGAACGACACCGCAACGAATCCCAGCGTGAGGATGGCCCCGATCATCGTCAGCGTCAATCCCGTCCGGTACGAGGCGTCCCGGTAACGGAAAGTTACGGTATGGCTGCCCGCCGGCACAGCCACCGCGCGCAGGGCGAGGTCGGCGGTCAGCAGCTTCGCGGCCCGGCCGTCCACCTCGACGCTCCAGCCCGGGGCCGCCATGTCCGCCAGCACCAGCACGGCCGGGACGGCAGCGTTCGTGCGCAGGACCACCTGGTCGAGACCGTCGGTCACGAACTCAGGCGTCGGCAGCGGCGCGTCCGTCGGCGCCGGCGCGGGATCGGGCGTCGCGTCCAGCCGGACCGTGCCCTTCACGTCGATGCGGCCCGCCTGGATCCCGTCCAGGAACGGCCCGAGCGCGGCGCGCCCGCCGCCCGGCGCCGGTTCCCAGCGCGACAGGAGCCGCGCGCGCGGCAGCGCCGAACGATTGCGGTAGGCGACGACATCGCCGGCCAGGATGGGGTCCGGCTCGACGTCGCAGCCGAGCTGCGCGAGCATCGGCAGCTGCTGCGGGTCCAGTTCCCCGTCCAGCACGACCAGCCGCGCGCCCAGCCACGAGGCCAGCCGGCCGGCCGGCGGATCGCCGTAGAGGCGGCTGCGGATGGCCTCGTAGTTCGCCAGCTTGGCCGGGTGGTAGCCTCCCAGCGAGCGGATGCTGTCGGTCAGCCAGGTGTTGCGCTGCTGGTGCTCGCCCAGCGGCCAGATGCGGTCGTGGCCCACGGCGGCCGCCAGGGCGGCGGCGCCCGTGCCGGCCGTGGACGCGCCGCGGGGCGTCGGGGCGACCTGCAGCTGCGGGGCCTGCACCAGTTGCGCCTGCCCGTTGGCGCCACGCGCCACCTGCAGCAGCCCCTGCTCCGGATGCACGATCAACCGGTCGACGCCCAGCAGGTCGACGCAGGCCAGCGCCAGCAGCACCCACGCCAGGCCGCGCTGCCGGAAGACGGCGTTGCGCGCGGCAAAGGCCAGCGCGCCGGCCGCGGCCAGCAGCACCAGGCCGATGCGCACGAGGCTGGCCTTTTGCAGCCCCCAGGCCGCGTCCAGCAGGACATCTGGCGCCGGCTTGCCGCTGGCTGCGGCCAGGCCCTGCAGTCCGCCGCGGTACGCGCCCTCGAACATCGAGGCGCCGCCGCCGGCCAGCATCAACAGGCCGATGGCGCCCAGCACGATCGGCGCCAGCAGCGGCTTTGCCGCCGGCATGCTTTCGCGGCCGAGGCGCTCGACGCCGCGCGCCGCGAGGATCGCCAGGGCGAACGCCGGCACGACGAGGATCATCGACGGCACGCGGAACTTGTTGAAGAACGGCAGCGCCTTGTAGAGCAGTTCATAGAGTCCGAAGCCGAAGGTGCCGAACGAGACGAACACCGCCAGCACCGAGACGGCCACCAGCGCCGCCCACAGGCCACGGCCGCCGCGTGCGAACGCGCAGGCGGCCAGCGCCAGCCAGAGGATGCCGTAGTAGTTCGGGTAGTCGTTGAACGGCATGTGGCCCAGGTACGTGGCCTGGCCGAAGCCGGCGGCCGCGGGCAGGATGAACGTGCCCGTCTCGGAGGGCGCCAGCGCCCAGCCCGAGGCATATTCCAGTCCGACACCGCCGCCGCCATCCTTGTCCTGCCCGCGGATGGAGATGCCCGCATACTGCTTCACCGGCACGAGCAGGACGGCGCCCACGAGGAAGCCCATCGCGATGGCGACCGCAAAGCCGCCGAGCCGGCGCGCGCGCACGGCCCCGGCCAGGGCTTTCTGCGCCGCCTCGAACGGGCGCAGCGTCCCCCACGCCGCCAGCCAGGCGGCGACCGCCAGCGTGTAGTACGTGATCTGGAAGTGCCCCCGCAGCAGTTGCAGTCCGGTCAGCAGGCCCAGCATGCCGATCGCGCGCAGCCCGCCGCCGTCCAGGACGCGCAGCGTCCAGCCGACGATCCACGGCAGGTACATCGCCGCACCCAGCTTCGAGCCGTGCCCGTGCACGCCCCAGGCCACGACCTGCGGGAACAGGATGTACAATGCCGCGCCCAGCAGCAGCGACGAGACGGGCAACCGCCAGCGCGACAACAGCCACACCATGCCCAGGCCGCCGAAGACCAGGTGACCGATCATCCAGGTCAGGGGCGCCAGGCCCAGGCTGCCCTGGAGGAAGGTGAACAGCGCGGTGGGCGGGTACAGTCCGGGCATGTAGGCCAGGGACCCGAAGGTGGGCATGCCGGCGAACAGGTACGGGTTCCACTTGGCCGACTCGCCGCGCGCGGTGGCGGCGTCCCCCACGCTCGTGAACGCATCGGAGTTGCCGGCGTCCGCGCTGCGGAAGGTCAGGCCCTGGAACACCGGCCCAGGGTAGACGATGGCCACGAGCAGCCACACGGCCAGCGCCAGGACCAGCCAGCGTGCCCACGGGCGGGCCTCGACGGCCTGCCAGGCGGCCGGGCCGCCGCCGGGGTTTCCGCCCTTGGCGGTGTTCGCTTCGCGGGAACCTGCGTGCGCCATGACCTCTCCTGTATTCGCGTGACGGCCGCGGCAACCCGCGGCCGGACATCATCCTACCAGAATGTCGGTCGGGGCGTAAACCGCCGGCCCGCAAGTGCCCGATGCTTCCAGGCGTTCAGTTGTCCAGGCCCCGCAACTCGTCGATGGCCCCCTGCCAGACGGCCAGCGCCGTGGCCAGGCGCCCATGCCACAGGTTCCACGCCATGTGCCCGGCGAAGAACCCGGCCTGGGCCAGGAACAGCAGGGGCCACTGCCGGCGCGGCCAGTGCGTGCGCATCAGCCGCACGTGGCTGCGGCTGCGCAACCAGACCCGGTAAGGGCTCTCCTGCCCCAGCGATGCCGACACCTTGTGCAGCACCAGCGAGCGCGGCACGTGCAGGATGTTGCCACCCAGCTTGCGCGCGCGCAGCGAGTAGTCCGCATCCTCGCCGTAGAAATGGAACGACTCGTCCAGCAGGCCGAGCCGCGCCAGGACGCCGGGCGCCAGCATCAGCGCGCACCCGGTGCCGTAGTCGATGTACCGCGGCTGCGGGTCCAGGCGCCCGGCCAGCTTGCGGATGCCGTCGTGGCGCACCCAGCCGCTGCGCCGCCCGACGATGCCGCCGTCGTACCAGACGCGCGCCGGGTCGGCCGCATAGATGATGCGGGGGGTGGCCAGCCAGGCCGTCGGGTCGGCCGTCATCGCCAGCGCCAGCGAGCGCAGGCTGCCCTCGGGCACGATCGTGTCGGCGTTGAGCAGCAGGATGTACGGGTCCTCGGCTTCGTCCGCGAGCAGGCGCAGGGCGACGTTGTTGCCGCCGGCCCAGCGCAGGTTCGCGCCGGCCTCGATGATCTCGACCCCCGGGTGGTGGCGGCGCGTCCACGCCACCGAATTGTCGGCCGAACCGTTGTCGACCATGATCACGCGCATTCCGGGGTAGCGGCAGTCGCGCAGCGAGCCCAGGCAATCGCGGAGGTCGGCCATCCCGTTCCAGTTGACGATCACGACAACCAGTGGCGGCAACGGGCCGCCATGGCCATCGTGCCGGAGGGCACTGCGCTCAGGCACGGCGGCTGATTCGGTACTCGGTCTCCGGGCGGCGACCGGCCACGATCATCTCCGCGATCAGCCCCAGGCTGACGAACTGCACCGCCATCACGATCATCACCAGGCCCAGCACCAGCACCGGGCGCACGCGCAGGCCGTGCCCCATCAGCCACCAGACCAAAAAGTAGAGGCTGATGCCGCCGCCGCCGGCGAAGCTCACCAGGCCCATGCGACCGAAGAAATGCAGCGGCGAGGTGCGCTTGGCGTGCAGGAAGTAGACCGTCAGCAGGTCCAGGAAGCCGTTGATGAAGCGCGCCATGCCGTACTTGGTCTTGCCGTACTTGCGCGCGGCATGGCGGACCGGCAGTTCCGCGACGCGGAAGCCGTCCAGTTGCGCCAGCGCCGGCACGTAGCGGTGCATCTCGCCGTACAAGCGGACGCGTTGGGTGACCTCGCGGCGATACGCCTTCAGGCCGCAGTTGAAGTCATGCAGCTTCAGGCCGCACATGCGGCCGGTGTACCAGTTGAACACCTTGCTGGTCTGGTTCTTCACGAAGCTGTCGCGGCGCTTCTGCTTCCAGCCGGAGACCAGGTCGTACCCTTCGTCCAGCTTGTCGATCAGAGCGGGGATCTCGGCGGGGTCGTCCTGCAGGTCGGCATCCATGGTGATGACGATGGCGCCGCCGCAGGCGGCGAAGCCGGCCGACAGCGCCGCCGCCTTGCCGAAGTTGCGGCCGAACGACAGGCCGTGCACCTGGGGTCGCTGGGCCGCCAGCTTCTGCGTCACGGCGAACGTGTCGTCGGTACTGCCGTCGTCGACAATCCACGCTTCCCACGACAGGCCCCGCCCCTCGGCGGCCGCGGCGATGCGATCGACCAGTTCGGGCAGCGACTCGGCTTCGTTGAAGGCCGGGACGACGACCGACAGGTCGCAGGTGGCGCCGGCACCCGGGGCGTTGCGGTCCGGGTCGCTCACGAGTTGCGCCTCCGGGCCACGGCCCAGGCCACCTCGCGGCGCAGGCCCTCGGCGAACTCGATCGTCGGCCGGTAGCCGATCGTCGCCTCGACGTGCGTGCGGTCGGCGAACGTGTCGCGAACGTCGCCGTCGGCGACCGGCCGGTACTCGACCGTGGCCGAGATGCCGGGCACCTGCGCGCGCAGCAGCTCGCCCAGCAGCGTCAACGTGTCGCCGAACGCAACGCGGCTGCCGCCGCCGGTGTTGAACACTTCCCACGGCTTGTCGCAGGCCACCGCCAGCAGGTTCGAGCGCACGGCATCCGCGACATAGGTGAAGTCGCGCGTCTGCTGCCCGTCGCCGTAGACGTGGAAGGTGCGGCCGTCGAGCGCCGCCTCGATATACTTGCGGAAGGCCATGTCCGGCCGCTGGCGCGGGCCGTAGACCGTGAAGTAGCGCAAGCTGCTGGTGGGCACGCCGAAGTTCGACGAATAGAGCACGCACAGGTGCTCGGCCGCCATCTTCGTCACGCCGTAGGGCGAGCGCGGCTGCGGCAGCGCCTGCTCGGTCACGGGCAGCTCTTCCTGGTCGCCGTAGACCGAGCTGCTGCTCGAGTAGACGAAGCGCGCGAGCGTCCCGCTCACCGAAGGCTGGCGGCAGGCCTCGAGCAGGCGCTGCGTCGCCATCACGTTGCGCCCGAGGTACTCGGCGAAAAACTCGCCCCAGCTGGCGCGCACCCCGGCCTGCGCGGCCAGGTGGAAGCAGGCGCGCTGTCCAGCGAGCAGCCCCACCGGGTCCAGCTCCTGCAGGTCCTCCTGCCGGAACGTGAAGTTCGGGTGCGCCAGCGGGCCCACCAGGTTCTCGCGCTTGAGTGCCGGGTCATAGTAGTCGGTCAGGCAGTCGACGCCCGTCACGCGGCAGCCGAGTTCCAGAAGCGCCTCGGTGATGGTGCTGCCGATGAAGCCGGCGCAGCCGGTGACCACCACGGGCGCGCCGGGCACCAGGATGTCCGTCACGCGCGCCGGCAGGCCGGCGACGATCTCTCGCGCGTCGGCGCCCGGGATGTACTCACTGGCCAAGCGCAGCCTCCACCTTCTGTCGGACCTGGTCCTGTTCACTCTGCCCGACGCTGCTGCGCATCTGCGTCAGCGCCTTCGCCATGTCGGGATCCTGCTCGCCGCTTTGCTTCTGCCAGGCTTCCATCACGCCGCTCGCTTGCGGAACTTCGCCGAGGGCCTGGTGCACGCCGAACAGCGCCTGGTAGTAGAACTTCCGCTCGGGCTCCTGCGCGATGCGCCCGGTCAGCCACTTGACGGCCAGCTCGGGCACGCCGCCGCGCACGAATCCGCTGATGGCGCCGAAGACCACGCGCTCCTCGTCCTTCGGCGGCAGGTGCCCCTTGAGCGAGTCCAGCAACGCCAGCGCCTCGTCGTCCTTGTAGGCCTGCACCAGCAGCAGCGGGAAGAACTCCAGGGCCTGTTCGTTGTACGGCGCGATGGCCAGGCTCGACCGGAACGCCGTCAGCGCGCACTCGAGGAGCTCCTTGTAGCGCGCCTGGTCGGTCTTGAAGACCTCGTTCGCCTGCATGTAGAACTCGTAGCCGGCGCGATTGAGCGCCGCCGGGTAGTTGCCCAGCAGGAACGAGGCGTTCTCCACGCGGTACTGGTCGGTGCGTTCCTTGCCCAGCATCTCGACCAGCCGGCCCAGGTCAGCCGAGCGCAGTTCGCGCGTGGACTGCCCCAGTCCCTGCCGCGGGCCGTCGCCGGCCAGGCCGGCCATCGACTTGTACGCACCATGCCGCTCAGCGTCACCGGCGGTCATCACCGAACCGAGCCGGTACACGCCCAGCATGTTCTGCATGACGGCCTGGGGATCGGTGATCGGCTGGTTGTCCGGGCCCGGCTTGTCCATGAGCCGGTAGGCCATGCCTTCCATCTGCAGGCTCGGGTAGTAGCGCTGCATGTTCTCGGACGGGATCGTGACCGCGAAGAACGCCGGCCGCTTCTGGCCGGCCGTGTTGGTCGCGATGATGTCCTCGATGACGTAGTCCTTGATCATCACGAACGAGCGTTCGCCCGTCTTGGGGTCCTCGTACAGGCGATGGCGCAGCTCGTCGATCTGCTGGTCGGAGCGCTGCATCGCCAGCGGATGCTCGGGGCTGTGCTTGAGCTGCTTGATGTACCACGGCAGGTTGACCAGCGACAGGTTGACCACCGTGACGTCGCGGCGGAAGCGCTCGACTTCCTGCAGGTACCAGATGGGGAACGTGTCATTGTCGCCGTTGGTGAACAGGATGCCGTTCTGGTCGCACCCGTTCAGGATGTTCCAGGCGTAGTCGTAGGCGATCGTGTTCTTCGTGTTGTCGTGCTCGAACCACTTCACGCTGCCCGGCGCCAGCGGCAGCAGCGGCAGCAGCAGGAGCACCGCGCCGGCGGCGATCGTCACCGGCTTCAGCTTCACCGGCATGATCGTGGCCGCGACACGTCGCCAGTCGCCGCTCTTCTCTTCGCGCTCGATCTGCGCCGCCGACTTGCCCTCGGAGCCCGCCAGGTAGCGCAGCAGCGCGGCGACGCCCAGGCCGATGAACACGGCGGCGAACATGAACGCCGCGAAGTAGAAGTAGTCGCGCTCGCGAACCTCGTGGTTCGTGAAGTTCAGGTACAGCGTCAGGATCTCGCCGTTGATCAGGTAGCCCAGCATGGGCACGAAGATGAGCGGCTTGATCCGCCGGAACCCGTGGAAGATGCCGACCAGCGCCAGGAAGATCGGCCCGAGCACCGTCGAGATGGTCGTCAGCAGGTTCTGGCCCGAGCCCAGGTACCAGAACTGTTCCATCAGGAACTTGTAGTAGTAGCCGAACTGCCAGCCCAGCGGCGCCTGCCGCGTGAACGGGTTCATCGGCGGGTACTGCTCGCGGCGGATCACCGACATCAGCGTGCTGAAGTCGCTCGGAGAGGTCTGGTTCACGTACGGTTCGGGGTGCGCGCCGGCGCGGATCATCATGATCGCATGCACAGTCAGGCCCAGGAAGAACAGGGCGCTGCCCCACATGGCGAAACGGTGGCCGGTGAACGCCCGGACACCCACCAGGGCGATGTAGACGATGAGGAATAAGACGAGGCCCTTGTCGGGGACGATCTTCGTGGTCGAGAGCAGGAACAGCGCCAGGCCGCCGCTCATCAGAAACACGTCCAGCAGCGGCAGCTTGCGCCGCGACGCCAGCACCATCAACACGAAGATGCCCGGGTAGACCAGCAGCGTGCCCAGGTGGAAGCCCACGCCCAGGCCCAACAGGTAGATCATCAGCAGCAGCAGGTGGTTGCTGCCGATGTGGCCGCGGTCCTGGTACCACTGCACCGCCAGCCAGGCCATCAGCGCCAGCATGAAGGCGGCCAGACCGTACACCTCGGCTTCGATCGCGTTGGCCCAGAACGTCTCGGAGAACGCCAGGAACAGGGCGCCCACCACGCCGCCCGCGTGGGCCAGCCAGCCCGAGTCGGGGTCGGCGCGCCGCGCCAGTTCCCAGATCAGCAGGTAGATGAAGACGACTGCCAGCGCGCTGAAGAAGGCCGACATGAAGTTGACGGCCCAGGCCGTATGCATCGACGCCTTGGCGATGTCGGGCTGGCCGCTGAACAGCACGTCAAAGACCCGGCCCATCAGCACATACAGCGGCGTGCCCGGCTGGTGCGGGACGCCGACGATGTGGCTGGTGGTGATGAACTCGCCCGCGTCCCAGAACGGGGTCGTCGCGTTCAGGGTGGCCATGTAGACGGCAAGCGTCAGGACGAACACGCCGGCAGCGATCAGGACCTGGGGCCGGCGGAGCCAGTTTGCAGTCACGTTGTCACCTTCGTCAGGGGGCGTAGCCGCATCGCGGCCGGGTTCATCGGCGGAGTCGGGAAGCAACGCAACCCAAGCTAGCACACCAAAATGCAGCGAACAACCGGGCTTCCTTCCGGTTCCCGGGGACCGCCGAAAGGCTCAACTTCCGCGCGTCGCCCGGGGACGCCGGTGGCGCCACAGGAACACGCCGCCGACCAGGCTGAAGGCCACCTGGACCAGGTACGCGGCCAGTTCCATGGCCACGGCCTGGGGCGCGACCAGGCCCGCCCAGGTCAGCAGGCCGGCCGAGACAGACTCGCGCAACCCGATACCGTTGATGGAGATGGGCAAGGTCAGACTGAGGGCCAACACCGGGATGAGGACCGTCAACTGCAGGGCCGCCTGGCCGCTGATCGCGATCCCCAGCCCCCACGCAGCCAGCAGGTGGGTGAGCAGGCGCAATGCCTGGATGCCAATGCTCAGGCCGAAGATCCCGTTCAGCCAGCCGACGCGCGGAGCGACGCGGGCCAGGTCGTCGGTGAACTGGGTCAGCGGGCCGGCCAGCCGGCCCAACCCCACACGCTGCGCGATGGCGATCAGGAGCCCGCCCAGCCGGCGCGAGAGCAGGGCGGCCAGGACGGCGAACAGCAGGATGCCGATCGGCAGCAGCGCCAGCGCGACCTTCGGCAGGGGCACGTGCAGGACCGCTGCCGCGCCCATCGCCAGCAGGGCCAGCACCGTCAACGCGGCCAGCCCGATCAGCCGGTCGAGCATGGTCGCGCCCAGCACGCCGGCCCGACGCCCGTCGCGCGCGCCGAGGTCGAGGATCTTCCAGGCGTCGCCGCCGATGTTCGCCGGCAGGAAATTGTTGAAGAACAGGCCGATGTGATAGAGACGCGCAATCTCTCCCCAGCCGGCGTCGATGCCGACCCCGCGCAGGATCAGCGCCCACTGCCAGGCGCCCAGGACGGCCGAGATGCCGTAGGCCGCCAGCGAGGCGACGAGCCAGCCCCAGTGCGGGTGGCTCAGCGCGGCCTCGACCTCGCGCAGCGGCAGCTTCGTCAGCAGGACCGCGACCAGCGCCACGGTACCCAGCACCTTGAGCGCCAGGAACAGGCGGGCCCGGATGGCGGGGCTCACCGCGGGTCCTTTCGCGTCGGGCGGGTGCCCTGCGCGGCTGTGCGTTTCATCAGCTCCAGCGATTCATCGATGCAGCGGTTCCAGTCGAACGTGGCGGCCCACGCGCGGGCCCCGGTGGCCATGCGCTCGAGGTACTCCCGGTCGCGCAGCAGCAGCAGCGCATGTTCGGCCATCGCCTGCGGGTCACCGTACGGCACGAGCACGCCGGTCTCGCCGTCGCGCACCGAATCGCGCAGGCCCGGCGCGTCGGTCGCCACAACCGGCAAGCCGCACTGGTTGGCCTCGATCACCGTCAGGCCCCACCCCTCCTTCGGGCTGGGGTTCAGGAACACGTGGCAGCGGTGCAGCGTGCGCACCAGCTCGTCCCACGGCTGGAAGCCGCGGAACTCGACCTTGTCCTGCATGCCCAGCCTCGCCACCAGCGCCCGCAGTCGCTTCTCGTCCGGCCCGCGGCCCATGATCAACAGGCGCGCGTCCGGCATCTGCTGCTGCACCAGGTCGAAGGCGCGGATGGCCACATCCAGGCTCTTGTAGCGGCGCAGGCGGCTCCAGCTGACCAGCAGCGGCGTGTCGTCGCGCGACGGCGGGTCAGCCAGCGTGAAGCGCTCGTGCTCCAGCCCGCAGAAGATGGTCGTCACCCGCGCGGCATCCAGGCCGCGGGCAATCAAGTCGTCGCGCGTCGAGGGACTGATGACCTCGAACTCGCAGCGGCCGTAGACGCGCGGGATCAGGCTCTCGGCGGCGTAGACGTAGGTGGCCACCAGCGCATTGGTCTCGCGGTAGACCGTGGTGCCGAACAGGTGCGGCACCACCGCCAGCACCGGCACCTTGCCGGCGTAGAGCGGCGTGTAGAACGGGATCTTGTTGATGTCCTCGACGATGAGGTCGTATCGATTGCGGCGCAGCAGCTCGCGCACCAGTGTCGGCACCGTCAGGTTGGCCACCGTCCAGTGGCCGCGGCGGTGGATCTCGACGCCGTCCACCTGCCCGCGCGGCCCGCCGCCCGGGTAGTCGGCACAGCACAGGTCCACCTGCCAGCCGCGCCGGACGGCGCCGGCCAGGATGTGGTGCAGGTGCTGCTCGGCGCCGCCGGCCATCGGGTCATTGATGTCGCGCCAGTTGACCGCCAGGATCCTCACGAGGCGGCCCGTTCCGCGGCCCCGCCCCGCTTGCGCGCGATCACGCCGATCGTGGGCGTCGTGTAGAGCGACAGCCGGCGGCGCGCGAACCAGCGGCGCCAGGCCTCGCCCGCGCGCGCCAGCGGCGGCACCGGCTCGGGCCGCATCGGCAGCTTCAGGCCGGTGCGCGTCAGCAGGATCTTGCGCAGCGCGCGGTACCACAGCCCGGGCACCATCCAGTCGCCGTAGCTGCGCGTGATGGTCGTCCCCTGCGCGATCGCCAGTTCCTCGAGCTGGGTGATGGTGAACTGCGTTTCCCAGCCGGCGAACCAGCGGTTCATTGCGATCAGCACCTGCTTGCCGAGGGTGTAGTAGTGGAAGGTCTGCGGCACGTCGACGACCAGGTAGCCGCCCGGCTTGAGCACGCGCACGTTTTCGTGCAGCAGGAAGCCCGGCTCGCGGAAGTGTTCGAGAAGGCCCTGGTGGAAGACGACGTCGAAGGTGCCTTCGGGAAAAGGCATCGTCAGGCCGTCGCCGCAGACGGCCGTCACGTCGGCGCGCGCCTGTGCGGCGGCCTTCTGCGTCAGGCCCAGCGAACCCGGCACGTAGTCGATGGTGACGACCTGCGCACCGGCGGCGGCCAGCGCCACGGCGTCGCGGCCGGTGCCCGCCCCCACTTCCAGGATGCGGCGGCCGCGCAGGCCCTGCGCCTCGCCGGCGAAGATGCCGGCGATCTCGCGGACCATGCGCCCGTCGGTGCCGTAGACATCGTCCAGCTCCAGGCGGTCGGCCTGTTCCCAGAAGCGCTGCCAGTGGCCGGGGGTCGACACCCTCATCAGCGGTCCTTCCCGGGATCGATGGCGGCATCACCGCGCAGCGGCGTATCGCCGAAGTCGGCGTCCAGATCGCTGCTTTCGGGGCTGCCGGCGTCGGCGTCATCGGCGTCATCGGCGTCATCGTCCGGCACCACGACAGCCTGCGCCACGGCGGCGTCAGGATAGACCTGATGCGCAGCGCGGTCGAGCACGCCGTTGACGAAGCCGATGGCGCCCTCCTCGCAGTAACGGCGGGCCAGTTCGCAGGCCTCGTTGATGACGGCGCGGAACGGCACCTCGGGGCTGTGCTTCAGCTCGGTCAGTCCCAGGTGGAGGATGCAAAGCTCGAGCGTGCCCAGGCGTGACGGATCCCAGCGCGCGCTGATGAGCGTCTTGAGCCAGGCTTCGGTGTCGGGGCGGTTCGCCTTGATCTTGCGCGCGAGGTCGCGCGCGAAGGCGACGGTTTCAGGAGCGGATTCCCGGCGGAGCAGCTGGTCCTCCAGCACGACCAGCACGTCGCCCCCGCTGATCAGCGAGGCGTAAAGCGACTGCAGGACGATCTCGCGGCCTTTTCTGCGTTTACCCACCGGTATTCTCCTGTCAAAGAACGGCTGGTCGGGCCAGGGAAGGCCCGTGGCGCCCAGGGAAGGCCTGTGCGCAAGGTCGGCGGGTCACGCCCGCCGCAGGCTCAATAATAGCCTGCCGCCCGGGAAATGACAATCGGAGGGCAAAGCGCCGTTTCGTGTCCCTCGGTCCTCCGGGAAGCGTCCGCGGGGCGGCCACGGGCGCGGGCAACGCTTGTCCGGCGGCTCCCCAGCCCGTAGAGTGGCCCCAGGGGGCCGTTTCCGCGCCGGCCCCGACCCTATTCCCTGCCGAAAGGCGCCGATCCACGCCATGCCGCTCAGCCCGCGCTTCCGCTCCGGCCCGTTCCGCCCGGGCCGGCCCCTCGACCCGCGGACCCTTGGGGGTGTCCGCCGCGGGTTGACCGTGGTGCTGGTCGCGTTCGCGATCCTGGTCGCCCTGCGATTGGACGAGACGCCCGTCGGCAGCCTGACCGACGATGCCTACTACGTCGCCATGGCGCGATCGCTGGCCGCGGGCCACGGACCCGTTGTGCAGGCCGGCCCCGATGTCGCCGCCGCCAACCCCGGACTGTTCCCTCCCGGCTACCCGCTCATGCTGGCTCCCCTGGCCTACGCGCAACCGCTCGGGCTGGACCTGCTCAAGCTCGTGGGCGTCCTGGCGTCGCTGGCGTTCCTGGGCCTGGCCTGGCGCCTGGGTCGCCACGACGACTCCACGCACAGCGTGCTCATCCTCGCCGGCGTGGCGCTCAACCCATGGCTGGTCGCCTGGACCGGGCGCGTGACCAGCGATGTCCCGTTCGCAGCCATCGCGCTCGGGGCGCTGCTGCTCGGGCGCGGCCTGGTCGATGGCCGGGCGCCGTCGCCGCGCCGGTACGCGGCCGTGATCGTGCTGGCCGGGCTGGCGATGCTCACGCGCACGATCGGACTGGCGGTGCTGTTGGCCATCGTGGCGTCGCTGCTGGGCCGCCGTCGCTGGGTACGCGCGGGTGTCATGCTGGCCGGCACGGCCGCCACGCAGTTGGTACTGCTGCTGCCCGGTTGGTCGGCGGGCGCGCTGTGGCTGGGCGACGGCTATCGCGAGCAGGTGCTGACCCACCACGCCGGCCTCGGCGCGCGCGCGGCGTTCATGGCGCACAACCTCATCGGCTATGCGCAGGAACTGCCCGTGCTGATGATCCCGGCGTTCGGCAGGCCGCTGGAAGCGCGACTGGGCGCAGCGGCGGTGTGGCTGCAGGCGGCCGTCGCGGTGGCCCTTCTGGCCGTGATCGTCATCGGAGCGGTTCGCCGGCGCGCCGACGACCCCGACGATGCGACCTCGCCCGTGCTGCTGTGGTACACGGGCTTCACGCTGCTGGCGCTCGCGAATTTCGAGGGTTGGCCGTCCGGAGTGCAGACCCGTCTGCTGTTGCCGTTGCTGCCGGCGCTGTGGTGGTGGGCGTTGCGAGGCGCGCCGGGCGCCGGTGCGCGCGCCGTGCTGGTCGTCGTGGCCCTGGTGGCCTGCCTGGGCCACAACGCGTGGCGCGTGGCGCGGCCGCTCGAGGAAGCGTCGGCCCGGGCCGGGCACGGGTTCGTCGATCCCGGCGACGGCGCCGCATGGATCACAGCCAACACCGCGCCGGGCGACGTCATCATGGCGCAGGAACCGCTGCCGCGGCACGTGCGACTGGGACGCCCCGTGATCGCGCTTGGCGAGCCCGACCTCGTGCAAATGGAGGCGCGCGCCGCACGGTACGGCGCGCGCTGGGTGCTGTTGGCGCCTTCGCTGGAAGGCACGCCGCGGAAGCTGGACGCCGCCGGCGCGCGCTGGCAGGCGCTGCTGGCCCAGACCGGCCGCACCCCGGCCTGGCAAGACCCTGCGCGGGCCATCAGCATCTACTGCCTGCCTGTCGGCACGGACTGACGCCGCCGGGCCCTAGCCCTTGTCGATGGCAGCGAACAGGTCGATCATCTCGAGCGCCGACAGCGCCGCGTCGAAGCCCTTGTTGCCGGCCTTCGTGCCCGAGCGTTCCAGCGCCTGGTCGAGCGTGTCGGCCGTCACCACGCCGAAGGCGATGGGGATGCCGGCGTCCAGCGACACCTGCGCGATTCCCTTCGTCACTTCGCTGGCCACCAGCCCGAAATGCGGTGTGTCGCCCTGGATGATGCAGCCGACGCAGATCACCGCGGCATAGCGGCCGCTCTGCGCCAGGCGCTTGGCGGCGATCGGCAGCTCGAAGCCGCCCGGCACCCACGCGGTGTCGACCTGCTCGTCGGCCACGCCGTGGCGACGCAGGCAGTCCTGTGCGCCGGCCAGCAGTTCGCTGGTGAAGAAATCGTTGAAGCGGCTGGCGACGATCGCGATCCGCTTGCCGTGCGCCTCGAACTTGCCTTCGTAGATGCGGCCCATGGTTCTCTCCTTGCCTTGCGTTGCCGTCGTTCCGGTTTCGGTTCTCTCTACAGGTGATCCAGCAGGTGGCCCATGCGGGCCTTCTTCGTCTCCAGGTACTTCACGTTGTTCGCGCCCGGCGTGACCTCGAGCGGCACGCGGCCGGCCAGCTCCAGGCCGTAGCTCTCGAGCCCGACGATCTTGCGCGGGTTGTTCGTCATCAGCAGCATCCTGCGCACGCCCAGGTCGCGCAGGATCTGCGCCCCCAGCCCGTACTCGCGCAGGTCGGGCGGGAAGCCCAGGCGCGCGTTGGCCTCGACGGTGTCGGCGCCCTCGTCCTGCAGGCGGTAGGCCTTCATCTTGTTGACCAGGCCGATGCCGCGCCCTTCCTGACGCATGTAGAGGAAGACGCCGCGCCCGGCCGCCTCCATCTGCCGCAGGGCGGCATCCATCTGCTCGCCGCAATCGCAGCGCAGGCTGTGGAAGAGGTCGCCGGTCATGCACTCGCTGTGCACGCGCACCAGCACGGGTTCCTCGGGATTGATCTCGCCCTTGACCAGCGCGACATGCGTGGCGCCGTCGACCAGCGTCGAGTAGGCGACCATGTGAAAATCGCCGATGGCCGTCGGCAGCGGCACCTCGGCCTCGCGACGCACAAGCAGGTCGTTGTGCCGGCGCCAGCGGATCAGGTCGGCGATCGTCACCAGCTTCAGGCCGTGCTCGGTCGCGATCTCGCGCAGGCGCGGCAGGCGCGCCATCTCGCCGTCGTCGTCCATGATCTCGCAGAGGATGCCCGACGGATACAGGCCGGCCGCGCGGCACAGGTCGACCACGGCCTCGGTATGGCCGGCGCGCTGCAGCACCCCGCCCGGCACCGCCTCGAGCGGGAAGATGTGGCCGGGACGCGCCAGGTCGGCCGGCTTCGTGGCCGGGTCGATGAAGACCTGCACGGTGCGCGCGCGGTCGGCGGCGCTGATGCCGGTCGTGATGCCGCGCGCCGCATCGATGCTGACGGTGAATCGCGTGCCGAGCGAGGCGGTGTTGCGCGTGACCATCGGGTGCACGTCCAGCTCGGCCAGGCGCTCGCCGGTCGCGGCGAGGCACACCAGTCCGCGGCCGTGGCGCGCGATGAAGTTCACGACCTGCGGCGTGACCTTCTCGGCGGCGACGATGAAGTCGCCCTCGTTTTCGCGCTCCTCGTCGTCGACGACGACGATGATCTCGCCGCGGCGCAGGGCCTCGAGCGCGGCGTCGATACTGTCCACCAAGGGGCCGTCCACCTTTGGCTCGGCCGGGGTCTGGTCGGGGGTCATGGGCGGGCCTTCCGGCGCGCGGCGCCGTAGCCCAGCGCGCGCACGCGTTCCAGGGTGAGCGACGCGGCCGGCATCGCCGCCGGCGCATCACGGGTCGTCATCTCCGGATAGGCAACGCGGCCGGCCCCGCGGGCGGCCTTGACCAGCACGTCCATCTCGAGGTTCACGACGTCGCCGGCCCGCAACAGGCCGAGGTTCGTCACGGCCAGCGTGTGCGGGATCAGGTTAACGGTGACGCGATCGATGAACGGGCCTTCGTCGACGGTCAGGCTGACGCCGTCGATGGCGATCGAGCCCTTCGGCGTCAGGTACGCCGCCAGCGGCGTTGCCAGGGAAACCGTGAGCAGACGGCCGCCACCGCGCGCCGGCCGCGACGCCAGCACCTTCGCGGAGCCGTCGACATGGCCCTGGACGTAGTGACCGTCCAGTCCGTCGCCCGCGCGCAGCGCCGGCTCGAGGTGCAGGCGACGTCCCGCGCGCCAGTTGCCGAGGGTGGTCAGGCGCCGCGTCTCGGACGCGGCCTCGACCGCGAACACGCCCGGGCGCGCGTCGGTCACCGTCAGGCAGATGCCGTCGACGGCGATACTGTCGCCCAGCCGCGCGGACGCCGCGGTGCGCGGGGCCGCGATGGCCAGGCGCAGGACGTCGCCGCGCGGGGACAGGCCGCGCAGGACACCGATCTCGCGAATGATGCCGGTGAACATGTGCGCCTCCCCTACCGTGACACCAGGTCGAGCTTCGCGGCGAACGACACGCGGTCGTGCACCAGCACCGCGTCGGGGCCCGCTGTGCCCGTGCGCGTCAGCGTGAACAAGCCTGCGCCCGCGGCCGGCGCCACGGCCGGCCAGCCGACACCATCGCCCAGAGCCACCGGCGCCACATACTGGCGCCAGCGGTCGACCAGCCCGGCCGCCAGCAGCGCCGACGACAACACGGGCCCGCCCTCGAACATCAGCACCGACAGGCCGCGGCCGTGCAGGACCGCCAGCGCCGCGGCAAGGTCCAGGCGGCCGTCGCGTTCGGCGCAGAAGACCACCTCGCCGCCGGCCGCGTTGATCACCGCCAGGTTGGGTGACGTCCGCGCCCGCTCACCGGCGAGCACCACGAACGGCGAGCGCCCCAGGCCGCCGGGCCAGCTGAGGTCGGTGTCGAGGTACACGGCCACCGGTTCGACGCCAGGGACGCCGGTGTCGCCGGAGACCAGGCGGCCGTCCAGCAAGGGGCGATCGGCGACGGCCGTGCCTTCGCCGACGACGACTGCGTCCGCCCAGCGCCGGCGCCCGTGAACCTGACGCCGCGCCTCTTCCGAGGTCAGGTAGACCGGCGCCACCAGCGACCGGCGCGCAGCCGGCGGCGCGAAGCGGCCGTCCAGCGATGTGGCGGTCTTCAGTTCGACGAAGGGACGCTTGAACCCGTCGGTGACCGCGAACGGCCACACCAGTTCCAGCGCCGCGGCGGCGCCGGTGCCGATGTGCACGACCAGGCCGTGCTCGCGCAGGAAGCGGCAACCGCCGCCCTTCACCTGCGGGTTCGGGTCGCGCATGGCCACGACGACGCGCGTGATACCGGACTCGGCGACGGCGGGCGCACACGGGGGCGTGCGGCCGGAGTGGTTGCAGGGCTCGAGGGTGACGTACAGCGTGGCGCCGTGTGCCAGTTCACCGGCCTCGCGCAGCGCGAGCACCTCGGCGTGCGGCGTGCCTGGCCCATGGTGGGTGCCGCGGCCGACGATGCGGCCGGCGCGCACGACAACCGCGCCAACCGGCGGGTTGGGCCACGGGCGCACGGGCGTCGAGGCGGCCAGCGACAGGGCCTCGGCCATGAAGACGGCATCGGCATCCGGGCCAACCGGGCCAACCGGGCCAACCGGGCTGTCCGGCACAGTTACCTGTTCACGCTCCACGATCGGTCCGATCCCGGGGCGTCACTGATGGGCGGCAAGCGGCGAATCGACGCCGCGGACGCGTCCGGACAGCCGGACGCGCGGCATCGTTTCGAACCGCCAACTTCTCCCATCCAGACTTTAACTGTCGGCCCCGGAATTTCACCGGATCAGCCGCCGCCGCCCGAAGGCGGTGGCGGGTCGCGGGCTGTGACCGCCGGTGGGGAATTTCACCCCGCCCCGAAGTTGAGGCTCGCGGCCGGCAACGGCGCCGGCCATTGAGAATGTCGACCCAGAACGTAGGACGGGCGGCGGGCGGCGTCAAGGAAGGTGGAGCCGCCGGGGGCGTCAAATGTTGCGGGCACGGCCGTAACCGGCTGGCTTACCGTTCCTTGCGGGCTTTAAGGAACCGCGGCGCCGGTACGGGCAGTTTCGCCGCCTGCAGGCGGTGCCACGCGCCGCCATAGAACTCCTCGGCCGGAACGCGCGAGAACCCCAGGTGAATGTCGTAGACGGGTTCGCCCATGACGAAGCGCCAGTGGTTGAGCACGGTCGGCACCGGGGCCTGCGCCTCGAACTGGATCAATCGACGGTGCGAGCTGCTGAGGTTCAGCGGCGGGTCGTTGCGCTTGGCCGCGAAGTGGATCAGGTCGAAGATACGCTCGTCACTGACCAGGGGGCGGTCATCCAGGTCCAGGAAACGCTCCTGCAGCCGGCCGGCCAAGTATGTATCGTACCCGCCCCAGGTCATCTCCAGCAAATACTTGTCGTAGGTGTCGATGCCGTCCATCAGGAAGGCGCCCAGCAATGCGTCGTACCCGTAGCTGGCCGCGACCCAGATCATCGCCAGATCGTCGCAGACGCCGTCGCCCAGCCGGCGGCGGAAGTAGACCTGCTCATGCTCGGGGAACCGGTACGGCCCGCGCCCCTCGCGACAGAGGATGCCGTAGTCGCGCAGTTCGCGCAGCTGGTCGGGCTCCATGACCGTCGCGCCCGGGTCTTCGATGCCGCACATCTCGAACTTCTCGCGATCGACGATCATGATGTCGCCGCCGCCGACGTTGAACGGCTGACCGCCGAAGGTGCGCTTGTGGGCCAGCATCGCCGTGCGACGGTGCTCCCAGTCGTCCATGAAGCCGGCCAGCACCATGCCCGTGCAGAAGGCGCGCGTATCCACCTCATGGCCCGCCAGGAATTCGATGCCCAGTGGCGGCGCGCCATCGACCTCCAGCTTCAGCCGGGGCCGACCGCAGTTGGCCAGCAGCCACTCGCCGAAGCGCGTCACCAGCGCACCGCGGCGCTCGCGCACCTGCACGCCGCGCAGGTTGGGGTCGACCTTCTCCAGGACCGACAGCACGCGTTCGAAGGTCGCATCGGGAAAGCGGAGCGAGACGCCGAACTCGTCGGTGAACCAGCCGTGGCCGTTCTGCGCGCGACCGACCACCGACTGCGGCAGCAGGTCGCCCAGCACGCGGGCGCCGGCGGTGAAGCGCTGGCAGAGCAGGTAGTCGTAGTCCAGGGCGGTCAGGCGTTCGAAGATCTCACGGTCGCGGCGGATGTCCATCGTGCGGACGACGGGCCCGCGCTCGCGGCGGCGTTCGCGGTCGTTGTCGCGGCTGTCCCAGCGGTCGTTGGTGCGCCCCGCGGCGCGATCGAGCAGATCGTCCAGTCGGCGCATCCCGCCGGGGCGGTTACCGCGCGGTCGGCGCATCATCGTCCCGCAGGGCCCCGGCGGCGCTTTCGCCCGACCAGTCGGCGAACAGGGCCTCGACGAAGACCTGCGGATCGAAGGCGGCCAGATCGTCCACCGTCTCGCCCATGCCCACCCACTTGACCGGCAGACCGAGGGTCTCGGCGATGGCCACGACGATGCCGCCCTTGGCCGTGCCGTCCAGCTTGGTCAGCACCAGGCCGTCGACGGGGATGGTCTCGGCGAACACGCGCGCCTGCTGCAGGCCGTTCTGGCCGGTGTTGGCGTCGACCACCAGCAGCGTCTCGGGATCGCGCCCGGTCTTGCGGCGGATGACGCGAGCAACCTTGCCGAGCTCGTCCATCAGGTTCGTCTTGGTGTGCAGGCGACCGGCAGTATCGATGATGACGATATCCACGCCGCGCGCCTCGGCCGCGCTCAGCGCGTCGAAGGCCACGGCCGCCGGGTCGGCGTTCTGCCCCTGGCTGATGCACTCGACACCGATACGCCCGGCCCACACCGCCAGCTGCTCGACGGCCGCGGCGCGGAAGGTGTCACCCGCGGCCAGGAGCACCGAGTTCCCCTCGCTCTTGAGCCGATGCGCCAACTTGGCGATGGTCGTCGTCTTGCCGGTGCCGTTGACACCCACGACGAAGATCACGCGCGGACCCTTCGCCTCCACGGGCGCCGGGGCCACGGGCGCCGGCTGGTGCGGCTTTCTCTTCGCCTTCGGGGCATCGCCCGCATCGTCCCAGCTGACGGGCCGCAGGCGCGGCGTGGCCGTGTTGAGGATGTTGAGCACGTCAGCGCGAATCACGTCGAGCACCGACTCGAGGGTGGCCTCGCCGCCCTCATCCTTCAGCCGCTTCTCGATGTTGCGCGTGATGGCCACGGATGAGGCCACGCCCATGTCCGCGCTGATCAGCAGTTCCTCGATGCGATCGAGGGTCTCCTGGTCCAGGCGAATACGCCCGCCGAACAGGCTCTGGAGTTTGCCGACAAAACCGTCGCGCGTCTTCTTCAGGCCGCTCTTGAAACGGTCGAGGACCCCCTTGATCACTCGGAGGCCTCCATGCTGCGGTTGTCACCTTCGTCACCGATCGGGGTGGCTCCCTCGTCCTTGGCGTCGTCGTCCCCGGTGTCGATGGCGGCGGCAGCGACGGCGTCATCCGCCGCAGCCACCGCGGCGTCGGCGGCGGCCTCGGCCGCCTCGACGGCCTCGATCGTCTCCATGAACGCCTGCCCGCGCGCGCTCATGGCGGCATCATCGACTTCCTTGCGCTTGCGGGCGATGGCGCCGCCGAGCTCCTGGTCGCTCTGCGTCATCTGCACATCGTGGAAGCTGACCGAGACGATCGAGCTGCAGCCGGGCTCCATCATCGTCACACCGTACAGGTGGTTCGCGGTCTCCATGGTCAGCTTGTTGTGCGTGATGACCAGGAACTGCGTGCTGCGGCTGAACTCGCGCAGCATGTTGACGAAACGCCCGATGTTGGCGTCGTCGAGCGGCGCGTCGGCCTCGTCCAGCATGCAGAACGGCGACGGCTTGACCAGGTACACCGCGAACAGCAGCGACAGCGCGGTCAGGCAGCGCTCGCCGCCCGACAGCAGCGACACCGTGTCGATGACCTTGCCGGTCGGCTGGGCGGTGATCAGGATGTTGCTCTCGAGCGGGTCGTCGGTCTTCTGCAACTGCAGGTCGCAGCGACCGCCCTTGAACAACGTCTCGAACACGGCGATGTAATTGCGGCGCACTTCCTCGAACGTGTGGATGAAGCGCTTGCGGGCTGTGCGGTTGATCTCCGAGATGGCCTTCGTCAGGTCGTCGCGGGCCTTTTCCACGTCGTCGCGCTGCTTCTCCAGGAAGTCGAGGCGCTCCTTCTTGGTGTCGTACTCCTCGAGCGCCAGATGGTTGATCGGGCCCAACTCGGCCATCTTCTTGCGGCGATCTTCCAGCAGTTCCTCGGCCTGGGCGATCTGGAAGACGTTATCCTCCATCAACAGCTCGTCCGGGATATGCTCGGGGTTGACCGAGTCGATGAGCTCGCGGAACGGGCCCTTCCACTGCTCCTCGACGCGCTCCTCGAGGTTGTTGCGGCGCACGTCCAGCGTGGCCAGCTCCGTCTCCAGGCCGTGGGCCTGCTCGCGGAAGCCGCCCCGCTGCTTCTCGATCTCCTGCACGCGACGGTTCCAGATCGAGGTTTCCTCGTGCAGCGCGGCGATGCCCTCGGCGGCCCGTTTCACGACGGTGCGGCGTCGCTCGCGCTCATCCATCGCGCGCGACATGATCTCGCGCTTGGCGACGAGCTCCTCGCCCAGCGTCTCGGACGTCAGGCGTCCGGACTCGATCTCCTCGGCCAGCCGCTCCCGACGGGCGAACAGTTCGGCAACGCTCTCACGCAGGTGCGCCAGCGCCGTCTCGGTCTCCCGCTGGCGGCTCTCGCGACGCTGCTGGCCCATGCGCAGCTCGGAAAGGTTGGCGCGGGCCTCGTCGCGCTCCGTCTGGATGTCCTCGACGCGCTGACGCAGGTCCTCGCGGCGCATCGTGCTGTCCTGGCGCAGCCTGCCGCTCTCGCTCAGCAGGTCGGTCATCTCCTGCTCGGCGGAGGCCAGCGCGGCGATCTCCTGTTCCAGCCGCGCGCGCTCGTGGTCCATTTCCTGGGCGCGGACGCCGGCCGCCCCCGAACGCTGCCGCAGTTCGGCGATCTTCACCTGCAGGGTGTTGAGCTCGTTGTCGCCGGCCGACAGCCGGCCGCGGCCGTTGATCAGGGCGACCCGGACGTCCTCGCGACGCGCCCGGTTTGCGGCCACGCGCTGCTGCGCGACCTGGGTGCGCTCGTCGAGGTTCTCGATCTCGCCCTCGACCTCGAGCAGCTTCTCGCGCCGTCCCAACAGGCCCGTGTCGGTGCCCTCGCCGCGCCCGCCGCGCACGCGACCGTCGCTGGTCACCAACAGGCCCTCGCGGCTGACGCAGACGATCGGCGCCGGGCCACGCCAGGCGGCAGCGGCGGTGGCAGCCTCGGCGTCGGTGGTGAAGATGTAGGATCGGCTGAGCAGCGCGCGCAGCGCGGGGATCGCGGCGCCGGGGCCCGTGATGGCCTCGCGCGCGGAACGACCGCCCGCAGGCGTCGGCGCACTTGCGTCGGCCTCGACCGCGAAGCCGTCGCGGCAGATCAGGCTGGCCTGGCCGAGCGAGTCGCGGCGCAGCTCGCCCACGAAGTCGGCGGCCGTGTCCCAGCCGTCGACGACCACCGCGTCGAGCACCTCGCCCAGCAGGCTCGCCAGCGCCGGCAGGTCGGCCGGGGCGGCGACCAACTGGTCGGCCAGGCCGCCGACCAGACGCGGCTCGCCGCCGTGGCGACGCAGCAGTTCCTTCGGCCCCTGTCCGTAGCCCTCGTGGTCCTCGTGCAGCCGCTTGAGCAGGTCGTGCGTGCTGCGGGCGGCCTCACGCCGCCCAGCCAGCGTGGACGCCTCCTCCTGCAATGACGCGGCGGCCGATTCGAGGTCGGTCTCCTCGCGCTCGAATTCCGCCAGTTCGCCCAGCACCGCGTGACGCTGTGCGCGCGCGGGCTCGACCTGTTCCTCGGCGGCGGCCAGCTGCGCGCCGGCATCGCGGCCCTGCTCGAGGATGGTCTCGCGATCCTGTCCCAGGATGGTCACGCGCTCGCGCCGGTTCTCCTGCTTGACCTGCAGTTCACGCAGCTGGCTGCGCTGGGCGGCGTCGCTCTCGATGACTTCCAGGTTGTGCGTGGTGGCGTCGTCCAGGGCCGCGCGGTCGCGCGCCAGGCGGTCCTCCAGGATCTGGAGTTCCTCCTCGCGCTCGGCCAGCAGCCGGGCCGCGCCGTCCAGTTCGTCACGCACCTGCAGCAGGCTCTCGTCCAGGCGCGCGATCTGGCCCTCGATCTCGCCGCGCCGCGTCTCGGCTTCGGCAATGCCCGACTCGCCCGACTCGATGCGCCGCTTCTGCTCGGCGATGCGGTGCTCCAGGACCAGCACCTGCCGCTCGGTTTCCTGGAGGTCCTCCTCGAAGGCGCGCAGGGCCGCTTCCAACTGGTGGCGCTCGGCCTCGCGCTCGTCGATGGTCGGACGCGCCGCCTCGATACTTGCCTCCAGCTCGGCCAGTTCGCCGACGCCGGCCTCGGCCAGCGTGCGGAATTCCTGCAGCCGGTCGCGAGCCTCGGCCTCGCGCGCATCCAGTTCCTGGCGGCGGCGCGCGGCAACCATCAGGTCCAGCGCGCGGATCTCGCCGTACAGGCGCTGGTGCCGGCGCGCCTTACCCACCTGGCGCTGCAGCGAGCGGACTTCCTTGCCGATTTCGTCGATGATGTCGTAGAGGCGCACCAGGTCGCTCTGGGTGCGGTCCAGCTTGCGCTGCGTCTCCTTGCGCCGGGCCTTGTACTTGGTGATGCCCGAGCCCTCTTCGAGCAGGTGCCGCAGGTCGTCGTTGTTCTCGTTGAGGATCGACTTGATCATCGACTCCTCGATGATCGAGTACGACGTGTTGTTCACGCCGCTGTCGAAAAACAGGTCGCGGAGGTCCTTCAGGCGGCAGGAGCTGCCGTTCAGGAAGTACTCGCTGCCGCCGTCGCGCGTCACGCGCCGCTTGATCGCGACCTCGCTGAAGTCGATGGGCAGCCCGCGATCCTCGTTCTCGAACGTGAGCGTGACCTCGGCCATGCCCACGGGCCGACGCTTGGTCGTGCCCTTGAAGATGACGTCGTCCATCTTGCCGCCGCGCAGCTGCTTGGCCGACTGTTCGCCCAGCACCCAGCGCACGGCGTCCACGATGTTGGACTTGCCGCAGCCGTTGGGCCCGAGGATGGCCGTGATGCCATGGTCGAAGTCCAGACGCGTACGTTCGACGAAGGACTTGAATCCCTGCAGTTCGATGTTCTTCAGACGCACGAGGTTACCTTTCCGCGCCGGGCGCGGTATACGTGATGCGGTGATGCCTGGACCGCCTGCGGCCGGACGCACAGTCCGGCCGCAGTCAGGCCGCTATTTCATGGGGGCCGGTTCGGCCCAGTCCGTCTTGAGCTTATCCCGCAGCGCGGGCATTGCCGCCAGCGCGGCCTTCCTCGACGGGAAGCTGCCGACGTAGATCCGCCACCAACGGCCGCCCTTTTCCTTGATCTCGACGATGCGCACCGCGGCCCGGAAGCCGGCGCGCTCGAGTCCCGCGCATTCCTTCACGGCGCCTGCGCTGTCGGGCACCGAATACACGTGCAGGGCCCAACCAGCCTGCCCGACCGGCACTTCGTAAGCTGCCTTGTCGAACAGCGCGGGCACGGACGCGGCAGACGCCGCCTGGCTGGCCGCCGGGGGGGTCGTCACCGGCGCACCCGCAGGCGCTGCGCCAGTGACGGGCGCCGAGGTCGGCGTCCCGGTCGGGGCTGTCGCTGGCGTCGTGGCCGGCGCCGTGGTCGGCGATGTGGTCGGCGTCGCGGCCGGCGTCGTGGCCGGCGCCGTGGTCGGCGCCGTGGTCGGCGTTGCGGCCTTGCGGACGTCCGACAGCGAGTCGTCGATCGACGTCAATCCGCCCGCCTCCGCAACCTGATGTTCACCGGCAGCGACGACGGATGCGTGTTCTCGCAGCGAATCCTCATGCGTCGCCACGGGCGAGAAGTAACCTCCGGGCGGCACGCGCACGTACTCGGACCAGTACCAGGCGACGGCCAGCAGGGCCACCACGAACACGCCGGTGGCCAGCCAGAACACGCGCGGTGTCCCGCGCGGCGCTTCGCCATCGACGCCCAGGCCGAGGTCGGCATCATGTCCGTAGGCCGGCTGCGGCGGCAGTGGGCGCGCAGCCTCTGCAGACGCCACCATCGCGGGCGCAGGCGGAGCGGAGGCGCCATGGGTGACGACCAGCGGCTCGTCGGGCGCATCAGCTTCCGCGGGATCATCGTCGTCGGTGAGCCCAGCGAACTCGGCAACATCAACTTCGTCGACAGCCGGCTCCGCCTCATCGACATCATCGACATCATCGACGTGATCGACGTGATCGACCGTGTCGACATCTTCAGCGACCTCGGCGACCGGCATCGCGGCCACCGTGTCATCCGCAAGAGTCCCGTCGGTCGAGGCCACCGGAGCAACGACGTCGACCGCCTCGGGCGTCGTTTCGACGGCCACGGGCAAAACCACGTCCCCGAAAGCCAGCAGCCCGGTCAGCGGGACGCCATTCGCTTCGAACGGGCGGCGCACCTTGGGCAACTCGCCTGCCGGACGCACGCCCGGATCCCAGCACAGCACCCGCCGCGACGCCAGTTTCGCCCAGGGAACCACTGCGGGCCCGACGGCTCCGACCAGCACGATGTCGTCGCCCTGGTGCCGCAGGCGGCCGATCAGCGAGACGATCTCGCCTTCCGTCGCGTCCGTGGGGCGGAACGAACCCACGCCCAGCAACGTGCCCCGGCCGCCGCGGAAGGGCAGCGCGATGCCGGCGCCCAGCACCGAGGCGCCGAAACGCGCCACGTCGATCCAGCCTTCGGTCTCCTCACGGCCGGTCCAGCGCGTCAGCGCGGCCTCGTCCTCGTCGATGTCGAGCACCATCACGTTCTGCCCACGCGACGCGAGGGCGCGCGCGAGCATGAGCGCAGCGACGCAGCTCAGCTGCGGTTCACCGGGTTCGTGCAGCACCAGCCAGGTGCGCGGCGACGTGGCCCCGGCCAGCAACTCGTCCAATTGCCCGGCAACAGCATCGCCGGTGGCCAGTTGCTCGACGGCCGGCCAGAATCCCGCACCCGCCTCCAGACGCAACGAACCGGCGGCATGGCCGGCCGCGAACAGAGGCAGTCCTTCGAGGTGCGTGCGTTCAGCCACGGGTCACCACCTTGGCCTTCGTCGCGGCTGCGGACCAGGCGCAGACGAAGGCATCGACCAGTAATGTTTCCTCATCGGCCGCGAGCGTCCGCGGGTCGACCGCGAGCCCCGATTGGTTCAGGCGCACGACGACAGCCGGATCCTGCCGTCGCAGGTGCTGGTGGCACGCCTCCAGACCGGCCCGCGGGCCGTCCAGAACCACCAGTCGCGTCTCCATGCCGGCGGTCGCGTAGGAACCGCCGCCGACACTCGAGACGTCCGCAACGACGGACACCAGCCACTCCTGCGGCGCGTTTGCGGCCAGCGCGACGGCCAGGCGCTCGGCGCGTTCCTGCAGGACCGCCGGGTCGGCCGCCAGCGCCGCCAGTGCCGGCAGGGCGGGCAGGCCCGTCGCCTCGAGGTACGCCGTGAGCACGCCGTCGAGCGCGGCCAGCGTCATCTTGTCCACACGCACCGCACGCCGCAACGGGTGCTCACGCAGGCCCGCGACATGGTCGGCGCGGCCCAGGATCAGCCCGGCCTGACAACCGCCCAGCAGCTTGTCGCCGCTGCAGGTCACCAGGTCGCAACCGGTGGCCACATCTTCGGCCAGCAGGGACTCGCCCGCCGGCAGGCGCAGGTCCGTGGGCGACACCAGCAACCCGCTTCCCGCATCGTACACCAACGGGCAGCCGGTGCGGGCGCAAAGAGCGGCCAGGTCGGCCAGCGACGTCTCCGCCGTGAAGCCCTCCAGAGCGAAGTTGCTGCGATGCACCTTCAGCACGACGGCGCCGGGAACCAGGGCGCGCTCGTAATCGGCGAGCGTCGTGCGATTTGTGGTGCCGACCTCGATCAGCGCGCTGCCCGTCTCGGCGATGATCTCATGCAACCGGAACGAACCACCGATCGCCACGACCTCTCCGCGCGAGAGCACCACCGGCCCGCCCTTGGCCAGGTAGCGCACCGCCAACCACAAAGCGGCGGCGTTGTTGTTGACCACGAGCGCATCGGCAGCCCCGGCCAGCAAGGCAGCCTTCTGTTCCACCAGGCGTCCGCGATGGCCGCGCTGGCCACTGACCAGGTCCATCTCCAGGTCGCTGTACCGCGTGGCCACCGTGCGGGCGGCGTCGGCCGCCCCCGCCGGCAGGTTGGCCCGTCCCAGGTTCGTGTGGATCACGACCCCGGTCGCGTTGAGCACACGGGTCCACGCCGGCCTCAGCAGGCGCCCGCACCGCTCCCGGACCGCGGCGACCAGCTGCTCGTGCAGGGCAGCCCGGTCGGCAGGGCCTCCGGCGTCCTCCCGCAGGCGGCTCCGCAACCGGTCCACCTCGTCCTGGACGATACGACCGGCCCAGCCACGCCGACGTCCCGCCAGCAAGTCCGCCAGGCGCGCATCTTCCAATACGGCACTAACCTGGGGGATTTCCCGCAGACGGGACTGGAGGTCGGACATCGGGGACACGCATCCTTGTGCCGGGCAATGGGAGCAGCCGCCGACGATAGCAATAGGGCCGCTCGGAGGCGGCCCGGTGCGCCGGTCAGGGGCGAAATTCCGTGGGGGCCAAAGTACCAGATGCGGGCGCGGTTGTCCAGACGGCGGCCCCGGGTCGGCCGAGGTCCCCAGCCAGTCCGGCGCCGCTCGCGCCGGGACTCAGTGGCCACCGCCGGCGGGCTTCGGGGCGTCGGCGGCAGCTGCGGCCGGCGGAGGGGGCACGGACTGGCCCGCCGCCCACCCTGCGGCATACAGGGCCGCCGGGAACGGCGTCGCCTGCCCTTCGCGCACGACACGCACGGTGCCGGCGAAGGACTCGGGACCGGACACGTCAAGTTCCTCGCGCGAGAGCCGCCGGCGCAGGGCCTCGGCCAGTCCCGCACGCGTGCGGGCGCCGCTCTCGGACATCGTGTCGAGCAGCATGCGCATCGACTGGTAGGCGCGCAGTGCCAACTGGTCCGCTTCGGGATTGGCGGGGTCCGGTTGCCAGGTCGCCGCAAACGCCTCCTGCCACGCCGGCGGATACAGCGGGTAATCGTGCGGAAAGATGGCGCCTTCGAGCGACGGCCCCACGCGCTCGAGAAGCAGCGGGCTGTTCCACGTGCTCAGTCCCATGACGAGCGCTCCGGCGCCGAGCAGGTCCAGTTGCGGCGCCAGCAGCACCATGAGGTCCACACCGGCGGGCACGAACACGACCTCCGGCCTGGCCTTGCGCACCGCCTGGAGCGCGGCCTGGAAATCGGTCGCCGCCGGATCCATCGCCACCTGCGCCACGATCCTGCCACCCAGCCGCTCCACCTCGAGGTGGAACGCGTCCGCATGGCGCCGACCTTCGGGCTCGTCGGGATACAGCACGGCATAGGTGGATTTCAGCAACACCGTATCGGCCAGGCGCGCCAGCAGGCGCGGTTCATACAGCGCGGTCAGGTTGGTCTGGAAGATGTTCGGGCCGATCTCCCAGATGCGGTCGTTGGTCGCCGTCGGCGAGACCAAAGGCGTGCCGAACTGCCCGGCCACCACGGCGGCCGCCGTCGTCGGGTCGCTCAGCAGGTCGCCGAACAGGACGATGGTGCCCCGCTCGGCACACAGGCGGCGGGCCGCCAGCGCGCCGGAGACCGGGTCGCCGCCGGTATCCTCCACGACGAGCGTGAACTCGCGCTTCGATTCCTTGTTGGCGTCGGCCACCGCCATGCGGGCCGCCGCGAGGAACGCGCCGCCGAGCGCGGCGTAGTCGCCCGACTGCGGGCACAGCACGCCGACCTGGGACCTGCGCACCGGCCCTTCCGGCTCGCGCTGGGCCGCGATGTCACCCGGCTGGGCGACCCCGAGCAATCGCAGGGCTTCCACCGTCCACCGGTCCCCCGGCGACGTGGCCTCCACTTCGGCCGCAACCGTTCGCGCATCCGCCAGGCGGTCGGCATCGACGAGCCGGCGCACGCGCTGGCACTGCAGGTAGGGCACGAGCGCGCTGCCGGGATGGAACACGACGAGGTCGGCCAGCTGGCCGGCCGACAGCTTCTCCATCAGCGAGGCGCACCGCGGCACGCCGTCGTCGCGCTGGCCGCGGGCGGGATCACGATCGTAGTACAGCAGGCGGTAGTGCGCGGCCCGCAGCGAGTCGCCGCCGGCCACCGCGATCGACGCCGCGCGTTCGAGCGCGCCATCGACCAGCGGGCTGCCCGGATGCCGGGCCAGCATTTCGTCGGCCAGCGACAGGGACTGCCGCAGGTCCTTCAGCTTCGCGGCGGCTTCCATCGCCAGGACCAGCACTTCGTCGTTGCGGTCGAAGGCCGGGTAGTAGTCGAGCAGCGTGCCCGCCAGTTCCAGGGTCTGGCGCGCACGCTGCTCCTCGCTCGCGGCCTTGAGCTGCGCGTACAGACGCCGCGCCTGCTCGAGGTCCGGTTTCTTCAGCCCATCGCCCGCGCGAGCCGGGACCGCGCAGGCAACGGCCATGACCATGAGCAACATCGCCGCCAGCCGACGATGTCGGCCCGTGATGCAAGCTGCGAACCCGGTCATGGCCGCCTCCCGTTCGTCAGCGCTTGAGGTCCTCGATCGAAGTCGGGTTCCGGAACTTGGGGTCATTGACGTTGTCGATGATGAACTGGGCATCAGCGACGAGTTCGCTCTTCGGATACTCAGCCACCAGCCGCATCAGGATGCGTTGGCCGACCGAGACGTCCTCGAGATTCTCGATTGCGGCATTGCCGGCCAGGAACAGGGCATCGTCGGCGCGATCGGACTCGGGGAAATCGTCCGCCAGCATGGTCAGCATGTCGATGCGGCGAAGCACGTCCTTGTTCAGCTTGGCGCGCTCGAAGAGCTGCTCGGGCGTCATGCCTTCGCCCGGCGCGAACCGGCCTTCGGTCTTGACGCCGTACTTGGCGCGCGCGGTCTTCAGGTAGTCCTTGATGACGGCGTCCTGGAAGCCGGGCAGCATCTCGTTCCGGATGGCGTCCTTCGCCTCGTCGAACGACGAGTTGCGCTCGAACTCACGGTGCGAGATCTGCACGATGTGCCAGCGGTCACCGATCCTGATCGGCGGGTTGAAACCGATCGGCATGTTGAAGACGGCCTTCGAGAATCCCATCCCGTCGTCGAGCAGCGGCACCGCGGTGCCGTCGCCCATCCAGCCGGCGTCACCGGACAGTTTTTTCGTCTTCTCGTTGATCGAGAAGTCCTCGCAGACATGCTCCCAGTCGTCGGCGCGGTCCTTCGACGCCACACCCTTCTGCAACCGCGCCCAGGCGCGATCGGCGTCCGCTTTCGTCGCCAGTTCGATATGGCGCGCGCGCACCAGGCCTTGCTGGTGGTAGCGGCTGATGTTGCTCTCGTAGTATTCCTTCATCTGGGCTTCGGACGGTTTGGCGTCCTTCAGCAGGCCGAACTGCCGCATGGCCTTGTCCAGCGTCAGGCGCCGCTGCATCACGAGCGAGCGGGCGACCAGCGGGTCGTTGTACAGCTTGCGGTCCACCGCGCCCAGCACCATCAGCGATTGCTCGATCATGCGGCGAAGCGCCACGCGTTCGCCCTCCGGGCCGGCGAAGTCGCCCTTCAGGCGCTCGGGCTGTTCATCGATGAACTGCTCAAGGTCCGCCTGGGTGATCTCGATGTCGCCGACGCGGGCCAGGACCGGCGAGGTGTCCTTCGCCAGGTCGCCGAACAGGGGCTTCCAGCCGAAACCGGCCCCGGTCTGCTGCTGCTGCTGGCAACCGGCGGTGGCGACGAGGGTCACGACGAGCGCTACGACAGACAGCAGCACGGGACGCAAGCTGACAGGACGCAATCTGACAGGACGCAAGCTGACAGGACGTCGGACGCGAACCATGACACGGACTCCTTGCAGTTCGGTTGTGCAAACGATCGGGCCGCGGGCTCCCTACAGGAGGTCGCGGCGGCCCCGCTTTTCCAACTCTTCGATCACGTCACGCAACCGCTGGGTCTGTCCCCGGCGGCAGATCAACAGGGCGTCGGGCGTGTCCACGACCACGAGGTCGTCGACACCCACGAGCGCCACCAGACGCTTGTCGCCGCGCACGATGTTGCCGGCGCTGCCGATCGACAGGACATCGCCGAGCCCGACGAACGAGGCATCGTCCGACGGCGTCTCGCCCGCCAGTTCGCCCCAGGCCTCCCAGTCGCCGAGGTCGGACCAGGCGAACGTGGCCGGGAGCACCGTGAAGCCGGACAGCTTCTCCATGATGGCCTGGTCGACCGACGCGGCGGGGCAACCGGCGTAAGCAGCGTCCAACGCCGCGGCGAAGCCGGCGGTTCCAAACGCCGCGACCGACGCCGCCATCCGGGCCCGCACCGCGGGCAGGTGGCGATCGGCCATCTCCGCGAACCAGCCGGGGTTCCAGACGAAGATGCCGCTGTTCCAGTAGTGCCGGCCGCCGTCGACATATCCGGTCGCGGTGGCGGCGTCGGGCTTCTCGACGAAGCAGAGCCCGTCCAGCGGCCCGCCGCCGCCGCCCGGGGCTACCTCAAGGTAACCGTAGCCCGTGTGGGGATGCGTCGGGCGGATGCCGAACGTGACCACGGTCCCGGGGTTCGCCGCCAGCGTGAACGCGTCGGCAAGCTGCCGCGCAAACGCGGCACCATCGGGGATGTGGTGGTCGGCCGGCAGCAGGGCCACCGGCGCCGACGGGTCCAGCCGCTGTGCCAATCCCATGCCCAACACGGCACAGGGGGCGGTATTGCGACCCACCGGCTCGATGATGATGTGTTCGGGAGGCAAATCGGGAAGGTCGAGCCGGATGGCGGGCGCCAGGTCACCGCTCGCGATGATCAGGATGCGCCGGGCGCCGACCAGCGGCAACACGCGATCGTAGGTCTCGCGCAGCAGGCTGCGCCCCGAGGACAGGGGCAACAACTGCTTGGGCCGCGCGGTGCGGCTCAGGGGCCAGAAACGCGTGCCGCGGCCTCCGGCCATGATCACGCAGACCCCTTGGGGCTGCACGACCTCGTGGCCGTCGGCCGCGGAACGGTGTTCCGGCGTCCCGTTCGTCGGCGTCTGGTTCGTCGGCGTCTGGTTCGTCGGCGTCTGGTTCGTTGTCGGCGTCTCGCTCATCGCGGGCTCCCGCCGGTCAGGACCTGACGACGTTCACCTTCGCCGTCACGGTGACGTCGCCGTACACCTTCACGGCAACATCGTAATCGCCCAGCAGCTTGATCGGCTCGTCCAGCAGGACCTGCTTGTGGTCGAAGCTGGCGTGCTCGCTCTGCAGGGCGCCGGCGATGTCGCGCGCCGTGACCGAACCGAAGAGCTTGTTCTCCTCGTCTGCCTGCACCGACAACGTGCACGTCAACGTGCCGATCTTCGCCGCCAGGGTGCGGGCTTCGGCCAGCCGGCCGTCCTCGCGCTTGGCCTCCTGCTTGAGGTGCGCGGCAACGATCTTCCGGGAAGCCTCGGACGACGTGACCGCCAGACCCCGCGGGATCAGGAAGTTGCGCGCGTACCCACGGGCAACCGAAACGGTTTCGCCCATGCGGCCGAGGTTCTCGACGTTGTGCATCAGGATGATCTGCATCTCTTAACCACCTTTGGTCATTGGCTTCCGGCGTTTGCTTCGCCGGAGTCGAGTCGGCGCAGGTCCCGCCACTGGTCGGCCAGGCCCAGCAGGGCGCTGGTGGCCAGCAGGGGAACGAACGCCAAACCCATCAGAGTCCAATAAGCGACCAGCCCCACGGGCGGCAACAGTCGCCGCGACAGGTGGAACTGGACGGCCAGCCCCTGTACGCTCAGGATCGCGGCGGCCAGAACCGTCAGGTTCAGCCCCACGTCCGCCCACGGCGCCCGTCGCGTGACCAGCAGGCCGATCCCCGCCGCGAGCGCCCATACCAGATAGAACGGCAGTCGCCAACGTGCGAACGGCGGCAACCCCCAGCCGACGGGCACCAGTCCCTGCCGTCGCCCCGCCACGCGGACCAGCAACAGGATCACCAGCGCCTGCCCGAGCAACCCCGTCGCAATGAGCGACGGATACAGCCGCAGGGTCATGTCGGTCAGCTGCGCGAAACGCTGCTGCCCGACCTCCCGCGCCTTTGCCAGCTCCGCCGGATCGGTATTCGGCGGTGCCCGCTGCTCGAGCGCCTTCAACGACTGGTCGCTGATCGCCGCCAGCTGATCGCGCACCGGCATCTGGACCGCAGCCCAGATCACCAGCGGCGCCAGCACCGCGGCCGCGCCCACCAGGGCGACGTCAGGTCGCCATCGGTGCCGCCACGCCAGACCTGCAACCAGGCCCGCCGCGACGTTCGCCGTCATCGACCACATGTCCGGCCCCTGCACCAACAGGTACCCCGAACCCAGCCAGGCCGCGAGCGACCCGACCAATCTCCATGTGCGGCGATCCCCCCACGCGGCCAGTCCCCACAGGACCGCAACCGCCAGCGGAACCACCGCCGCAACCGGGAGCCACAGCACGCTGACGGTGCCACCGGCAGGCTCCCCGGCCGCCACTTCGGCCCCGGCCAGCTTCAGCAGCGAGGCCGCGCCAAGCGTCACGAGCGCCGCCAGCGGCGACAGGTACGCCGAAGGTGATCGCTTCACGGACGCTCCCAAACCAACTGACGGTCCAGGCACCACGTACCCTTCCCCGTCGCCCGGCAGATCCGGACTACCGGTAGTATTCCTTCACGAACGGCAGCATGGCCAGGTGCCGGGCGCGCTTGATGGCCGTGGCCAACGGGCGCTGGAACTTGGGGCTGGTGCCGGTATTGCGACGGGGCGCGATCTTGCCGCGTTCGGTGACGAAACGGCGGAGCGTGTCCTCATCCTTGTAGTCGAGGGCAATCATGCCGGTCTTCGTGAAGAAGCAGACCTTCTGTTTGCCGTGCCGCCGCTTCTTCTTCTTCTTCTTGATCCGAAGATTCTTGCGAGCCATCGGACCCTCCTTTCCTCGAGAGGCCGCCGTGCGCGATGCGCCCCGGCGGCTCGATACCGTTGTTCAACAGATCCCAGGCCGTAGTCGCGGAACTACTCCGCAGCCTCCACCGGCGCAGGAGCAGGCGCCGGCGCCTGCGGTGCCTGCGGCGCGACATCCGCCGGGCGGTTCGCCCGACGCTTGGCCATCGACGCGCGGTTGCGCTCGGCCCAGTCCTCGTCCACCACCACAAGGTGGCGCAGGATCTGGTCGTCCTGACGCAGGAACTTGTCCAGGTCGGCCACGGCCGTACCCCGGCTGTTGAACTTGAGGAACATGTAGTTGCCGCGGCTTTCGAACTCGATCTCGTAAGCCAGGCGACGCACGCCCCAGTGGTTCTCGAGCGTCACTTCACCGCCATGGGCGGCGATGATCTCCTTGCAGCGATCGACCCGGGCCGCC
This sequence comes from uncultured bacterium, assembly GCA_903912525.1. GTDB lineage: Bacteria > Krumholzibacteriota > Krumholzibacteriia > LZORAL124-64-63 > LZORAL124-64-63 > CAINDZ01. The sequence goes on along the minus strand of CAIWHK010000006.1, from coordinate 21,222 downwards.
ATGGCGGCCTCGGGCTGGTCAGCCCGCAGGATGAACACACATTCGTACTTCTTCACTGGTAACACCTCCCCTCGGACAGATCGACCCGGGTCTCTATTCCCCGCAACGAACCCGCGAAGGGTCGCCACGACGTCAGCCCGGGTAGGGATGTGAGCACACAGCTTGGTACAGCATTTCGGCTGTTGAGCTTTGTGGCGGGCACAAAGGCCCGCGCCCGCTTGCGCGGAACGGCGAAGTATAGGCGTTCAGGAGAGCGGGCGCAAGGCCCGGGTGGCTGGATTCCGGTCAGGGTCGCGGCCGGGCGTCAGCGCCGGTTGAAGCGTGAGGCGGCCGCCTCGGCCCCCAGTTCCCGGCAACAGGCGACCGCGTCGGCCGCCCGGCTCACCAGGTCGGCCACCGCCTCGCGCTCGGCGGCGGCGAACGGTGTCAGGACAAAATCGGCCCAGTCGGCCGGCGGAACCGGCTCGCCCGCCGGAGCGATACCCAGCCGCAGGCGTGGGAAATCGTCGTGCCCGAGGTGCTCGATGATCGAGGCCAACCCGTTCTGGCCCCCGCTGCTGCCCCGCGGTCGCAGGCGCAGGGCGCCGAGAGGCAGGGCCAGGTCGTCGCAGATGACCAGGGGGCGCCAGCGTTCGGGCGCTGGAAGGGGGGCGGGAACCGATTCGGAGTCGCATTCGTCGGCGGTGACCTCTTCCGGCGCAGGCAATGTCGGTTGTGGTTCAACCGGCATTCCGTGCGCCGTCCCCCACCCGCAAACGGCTTCGCCGCTCAGGTTCATGTACGTCAGGGGCTGCATCAGCACGAGCGCGCCGTCGCCGCCGGGGGCCGAAGCCTCGCGCCAGCGCCCGTCGCCCGGCGCGAACGCCCAGCCCAGCCGCCGGGCCAGTTCCTCGACGACCAGGAAGCCGATGTTGTGGCGCGTGTCGCGGTACTTCGGGCCCGGGTTGCCCAGGCCGACCACCAGCAACGGGTCGGTGCTCGCCATCGTGCCTGCTCCTGCCGGCGGCACCCCGGAACCGGGGTCGGCGCCTGATAATGCGGCAGCCGGCCGCTTTGGTGGCGGCCGGCTGCCCGGGCTTCACGTCGGTTGCGGCCGCCAGGGCCGGAACGCGCAGCCTACTTCTTCTTCTTATCGTCGGCCTTCGCAGGCGCAGCACCCTTCGCAGGCGCAGCACCCTTCGCGGGCGCAGCGCCCTTGGCAGGGGCAGCGCCCTTGGCAGGCGCAGCACCCTTGGCAGGCGCAGCACCCTTGGCCGGGGCAGCGGCCTCGACAGCCACGGCCTCCGCCGGCGCAGCCTCTTCGACGAACAGCGCCGCAGGCTTGACGCTGAGGATCAGCATATCCGGGTCGGACACGACCTCGCCGCCCTCGATCTTCAGGTCGCGGGCGAAGATCTTGTCGTTCAGCTCGAGCTCGGTCACGTCGACTTCCACGAACTCGGGAAGGGCGCGCGGCAGGCAGCTGATTTCGACCGAGTTGGCGTTGACGACGACCGAACCGTCGCCCGTCTTGGACGCCGCGCACGAACCGGTGACGTGCACATGCACGGCCACGGTCACGGGCTGGCCCTGCGGGATCTCCAGCAGGTCGACGTGCAGGATCTGGTCGGTGACCGCGTGGCGCTGGACCTCGCGCAGCAGCGCGATGTGGCCCTCCTCCATGCCGGCCTGATGCAGCTGGAAAATGGCACTGCGGCCGCCGAGGTGCTTGAGCGCGACCTCGAAGGCGTGGCCTTCCAGTTCAATACTGGCCGTGGGACGGCCCTTGCCGTAAAGGACGGCGGGCACGCGACCGGCGGCGCGGGTGCGCCGGTTCTCGTTTTTACCGGCGGTCGTCCGCGGATGGATGTTCAGGTTGACCAGGCTCATCGGATTCTTTCCTCCACCAACATGATGGCACACTATGGCGCTCCGGAGCGCCCGTGCCGGAAACCGGAAAAGGACCGTCTAAGAAAACACAGGGCCCGCCCCCTGTCAAGGCAGGGCGGGATCAGACGAACAGCGCGCTGACCGTCTTCTCAAGGTGGATCCGCTCAATGGCGTCGGCCAGCAGGGCCGAGATGTCCAGCACGCGGATCTTGTCGCACTGCTCGAAGCGATTGAACGGAATCGTATTGCTGACAACGACTTCCCGGATCGGGGCGGCCTGCAGGCGCTCCAGCGCCCGGCCCGACAGGACGGCGTGCGTGCAGCACGCGGTGATCGACAGGGCCCCGTTCTCGTGGCAGACCCGGGCGGCGTCCGCCAGGGTGCCCGCCGTGTCGATCATGTCGTCGAAGATAATGACGTCCTTGCCCTTCACGTCGCCGATGAAATTCATGACCACGGCCTCGTTCGGGCGCGGCCGGCGCTTGTCGATGATGGCGAGGTTCGCATCCAGCCTCTTGGCGAACGCGCGCACCATCTTGATCGAGCCGACGTCCGGCGCCACCACGGCGAGGTTCTCGCGCGAGCGGTCACGGAAGTAGTTCAGCCATACCGGCGCCGAATAGATGTGGTCCACCGGGATGTTGAAGAAGCCCTGGATCTGCGGCGCGTGAAGGTCGATGGTCAGCACGCGATTGGCCCCCGCGGTCGTGATCAGGTCGGCCATCAACTTGGCGGCGATCGGCACGCGGGGCTGGTCCTTGCGGTCCTGGCGCGCGTAGCCGAAGTACGGGATGACCGCCGTCACGCGTCGGCACGAGGCGCGGCGCACGGCGTCGATCAGCAGCAGCAGTTCCATGATGTTCTCTGCAGGCGGCATCGTCGGCTGCACGATGAATACATCGGTGCCGCGGATGTTCTCGCCGATCTTGATCTGGATCTCACCGTCGGAGAACCGGCCGGCCTCGACCTGCAGCAGGTCGATGTTCAGGTTGGCGGCGATAAGCTCGCCCAGCGCGCGATGGGCGTTGCCCGTCATCACGACCAGATCGTTGCGCATGCGTTGTCTCCCTGGGGGGGCGTGAAACGGGAATGGTTGGGGCGGCAGGATTCGAACCCGCGAATGCAAGGACCAAAACCTTGTGTCTTACCGCTTGACGACGCCCCAACCAAGACTGCGCCCTAATTAAGCCGCGCGGGCCGATGAACCGGACAGCGGGCCGATGAACCGGACCAAGGTAAGAGCGTCAGAACCTTCCGGCCATCGCTGAGCCGTGGTCGTCGTCGTCGTCATCGTAATGCCCACGCGAGGGCGGCGGCACTTCGCCGTTCTCGACCCGCTGCATCTCGCGGCGGTACTCCGCGATCACCTGGTTTTCCATCCACTCGCGCGTCGACATGTTGATCGGATGGGCGATGTCCTGGAACGTGCCGTCCTTGCGCTTACGACTGGGCATCGCGATGAACAGCCCGGAGGCGCCTTCGATGATCTTCAGGCCACGGATGACGAAGGCGTTCTCGAGGGTGATGCTGGCGAAGCCCTTCAGCTTGTTGTCGTCACGCAGGGTGATCCTGATTTCGGAAATATCCAAGACAGTCCCTCTCCGTGGCAAGCCCAGGACCTTCGTCGCGGGGCAGCCACCCCGCGTGCGTCAATCTTCCATGATCTCGACACCACCGGGGTGCGGCCCGACGACCCGCACGAACATCCCGGACTCCGAATACTCCCCGGCCATCTGGGCGAGATCGCGGTCCGCCGGGAACACCCCGTAAACGGCGGATCCGCTGCCGGAGAGCATGGCCACGACCGCGGTTTCGCGCAGTTCGAGGACCAGTCTCTGCAAGCCGGGCTGTCCCGGGAGGACGACATCCTCCAACCGGTTGAACCCCGGCCACGTCTTCTGGGGAAAACGGGCCAGAATCGGCTTGATAACGGCGATGCTAGCTTTGGGGCTTTGGACTGTCAATCCCAAATTGAGGCGCCCGTAGACCTCCGGCGTGCTCAAGTTCAAGCTGGGTTTGATGATAAGGAACTGGCAGGCGCGAACCGTCGGCAGGGGCGTCAGAATGGTCCCGATTCCGCGACCGAGCATGGTCCCGCCGTGGATGAAGAAGGGGACATCGGCCCCGAGGGCCTCCCCCATCTTCTCGAGGTCCACCGGGTCCAGGTTCGTTCCGAACAGCTTGTCGCAGGCCACCAGGACGGCGGCCGCATCGCTGCTGCCGCCGCCGAGGCCGGCGGCCGTCGGGATCTCCTTGTGGAGTTCGATCCGCATCAGGCCGGACACCCGCTGCTGTTCGCAGAACAGCCGGGCGGCACGCCAGCACAGGTTCGTTTCGTCCGCCGGAACGCCGCCCACCGGGCCGTCGACCGAGACCAGGATTTCGGGCGCATGCCCGAGCCACTGCTCGTCCAGTCGAACGTCCAGCGTGTCGAACAGCTGCACGGCCTGCAGGACGGTCTCGATCTCGTGGTAACCGTCATGCCGCCGGCGCAGCACCTCGAGGTGCAGGTTCACCTTGGCGGGAGCCCTGAGCCGCAGGCGGCGGCCCACCGGCTTGCGACCGTCCACGAATCCTGTGCCTGTCGCCTGCTGCTTCATCCGTCCGCCTTGGTTCGACAACCGGTTGGGGTCACCCGCCGTGGCCCGCCGTGCCGGCGGTGCGCATCTCCTCGAAGAGGGCGGTCCAGGGATTGCTGTTGGTCGCCGGTCGGCGGCGCAGGCCCAGCCGCACCGCCGGCAGCGGCCAGCGCTTCCGCGGCAGCGGCAGGCGCACCCTGCGGGCAAAGGTGGGTTCGGGCAGGTCGAAGTCAAGATCCAGCAACCCGGTGTTGCCCACCAGCCGGATCTGCGCGGGCTCGACGGCGCCGAGGCCCCGCCCCGCGTGCACACCCAGCCAGGGAACGTCCCGCGGGCCCAACCCGGCCAGGCGCAGGGCGATCGCGTCGACGGCGACCGGGTCGTCACCGGCGATCACGACGTGGCGCGCGACCGCGCGACCGCGCGGGCCAACGTGCCACAGCGTGCCGTCGATGACGGCGCCGATGGAAGGGAACAACTCGCCGGCCAGCGCCGCGATGTCGCTGCGGACCTGAGCGTCGGAAACGCCTCGGCGCGCCAGGTGGCCGCCCAGCAGCAACCGCCCCAGGGTGGCGCAGGCGCCACCGATTCCCCACCGGGAAACCCGGTCGGCCGCAGCCAACACCAGCAGCGGCTGGTGGCGCAGCGCAAACGGCACCGTGGCGCGCGCCCCGACCGCTTCGAGCCCCGGCATGTGCGGACGCGCCGGCGCCGGCACTGCGGTGGCGGATACCGACGCCGCGTCGCGTGCGGGCTGCCCGTCGCGCAGCAGGTCCCACGGCGCCGCCTGTGGCCACGCCTGCAGGCCGCCGGGGCCGACAGCCTCCAGGGTCAGTTCGCTGCCCGGTACGCCTACGCTCGCCGCGAGCGCGGCTGCAATTTGCCATGGCGGGCAGGTCCGGCCCGGTTGCCAGGCGCCCCCGTCGAGGGCGGCGACCACGGTCCGCGGGCCGGTGACGGAGGCACGGTCCAACCCGGCCAGCGCCAGGGCGCGACGGTAATCGTCCCCGATGGTCTCGGGACGCGCTTCGACGAGCGCAACAACGGGTCGCATGGGTCCAAACCTCCGCGGGACGCCGAACGGGCGGTCAAGCGCCAGGGCCGATGATCCGGATGGCCACGATGATCCAGCCCAGCACGCTCGCCTGCAGGATCTTGTCGACCAGCAGGATCTCGTGCGGGCGACCGCCCTTGTCCTCCAGGTAGACAAGGTACGTGTAGCGACCCATGCCCAGCACCACGAACGGCAGCGTGTAGACAAGGCCCCGCGTGCCGAAGTGCTGGACCGTGTCGGGCCACATGGTGTAGAGAGCGTAGGCTGTCGTCGTCAGCGCGAAGCTGACGCCGATCAGCGCGTTGAGCATGGGCTCGCTGTAGCCGCGCAGGACCGGTCGCGTCTCGCCGGCGCCCGGCACCATCTTCATCAGCTCGTCGCGTCGCTTGCAGAAGCCCAGGAACAGCGACAGGAAGAACGTGCACAGCAGCAGCCACGGCGAGATGCCCACGTCCGGGCTGGCCGGCAGCAGCACGAGTACGCCGCACGTGGCCCGGATCACGAAACTCATGCCGATGCTGGTGACGTCCAGCACGCGCACGCGCTTCAAGGCCCGCGTGTACAGCCAGTTCCAGGCGAAGAAGAAAACGACGCCACCGAAGAACGCCCAGCCCAGCAGGGCCGAGGCGGCCAGCACCGCAACCAGCAGCACGCCGCCCGCGCGGGCGGCCCAGGCCACCGGCAGGCGACCCGAGGCGATCGGCCGCAATTTCTTGTGCGGGTGACGACGATCGAGTTCGCGGTCGACGATGTCGTTGAATACGTAGATGACACCCGAGGCGAAGCAGAACACGATCGCACCGAGCACCGCGCGCACGACGCAGGCCGGGTGCCCCAGCTTCTGCGCGAAGATGACGCCCGCGAACAGCAGCAGGTTCTTGGTCCACTGCCGCGGCCGCAGGTTGGCCAGGAATGCCCGAAACAGCGTCACGCCGACCGACGCTCCGCCTCGAGCAGTTCGCAGAGCAGGTGCCCCAGGAAGATGTGGACTTCCTGGATGCGCGGCGTGTGGTCGCTCGGGGCGGTGATCGCGCCGTCGACCAGCGCGCGCAACCTGCCGCCGTCGCGCCCAAGGAACCCGTAGGCGCGCAGGCCCGACGTGCGCGCCTGCTCGACGGCCCGCACGCAGTTGGGCGAGTTGCCGCTCGTCGACAGGACCAGCAGCACATCGTGCGGCCCGCCCAGCGCCTGCACCTGGCGCGCGAAGATCTCGTCGAAGCCGTAGTCGTTGCCGACGGCCGTCAGGGTCGAGGTGTTGACCGTCAGCGCGATCGCCGCGTAGCCGGGGCGATCACCCAGGAAGCGGCCCACCAGTTCGGCGACGATGTGCTGGCTGTCCGAGGCGCTGCCGCCGTTGCCGCAGACCAGTAGCTTGCCGCCGTGATCCCAGGCGGTCAGCACATCGGCGGCCAATGCCGCGAGCGGCGCCAACTGCGCGGAGCCCAGCCGGGCCAGCGCAGCCTGCAGGTCGGCGGCGTTGGCCGCCAGCAGGGCCGCAGCGCGGTCGGCAAGCGGGTTATGCGCAGGGGTGGTCATGTTGTCCTCCGGGACCTTCCCGCCCGTCGCGGAGGTCCCGCGCGGGCTGTTCGGCGCCACCCCTTGCGGGCGCGCTGACTAAGGATGCAAGACCTGCCCGGCTTCGAGCCGGGCTGCGTAGCGACGAACGGCTTCCCGCCAGGCCGGCCGCGGCGGGCAGCCGGACTCTTCGAGCCGCCGGCTGCGCAGGATGGAGCAGGCCGGCCGCAGGGCCGGCCGCGGAAATTGGGCGCTCGCGCAGGGGCGGATCCGGTCGGGGTCGGCCCCGCAGGCGGACGCCACCTCGCGCGCAAGTTCGTACCACGTACAATCGCCGCGGTTGGTTGCGTGGAAGATACCACGGTGGCGGCCGCTGACAAGGTGGGCCAGGACATCCGCCAGGTCGTCGGCGTACGTCGGGCAACCGCGCTGGTCGTCGACCACCTGCAGGATCTCCCGTTCGGAGAGCAGCCGGCGGATGGTCTTGGGAAAGTTCACGCGCCCATCGCCGAACAGCCAGCTCGTGCGCACGATCTGCCAGGGCGTGTCCAGGGCGCCCACATGGGCCTCGCCCGCGGCCTTGGTCAGGCCGTACCGGTTCAGCGGCGCCAGCGGGTCGTCCTCGTCGTAGCCGGCGGCGGGGTCGCCCCCGCGCCCGCGCCCGTCGAAGACATAATCGGTGGAGATGTAGGTGAACCCGCTCCCGGCCGCGCTGGCGGCGGTCGCCAGATTCGCGGTGGCCTGGCCGTTGGCCGCCATCGCGTCGTCGAAGTGCGCCTCGGCACCGTCGACGTCGGTCCACGCCGCGCAGTGGATGATCCAGTCCGGGGCGTATCGCGCGACCAGGCCCGCCGCGACCGCGGCATCGGTCAGGTCGCCGTCCGGCAGGTCCACCCCCACGGCGGCCGTCGGCAGGCTTGCGACCCCATCGGCCAGGCGGCGCATCAGGGCGCTGCCGAGCATGCCGTCACATCCGGTCACGAGGATCTTCACGCAGGTCTCCATCGCCGTCAGGATAGCGGTTGCCGGTCCGGGTGGTCGGTTCAGTCTTCGTCGTCGCCAGCGTCCCCTGTGGCGTCCGGATCGTCAACCAGATCGTCAACCAGATCGTCACTGGCGCCGTCAATGCCGTTGCCGGCGTCGAGTTCCCGCCCCCAACGCGGGCCGGGCGCCGGCCGTGCCTGCCGGGCGACGCGCGAAGCCAGGGCCGGCGGGAAGCCGCGGCTGACCAGGGACCGCACGACCTTCGCGAGGTCCTTCTGCTCGTTGCCACGGACCCGACGCCAGGCGCTCACGGCCGCCCGCATCGCCAGCTCATCCTCGGTGCGCGTGTCGAGCGCGTCGAGCGAGGCCTGCCGCGCCAGGTCGGCGCTGATGCCGGTCGCGCGCAGCTTGTTCTCGAGGTATCGGCGACCGACCGCGCGGCTGAGCAGGTAGTCGCGGCACCAGGCGTCGGCGAAGCGCTGGTCCGAGTGGACGCCCTGCTCGTGCATGGCGTCGATGACGAAGGTGACGGCCTCGGGCAGGTAGCCCTCGTCCAGCAGGCGGCTGCGCAGCCGGGCCACCGGCTGCAGCTTGCGGTCCAGCAACGAAAACAGGCGCCGGGCGGCGCGCTTGCGCTCGGCCGCCAGGGCGACGGCGCGGTGTTGCTCCGCAGAGAGTTCGCCGCCGGGCAGCGGCAGGTCCGGCGGCACGGACGACGCGGCCAGTTCGTAGACGGTGCCGCCGGCGATCTCGAGCCTGACCGTCTCGCCCTCGCGGCGCACAGCGAGCAGCCGGGCGCTCCCCGAAGGGAGGCCCGGCTGCTGTGACGACGATGACTGCGCTTCTTCGCTCGTACCATGCCGGCGGCCCGGGTGCTTGGGCCGGTTCAGCACGGAGGTCAGCTCCCGGTCGAGGCCGAGGCCGGGCGGGCGGTCGGCTTGATCGAATCGGGCTTGATCGAATCGGGCTTGGTCGATTCGGGCTTGGTCGATTCGGGCTTGGTCGATTCGGCCTTGGTCGATTCGGCCTTGGCCGATTCGACGCGCGCGGCCTCGACCTTCGCCGCCTCGACCTTCGCGGCCGTTCCGCCGGTGCCGGCGTCGTCGAGCAGCGCGGGCGAACCGACGCCGTAGTGCGTGAAGACCTCGCCCTTGATCTTCTCGAACAGGTCGGGGTTTTCCTTGAGGAAGCTGCGCACGTTGTCACGGCCCTGGCCGAGGCGCTCCTCGCCGTAGCTGTACCAGGCGCCCGACTTCTGGACGATGTTGGCCGTCACGCCCAGGTCGATCAGCTCGCCTTCCTTGCTGATGCCGTCGCCGTACAGGATGTCGAACTCGGCCTTCTTGAACGGCGGCGCCACCTTGTTCTTGACCACCTTGACGCGGACCTGGTTGCCCACGACGTCCTCGCCCTGCGTGATCGCGCCGATGCGGCGGATGTCCAGGCGCACCGAGCTGTAGAACTTCAGCGCGTTGCCGCCGGTCGTCGTCTCGGGGTTGCCGAACATGACGCCGATCTTCATGCGGATCTGGTTGGTGAACAACACCAGCGTGTTGGTCTTGCTGATGGTGCCGGTCAGCTTGCGCAGCGCCTGCGACATCAGGCGGGCCTGCAGGCCCATGTGCTGGTCGCCCATCTCGCCCTCGATCTCCGCGCGCGGCACCAGCGCCGCCACCGAGTCGATGACCACGATATCGACCGCGCCCGAGCGCACGAGCATCTCGGTGATCTCCAGCGCCTGCTCGCCGGTGTCCGGCTGGCTGACCAGCAGGTTGTCGATATCGACACCCAGCTTGCGGGCGTACACGGGGTCGAGCGCGTGCTCGGCGTCGACGAAGGCCGCGGTGCCGCCCTGCTTCTGGCAGTTGGCGATGACCGACAGGCAGACGGTCGTCTTGCCCGAGCCCTCGGGCCCGTAGATTTCGCACACGCGGCCCTTGGGCAGGCCGCCGATGCCCAGCGCGATGTCCAGCGACAGGCTGCCGGTCGAGATCGCGTCGAAATGATCGAAGATCTTGCCCTCGCCCAGCAGCATCAGCGAACCCTTGCCGAACTGCTTCTCGATCTGGGCGCGGGTCAGTTCCAGGGCCTTCGCCCGGTCTTCTTTGTTCCGGTCATCCTTGTTCCTGTCCTCGGGGCCCTTGCCGGGGTTGCTCTTCGGTTGCGCCATGCTCGTTCTCCTGTGGGTCGCGCCTGCTGAGGAATGCGCGACTGGTTCGTGATTCGGGTGGGATGCGATCGCCGGCCCGCTGCCGCCCTGCGCTCCCCCGGCGTGACTCGACGTGTCCCGCCGCGTCCCGCCGCCCGCTGCCGGCCTCCCTGCCGCCGGCCTGCCCCTATCGATGACCGCGGCAAGATAGCACGGCCCGCGCGGGGATGGCAATGGGTTTATTCGCCTTTTTTTCGCAGGGCGAATCCGGCCAGTTCCCGGTGCCGGGCGCCACCCGGCCCGAGGGTGCTGGCCATCAGGCAGAAATGATCGACGGAGAGGTTTGGCAGATTGTCCAGATCGATGTCCTGCAATCGCTTGACCTGCCACTCCTCCAGCGGGTCGCGAACCCGCGCCAGCGTCAGGTGGGGGTGGACGGGCCGGGTGTCCTGCGGCCCCTCCGCCCACGCCTGCGCCGTTGCGCGCCGCACTCCGAGCGCCATTTCCAGCAGCGGTTCGGCCCCCGCGAACTGCAGGAACAGGACCCGCGGGCGCCGCAGGTCGGGAAAGCCCCCCAGCCCGCTCGGTCGCAACACAAACGGGGCAGGCCCGGCCGGCTCGGAAAGGCCTTCGCGCAGGGCATCGAGGCGGTCAGCGGGCCAATCGCCAAGAAACTGCAGGGTCAGGTGCCAGGTGTCCGGAGGGGTCCAGCGGACGGGGGCCAGGCCAGGCAGGGCGTCAAGCCGGCGCGACATTTCGCCGGCCAGCGGTTCCCCGCAGGGGACCGCGACGAACGCCCGGGTCAGCGCGTGCACCACGTGTCGCGCCGCGCCCACGGCGAAACGTCATCCCCGTCCTCGAGAACGCGCCGGAGCGCATCGACCGCCGCCGCGACCGCAAGCAGCCGGTTGCGTGTCCGGTCGGCCGGGAACCGGTAACAGCCGGCGAACACGCCCGCGGGTGTCGCCACGCCGATCCATGTCGTGCCGACGGGCTTGTCGTCGGTGCCGCCGTCCGGACCGCTGATACCGCTGACGGCCACGGCCAGGTCCGCGCCCAGGCGCTCGCGGCAGCCGGCCGCCATCGCGCGCACGCAGGCTTCGCTGACGGCGCCGTCGCCGTCGAGCACGGACACCGGTACACCGAGCTGCGCGACTTTCACGTCGTTCGCATAGGACAGGATGCCGCCGCGGAAATAGGCCGACGAACCGGCCACGCCGGTGAGCGCCCCGCCCACCAGTCCGCCGGTGCACGATTCGGCGACCGCGATGGTGCGGCCGCGGGCCACGGCCAGGTCCTTCACGACGGTCGGCAGGTCGCGCCCGTCGCGCGTGTAGACCAGATGCGCCAGTTCGGCGTCGAGCCGCGCGCCGACATCCGCCAGCTGGTGTTCATCCCCGGGCGCCGCCGACACGCGCACATCGACGCCCCAGTCCGACAGCCACCACGACCAGCCGAGCGACGGGTACGCGGCGCGCGCCTCGTCGCAGCGGCGCACCAGCTGCAGCTCGGCGATCTGCGCCGTGCGCCAGGTGAGCGTGGCGCGTCCGGTCGGCAGGGCGCCTTCACGATGCAGCCGGTCGAGCACGAGAGGCAACAGGCCCTCCAACTCGGGGGGCACGCCCGGCAACAGGACGAACATGCGTCCGCACAGGCGGCCGGCCAGCCCGGGCGCCGAGCCGACGGGATTGGTCAGCGGCGACAGTCCGCGCGGCACCTGGCACTGGCTTTCGACGCCCGCGCGCACGCTGATCCCGCGCCGGCGCCAGCGCTCCTCCAGCTGCGCACGCACGGCGGCGTCTTCATCGAGCGGCACGCCGGCCCACGCTGCCAGCGCATCGCGCGTCAGGTCGTCCGGCGTCGAACCGAGACCGCCGGTCATGAACACGAGGTCGCCCGGCGCCGTCCGGTCGAGCGCCTGCCGGATGGCATCCAAAGTGTCGGGCACCACCTGGATCAGGCCGCAGCGCAGCGCGTGTCCGCCGAGCGCGCGCTGGATGCGCCCGCTGTTGGTGTCGGCCGTGCGCCCCTCGAGCAACTCGTCGCCGACGGCTATGATCTTGAGCTCGCCGAAGCCCGCCACGTCGTCGCTCACAGCCCCCACCCCGCCAGCACCCGAGCCGTGAGATGCGTGGCGGCGCAGGCCAGCACGCCGGCGCCGAGGTCGTCAGCCATGATGCCGACGCCGCCGCCGCCGTTCAGCTGCTCGAGCTTGCGCACACCGAGCGGCTTGAGGATGTCGAAGAAGCGGAACCACAGGAAGCCGGCGAACCAGACCAGCGGGCCGCCGGTCACGCCCAGGAAGGTGACGAGCATGCCGGCCACCTCGTCGATCACCACAAGTTTCGGGTCCTCGCCGTGCAGGCGTTCCAGCGCGCCGGCCACGGGGATGCCGATGGCCGTGACCAGCGCCAGCAGGGCCAGGTGCACCGGCAGCCCGATCGGCCCCCACGCCGTCCAGGCGCCCCACCACATCAGCGTGAAGAGCAGGCTGCCGGCAGTCGCGGGCGCGATGGGCGCGTAGCCGGAGCCGAAGAACGTGCCGGCCAGGTGGAGGGCGAAACGGCGCATGGAACTTCCTCGGGTTGGTGGATGGACGGGCCCGCGCCGCGAGCGACGCCGTGCGGCATTATAGCGGCAGGGAGGCTCGGGCACCAAGGCGGGTCACACGAAGGGCGCCGCCTCGTCGGGAGCGGCGCCCCTGCGCGGGCCGGCATCGGCTGCGGCCTAGGGCGAGGTCCCGGCCGCGTCGGCGGGGGCAGGCTCGGTCGCGGCCGTGCTGTCGGGAACAGCCTGGTCGCGCGTATCGGCGCGTGTGACCGCGGCCGGGTAGTCGAGGGCGGTCTGCGCGAGCAGGCCCAGGTCGGGCACTGCGGCCGCATCGACCCACCACTGGCGGTCGCCGGCCCCGAACCAGTGGACGCGCGTGGCGCCCGATTCCGGGTCATGCAGGACGTCGGCTCGCCGTGCGCCGGGGTCGGCCACGAACGTGATCTGGGACAGGAACAGCCCCGCGTCGAGCAACCGCTCGACGACGCCGCGCGCGCTGTTCACATGCGGCGCCACGACCACGGCGCGGAGCTCGCGCAGCTCGCTGGGATACACCTCAAACTGCCGGATGCGCTGCAGCATCTGCGCCACGAGGTCCATGTCGCCGGCGCCGTAGCAGCGGTCGTAGACGCTGGCGTGGCCCAGGTAGCCGAAGTGCCCGGGCCTGCCGATGACGACGGCCGTGCAGGTGCTGACGCCGTAGGTCAGGAGCCCGGCGCCGGGCCGGGCGCCGCGGAACTCGTCCATGTCCACGCGCACGAGGTCGGCCGGCAGGCGGGGTTCGGCCATTCGGGGCGGGCGCGTCGCGCGCGCGGCCTCGGCCAGCATGGCGTCGAAGCCCGTGCGCTGCCAGGCCCGCGTCACCACCTCGTCCTCGTCGATCTTGGCGATCAGCAGCCATTCGCGATCCAGCACCGGGAACACCTCGAACGACGTCAGGGCGCGCTGGCCGCGGTAGTCGGTGATGATCTTGTGGCCGCGTCGCTCTGCGAACTTCGCGCTGATGTTCTGTTCGGACAGGTGCTGCCTCAGCACACTGGTGTCGGCCCGGAACCGCGAGTCGGTGAGCATCTGCCGCTCGCGATTGACAAGGAAGACCTCGCCCGTTCCCCCGAGGTAGTCGCCGCGCGCGAAGATCCGGTTGAGCTTGTCGATGGTGCACTGCAGCACGAGCCATCCGGCCGGCCGCCCACCCACCTTCACCGGTTCGACGAAGAAGGCCGACGGCTCACCCGAGGCCTCGTAGTACTCGTAGTCGATGAACGACGCGTCGGGACTGCCGCGCAGTCGCTTGCCGAGCGCCGTCTCGCCCTGCGAAGTGCTGAAGAGATTCGTGCCCGCATCCGCTTCACCGCGGATCGTGTGGAACACGCTGCCGTCGCGCGCGACGAACAGGATGTCGTAGAAGGCGAGGTAGTTCGCCAGGTAGTGTTCGCGCAGGGACAGGTCCAGCGTCGCGATCGCGGCCAGCGCCTCGGCCGGCGGCGCCTGCTGCGCCTGCAACTCGGCGAAACGGCTGCGGATCCGGAAGTAATCGCACAACACCGGGTCGGTCGCGGCCTGGCCAGCCAGGCGCTGCACGCGGTCGAGATAGTCGCGCAGCTGCGTGAGCTTCTCGTCGCGCAGGCGGTCCAGCTCCGTATATGTGTTGACGACCAGGTCCTGGCCGGCAAGCGCACGGCCGGAATTGCCCGGGGGCGGCAGGAACAGCGCCAGCGCCGTCATGCACAGGGGCACGGCAAGGCGAGCCCGGGAGCCCGGCGATCGGCGGCAGAACATCATTTGATGACCTTTCGGGTGGGCGGCTAGCCGTTGCTGCCTGTCTCCGGTTTCCAGGGAGCAAGCCGCCTGCCATTCGCGCGATCCGCTTGACAACCGGCTTGGTCGCCGATAGATTGCGCCGCCAGTAGAGACTTGCATCAAGAGTTCCCGGGGCCCTGCGGACCGGGACGGCAACCGAGCGGGAATGACCCCGCCGCGGTGCCGCAGCCGACCTCGTGTCGGGCTGATGCGGGCGGAGCCGCCATCGGGGCGGGAACCGTCAAAAAGGACCCCGGACAGCCGGCGCGTGCGCTGAAGGTCCGGGACCACCGCGATCACGCCGCACATCGCCGCTCTTGGTGCCGTACCCCTGGGGGTAACGGCATGACGAACAGAACCACGGCTTCGGCCTCCGTCCTCACCTCGATCGACAGCATCTGTTGCCGCGCCGGCGCCGGTTTCGCCGACGGCCAACCGCTTGTCACACCCATTGTCCAGTCCACGACGTTCTGCCGCGACGGCGTCGACAGCCGCGCCGAACACCAGTACTCGCGCGTGTCGAACCCGACCGTCAGCGCGCTCGAGGACGTGCTCGGCACACTCGAGGGCGCGCCACCGGCAGTGTGTTTCAGCACGGGCCTGGCCGCCGAGACGGCGCTGCTGCTGGCGCTGGTGAAGGCGGGCGATCACGTGGTTTGCGGGCGCGCGGTCTACGGCGGCACGACGCGACTGCTGCAGCAGGTGCTCGCGCCGCTCGGCATCGACACCACGTTCGTCGACTCCACGTCACCGGCCGCCGTCGCGGCGGCGGTGACAGTGCGCACGCGCGTCATCTTCGTCGAGACGCCGGCCAACCCCACGCTCGAGGTGACCGACCTGCGCGCGATCGCGGCCATCGCGCGCGGCGCCGGCGCGCGCCTCGTCGTGGACAACACGTTCCTGACGCCGGCGCTGCAGCAACCACTCGAACTGGGCGCCGACGTCACGGTCACCTCCACCACGAAGTTCATCGACGGCCACTCGGTCGCGCCCGGCGGGTCGGTCGTCACCCGCGACAACGCGCTGCTTGAACGCATCCGCTTCGTCCGCAAGAGCACCGGCGCCATCCAGACGCCGCAGCACGCCTGGCTGACGCTGCAGGGCATCAAGACGCTGCCGCTGCGCCTGCGGGCGCAGTCCGCGTCGGCCGAGACGCTGGCGCAGTGGCTGGCCGGGCACCCCGCCGTGGCACGCGCGCACTACCCGTCGCTCGGCCACGCCCAACTGGCGGACGCCCAGCACCTCGGCGCGCACGGCGCCGTGCTCAGCTTCGAGGTCAGCGGCGGGCTGTCCGCCGCGCGCCGGGTGGCCGGGGCATTGCGCCTGTGCCGACTCGTCGAGCACGTCGGTTCGGTCGAGACCCTGGTCACCCACCCCGCGTCGATGACGCATGCCGACCTCTCGCCGGAAGCACGCGCGGCGGCCGGGGTCCGCGACGGCCTGCTGCGGCTGTCGGTCGGACTCGAGTCCATCGCCGACATCCGGGACGACCTCGAGTCGGCCCTCGCGACGATCACGGCGGAGGTGGCGCGATGAGCGACGCCCCCCTGATCGTCCTGAAGTTCGGCGGCTCGGTGCTGCGTGACGAGGCCAGCCTCGGCGGCGCCGTCCATGAGATCTACCGCTGGCGACGCGACGGCTGGCGCGTCGTGGCCGTCGTCTCGGCGTTGGCCGGGCGCACCGACGAACTGCTGGCCCGGGCCAACCGGCTCGGTCTCGCGGCGGAGTCGCACGCGCGAGCCGAGATGGCCGCCGGCGGCGAGCGAGAGAGCGCGGCCCTGTTGGCCGCCCTGCTCGAGCGCGCCGGCGTGCCTTGCGCCTGCCTGTCGGCGGGGTTGCGGGCCCGCGGCCCCGCCACCGATGCGCAACCGGTGGCCGCAGCGACGTCCGCGCTGCGTGGCGCGCTCGCCGGACCCGGCGTCGTCGTCTGCCCCGGCTATATCGCGCGGGACCGGGGCGGCCGCACGGTGTTGCTGGGCCGCGGCGGCTCGGACCTCACGGCCCTGTGCCTGGCGCGGGCGCTCGGCGCCGCGCGCTGCCTGCTGGTGAAGGATGTCGACGGCCTCTATGACCGTGACCCGGCGCTGCCCGGCGGCAGCGCCCGCCGCTTCGCCGCCGCCACCTGGCGCGACGCCCTGGCCACCGACGGCTCCATCATCCAGCACAAGGCGATCCGGTTCGCGCGCCGTCACCGGCTGGACTTCGAGCTCGGCGCCCTGAACGCCACCACCTGGACGCGCATCGGCCATGGCCCGTCCGTTGCCGGCGAACCGCTGCCGCCGGTCGCACCGCTGCGGGTTGCGCTGCTGGGGCACGGCAGCGTCGGCGGCGGCGTGGCCCACCTGCTGGCCGACGACCCCAGGCGGTTCCGCCTGGTCGGCGTCGCCGTGCGCAAGCTGCGCCCGTTCGGCCCGCCGGCGCCGACCTTCACCGACCCGGTGGCGCTGGCGGGTGCCGACGTCGACGTGGTCGTCGAGGTCATGGGCGGCACCGACAGCGCCCGCCACGCGATCCTGGCGGCGCTGGACCGGGGCACGCCGGTGGTGACGGCCAACAAGGACCTTCTGGCCGCCCACGGCGAGGCACTGCTGTCCGTTGCGCGTCGCCGGGACGCACGCCTTCTGGCCGGGGCCGCCGTCGGCGGTTCGGTGCCGGTGCTGGAAGCGCTCGGGCGCGACGGCGGCGTGCCGCTCCGGGCGCTCAGCGGCGTGCTGAACGGCACGGCGAACTTCGTGCTCGAGCAATGTGAACGCGGGTGGTCACTGGAGGCGGCGGTGGCCGAGGCGCGCGCACGCGGCCTGGCCGAGGCCGACCCTTCGCGCGACCTCGACGGACGCGATGCGGCGGCCAAGCTGTGCACGGTCGCGCTCCTGCATGGCGGCCCCCCGTTGCGCGAGGACGAGGTATCGTGCGAGCCCATCACGGCGGCGGCCCTGCGCCCGGGCCTGCGGCAGGTAGCCTCTCTCGAGCGCACCGCCGACGGCTGGCGGGCGCGCGTGGCCCTGGAGTGCCCGGCTGCGGATTCACCGTTGCGACAGGCGCGCGGTGAGCAGAACGTGGTCGTCATCGACAGGACGGACGGCAGCCGTGAGTGCCTTCTCGGCGGCGGAGCCGGACGCTGGCCGACGGCCGAGGCCGTGGTGGGCGACCTGCTCGAGCTGGCGCGTGGACGCGCACTGCTCGCCACCAATGCAGCCCCATGTTACGCTGGGGAAAACCGGGGGGATTGACCGTGGAACTGTTCAACGTGGATGACGACGGCCGGCTGTTCATCTCGCCGGCCATCACGAGCTGGGAAGTCCTTGAGCGCCACGGCGTGGACGTCGTGATCGACCTCGAGGGCGACCTCGACATGGGCGTGCCGACGGTGCCGGACCGCTGGCTGTACGTCTATTTCCCCATCCACGACGACGACCTGCCCAACACCGCCAAGCTGCGCGCCATCGCCCGCATGGGCGCCGATCTGGTCCGCGACGGCCACGCCGTGCTGTCGCACTGCGGGATGGGCTACAACCGGTCGGCGCTCGTGGCCGGGCTGATCATGCACGAACTGGGCGCCGAGGGCCCCGACATCGTCGCCCGCCTGCGCGAACGGCGACCCGGCGCGCTGTTCAACGAGGTCTTCGCCGACCATCTGGCCTCGCTGCGGCGCGCCCCCGCGGACTGACAGGGCCCGAATCACGCTGCTCCCGGCCGGCCGCGTTTCCCCAAAGCGAAGCGCGGCCGTCTCCGGCCGCGCAACCGCCGTTTCGCGATGTCCGCGTTCCCGGCGTCAGCTCGTCTGCAGCTGCCTGAGCACCTTCTTCGCCACGCACTTGAGCGTGTCGAAGACGCCCACGCCCTGCACGGCGATGCCCTCGAAGAAGTCGTAACCTTCGGGATTCAGTTCCTCGTTCAGCTCGGCGGTGGGGATCGCGTCCGGCACGTCGCGCTTGTTCCACTGCATCACGAACGGGATCTGCTCGAGGCTCAGGTCGTATTCCTTCAGGTTGTCGTGCAGGTTGTACAGCGCCTCGATGTTCGCGTCGAAGCGCGCCTCGCTGCTGTCGCCCACGAAGACGATGCCGTCCACGCCCCGCAGGATCAGCTTGCGGCTGGCGTTGTAGTACACCTGGCCGGGCACCGTGTAGAGGTGGAAGCGCGTCTTGAAGCCCTTGACCTCGCCCAGCTCCAGTGGCAGGAAATCGAAGAAGAGCGTGCGGTCCATCTCCGTCGCCAGCGTCACGAGCTTGCCCTTGGTCTCGGGTGCGAGCTTCTCGTAGACATACTGGATGTTGGTCGTCTTCCCGCCGAGACCGGGGCCGTAATAGACCACCTTGCAGTTGATCTCGCGCGAAGAGTAGTTGATGAGCGACACGTCTTTCCCCTTTGGCTGCCGGTGACAGGGCCGGCTTCCTGCATCCCTATTCGGCGAACAGGTTGTCGATCTCGGCCTCCACGCCGCGCGCGAAGGTCTCGTCGAAGGTGTCGTATTCCTCGTTGCGGTACTCGAGCTTCTCGTAGAGATGCTCCATGACTTCGTTCAGTTCCTCGACCGCGCGCTTGACCCGCAGCCGCACCAGGCCGAGCGTCGTGCTCTTGGCGAACAGGACCACCAGCACCACGCCCTTGGTGATCTTCGCCAGGTACATGCTCTCGCGCGCGCCCTGGTGGAACAGCGTGCTGAAGTCGCGCTCGCCGATCAGCTTGGCCAACTGGTAGTTCGCCTCGAAATCGGCGGCGCACAGCGAGGCGAAGCTGGTCAGGTCGAAGTCGACCGAAGGACCGCACTGGCTGACCAGCTGGCCCGTCCGGTCGATCAACACCACGTTGGTCGCCCGGCTGCTGCGCAGCAGGTCATCCAACACGTTGTTGATGGCCCAGTAGTCTTCTTCGAAGATGGCCCACTCAGCTCTGACCATGAACCGCACTCCTGCCGGGCCAGTCCGGCCCGGTCTGCCGCAGGGCAAACGATCATGACGCCAGACGGATATCGACCGGAAGCCCAACCACTTGAATGCGGAATTGGCACCGAGGTCGCCGGGGAGGCCACGGAGGCCACGGGGGCCACAGAGGAGGGTAGGGTCGTCCGGGATCAGAAGGTACGGCGGAACTGGAAGGCGCGCTGGAGGGTCACTTCGTCCGTGTAGGCCAGGGCCCCGCCCACGGGGATGCCGGTGGCCAGTCGCGTCAGCTGCAACGGGTTGCCGGACAACAGCCTCTGGATATAGAGGGCCGTCGTCTCCCCCTCCACGCTGGCGTCCAGGGCGATGATCAGCTCGGTGACCGGCCCATCCTGCAGGCGGTCCAGGAGGCGCTCGAACGGCAGGTCGCCGGCCCGGACCCCGTCGATGGGCGACAGCAGCCCGCCCAGGACGAAATAGCGCCCGCGAAAGAACCCGGCCTTCTCCATCGGCAGGACATCGACCGGGCTGGCGACCACGCACAGTTGAGAGCGATCGCGGCGCTCGGACGTGCATATCCGGCAGGGGTCCGGCTCGGTGATCGCCCCGCATCGGGTGCAGGTGCGCACCTGGCTGCGGGCCTCGCCCAGGGCCGTCGTCAGCTCCTCGGCGTGCGCCTCGGCGCCGCCTCCGGTCAGCAGGTGGAGCGCCACGCGCGTGGCCGACTTGCGGCCAAGCCCGGGCAGGCGGCTGAGGCTGCGGACCAGGCGCTCGAGCGCCGGCGACTGAAACTCGCCTCCGTCCCCGCCGGACAAGCCGCCACCGGACAGGCCGCCGCCGGACAGGCCGCCCCCACCGCGCGCGTTCTCCACGTTCAGCCCATCCCCGGCAGGTTCAGCCCCGGCACATTCATGCCGGCCGTCACCGAGCCCATGTCCGCCTCGACCATCGCGTCCACGGCGGCGACAGCCTCGTTCACGGCGGCAAGCACGAGGTCCTGCAGGAACTCGACATCTTCGGGATCGACGGCCGACGGTGCGATCACGATGCTCTTGACCCGGTGCTTGCCGTTCATGACGACCTTCACCTGGCCGCCGCCGACCTCGGCGGTCACTTCCTTGCCCTCGAGCTCGGCCTGCGCCTTGGCCATCTTGGCCTGCATCGCCTGGGCCTGCTTCATCAACACGCGGATGTCCATGGGTCCTCCCTGCTGTCCGGATGTTTCGTTGAATCCCGTCGAGGGGTCGCCGCGCAGGGCCGCGTCAGTTCGCGGGCGGATCCCAGCGGCTGCGCTCGCTCTCGGGCAGCGGCTGGCCGCCGATCATGTCCACCAGGTCGCCCAGCGCCTGGTCGGCGGCGCAGGCCCGGTTCAGTTCCTCGACATGGGTCGGCGCCACTTCCTGGCGGATCTCTTCGGTCACCGCGGCCTGCTGGCCGCGCGGCCCGTATTCGAGCACGACCTTCAGCGGCGTGCCCCACTGGGCCTCGGCCAGTGCGGCGAGCACGCCGGTGTCGCCGGCGATGCTGTCGACCATGAACTTCTTGTCCGCCTCGAACGACACGCGCAGGCAGCCGGCCGCATCGTCGCGCTCGGGAAGCCCCATCATCAGGCACGAGGCCAGGCGTGGGTGCTTCTTCATCAGGGTGTCGATATAGCGCGTCCAGCCGGGCACGGCGCGATCTGCGCTGGTCATGTCGGGTGCCGCCGGCGCGGCCGGAGCCGGCGACGACGCCTTCGAGGCACCGCCCCCGGTCGGTCCCGCGTAGCGCGGACGTTCGGGCGCCAGGGCGGCCGGATGCGCCGGCGCAGGTGCCGTCTGGCGGCCGCCGCCACCGGCC
>CAIWHK010000005.1 GCA_903912525.1 uncultured bacterium | reverse complement strand
CGAAACCAAGCCGGACTTCCGCGCGCAGCTGGCGCGCAGCTGGGCGCTGCTCCTGGCCCGCCTCTACGAGTGCCTCCCCCTGAAATGCCCGAAGTGCGGCGAGCCGATGCGCATCATCGTGTTCGTGCTCGACGCACCGACGATCGAGCGGATCCTCGATCACATCGGCGAGCCCACGCAGCCGCCGGCGGTGGTGCCGGCTCGACCGCCACCGCGCGACGGATGGAGGCGTCTGTCCGCGGCGGCGCAGAACGGGCTCCGTGCAGGGCGAAAACTATCCTCCGTCGCCATTGCCGCTCCTTCTGCTCATCCCCGGTGACGGAGCGGGCCCGTCCCGTCCGTCGTCGTCCTTGCCGCCGTCATTCATTCCACAATGGTTGGCCAAGTCGCGGCGGGGCGTCAATCGCCCGTGGTGGCAATCCTCGGCGCAGCGACCGGCCTGGAAAGAAGTCGGCCCCGGATCTCTCTCCAGACCGGGGCCGACAGAGCCTCAACCAATGGCCGGATGGCCGCCCGCCGCGATCACTTCAGGAGCAACACGCGAACGGAGCCACTCTGGCCACCGGCCTCGACACGAACGTGGTAGGCGCCCGAGGCGACCGGCTGACCGTTCAGGTCCAGCCCGTCCCAGACCACCGCGGTGGGACCCACAGGGCGCGCCTCGTCCACCAGCGTCCGCACCAGCCAACCCCGCAGGTCGAACAGGTCGACCCTGACCTGTCCTGCGCGCGGGACTTCGAAGCGGATCGACGTGCTCGGGTTGAACGGATTGGGCGCGGCAGCGACCAGCAAAGCACTGCGAGGCAGACGACCCGGCAGTTCCACGCCCGACGTCCCCGAGCTGCGCGTGCTCACGTCGGCTTCCTGGGCGCCGTTGCCTTGCGGCGAGAGCCAACGCGAGTGCGGTTGGTGCGGCGAATTGCCGACGACGCGCGCACGCCAGTGGATGCTCGTCCCCGGCTGCAGATTGATCGGGCCGGAGTCGAGCGGACCAAAGTTGGCCCAGGCCCCGCGGCCCAGATTCTGGCCATCAAACATGACTCCCTGCGGCTTCACCTCCCATTCCAACCGCAGTTTGCCCCAGCCGGCGGCGGATCTTGCGTTCGCTCTAAGGCGCATCGTCGGCGGCACGCCGGCGTCGGCCTTCAGGCCCATGGGTGCGCTGTTGTCGCCGCGGCGCTGCTGTACCGCCAGGGACAACGCGCTTTCGGGAAATTCCAGGCCGTTCCCGTAAAAGACGAGCATGCGTCCCTGGCCGTAGTACGAGCCCGACCAGCCGGGCGAGCCGGTGAGCACGTCGGAGAACCCGTCGCCGTTGATGTCTCCGCCGGAGCCGACCGCGTTGCCCAGATTCTCGTAGCTCTGCTGGCCGGCAAACGACCAGATCGGCGTTGTCGCGGAACTGCCCGTGAGCGGGCCCGCAAACACCATCGCCTCGCCGTTGTCCTGATAGTTGTTCCGGTCGGCGAAGTTGGCGCCCACAATGACGTCGCTCAGCCCGTCGCCGTTCACGTCGCCGGCGCAGGCGATGCTCGCGCCGAGGTTGGCCAGCCCCTGGCCGCTGTGGTACGTCCAGTGCGCGGTCGTGGAGACACCCGCCGCGGATCCGCGGTAGACGAAGACCTGGCCTTCGTCGGTCAGAGGACTGTCCGCGTAACGTGCGGCCACCAGGATATCGCTGTAGCCATCGCCGTCGACATCACCGGCCGTCGAGACGGAACTGCCGAAATTCATGTAGGATGTCGAGCCCTCGAGAATCGTTGCCGGCGTCCCGCTCAGGCCGGTTTGCCCGCCTTGGAAGACATAAACGCGGCCGACTTCCGGAAGAATGAGCTGGCCCCCGAAGAGGGGTACATTCCGTTTGTACTCACCCACGACCACGTCGTCGAAGCCGTCGCCGTCCACGTCGCCTGCCCCGGAGACCGAGACGCCCAGATTGCCGTTGACCTGGTTCCCTTCACAGCTCCAGACCGGCCAATTCGCCAGGCCGTAGGCCGACCCCAGGTAGAGGTAGGCACGGCCCTCATTGGCTTGGTCGGTCTCGTCGTAGAGTGCGCCCACGATCACGTCGGCATAGCCGTCGCCGTTGACGTCGCCCGCCCCGGAGACGCTGCAACCGAACCAGGCGCCGACTCCGCCCTGCTCCGCACCCCACTCAGGGCCGGCGTCCGACGGACCAAACGGTCCACCGAACCAGCAATAGGCCCGGCCGGTAAGTCCGGTCAGTGGGGCGCCGATGATAATGTCGTCGTAACCGTCGCCGTTGACGTCGCCGGCCGCCGCCGCCGAGTACCCGAAGCTGCCGCTCGCCTGCGAGGGCGCCCATTGCGGACCTGCCAGCAGGCCGCCCGACGAACCGAACTGGATCTGAATGATACCGTTGTCGGTGCCGCTGACGTCGACACCGGGGCCGGTGACGGCCACGTCGCTGTAGCCGTCGCCATTGACGTCACCGATCGTGGTGGTCACCCAGGCGTAATACGTGCTGTTCTGCTCGTAGGTGAGGCTCTGGGCAATCTTGGGGCGCGGGCCGGTGCCGGCGCCGAAGAAGATTTCCGCCCGGCCCTCGCCAACCATGCCTGGCGTTCCTCTGAAATAGGTGGCGGAACCCACGATCAGGTCGCTGAAACCGTCGTCGTTCACGTCGCCGGCCGTGCCGATCGCCGAACCGAAATCCGTCCCGTCGTTGCGGGCGAGGTACCACTCGATCAGAGGCACGCTGAATCCCGCGCGAGCGCCCTGGACCAGGACGACATAGCGGTTGAAGACGCCGCTGCCGACGATGTTTCCCGGCGCATTCACGGCACAGTCGGCCAGACCGTCACCGTTGACGTCACCGGCCGGCTGGACGTCGGCGCCGAAGCGGGAACCGGCGTCGATGCCCCACTCTTCCCAGATCGGCGTGTCGCTTACGCCACCCTCCGAACCGGGGTAGATGAAGGCGCGACCGGCATCCTCGTGCTCCGGCCAATCCCAGGTCGGGGAACCGACGGCGACGTCGGCCGTTCCGTCGCCATTGATGTCCCCAACGCCGGCGACGGCGCTCCCGTACCCAGAGCCCAGCTGGTTGTCGGAGCCCCACAGCACCGAACTGAAGCCCAGCGCCAGTCCGGACTCGTTGCCGTGGTAGATGAAGGCCGCTCCCTGATAGGAGACCGGCACGACACCCGACACATTCGGGGCCCCGATGATGACGTCGTCCATGCCGTCGCCGTTCACGTCGCCGGCTCCGGCGACCGACGTGCCGAAGTTTCCACCCAGGCCCCAGGCCCAGGAGGGAGCCGCGTCGACGCCGCCGCCATTGCCGTTGAAGAGGAACGCCATACCGGGACCGGTTATGTAGAATGACGAGGAGGTCGGGCCGCCGATGATGATGTCGTCATTCCCGTCGCCGTTCACGTCGCCGGCCGACGCCACGCTGGTGCCGAAACTGCTGTCGTAGGCGTACTGCCAGATCGGCGTGGTCTGCAGCCCGGAAGCGGTACCGGAGCCCAGGTAGACATAGGCCTTGCCGCTGCCGGCCGGGACCGCGCTCGGATGCCCGA
Organism: uncultured bacterium; assembly: GCA_903912525.1. GTDB lineage: Bacteria > Krumholzibacteriota > Krumholzibacteriia > LZORAL124-64-63 > LZORAL124-64-63 > CAINDZ01. The sequence continues at coordinate 32,142 of CAIWHK010000005.1, read as the reverse complement.
CGAGCAGGTCGGCATGGCCGTCACCGTTGACGTCGCCGGCCGGGGCCACCACGCTGCCGAAGCCGCTGGTTGTCGCATAGAGTGTCTGGTCCGGCGTCGTCGCCGGCCCGTTTGGGCCGCCGAAAAAGATGAAGACGGCGGCATTGTACCCTTGGCCGCCGACGACCGTTGTGTAGTACGGCGCGCCGACGGCAAAATCACTGATGCCGTCACCATTGACGTCGCCGATCGTGCTGGCGCCCGACCCGGTGTAGGCGAAGGCATCGCCGCCCTCGAATTGCCAACCAGGCACGGTGGAGGGCATTTTGTCGGCGCCGGCAGCGATCGCTCCGACCGCGCTCGCGAGCGCCGGTGCCGACATTGGCACCGTGGAGGCACGCGCCGGAGACAGGCTCCCGAGCGCACTCGACATGGCGACGAGCAAGGCCAGCGACAAATGCCGGGACGATAGGTGTCGGGCCAATGGGTGTCGGGCCAATGAGTGTCGAGGTTGCCTGAACATGCGTATCCTCCTGCCGCCGCGGGGCGGTTGTCGACGATCTGGCCGCAGTCCGGCCGGTCTCACCTGAGAATGCGGCTCTCGGGGACTGCGGCGCCGATGGCCCTGTCCCTCCGAGTGCTTCCCTGTAACAGAGAGGAAGGGTCCGGCCGGGCGCAAAAATCACACGGAATTAATCTGCAATCGGCCGTCAGGGTAAGGATATAGGATAATTATAGTCCGATTTTATAACCACCCCATCGGGCAGCGGTTGGTCCACCAGGCAGGCCAGTTGGCTGAGGTCCCCGCTTGCGCCGGCGCAAGTCCCGCAGATGCCTAGTCGTTCCCCCCGCGCTCCCCGGCCTTTTCCTCATGCACATACCCGTCATCCGAATCATCCCGCGTGCGCGACTTCAATTCACGCAGCATCCGCCGCACATCCTTGGCGCCCCCGACCGTGAACCACACCATCACCAGCGACGAGACCACCAGCTCGATCCAGAACCGCGTGTGCCAGAAGTGCAGCCACTGCCTGTCGTAGCCCGTCCAGCCGTGGGCGGTCAGGCGCCTGGTCAGGAAGAAGATGGTGCCGACGGCGAAGACCAGCATCCAGGCCAGGTTCCAGCCCCAGGTGGCCAGGTAGAGGATCTTGTCGCGGCGTCCGAACTCGTCGGTGATGCCCAGCGCGCGCCAGCCGCGCGAGACGGCAAGGCCGGTGCCCTCGAACTCGCCCGGCACGGCATGGGGGCCGCGGTGCAGCAGGCGGTCCAGGTCGAACACGCGCCGCCGCACCAGCTGCTGCGAGAGCGAGACCGCCACATACGTCAGTGCACACACCCACATCGACCAGCCCCAGATCTCCTGGCCGTTGGGCAGGTGGTGTTCGACCCAGGCGGCCCAGGCCTCGGCGCGCCCAGGGCCCGCGAAATCGACCAGGCCCCAGAACGCCGTGCCCGTCTCGCGCCACGAGCGCTTGGCCTGTTCCAGCACGAAGCCCGTCATCGTCAGCGTGACGCCGCTGATGCCCGCGGCCCAGGCCCCGGCGGTCGTGCCCCACTTGGTGTAGAGGCCGCCGATGATCACGGCGCCCGACCAGCCGGCGAAGATGGCACCCGTCAGCGCGAAGAACAGCAGGATGGCCTGGCTCTGCTTGTAGAACAGCGCAAAGATGAACGTGAAGAGCGCGACGAAGACCACCGACAGCCGCAGCGTGAGCATGTGCGCCGCCGGTGCCAGGGGCTTGCGGCGCAGGGGGATCAGCACGTCCTGCACGAAGATGCTGCTCCACGAGTGCATGTAGGTGTTCAGCGTGCTGATCGAAGCGCACAGCATCAGCGCCGCGAAGGCGCCCATCAGGCCCGTCGGCAGCAGGGCCGACAATGTGAGCGGCCCGCGCATCTGCGAGCGGACGGCCTCGTTGGGGATGGCGTCCAGCTGCACCTGCACGCCGTCGGCCAGCGGCTTCCAGTCGGGGTGGTGCAGCACGGTGTAGATCAGGATGGGCACGAACGTCATGAACATGCCCTGCCCGATGCCGCGCCACAGGCCCAGCACGTTGCCCATCTTGCCCTCGTGGGCCGAGCGCGCCGAGGTGTTGTAGGCCTGCGTGCCCTGCCACGACATCGCCCCGTAGAACAGGCCGATGACGCCGATCAGGAAGTAGGTGACGTTGAAGTCCTTCACGTAGCTGGTGTCGAAGGGGTTGATCTTCGACAGTCCCGGCGGCGTCTGCAGCATCACCGTCGAGACGTCGTCCCAGCCCACCTTCTGCAGCAGCCAGGCGGCCATCACCAGGAACACGACGTAGGCGAACACGCCCTGGATGAAGTCCGTCACCAGCACCGAGACGTGCCCGCCCGACAGCACGAACCACACCGCCGAGCCCAGCGTGATGAACATGATGGTCGGGTACATCGGCACGGCCAGTGGGCCCAGGTGCCAGAATTCCGGCAGGTTCAGGTAGTGGATGAAGAACCGGGCCTCGACGGCGGGGAAGATGCCGAAGTTGATCAGGCCGGCGCCGAAGGCCACGCTGCCGGCGAAGATGCGGAACCTTCGGCTGTACCGGCGCTCGAAGAACTCCGACAACGTCAGCGCGCGCGTGCGGCGGAAGCGGTAGTTCACCCAGCCGGTGACGGTCACCAGCGTCATGAACAGCGACATGCTCAGGCCCCACCAGCCCATGGCGAAGCCGGCCTCGTAGCCCATCTCCAGGTTGGCGACGATGGTGATGGCGCCGACCGCGGCGATGCCCGCCGACACGGTGAGCAGGTAGCGACCGGCGCTGCGGCCGGCCGCCAGGTAGTCGGCCACGCCGCGCATGTGCTGCCGCGTGAACAGCATCGAGCCCATGATCACGCAATACATGACCAGGAGGATGAGCCAGTCGAGGATGGTCAAAACAGTCGCGGCTCCTGGAGGCGGGGTGAGTCGCCCAGCGTGTGGCCTTCCAGCCGCAGCAGGCGGGCTTTGGTGTCGATGCCGCCGGCGAAGCCCACCAGCGAGCCGCCGCGTCCGACCACGCGGTGGCAGGGCACCAGGATCGGCAGCGGGTTGCGCCCCGCGGCCTGGCCCACGGCGCGGGTCGCGGTCGGCTTGCGCAGCGCGCGCGCCACCTCGCCGTAGGTCCGCAGGCGTCCGTAGGGGATCTTCAATAATTGGTTCCAGACGCGCCGGTCGAAGTCGGTGCCGTGCGGGTCCAGCTCGATCGTGAACTCGGTGCGGTCGCCGACGAAGTACTCCGCAAGCTGCTCGCGCAACTGGACGAAGGCGTCCGGATCCTCCTTCACGACCACGTCGGCGCCGAAGTCGTGGCGCGCGGTCGCATGGGCCTGGGTGTGGTATTCCCAGGCGCGGGGGAGGAACTCCAGCCGGGCCAGCCCGGCCGGGCCCATGACCGCCAGCAGGGGGTCGAGGGCCGTTCGCAGCAGCGTGTAGCGCACCATCCGTGTCTCCCCGGCAGGGGTAGCTGGACGGACCAGCCGTCGCGGGACGGGTCGACGGCCCTGGCGACGCCAAAGGCCGACCTGGCTTGACGATACCATCGGGCGCAGGCCGCTGCACGGGATTTCGGCCCCGGCGGGGAGCCGTTGCGCCGCAGCCCGGGGGCGGGTAAGCTGCAACCGGCGCCGCCTCCCGTCCGTATCAGGACACCGGCCCCACGATCCGCGCACGGGACGGCGCACCCGCCGCGGCCATCGACGCAACCCCTGCCGCCGCGAAGGGATCCTGCCGTGAATCTCCGCCGAATCGCGTCCTTTATCGGGCTCGCGGTCCTGCTGGCCGCCGGCTCGGCGCTGGCTGCCAGCACCAAGGCCCCGGTCGTCGACCTGCCCGACCTCAAGTACCAGAAGTACACCCTGGAGAACGGCCTGCAGGTCATCCTGCACGAGGACCACAGCCTGCCCAACGCAGCGGTCAACGTGTGGTACCACGTGGGCTCGAAGAACGAGAAGCCCGGCCGCACCGGCTTCGCGCACCTGTTCGAGCACATGATGTTCCAGGGCTCGGAACACCACGACAAGGACTACTTCCTGCCGCTGCAGAAGATCGGCGGGCAGATCAACGGCTCCACGAACAACGACCGCACGAACTACTGGGAGAACGTGCCGGCCGACCAGCTCGAGCTGGCGTTGTTCATGGAGGCCGACCGCATGGGCTGGCTGGTGCCGGCCATGACGCAGGAGAAGCTCGACAACCAGCGCGACGTCGTGAAGAACGAGAAGCGCCAGGGCGAGAACCGTCCCTACGCCAAGAGCCGCGACATGCTGCTCGACCTGATGTACGACCAGGGCCATCCCTACTCGTGGTCCGTCATCGGCAGCATGGAGGACCTGTCGGCCGCCTCGAAGGAGGACGTCTCCGAGTTCTTCAAGCTCTACTACGCGCCCAACAACGCGTCGCTGTGCGTCGCCGGCGACTTCGATACTGCCCAGGTGAAGGAATGGATCGCGAAGTACTTCGGGCCGATCCCGCCCGGCCAGCCGGTCCAGCGCCTCGAGTCGTGGATCCCGCAGCTGGACGGCGAGCGCCGCGCCGTGGCCGAGGACGCCGTCGAGGTGCCGCGCCTGTACATGCAGTGGCACACGCCGGGCTGGTACCAGGCGGGCGACGCCGAGTTCGACCTGCTGGGCGACATCGTCGGCGGCGGCAAGACGTCGCGCCTGTACAAGACGCTGGTCTACGACAAGCGCATCGCGCTGGACGTCCGCTGCTCGCAGGATTCGCGCGAGATGAGCGGCATCTTCGGCATCACCGCCAGCGCCGCGCCCGGCCACACGCTGCCCGAGCTCGAGGCCGCGATCGACGCCGAGCTGCGCACGCTGCTGGCCGGCGGCGTCACCGAGGCCGAGGTGGTCCTGGCCCGCACGCGCTACGAGACCAGCGCCGTCCGCGACCTGCAGCAGATCGGCGGCTTCGGCGGCAAGGCCGACCGCCTCAACCGCTACAACGTGCTGGTCGGCAACCCCGGCTGGCTGAAGGACGACCTCGGTCGCTATGCCGCGACCAACCCCGCGGCCATCAACAGCTGGATGCGGAAGTACATCGACCTGGGCCGGCGCGGCGTGCTGTACATCGTGCCCCAGGGCAAGCTCGCGGCCACCAAGGTCGACGTCGACCGCAGCAAGCTGCCCGAGGGCGGGGCCCGCTCGGTCTTCACGCCGCCCGCCGTGCAGGTGGCCACGCTGCCGAACGGCCTGAAGCTGGCGCTGGTCGAGAAGCACGACCTGCCGCTGGTCGAGGCGCGGCTGGTCGTGCGCGCGGGCTGGGCCGACGACCCGGCCGACCGGCAGGGCGCCGCCTCGCTGACGGCCGAGATGCTCGACGAGGGCGTCAAGGGCAAGGACGCGCTGGCGCTGTCGGCGGCCATCGAGGGGCTGGGCGCCGATTTGCGCTCGAGCAGCAACTTCGACGGCACCCAGGTCTCGCTGAACGTGCTGAAGGGCCAGTTGGACGCCGGCCTGGCGCTGCTGGCCGACGTGGCGCTGCGCCCGACGTTCCCCGCGGCCGACTTCGACCGCGTCAGGCAGGGCTACCGCGGCCGCCAGAAGCAGGAAGCGGTGACGCCGCAGTCGCAGGGCATGAACGAGTTCCAGAAGCGCTGCTTCGGCGACGGTCACCCGTACGCGCAGCCCGGGTCGGGCATCGGCACGCCGCAGTCGCTCGAGGCGCTCACGCGCGACGACCTCGTGACGTTCCACGGCACGTGGTTCTCGGCGAACAACGCCACGATGGTGGTCGTCGGCGACCTGACGATGGACCAGGCGCGGGCGGCCGTGCTCAAGGCCTTCGGTGGCTGGACGTCGGCCACGCTGCCGGACCGTCGTCCGCTGGTCACGGCGCCGTACACGGGCCCGAAGCTGGTCGTCATCGACCGCCCGGGCGCGCAGCAGAGCCAGATCACGGGCGGCTTTGCTGACATGGCCAGCAACGACCCGGCGCACCTGGCCTTCGAGGTGCTGAACTCGGCCTTCGGCGGCCAGTTCTCGTCGCGCATCAACATGAACCTGCGCGAGGACAAGGGCTACACCTACGGCGCGCGCTCGCAGCTGTCCAGCTACCGGCAGGGCGGCCTCTTCGTCATGAGCGCGCCGGTGCAGACCAACGCCACCGCGGCGTCGGTCAGCGAGCTGATGAAGGAGATGGCGCAGATCCGCGCCGACAAGCCGCTGGCCGGCGTCGAACTGGCCGACAACAAGAGCCGCCTGATGCAGGGCCTGCCGCAGCGGTTCGAGACGTTTGGCGGCATCGCCCGTCAGCTGGCCGACCAGATCCTGGCCGAGCAGCCGCTGGACGACTGGCTGACCTATTCGAAGCGCGTCGAGGCGCTGGGCGAGGGCGACCTCGCGGCCGTGGTTCGGGACCACCTCGACCCCGCGCGCACGGTCTGGGTCATCGTGGGCGACTGGTCGCTCATCGCCGACGGCCTGCGCGGCCTGGGCCTGGGCGAGCCCGAGGTCGTCAAGCCGCGTTCGTAACGTCCGCGCCGGAGCCATGAAGTTGCGGAGCATGGGGGCCACGGGTATCGTGGCCCTCATGCTTTACGTCACCCGAAAATCCGTGATCATCCTCTTGCCGGCGATCCTGCTCAGCCTTGTCGCGCCTGGCTGCCGCCGTGCGCCCGAGCCGGCGCCCGTTCCGGAGGCCGCCGCCGCGCCTGCCGCCGAGACGCCGCGCGTCTCGCTCACCGCGACCGTCGAACCGGTCGCCGTCGCCCCGGGCGGCGCCGTCACGGTGGCCTGGCGCCTGGCCGCGACGCCCGGCTGGCACTTCTACTGGGACGGCCGCAACGACTCGGGCTTCGCGCCGCGCCAGAAGCTCTTCCTGCCCGACGGCTGGACCGCCGGCCCCCTGCAGTGGCCGACGCCCGAGCGGCTGGTCTCGCCCGGCGACATCCTCGACCACGTCTACCACGACGAAGTGGTCATGCTTCAGGAGATCACCGCGCCGCGCGACGCTGCCGCGGCCGGGCGCCGCGAACTGCGCGCCGACTGGCAGTGGCTCACCTGCAAGGACAGCTGCGTGCCGGGCCGCGACTCGCTGGCGGTCGCCGTCACTGTCGACCCGACAGCCGCCGCCGCGCCTGCGGCGCCGTCGCCGGCGCTGGCCGCTGTCCGCGCGCGCTTGCCGCAGCCGCTGCCGGCCGGCCTGGTGACGACCACCTGGGACGGCGGTGTCCTGCGCATCGCGCGGACGGCCGGAACCCCCGGCGGACGCCTGACGTTCATGCCGGCCGTCGACTGCGCCGAACTGGCCGACCTGCTGAACGATGGCCAGGGCCAGGCGCTGGCGCTGCACCTGTCGTCGCCGGCCGCCGGGAATGACCCCGTGCGCGGCCTGCTGCTCGTGGAGGATCCCGGCGCGGCCCCGCGCGCCTTTCACATCGATGTCCCGGGAAACAACACTGAACCCCACGCCACCGGAGGCTGACCATGACCGCGAACCGTTTCCTCGCCCTGACCTTCACCCTGCTGCTGGCCGCGCCGGCGTTCTGCGCCGACGCGCCCGCGGCCGCCCCGGCCGCCGCCGTGACGACCGTGAGCCCCGGCGACAAGGCGCCCGACTTCACCCTCACCGACACCGCCGGCGTCTCGCACTCGCTGACGAAGTACCTGGCCGACGGCAAGATCGTCGTGCTGGAGTGGTTCAACCCGGACTGCCCGTTCATCATCAAGCACCACAAGCTCAACAAGACGATGAACGAGACGTTCGCCAACATGGGGCACAAGGGCGTCGTGTGGCTGGCCGTCAACTCCAGCGCGGCGGGCAAGCAGGGCGCCGGCCTCGAGCGCAACCAGGCGGCGCACAAGGAATACGAGATGTCGTTCCCGATCCTGATGGACGAGTCCGGCAAGGTCGGCCGCGCCTACGGCGCCAAGACCACGCCCCACATGTTCATCATCGGCAAGGACGGCAAGCTCTTCTACAGCGGGGCCATCGACGACGACCCGTCGCCCACCCAGGCCGGCCAGCGCAACTACGTCATCAGCGCGCTGCGGGCGGCCCTCGAGGGGCGGCCGGCGCCCGAGCCGACGACCAAGCCCTACGGCTGCAGCGTGAAGTACGGCAGCTGACCGATCCGGTCAGATGACAACGCACAGCGGGCCCGGTCCGAAGACCGGGCCCGCTTTCACCTCACCACCCCACCCGATTCCTAGCGGCGCGGCGCCTTCGCGCCCGGCAGCTTTGCCGGGTACATCGGCGTGTCGTGGCAGCCCGAGCAGTCGGGCTTCGCCGCGAACTTCTTCTCCAGGTGGCAGCTGTCGCAGTCCAGCTCGCGGTGGTTCTCGTCCAGCTTGATGCCGGTGACGGCATGGTCGAACGAGCCCACGGCCCAGTGGATGTGGCACGACGTGCACGAGGGGCTCGGCTTGAGGAAGTTCTCCGGTTGCCCGTGGCACGTGGTGCAGGCCACCTTGCGATGGAAGGGCTCCAGCGCCCAGCCCGTGCTCGTCTTGTGGTCGAACTGCGGCTTCGCGGCCTTCGAGTGGCAGAAGCTGCAGTCGCGCTCGCCATGGCAGGCGCCGCACGTCGTCACGTGGTCCAGCCGCTTCTTTTCCTTCGTGGCGCCCGCAGAGTCGTGGCAGCTGCGGCAGCTGTCGCCGCGGTGGCAGCTCACGCACTGCAGGCCGAACTTCGAGACATGGTCCTCGTGGTGGAACGTGACCACGGGGCCCGAAGGCTCGTTCGTCTGGTAGGTGTACGTCGGCGTCGCCTTGATCAGCGGGTGCCGCGCGCCGACGATGTCCGTCGGGTCGTGCGAGCCCGGCTTCTTCGGCACCTGGCCCGCCGCGCCCGCCGTCTTGTCGGCCGCCTGCTCATGGCAGAACCCGCACGCGTTCTCGTGGCTCCAGTCCAGGTGGCAGTTGATGCACTGCCGGTGGTAGGCGCCCTTGAGCGCGGGCTGCCGCAGGTCCGTGTTGGCCCGCGTCGGCTCGTGGCACTCGCGGCACGGCGGCACCTTGCCGGTGGCCGGCGACGAGTGGTGGCAGTTCGTGCAGCCGCCCGTCATCGCCGACATCCGCGCGTGCAACTGGTGTGCGAACACCACCGGCCCGTACAGGTTGGCCAGCTGGTCGATGACGACGATCTCGGGGCCCTCGTCCGTCGCATGCTTGCCCAGGAACTGCGCGCCATGGCGCTTGCAGGCCTGCACGCACGGGTTCTCGTGGGTCGGCGTCGGGCAGCTGTGGCAATCCGTGCAGCCGCTGGTGTCCGCCACGGGCTTCTTCGGCGTCGGGTTGCGGTGCGCCGGGTCCATGACCTGGGCCGTCGCCACCTGCGCCGCGACGAGGCAGATCAGGACAACCAGCGCTCCCTTGAGCTTACGCATGCTTGGCTCCTTCCTCTTCCGGCAGGATGGGGAACATGAAGATGAACAGCCGGTAGATCAGGACCAGCAATGCGATGAAGCCCACCGTCAGCAGTACTTCGGTCCAGGCCGGGATGTAGGGCTTCGTGGCGTAGGGCGCCGTGTAGCCGATGATGAAGACATTGAAGCGGTTGAGCGCCACGCCGAACACGACCATCGCCGCGGCGCTGAACAGCCAGGCCGGCTTGCGGCGCAGCTTGTGGCTCAGCAGGATCGCGACCGGGATGAAGATGCCGACGATGACCTCGACGCTCCAGCTGACCGACCGCAGCGAGAACGTCTGCAGGTACTGCCAGGTGCCGCGGTTGGCCATGTCGATGACCTTGGCGCCGAAGTAGATCGTCAGCAGGAACGGGATCATCCGCGCGAAGGGGCTGAGCACCGACATCTCCGGCTTCCGCTTCAGCGACCGCGAGGCCAGCAGCGACTCGAAGACCACCATCGACAGGCCCACCGCAAACGCCGACAGCAGGAACTGCAGCGGCAGGATGGCCGTGTGCCACAGCGGGTGCAGCTTGCTCGGGGCGATCACCATCAGCGTGCCGAGCGACGACTGGTGCGCGCAGGAGAGCACCACGCCCATGATGATGAAGAAGTTCATCGTCGCGCCCAGCGTGTTGTCCAGCAGGCGCAGCAGCGTCTCCACCGGCTTGTTCAGCCCGCGGAGCAGGCCCGGCAGGTTGACGTGGCCGCGGAAGCGCTCGCAGACGATGGGCATGAACTCCAGGTACAGCACCGTCAGGTAGATGCAGACGCACATGCCGACTTCGAACAGCGCCGAGTTGCCCTGCCACATCTGGGGCATCAGCACGTGCCAGATGTTGTAGTAGCGACCCAGGTCGACGCAGACGCCCAGCGCCACGAACGTGTAGCCGAGCATCGCCGTCAGCAGCGCCGGGCGCACCAGCACGTGGTAGCGCTCGTGGTTCAATACGTGGGCGATGAACGCCGTCGTGAAGCCGCCGGCGGCCAGCGCGACGCCGGTGGCGACGTCGATGCCGATCCAGATGCCCCACGGGTACTGGTTGTCCAGGTTCGTGACCGCGCCCAGGCCGAAGAACAGCCGGACGCCCAGCACGACCAGGCCCGCCGCCGCCACGGCCGCGATCACGATCACGCCCGGGGTGAAGAACGGGACGGCCGCGCGGCCGAACAGGGGGGCCGGGCGCTCGTGGTGCGCGGCAGCGTGCTTCGGCTTCGGCGCCGGGCGCGCGCCCGGCATCGCCATCGCGGCGTTGCCCGGGCCATTGTCAGGGCTAGCCATGGTGATCCTCCCCGTCCTCGTCGTCGCTTTCGCCGGGCTTGCGCTTGTCGGTCGACGATTTCATGAGCACGCTCAGCAGGCCGAAGATCATCAACGGGCCGCTGAAGCCGCGGAAGATGCCGTGCTGGATGGTTTCGGTCAGCACGGCCGGGCTCTGGTCCGACAGTTCAGGGATGCCGTACTCGGTGGCCGGGCGGTCGCCCAGCAGCAGCCACGAGGTGCCGCCCACCGTGTGTTCGCCCATCACTTCGGGATGGTAGCGATCCGGGTGCTGCGCGATCCGCTCGTGCGCCAGCTCCAGCAGCTGCTCGCGCTTGCCGTAGACCAGCGCCTCGCGCGGGCAGATCTCGACACAGGCCGGCAGCTTGCCCTCCTTGAGCGTGCGCTCGGAGCACAGCGTGCACTTCATGACCTTGGGGGTCAGGGCGTTGTCGTATTCGTAGGCCGGGATCTGGAAGGGGCAGGCCACCATGCAGTACCGGCAACCGATGCACTTCCAGGCGTCGTAAAGGACGGGGCCCTTGGGGTGCTTCTCGAGCGCGCCCACGATGCAGGCCGACACGCAGGCCGGCTTTTCGCAGTGGTAGCACTGGACCTTCACGTCCAGCGGCTGCTCGCGCCACGCGGGGGCGGGATACCGGTTGATGACGGTGAACTGCGCCTCGTCCGGCCGTCGCATTTCCTTCAGCATGTTCTGGTCGTCGTAGGACTGCAACGTGCCGTGGGGCAGCTCGTTCTGGTTGGCGCAGCCCCATTCGCAGCGCCGACATCCGATGCACAGCGTCAAGTCGGCCAGGACGCCGATCCGCTCCGGATCCAAATGCGTCTTGCCGGTTGAAGCCTCGGCTCCTGTCGCGACCAGGGCCGCGGTCCCGGCTGCCGCGCCGGTGTACTTCAGGAACTCCCGTCTGGTGACCATGAAAATCCTCCTGGAGACTCGCCGGAACACGGGGGTTGAAAGCGGTCCGGCCGCTCACACCGATCATCTTGGATATCGAGTTTCGGAAAGTCAAAGTAAATGTTAATTAATTGACATATGAAAACCGTGGGGAATTCTAACCTCATAGTTGCCATGCCATTAAAGAGAAAATCCGACTCAATTTCAGGGGATCAACACCTCCCCGGCCCGCCCGGAAGGTGAATAGCGATTCAGCTACGACGGGGGCTTTTCAGGGAGAGGCAGGCAGCGGGGCCGGGCGGCCCTGGGGGTCGATCTGGACGTAAGTGACCTCGGCCTCGGTGACCTGGACCCGGTGCCCGTCGTCGCGCCGCTCGGCCTCGACCGTCACGCGCACCCGCACCGAGGTGCGGCCGCGGCTGATCAATTCGGCGTAGAAAGACACCAGGTCGCCGACGTACACCGGTTCGTTGAAGACGATGCGGTCCATCGCCACGGTCACCAGCCGGGTGCAGCCCAGCCGGATCGCCGCCACGGCGCCGGCCTGGTCGATGTAACTGAGGATGACGCCCCCGAAGATGGTCCCGTGATGGTTCGTGTCGCGCGGCATCATCAGGACGCGGATGGCGGCGTCGCGGGGCTCGTCCGGGGTCCTGGTCACGGGTCGCTCCTCGGGGTCGGGGCACGAAGACGGGTGGAAAGCGTTCGACCGGCCGGTGTCGTCGTCGTCGCTTCCAACCCCGACAGCATCGCAAAGGACGGCGCGCCTGTCCAGATCGACACGGCACCGTGTTGTGGCCGCCCACCCGGGATTCCTTATCATGGGTCCCTTGTGATCTCCCCTCTACCCGACCCGAACGGAGACGACCCATGACGATCCGCTCGACCGCCCGTGTCGCCGCGGCTGCCGCCCTGGCCCTGTCCCTGGCGGCCGGCGTGATGCCGGCCCGCGCCGCAGACGAGAGAGCCGTGAACCTCAAGGTCCTGCCCAAGGACATCAGCGGCAACGACCTGCACGAAGTGATGAACGGCTGGAGCCAGGCGCTCGGCGTGCGCTGCGATTTCTGCCACGAGATGAAGACGCCCGGCGACTTCCGCAGCATCGACTGGCCCAGCGACAAGATCGGCCACAAGGAAGTGGCGCGTCGCATGTACACGATGATGACCGGCCTCAACGCGACGACGCTGCCCAAGGCGGCCGGCGAGCCGGATGCCGCGGTCAGCTGTGTCACCTGCCATCGCGGCCTGCCCAGCCCGACCACGCTGGACAGGGTCCTGGTCGACCTCACGCGCGAGAAGGGCGCTGACGCGGCCGTGGGCAAGTACAAGGAGCTGCGCGAGCGCTACTACGGCAGCGGCACCTTCGACTTCACGCCGCGCAGCCTGCAGTCGGTGGCGCTGACGCTGGCAGACGACAAGGCCACGCTCGACGCGGCCCTGGTCATCGCGAAGCTGAACGTCGAACAGAATCCGACGGCAGCCTCGGCGCAGGTTGTTGTGGCGCAGGTGCTCGAGCTGAAGCAGGATAAGGTCGGTGCGCTGGCGGCGGTCGAGGCCGCGCTCAAGCTGGATCCGAAGGACCGGCACGCCCAGCGCCTGAAGCAGCAGCTCACCCAGTAGGGAGAGGCCGATGACGCCCAGACGTCGTGTGAACCTCCGTACGGTCGCCGTGGCCCTGGCCGCGGCGACCGTCGCCATCCAGTTCGTGCCCGTCGACCGCACGAACCCGCCGGTAGTCCACGAGGTGGGCGCCCCGGCGGACATCGCGACCCTGCTGCGCGGGGCCTGCTACGACTGCCATTCGCGGCAGACACAGTGGCCCTGGTACAGCCGGGTGGCTCCGGTGTCGTGGATTGTGGCCGACCATGTCCGCGAGGGACGCCGGAAGCTCGACTTCACCGACTGGCCGGCGACCAACCTCGACGCCCAGGACGACATGCTGCGCGAGGTCGCCAAGGAAGTGGGCGCCGGGGAGATGCCCCTGGCGGGGTACGACTGGGTGCATCCGCAGGCAAAGCTGAGTCCGCAGCAACGGGCGGCCATCGTAGCCTGGGCAGGAGGTCCGTCAGCCGAGCCGGCTGGGCAGGATAACGAATAGTCAAATAAGCGTCCAAAAACAATATTCAAGCCTTGCGCCCGGGCGTCGATAAACAGAGTGTGTGTTCTCATAATCAATTGAAAACGCGTCGGTTATGGGTTGTACCGACGCGTCCGGACGGGCCTGATCCTGGTGTCAGATTCCGACGCGTCAAAAAAACCCATGGCCAAACCGGTGCAAACGTGAGATCATATGACCGAATCGCAAGATGGGCTCCGGCAACCATCTGCACGGTTTGGCTTGTACGGATTGGCTTGCAGGCGGAACCTCGGAGCGCTAGACTGCGCCACGGATGTCCGTCTGGGGGGACGGGCTTTCGCGCCTGATCGGATCGCGCAGGATGATGTTGATGATCACTCGCGGTCCCATGGTTCTCCGGCCGATCCCTTGGTCCTGGTAACTGCGTTCCGGATATTGTGCATGGCTGGGTTTGGACTTTTCATTCCCGTTGCGGTCCTGGTACATCACTTGACGCCAGTCACTGTTCGCCGTGCACAATCTCCGGGGCGTAGCCGCAAGGTTGAGCCGTACCCGGTCAGGAGCATCGCCATGTCGGAACCCCGTGTCCCGCGATCCATCCTCGTCACCGGCGGCGCCGGCTTCATCGGCAGCCACACCTGCGTCGAACTGCTGAACGCCGGCCACGACGTCACCGTCGTCGATAACCTGGTCAATGCCAGCGAGGAAAGCCTGCGGCGCGTGCGCGCGCTGACGGGCCGCGATCTCGCGTTCCACCAAATCGACATCACCGATGGCGCGGCATTGCGGAGTTTGTTCGCTCACCGAACATTCCACGCCGTTGTCCACTTTGCGGGGCTGAAGGCCGTCGGCGAAAGCTCGGCGATCCCGCTGCGCTACTACGACAACAACATCACCGGCACCATCGAGCTGCTCAAGGTGATGGACGAGTACAACTGCCGTCAGCTGGTCTTCAGTTCGTCGGCCACGGTGTACGGCGACCCGGCGCGCATGCCGATCACCGAAGACTTCCCGCTGTCGGCCACCAACCCCTACGGCCGCACGAAGCTGTTCATCGAGGAGATCCTGCGCGACCTCTGCCAGTCGGACCCGCGCTGGACGTGTGTGCTGCTGCGCTACTTCAACCCGATCGGCGCCCACGAGAGCGGCCGCATCGGCGAGGACCCGCGCGGGCTGCCCAACAACCTGATGCCGTACATCATGCAGGTGGCCGTCGGCCGCCTGGCCGAGCTGAGCGTGTACGGCGACGACTACCCGACGCCCGACGGCACCGGCGTGCGCGACTACATCCATGTGGTCGACCTGGCGCTCGGGCACCTGGCGGCGCTCGACCGCCTGGCGTCGCTGCAGGGGTGCGTGCCGATCAACCTGGGCACCGGCCGCGGGTACTCGGTGCTGGAGATGGTGGCCGCGGCCGAGAAGGCTTCGGGCCGCCGCGTGCCGTACCGCATCGTGGCGCGCCGCCCCGGCGATGTCGCGACCTGCTATGCCGATCCGGGCTGCGCGCGCGAACTGCTCGGCTGGCGCGCCGAGCGCGACATCGACGGCATGTGCGCCGACCACTGGCGCTGGCAGTCGGGGCACCCGAACGGTTATGGCGATGCACAGGGTTCCTGACGGACGTCGCCCGCGACGCGGCCGCCCGGTCGCGATCGCCTTCCTGGGCCTGGCCCTCGCGGGGCTGGCCGGCGCCGGTTGCCGGCTGGTGTCCGTTCCTGAATTCCCGAACGATCCCGCGACCGCGCCGCTGCCGCAGATGGAGCCCCCCGACAAGAACGCCTGTCCCGACCGCGACTTCGACGGCTTCTCGCCGCGCGCCGGCTGCGGGCCGCGCGACTGCACCGACACCCTTGACCTCGCCGACCCCGACACCGGCTGGTGTGCGCCGCGTTCGGCGCTGGTCTGCGAGCCGGTCGGCGGCTGGGACGCGGCCGACTTCGCGATCGTGCGGCGCAACGGCCTGCTCCACGTCATCTACATCAAGGGACCGCTCTGGCTGGACTACCCGGCCACGCACGGCAAGTCGTTCGGGCACGAGACCACATCCGACGGCCTCTCGTGGCAGGACCAGGGCGATGCGCTCGCGGTCAAGCTGACCTCGGACTGGGACCGCGACTATGTCTGGGCGCCGAGCATCGTCTTCAATCCCGCCGACGGCCTGTACCACATGTTCTACGCGGGCGTCATCGTGGACCCCGCCACCGGGTGGCACACCGAACGCATCGGCTCGGCCACCAGCAGCGATCTTTCGACGTGGACCCGCGTCACCGACGGTGGTTGCGCCGGCATCAGCGGCCCGGGCTGCGTGATGGACGGCGACGTGCCGTGGGGAAGCTGGGACGAGCCAGGTCCGTGGCGTCGCCAGTGCCGCGACCCGTTCGTCATCAAGGATCCGGGCAGCGCGTCCTGGTACATGGTGTGGTCGACGGCGCCCGGCCCCTACAACGGCAAGGGCGTGATCGCCATGGCGCGCTCAAGCGATCTCATCCACTGGACCGACCTCGGCCCCATCGCCTGTACGCTGGGCACCAAGGCCGAGTCCGGGACGCTCTTCCTGCACGGCGGCCGCGTGCACCTCATGTGGACGGTGGCGTCGAACGGCGGCCTGGCCCACACCAGCGCCTCGGGCTTCGAGGCGAACGACTGGACGCCGCCGGAGTTGATCGCCGGCAACGGCGCCGTGCTGCAGGTGGCGCCCGAAGTGCTGGACATGGGGGGCTGGTTCCTGCTGGGCTGGGTCCAGGAGGCGTACCGCGACCTGCGCTTCCGCTACCTGCAACTGGCGCCGGACGGTCGCGCAACGCAGCGCCCGATCGCCCCGCTCGACTGCGCGTGGGTGGGCGCGGACAACGTGTACCCGGGGGCCGTCGAGGTGGCCAACGGGGTGGACGACAACTGCAACGGCGTGGTGGACGAGGCGCCGGGGCCGTGCGTCGACCTGGACGGCGACTTCTACGGCAGCCCCGCCTCGATCAACTGCAGCCTGCAGGGAACCGATTGCGACGACGCGAACCCGGGTGTGCACCCGTTTGCGGAGGAGATCTGCGGGAACGGGATCGATGACGACTGCAACGGGGTGGTGGACGACCCGGAATTCTGCCGGCCACGGTTCGACCCGCCCCTGCGCGGCATCTACTGAGCCGGGGCGTCGCTAATCCGCGAACTCCGACGCGATATCGTTGTCCAATACATACATGCACATCTCCCGCGCTCCCGCCTCGGTGTACCCGAAGCGATCGCTCAGGTTCGCCAGCAGGAAGGTCACGTCGGCGCGGATCCGCTTGTCGTAGGTGCGGAAATCCTCGCCGCCGTAGTCCTTCAGCGCGCGCCGGAAGTTGGCGTTCTTCACGAACGGCTCGAGCACCTTCTCCTTCAGGTGGAACACGTACCGCTTGTGCAGGTCGGCGAACAACTGCGTGTCGCGGATGTCGCGCCCCTCGACCATGATCTCCTGGGTCAGCGTCCGCGAGGTGTACTCGCGCTGCGTGGCGTCGCGGAAGTCCTTGCGGCGGCCTTCGCGCACGCCGGCGCCCAGCAGGCGATCCTCGATGCCGGTCAGGAACGCGCCGGTGATCTCCAGCTTCTCGCCCGTGAACGAACAGACGGCGGTCGTGCCCGTCTCGTAGTTCAGCGCGAACATGTAGTTCATCAGGTCGCGGGCGATCTGTTCCTCGTTGTAGTAGTACAACGATTCCTTCACTTCCTGGAGGATCTGGTAGTTGTACATCCGCCGCAGCGAGTCCAGGAACCCGTCGGGCAGCTGCCGGGCCAGCTCGGGCCGTGTCTTGACGAACCAGGCGCACAGCGTGTCCATCGTGATCAGTTGGCCCTCGCGCGCGTGCGTCGAGTACAGGTCGTGGAAGATGTCGATGGCGTCGCGGCCGCTGAAGCCCGTGTGGCCCTCGTTCTCGGCCTCGGCGATGATCTTGCGGCGGCGCTTCGCGTTGAAGGCACGCCGGTCGTCGTCGTCCAGCCAGGAAGGGATGACGCCCGTGTAGATGGACATCTTCAGCAGGTGCAGGCTCTCGTCGCAGTACAGGCGGTACTTCCGCGGATCACCGATCCAGTCGAGCATGGCCGGCGACTTCTCGTTCAGCCGGCTGGAGATGATGATGCGCGCGAAGTTCTCCAGCACGCGCGGCAGGAAGCTCTCCTCGATGTGCTTGCCGAAGATGTTCTTGTAGATCTCCACCTCGGTGGCCGAATCCAGCACGTACGAGATGTTGATGAACTCGATGCGGTCGGTCAGCGACTGGAAGCCGTGGATGTTCTTGTTGTCCTCGGGGTTCATCACGCCCAGGAACAGCGAGTTCACGCGCTCCTCGATGTCGTCCACCTTGTGCACGCCGTCGCTGATGATGTTGTGCAGCTCGAACAGGCGGTCGCGGTTGTGGCCCTTGAGGTCCATCAGCGCGTAGATGCCGTTGTTGGTGCGCGCGTACCGCGAGAACAGGTAGCGCACCTGGTTGCTGTCCTGCAGCAGCGAGCTGATCCGGCGCTGCAGCAGCGGGTTGGTGACCACGGGCGTGCGCGCGGCGCGGTCGCCGGGGTTGAAGACGCTGACGCCCTCGCCCAGGCGGCGGTCCATCTGGTAGGGGCGGGCGTGCAGCATGCCCAGCACGCGCGCCGGGTCGCCCAGCTTGTGCAGCAGGGCCTGGTAGATCGAGGTGCAGATGGTGCACGGCGTGTCGCGGAAGACCCAGTCGTATTCCTTGTTGTACGACAGGTTCCACTTGAACTCGTCGTTCTCGAACAGCGCGTCCATGAAGGCCGGGCGCTGTTCCTTCGGCACCATCAGGATCGGGTTGTCGTGGCTGGGGCACGGCACCTCGACGAAGCTCTGGCGTGCACCCGGGCGGTGGGTGTCGTCGGCGTCGTCGCGCAGGCCGTGGCCGTCGCCCAGGTTCTCCAACAGCGCAGACAGTCGCTCCATGACGGGCTGGACGTCGGTGTCGACGGGGTCGCCCAGCGCCTGGCGGTCCAGCCGCCAGACCACCTCGTAGCGCTGGCCGGCCTCGCTGGCGGCGTACTCCTCGAAGCGGCGCAGCAGGTTGTTCAGGAAGATCGACTTGCCGCAGCCAGGGGGGCCGTCGAACATGAAGACCTTGTTCTGCTGGGCCCCGCCGCGGAAGGCCTCGATCATGTTCATCAGCCGGTTGGCGAAGATGCGGTCGGCGAAGAACGGCTGGTCGGTGTTCTCGACGAGCAGGCGCCGGAAGTCCCAGGCGATGAAGTTGATCGACTCGGGGTCCTCGGGGTACTCGTCGAAGCCTTCGCCCACGTAGGCGCGCACCATGTCGTGGAAGACCTGGTGGACGTTGCGGATCAGGCGCTCGGGATGGGCGCGCAGCAGGTCCAGGAACTCCGCGAACGGCACGGCGTGCGCAGGATCGTGTCCGCGCTGGCCGGCCTGCAGCGAGGCCATCGCCCGGTTGATCGATTCGCTGCTCACACCAGCCCCCGGCTCAACTTGCGGTCCTTCATGGTGTAGCGCACGCGTTGCCATTGGATCTCCGCTTCGCCCGGCGCCTCGATGGTCGGCGCCATCCCCGGCAGCGTCGGCTGCTGCTTCTGGTCGGGCTTCTTGATCGCCTGGACCTCGCTGGTGTCCAGTTGGACCTTGCCGCCCCAGAGGAATTCCAGCCCCAGCAGCGTGTTGTGCACGAAGTCGCGCACCAGCGGCTTGCCCTCGAACTCGTGGTCCAGCCACAGGCTCTCGGGGGTGGTGCGATCGAGGTCGATCGTCACGTGTGGCGGGTGGTAGAGGCCGTCCAGCACCATCTGCCGATAGTCCTCCGCCTTGCGGCTCTTGACGTACCACTGCCAGACCATGCGCTTCTCGTCCAGGACGCGGTCGGCCACGAACAGGTCGTTGCGATCGACGAAGTCCTGTTCGACGAAGCTGTTGATGAACAGGAAGTCGTTCAGGTTCTCCCGGATGTGGAACATGTAGTCGCGACCCTTGCCGGTGACGCCGTCGAACTTGCGGCGCTGGTCGGCGTCCAGCAGCGACAGGAACGAGCGGCTGTAGCGCCCCTTGTTCGCGGCTTCCTCGATGAAGTAGAACAGCCGCATGCCCAGGGCGTAGGGGTTCAGGCCCACGCGCGGCATGGCCGTCACCGCGGCATTGACGCGGGCGAAGTCGACCTCGTGCCCGGCGATGCGGTCGTCGCGCATGAACAGCGTCTCGTGCCAGTAGCTGGCCCAGCCCTCGTTCATGATCTTCGTGCGGATCTGGGGCTGGAAATACAGCGACGTGTTGCGGACGATCTCGATGACCGTCTTCATCCACTTGTTCTCGTCGCGGTTCAGGAACTCCGAGTGGTCGATCAGGAACCGCATGACGTCGCGGCCCCGGCGGGCGCGGGGGCGGCCGGCCTTCTCGAACATGGCGTGGAACTCGGGGTGCCGCGACTGGACGCCCTTGAAGAACTCGTCCTCGGCGGCGTCGCCCAGGCGGCGCTGCAGTTCGTTGAAGCGCTCGATCTCCTTCACGAAATCGCTGACGCGGACCTTCTTCTCGTCCTGCAGGAAAACGTCGAAGTAGTAGTCGACGCGGGGCGGGAACGCCGCCACCTCGGGGCGGTGGCGCTCGGCCAGCAGCCCGTGGTAGTCGACCAGGTTGTCCAGCGAGCGGGCGAACTCGATCACATAGTCGACCCAGCGGCCCTTCTCCGAGCGCAGCTTGGCGATCACGCGCTTGTCGGCCAGGGCCTGGCCCGTGAAGTCGTCGTCCCAGGTGTGCCTGAAGTACAGGTTGTTCTGGAAGAAATCGATGTGGCCGAGCACGTGATAGAAGATCATCACGTTCAGCCAGTCGGGGTTGTTGTCGTTGTAGAAGCTGATCGCCGGCCGCGTGTTGATCACGGTCTCGAACGGGTTGTGGGGGTAGAGCTCGTAGCGGCCCTTGCCCTGCAGCACTTCGACGTCGTGCACCCAGTAGTCGTACATCGTGGGGATCATGACCTTGGGCGACAGTTCCAGCAGGTCACGGTTGGTCACGACGTACTCGAGCGACTCGTCGTCGAAGCGCAGCCCGGCGTCGCGGGCGCGCTCCTTGCAGCCCTCCATGATCAGTTTGACGTGCTGGTCGATCAGCTGCAATTTGCCACCTGTTCCTTGCCGCCTATTCGCTGATCAGGGCCTTGATGCCCTCGATGACCCGGGTTTCCTCGGCGCTCTCCGGCATCACGTCCAGGCGCAGTTGCTTGCGCCGGCTCTCGAGCAGGCCCGACGCCTTCAGGTACTTCTCGACCTCGGTCTGGCCAGCGGCGCCGAAGCCCGACTCGGCGATGGTCACGCCGATGCGCGACGCGTAACCCATCATCTTCTCCAGCTCCGGCAGGAACTCCTTGCCCTCGCTGTCCCAGTCGTCGCCGTCGGTGCCGTGGAAGACGTAGATGTTGTAGTCGCTGGCCAGGTTCTCCCGGGCCACGATTTCGTTCACCAGCTTGAAGCCGGACGCCACCTTGGTGCCGCCGGCCACGCGGCTGTTGTAGTAGGTGTAGAAGTCCGGCACTTCCTTGGCGTCGGTGTCGTGCAGCACGAACCGCGAGGTCACCTGGCCCGAGTACTGGTACAGCAGCCAGCTGTAGATCATGACGTGCTGGCTGACGATGACCTCGGTCGGCTTGCCGCTCATCGAGCCCGAGTAGTCGCGCAGGAAGAAGATGATCGCCTGCGATTCGAAATCCTTCTCGCGCGACAGGATCCGGTAGATCTTGTCGCGGGGGGCCACCAGGAACCCGCTGGTGTCCGGTTCCTCGCCGGGCTGCAGCCGGCCCAGGGCGATGTTGGTCTCGATGATGCGCCGCAGCGTGGCCTTCTTGTCCAGCAGCTGGCCGAAGCCCTGGTGCCGGTCGGTCAGGTCGTAGCTGTACTTCGTGAGCGAGCGCCGCTTGCCCTTGTCCTTCAGGTTGGGCAGCTTGAACTGCTCGGTCAGGATGCGGCCGAGGTCGTAGGCGTTGGCTTCCATCTCGTGGTTCGAGCCCTCGCCCTGCCCGGGGCCCGCGCCGCCGCCGTCGCCGTCCTGGGGGCGCACCGGCTGCTCGCCGATGACCTCGCCTTCCTGGCCGGCGCCGCTGCCGCCCTGCTCGCCGCCGTCGCCCTCTTCCTTGAACCGCGGGTCGTGGACGAGCTTCTCCTCGACCGTGGTGGGCACCACCACGACCTTGTTGCGCCCGCCCTTGCCCGGCTTGACCAGCTTGCCGATGCGGATCTTGCGCGGGAAGCCGTCTTCCTCGCGGCGGCTGTCGCGCGCCATGAGGTCGTCCAGCGATCCCAGGCGCAGCACGGGCGTGGCCGACGGCAGGACGAGTCCCGCCGCCCGCAACTGTTCCAGCCATGCCCGTGCGCGATCGTCCATGGCGCTAGTTCTCGTCTTCCTGGGTGCAGAAGTACTCGATGGTCTTCTGCGCGCAGGTCCGGCAATAGCCCAGCTTGTGCAGCATGGTGTCGATCATGCGGTCGTAGAGCTTCTGGTTCTCCTCGTTGGTGCGATTGGCCAGGGCGCCGATCAGGCTGCCGGCGCCGGCGATGTCGCTCTTGAGCCGCACGTCGGTGACGGCCTTGACCAGCTCGAGGTTGTCCATGAAGTCGTAGTTCGGGTTCATGGAGATCTTCTGCCCGTAGATCTTGCGGATCGAGGTGCGGAAGGTCTCGCGCTGCTCGTCGGTCTTCAGGTGCAGGCGCTCCTCGATGCTCCGGATGAAGCGCTCGTCCACCTTCAATGCGCGCAGTTCGCCGGTCTGCGGGTCCTTGTACTTCCACATCTTGTCCGAGCCCAGGTGCTCGGCGTCGATGCCGATGATCATGTTCACGTAGTTCAGCACGTCCTTGCGGATGGCCTGCGGCTCGTCCATGTACGCGTTGAACATCTCGGTCATGATCCGTTCGCGGTACAGGCCGCGGGCGGTCTTCAGGTCCTCCAGGTACTTGGCGCGGTCGTTGTTGTCGTGGACGTAGTCCAGGATGACGCGCTCGACGGTCTTGAAGACGTCGTAGGCGAACATGCACTGGCCCTCGTTCGTCTCCGAACTTTCCACCATCAGCTGGATGGCGCGGCCCAGGTTGCGCTGGCCCAGCCCCTTCTGGCCGAAGCGGTTGGTGATGTCGGTGTCCTGGCTCAGCGTGTCGATGACCTCGGCCAGGGCCTTGATGCTCTTCTCGCCGGCCACCTCGCCCGCGGCCAGCTTCATCGTCTCGATGGGGGTCAGCTTCTCGCTGCGCGGCAGGCGCGTCAGGATGGCGGCCACCGAGGCGGCGTAGTTCAGGTTCGGGTCCTGGTGCAGCACCTCGCGGGTCAGCGTCGTCTTGGTGTCGCCGCCGATGGCGTACTGCGTCAGCTGCGTCTGCTGGCGGTAGTTCGTGTTGTGCGAGATGTAGCAGATGCGGCAGCGATCGATGATCGGCGCCTCTTCCTTCTCGGCCAGGAAGCGGTTGAACTCGCTGTTGTTGCTGGTGGCAACGATCAGCATGTCGATCGGCCACTTGAAGCCGTCCATCTCGATGGTGCGGTTCTGGATGACGCCCAGGTACACCTGCACCAGGTCCTTCTTGTTCTTGAACATCTCGTCGGCGAAGTGGATGCCGCCGCCCGCCACGCGCGCCAGGGCGCCCCGCCGCAGGTCGAAGCGGTACGGGTTGTTCGTGTCGGTGATGTGCAGCAGGCGCTGGATGGACTCCTCGCCCAGCAGGTCGACGGCGCTGCTGGTGATCTTGTCCTTCGCGGGGTACTTGCCGGTGACGGTGCCCAGGCTCTCGGTCAGCGGCACGGGGAACACTTCGATGTGCTTGAGCATCTCGACGACGTTGCCGTCGTAGGCGCGCCTGAGGTCGCTCCAGATGTAGCCGCTGCACGCGCCGAGGGGGCGGTAGTTGGCGTACATGTGCTCGAGTTGTGCATCGCTGAAGCCGACCTTGCGGGCCAGGTGGTCGCGGCTCTCCTCGGGGGTCTCCAGGAGGTTCATCGCGAGCACTGCGGGGTCCTCGTAGGTCTGGCTCTCGATGGACGTTATCTTGCCGTATGTCCCGATTTTTTCCAGGCCGGTGAACCGGAAGCTGAAGCGCTTGTTCGGCTCCCTGGCCAGGAACTCGCGGTACAGGCGACTGACGTACTCGACGAAGAACGTCTTGCCGTTGCCCGGCTCGCCGACCAGCACATAGGCCATCTCCTGCGACGACCCGCCCTCGGCCGCGTCCTTGACGTATGAGACGAAACTGTTGATTTCGTCATACATCCCGACGATGTGCTTCTTCCCGTCGCGGAAGATCTTGAAGTCGTAGGTGGTCTTTCCGTTCACCACCACCTTCTCGATGGGCGCATCGAGGATCATGCGGCTGATCGACTGGAAGGCGTTCTCGAACACCTTCTCGCCGCCCTTCAGCGCCAGCAAGTGGTTGTGCAGCGTGTTCTTCTTCGTCTCGATCATGGTGGACCCCCGTCAGGATCCGTCGGGCAGGGCGCCTTGGGCGCCGGCCCGGACGGCTGGTAAACTCGTCCCCGCGGTGGGGCTGTCCGCAAACCGCGTGCCGAAACCGGCCGACCGGGCAGGGTGCTGGGAAATCTGAAGATGCGCTGTCGCCGGGCCGCTGCCGCGCTTGGCCGGGAGCACGGTATGAAGTAACGACAAACGGGGGGAGTCGGCCACTGTCCGGCGGCTAGATCGATGTGCGATGCCGGTCCAGCGCGGTTACGGTTGCGGGCAGGGATTGGCGGGAGAGGATGTGGAGGTACTCGTCGGCGGACATGGGCGGGTTCCGCAGTCGCAAGCGTACGCGCCGGACGGACTGGAGAACCCGCTGCTGATCCGCGTCCATCAGCTCCGCGATGAACGCGTCCGGATGCTGGGCTTCAATCCCGAACTGGCCGAGATAGGCTGCCGGGAAATCGCGCTGGTTGCAGGTGACAATCACCGCCGCGCCACATCGTATCGCGGCAGCCAGGACATGCCGATCGCACTCGTCCGGCAACTGCAGTCCGTCGACAAGGTGGGCATATCCCGTCACCAGGCAATCAAGCCCGCTTGCGTTCATCAGTGTCCGCGTACGGTCCAGCTGCTCATGTGTCAGGTCGGGACGACGTGCGAGAAGCGAGGCCATCCATTCGCCGTGGATTTCGTCCGTCCACCGCGCTCGGTAGAGCCCCGCGAGGGAGAGTTGCAGCAGCAGGTCGCGCAGGGGAGCCGGATACAGGACGCAGGCATCCAGGACCGCGGTAAGCGACGTCATTCTCAATAGCCGAGGTCGAGGTCCTGCCCCTGCGCGGCCAGGTCGTCCAGTGCCTGCTCGCGCGACCGATCGCCCGCCTGCTTGTACGCCATCAGGTCGTGGAAAAGGACGCGGCGGTGCGTGCCCACTTTGCGGTGCGGCAGCCTGCCTTCTTCGATCTCCTTGACGAGGAACGGCCGAGATACGCCGAGCAGGTCGGCGGCCTGTTGGGTGGTCAGTTCGGCGTGGATGGGAACCAACGTCACGGCGTGGCCGTCGGCCATGGCAGTAAGCAGATCCACGAGCAACCTCACGGCCGGTTCGGGCAACACCACGGACACTTCCGATTCATCGACGCGGAAGGTCAGGTCCCCTTTCACAAGTCGTACCAGTACGGCCAGGGCAGCCCGGGCTGCCTCCGAATCGTGTCCGGTGGGCAGTACCGGATCGTAAGTTGTTTTGGCCATGGTGGTTCCCCAGGTGTTGGAGGCTGCCACAATGATATTCCGTGAACGAAATAAACGCAATAAAAGAAATAAGCGAATTGGTCTGTCGACATTCCGGAGGCCAGGCGCAAACCTGCATTGACGACGGCGCTGCGGGAAATGGCGGCGTAGATCCAGCCCGAAGTGAGCCTGCCGGCTTGTGATCCGTCAGACTTGCGCCGGCGCAAGTTGCGCCGGCCGATCCGCCCGACTTGCGCCGGCGCAAGTTGCGCCGGCCGATCCGCCCGACTTGCGCCGGCGCAAGTCGCGCCAGCCGATTCGCCCCACTTGCGCCGGCGCAACTCCGCCGAGCCGGCACCTCAGCGCCGACCGCCGCCTGCGCGTTCAGCCCGCTCGAACTGCCCCACATGCAGCACCAGCCCCATGCCCAGCAGCGTCACGTCGCTATTGACCGAGCCGTAGGCGATGACGCCGAGGCCCAGGTTGGCGTGCTTGCGCGTGGCGGCCTGGATGGTCCAGGCCAGGCCGAGCGAGCCGTCGGATGAACTGCCCGAGGACTTGTCGTAGGCCAGGTAATGACCAGTCGTCGCATGGCGCACCCCCAGCCCGAAGCCGGCCGACACGAGCCAGCGTCGCTGCGAGAATGCCCTCTCGTAGAGGAGTGCGATGTCACCGTCGTCGCGCCAGTTGCCCAGGTAGGTGTAGCGGGCGGTGATGATGTGGGGACCGTTCTGCGCGCTGATCGCGGTCATGAGGGCCGCGTCGGCCATGACGTCGCGGTCGTACCCGTCGCTGGCGCCGCCGCCGCCGAGGCTGATCGACCACCACGAGGGGATTGCCGGCGCGCCCGGCGTCGCCTGCGCGAACTCGTCGGCAGCGGCGTCGACGGACGCGCAGATGACCAGCACGCACGCCAACCGGGCGATGATGTTCACGCGCGCGCCCTCCCCATCATCGTCGGATCCGTCGTCATGTCAGCGGAAAAGCGCCTTCACCGACCCCCACGCCTGCGGCTCGTCGGGCAGCGGGTGCGCGATCTCGGTCAGCCGCGCGCCGCTCGGCAGCCGCACCGGGCCGTAGGTGTCGTTCACCCAGTAGGTGCCGTCGACGGTGGGGTGGATGCCGGTGACGGTCACTTCGTAGAAATACAAGTTGCCCCACGCGGTCACCAGCGTGCCGGCTTCGTTGCAGCGGCCGCGCACCCAGGCCGCCGGGGCCTTGTCGCCCTCTTCGGCGCCGTACACGATGGACCACGTCTTGGTCGGGTACAGGGGCAGGTCCAGGAACTTGAAGGGGGTGGGCAGGGTCCAGGGTACCGGTCCGTTCACGCCCGGGGTGGCGCCGCCGACGACGTAGACGTCGCCATCGATCGGCGCCGTGTAGCAGACGCTGGTGATGGCGCCGCCGCGGTTCTCGTGGTACCAGGCCGTCTGGGCGTTCGCGCCCAGC
This sequence comes from uncultured bacterium, assembly GCA_903912525.1. Classification (GTDB taxonomy): domain Bacteria; phylum Krumholzibacteriota; class Krumholzibacteriia; order LZORAL124-64-63; family LZORAL124-64-63; genus CAINDZ01. Next base: position 5,450 of record CAIWHK010000005.1, on the reverse strand, counting down.
GCCGTGGACAGGATGCTGCCGTTGTCGAAGTTGAGGATCATGCCGTCGCCGATGGGCCAGTAGTCGACCGCGTTCGCGGCCGGCGCCGCCAGCAGGGCCACGGCGATGCACAGCAGCATGGACTTGGACTTCATGGATATCCCCCGCGATAAGGTCCGGATGCGATGGGTGTGGGATGCGGCCTGCCGGTGCCGGCGTTCCTGTCCGGCGCGGCAAGCTGTTCGTTCCCACAGGGCAGCGTGACAGGTTGAAAAGCCGAATTCAAGGGAATGTTGGGACCGTTCCGCATGACGGAACGGTGTCCGGGTACATGTGGACGCGGAACGATGGGGACAGCCCAACCCCGACGATGGGATCCGCAGCCATGAAGCGTAGCCCGCTCGCCCCCTTCTGCCACGTCTTCGACCTCGACGGTCGACCTATCGTCTATGACGTCCACACGAACGGGCTGGTGGAAGTAGAGCCGGTGCTCGCGGCGGTGCTCCCGCTGTACGGACCGCGGACCCGCCGGGAGATCGTCGCCGAACTGTCGCCGCAATTCGGTGCGCTGTCCGTCCGCGCGGCCTTCTTCGCCATCGAGCGCGGGCGAAGTGAGCGCGGCCTTTTCCAGGCGCAGCGGCCACGCCTGGTGCCGCCGCCTGAAGAGACGGCCGCCGCCGGCGCCTGCGACCGCGACCTCCAGCACTTGGTGCTGACGGTCACCGAGCGCTGCAACCTGCGCTGCCGCTACTGCCTGCACGCTGCGGACCTGGGCTGGGTGCGCGGGCACGGCGAGCGCAGCATGCCGGTCGCGACGGCGCTCGCCGCGGTCGCGTACTTCCTGGACCGGGCATGGCCCAACGAACCGCCCGTAATCTCGTTCTACGGCGGCGAAGCGCTGCTCGAGCCGGAACTGATCAGCGCCGTCGTCGCGGCGGCGCGCGCGCACCCGCGGGGCGCGGCGGTGCAGTTCTCCCTCGACTCGAACGGCGTGCTGCTGGACGACCGCATCATCGTCCTGGCCGTGCGCGAGCGCATGTTCCTGCAGGTGAGCCTGGACGGGCCGGCATCCGAGCACGACCGCCACCGTGTGGATGCCGGCGGCCGGCCCACGCACGCGCGGATCGAGGCCGGTCTCCACCGCCTGCTCGACCGCGACCCGTCGGCGGCCGACCGCCTCTCGCTCATGGTGACCCTGGCGCCGCCGGTCGACGTTGCCGCGGTCGCCGCGTACTTCGCCGACTTCCCGCCGTTTCGCCGCCACGGCGTCACGCGTCGGCCGCGCCTGCGCGTCAGCCGTGCTGACCTGCGCGGGCACGACTGGCCGGCCACGCGCGGAGAGCATCAGGAGCTGGCTGTGGCGCTGGCGGCGGAAGAGGACCGCTACCTCACGGCGATGGCAGCCAGCAAACGGCACGAGGCGGGGCCGGTGGCCGCCGCGCTCTGCGAGCCGGTGCTCATCCGCTGGCATCACCGCGATCGCTCACCACTGGGTCCAGTGCGGACGCCGGGCGGCAACTGCCGGCCGGGCCGACGCAAGCTGCACGTGATGCCGGACGGATCGCTGCATCCCTGCGAGCGCACCGGCGACGTGATGCCGATCGGCAATGTCGCGACCGGCATCGATTCACAGCGGGTGCGAAGCCTTCAGGAGGATTTCAACGCCGCGGTGAGTGAGCGGTGCGCGCAGTGCTGGGCGGTGCGCGGTTGCGGGCTTTGCTTCGCCTCGCAGGCGTCTGCCGGTGGCGGCGGGGGATCCTCGACAATCCATCCCGAAATGTGCGAAACGTATCGCCGATCCCGGGAACAACAACTCAGGCTCGTGGCGCGCGCATTTTTGCAACCGCCCGGGATGAGGTCGTGGTTGGAAGCCACGAAGATGATGTGATCTCAGATGGTCCCCGCTCAGGCAGCAAAGACGAGGAGGTGCGTGATGTTTCGCGAACTCAATGATCCTATTGACCCGGACAAACCGGAGCCGACCGAGCCGCCAGTGCTCTGTGAATGTGGCTGTGTCGAGCCGATTCAGGATAGTGATGGAGTAAGTCCGGTGCCCGGCAAGGTCGTCAATGTAACCAGCGTGCATTGGGTGTTGAACGGCTAGCAAAGACTGCGGGCATGCGGGCGCAATTCGGCCGTTCGCATGCCCGTCAGAAAGGATCCCCGTCCTTCGACCGCACGCCGTCATGGCGAAGACCGGTGAAGTAGATGATTTCAGGCATCCCCGGCAGCGTGATGCGCCAGGCATTGACGTCCCATTCGAGTCCGTTCCACGTCATCGGGAGCGAGTAGTCCGGATCGCGACTGTGGCTGATTTCCATCAACCTGATCGGGTTCTGCAGATCGCCGGCGCGCATGTACGCCCTGATTCCCTCGGGGATCTTCTCGCCCTGGCCTTCGGCGCCGTCGCCGGACAGGACGTATGCTCCGTTGACCAGAAAGTCCTGCTGGATGATGAACCACGTGTCGCCGCCGAGAGCATACCCTTGGAGGCCGACGATGATGCCCTGGTTCGCGGCGTGCTGCTGGAGCAGTTCCACCGCGTCTTTCTCGACGATGTGGCCGTATTGGCCGGCGGGGCGGGTCCAGACTTCGCTGTCGCCGATTCCCTGCCGGTAAACCAGCCACGTCCTGCCACCTTTGATCCTGGTCTCAAGGATGGTCTGGAAATCCTCGCTCCCCAACTGCCCGCACATGATGACCACCAACGCCGCCGCCATCGCCAGCGTCAGCCTCACCCGCGCGCGCCTCTCGCCCCGCCGGCGTCGCGCCAGTTCCGGCGCCAGGCCCGCGCGTATGAAATGACGTGAAGGACCGGGGTCCGGCGTGGCGCCGGCCGCATCGCGCAGCAGTTTGTCCAGCGGGTCAGTCATCGTCATCACCCCCCTCGACATCGCTATCCCCACCCATATGCCCATCGGCATCCTGCGGACGATTGCGCTGCCCTCGCGGCGACGGGACCAGGTCCAGGCCCCGCTCGGCGGCCTGCGCCCGGCCCAGGGCGCGGCGCTCGTCATCGGTCAGGGCCGCTTCCTTGCCCAGCCATTCGGCCAGCTGGGCGCGGCCCCGCGCCAGGTGCGAGCGCACGGTCTTGGGCTTCATGCCCATCGCCAGCGCGGTATCCTGTTCCGACCACTCCATGAACACGCGCAGCACGAACACGTCGTACCGTTCGTCCGGGAAGCGCGCCATCAACGCGCGCACGCGTCCCCGCAGCTGCTCGCGCTCCAGGTCGCCGGCCTGGTCGGCGCTCGCGTCGGCGACGGCCTCGTTGCCCGCCACCGCGTGGTCCGGGTGCCGGACCTGCGATCGCCAGTAGTGCGGCAGCACCTGCCGCCGGGCGATGTGGAACAGCCAGGCCCCGAACGAGTAGCCCTGCCACGAATAGCGGTCCAGGTGCTCCAGCGCGTGGATGAACACGTCCTGGGTCAGGTCCTGCACCGTCTCGGCGTCGCTGACGTGGTGCGCGATGAAGCGGAACAACGGGTCATGGTACTTGTCATAGAGGGCCCGGAACTGCTCCGTATCGATCGCGACCAGCTGCAGCCAGCGCTTTTCCAGTTCCAGGTCGGAGGCAGGCGTGCCGGCGCTTCCCATCGCCGCGTCGGGCGCGGGCCCCGGGACCGCCTCCGGTCCCCGGATCCATTTGGAAAGGCCCCGTCGCATCATTTTGGCCGCACCCTAATTGAGTGTTTCCAGCATTTTCAGTGCGCCATCCCGGCCATGATCATAGCACACCCGGCCGGCGCTTGTCTCAGGTCGTTATGCCACAATGAGTTGGTTATTCGTAGGCCTTCGGCACGGCGCAGATGAACACGAACGGCTCGGGCCCCGTATTGCGGAACTGGTGGACATCCTGGGGGGCCACGAAGGCGAAGTCGCCCGGTCCGAGAGGGTTCAGGCGCCCCTCGGCGTCGACGAGCGCGCCCTGGCCGCTGATGATGTAGTTCACGTGCTCGACATCGTGCGTGTGGTGGGGCGAGTGCCCGCCCGGCGCGATGGTGAACACCCGGAACGCGAAGTTGGGGGCGCCGTCGGCGGTGCCGACGACCAGCTGCTTGGTGACGTCGCGGGCGCCGTCCATGTGGGTGGGCGCGGAAGGCACGTCGGCCAGCTTGCGGATGAGCATGGGGAACCTCCTGGTGGCGCGCCGGCGGCGCTGACGCCATGATAATGTGCGAGGCAAGGTGGCGCACGGGCCGGTTGCGGGCAACCCGGGGACGAAGGTGGGCGCGGGGGCGCGCCCCGGAGGCGGAGCGGTGGCGGACGACCTGATGATCAACGCGCGGGTAACCATCCCGGCGGCGGAACTGGAATTCACGGCCACGCGCGCGTCGGGGCCGGGCGGCCAGCATGTCAACACGTCCGACACGCGGGTGCAGCTGCGCTGGAACGTCGTGGCCAGCGTGGCCCTGGGCGAGGTGCCGCGGCAGCGCGTGCTGGCGGCGCTGGCCTCGCGCCTGACCACCGAGGGCGACCTCATCCTGGCCTGCGACACGCACCGCAGCCAGCGGCGCAACCGCGACGAGGTGGCGCAGCGGCTGGCCGCGCTGGTCAGGCAGGCGCTGGTGCCGCCCAAGCCGCGGCGCGCGACGCGCCCGACGCGGGCCTCGAAGGAAAAACGGCTGGACGAGAAGAAGCAGCGCGCCGCCGTCAAGCGTACCCGTGGCCGTGCCCGCGGGGACGAGTGAAAGGACTTCCCATGGATCTCGCGACGATGATCGGTCGGCTCGAGGCCGGGGCCACCGCGCTGGCCGGCGCGACCACCGGCCTGGACACGGTCGAGGCCGCGTGGCGGCCCGCCGCCGGGCAGTGGTCGGCGCTGGAGATAGCCTGCCACCTGCTGGACGAGGAGCGCGAGGACTTCCGCGTTCGCCTGGACATCACGCTGCACCGCCCGGGCGAGAACTGGCCGCCGATCGATCCGCCCGGCTGGGTGGTCGCGCGCGACTATGCGGGCCGCGAACTCGGTCCCACCCTGGAGGCCTTCGCGCTCGAGAGGCGGCGTTCGCTGGAGTGGCTGCATGGCCTGTCGCACCCCGACTGGGCTGCGACGTACACGCACGCGACGCTGGGCGAATTCCGCGCCGGCGACCTGCTGGCTTCGTGGTGCGCGCACGATGTGCTCCACCTTCGGCAATTGGCCCGTTGGCACTGGCTGCGGCTGCAGGGCGAGATCGTTCCGTATGACTCGCGATATGCGGGGCAGTGGTGATCGAGCCACGCCCCGACCTGCAGGCGCACTACGGGCGCGAAGGGCTGCTCGAGCGGCTCGAGGCGCTGCTGTCCGCCTGCGGCGGCCGCGAGGACGACGCGCTGGCCCGCGGCGACGAGTTCCATCCCGGCGGGCGCGCCGCCACCGAGGAACTGGCGCGGCTGGCCGCTGTCGCGCCCGGCGCGCGCGTGCTGGACCTCGGCTGCGGCATCGGCGGGCCGGCCCGCTGGCTGCGGCGGCAAGTGGGGCCCGCCGG
>CAIWHK010000004.1 GCA_903912525.1 uncultured bacterium | reverse complement strand
TGGCGAAGGGCGCCGAAACGCGAGCGAGGCGGCGACACGATGTCGCCGCCCCGCGTCCCGCCACGCGAGCCATCCCTCGCGCCTATTCCACCGTCACCGACTTGGCCAGGTTACGGGGCTGGTCGACGTCCTCCCCGCGAATCACGGCAATGTGGTAAGCCAACAGCTGCAACGGCACCACCGACAACAACGGCATCCAGAAGTTCATCGTGTCCGGAATCGTGATCACATGATCGCTGATCGCCGCAATGTCCGTGTCGCCCTCGGTCACGATGCTGATGATCTTGCCGTGCCGCGCGCGCACTTCCTGCACGTTGCCGACGATCTTGTCGTAGCTGCCGTCCTTCGTCGCGATGACGACGACCGGCATCTGCGGGTCGATCAGCGCGATGGGGCCGTGCTTCATCTCGGCCGCGGGATAGCCCTCGGCGTGGATGTAGCTGATCTCCTTCAGCTTCAGCGCGCCTTCGAGCGCGATCGGGAAGTTCACGCCGCGGCCCAGGTACAGGCAGTTGTGGTGGTACGCGTAGACCTGCGCGATCTCCTTGATGGCCTCGGACTGGTCCAGCACGCGCTGCACCAGGTCGGGGATGCGCTCCAGCTCGGCGATCATCTGCGTGCCGCGGTCGGCGCTCAGGTGGCCGCGCCGGCCGAGCAGGATCGTGATCAGGCCCAGGATGGTGACCTGGCTGGTGAACGCCTTCGTCGAGGCGACGCCGATCTCGGGGCCGGCGTGGATGTAGACGCCGCACTCGCTCTCGCGCGCGATCGTCGAACCCACCACGTTGGTGATGCCCAGGATCTTGGCGCCGCGACGGCGTGCCTCGCGCATCGCCTCGAGCGTGTCGATGGTCTCGCCGCTCTGGCTGATGACCAGGCACAGCGTGCCCGGCTCGATGATCGGCGAACGGTAGCGGAACTCGCTGGCGTACTCGACCTCGACCGGGATGTGCGCGTACTCCTCGAGCAGGTACTCGCCCACCAGGCCGGCGTGCCACGAGGTCCCGCAGGCCAGGATGATGATGCGGCGGATGTTCCGCAGCTCCCAGTCGGTCAGCTGGATGCCGCCCAGCTTGACGTCGCCGGTGTCCGACAGCACGCGGCCGCGGAAGGCGTCGCGGATGGTGGCGGGCTGCTCGAAGATCTCCTTGAGCATGAAATGCTCGAAGCCGCCCTTCTGGATCTGGTCGAGGTCCCAGGTGATCTCCTGGATCTCCTTGATGATCTTCTCGTTGCTGATCGTCATGACCTGCACGCCGTCCGGCCGCAGGACGACCATCTCGCCGTCGTCCAGGTAGATGACCTGCCGGGTGTGGCTCATCACCGCGGCGACGTCCGAGGCCAGGAAGTTCATGCCGTCACCGATACCGACGACCAGGGGGCTGCCCCGGCGTGCGCCGACGATCAGGCCCGGCTCGTCCGAGTGGGTGACCGCGATGCCGAACGCGCCGTTGACCACCGCGAGCGCCTTCTGCACGGCGGTGACGAGGTCCCCGGCGTAGAGGTCGTCGATCAGGTGGACCAGCACCTCGGTGTCGGTCTCGCTGGCGAAGACATGGCCCTTCTTGCCCAGCTGCACCTTCAGCGCGGCGTAGTTCTCGATGATGCCGTTGTGCACCAGCGCGATCTTGCCGGCGACGTGCGGGTGCGCGTTGTCGCGGTTGGGCACGCCGTGCGTGGCCCAGCGCGTGTGCGCGATGCCGCAGGTGCCCTTCAGCTCCTCCCAGTCGAGGCTGGCCTCGAGGTTCTTGATCTTGCCCTTTTCCTTGACCACATACTGGCCGTCGGGGCGCTGGATCGCGATCCCCGCGCTGTCGTAGCCGCGGTACTCAAGCCGCTTGAGCCCCTCGATCAGGATCGAGGCGGCTTCATGCGTCCCGGTGACGCCGACGATTCCGCACATGAGAACTCCGTCTCTTCAGGCGAAGGCCCCCCGACGGGGACCATGACTCGTGCATCAGGCTGATTTCACACGATTTATAAGATCGACCGCGGCTTTCTCGTCTTTAGCTTCGGCAATGATCCGCACCGCCGGCTCGGTATTGGACGACCGGACATGGACCCAGGCGTCCGCGCCGGTCCATTTGACCCCGTCCCGGCGGTCGATGGCGCCCGGCCCCAACCGCTCCAGGCGGGCCACCAGGGCGTCGCCGGAGGGGAAGGAAGGGTCTTCGACCTTGGTCTTGACCATGGCCACCGGCGGCAGTTCGCCGGCCAGGGTGGCCAGCGAGGCCTCCCGGTCGGCCATGTGCTGCAGCAACATGGCGATGCCGACGAGCGAGTCGCGCCCGGCGTGGATGGTCGGGTAGATGACCCCGCCGTTGCCCTCGCCTCCCACGATACAGCCCTGGGCCAGGATGGTTTCCACGACGTTGGCCTCGCCGACCGGGGTACGCCAGACGCGCTGCCCGTGGCGCGCAGCCACCTTCTCGATCAGGCCGGTGGTCGACAGGTTGACCGCCACATCGCCCGGGGTGCGCCCGAGCAGGAAGTCGACCGCCAGCACCAGGGTCAGTTCCTCGCTCAGGGCCGTCCCCTGGCCGTCGACCAGCGCCAGGCGGTCGGCGTCCGGATCCACCGCCACGCCCAGGTCCGCGCCATGCTTGCGCACCTCGGCGCACAGCGCCGCCAGGTGGGCGGGCGTGGGCTCGGGATCGTGCGGGAAGTTGCCGCTCAGGTCGCAGTACAGCGGCGTGCAGCGCACGCCGAGGCGCTCGAGCAGGCGCGGGACGATGCTGCCGCCGGCGCCCTCCACGGCGTCAACTACGACGTGCAGTCCCTGCGCGCGGATCGCATCGATGTCCAGCCAGGGCATCGCGCAGACGGCGTCGAGGTGCAGGTCGTCGGCGCCCGCCTGCGCGATGACGCGCCCGAGGCGGTCCCAGCCGACGTGGCCGTCGCCGGCCTCGAGGTGCGCGGTCACTTCGCGGTTGTCGGCCGCGCTGAGGAACAGGCCGTCGCCGCGCAGGAACTTCAGCGCGTTCCACTGCTGCGGGTTGTGGCTGGCGGTGATGATGACGCCGCCGACGGCCGGACCGTGCTGGACGGCGACCTCGGTCGTGGGCGTCGTCGCGATGCCGATGTCCAGCACGTCGTGGCCCGTCGAGTTCAGCGCCGCGGTGACGGCCGACAGGACCATCGGCCCGCTCGGGCGCGTGTCGCGGCCGACGACGACCGGGCCGGGCGGCAGCCAGGCGCCGAACGCGCTGGCCCAGCGCGCAATGCCGACGGCATCGAGTCCGTCACCGATCACACCGCGGATTCCCGATATGCTGACGCGAAGAGGCATGAGTGCGATCTCCCCTGGGACTGGACAAATGTCGATCATCTTTTCACCCGCGCGCGGCGCGGGCCATCCCCGCGGCGGACCGGGCCGCTGCGCGCAGTCTAACCCCGGCACATTCGTCACAACACACAAAAAAACCCGCGCCGCCGCCAGTGGCGGGGACGGGTTCTCATGTCCGGCGGGTTTGGTCTGGAGCTGGTGTGGGGACTTGAACCCCAGACCTGCTCATTACGAGTGAGCTGCTCTACCAGCTGAGCTACACCAGCTCCAATAAGACCGGGTGGTGCCTGGGGGCGGAGTTGAACCACCGACACCGTGATTTTCAGTCACGTGCTCTACCAACTGAGCTACCCAGGCACCCGATGCCGCCGCCGGCGGCGAACGGGCAATAAAACACGCGTGGCAAACCCTTGTCAAGGCGACGGGAACGGGATTTTTGCCGAAAGGCCCCGAAGGCGTCCCCGGGGCCCTTCCGACGCGCTTGCGACCTGCCTCAGACCGCGCGGTGGGCCGTCAGCTGGTGGATCGTCGAGACGATCTCCTCCATCTCGAACGGCTTGTACATGCAGGCGTCGGCCCGCGACCACGTGGCGATGAACTTCTCGCGGTCGCGCGTGTCCACCTTGCGGGCGGTCAACAGCATGATCGGGAAGGTGGCCGACCCCGGGTCGTTGTCCATCCACTCCTTCAGCATGCGGCTCACTTCGTAGCCGTTGCAGCCGGGCAGCATGACGTCGAGGATCATGAAGTCGGGCGGCACTCGCTTGGCCTTCTCGAGGCCTTCGAGCCCGTCGGCGGCCGTGGCGACGTCGAATCCGCGACGCGCGAGACTGAACTCCAGCGTCTCGAGGATGTCCGGTTCGTCATCGACCACAAGGACTTTCAACGCTCGTTCCATGCTCCTGCTCTTTTCGTTCGCCGGATCCCCCACCGGCCGGGTACAGAATTCACGCATTGCTATCGACACTTCGGGCCTCGGGTTTACCCCAGAACACGGGCGCGCCCCCGCCGCCGACGCCGTCGGCCGGCACACCCAGGATCCGCCAACCCGCGGCTTCGGCCCGACCGCCCTGCAGCCAGGCGTCCGGGTCGGCAAGCGCCACCGCCAGCACGCCCTCCACGGGCTCACAGGGGCGCCCCGCCACCACGGCACCCGCCGCCTCGGCGAAAGCCCTGCCCGCCGCCAGCACGCCCGTGGCGTCCGCCCCGGTCCCGCGGGCGTCCAGCAGCGCCAGGCACGGCCTGATGCCCGTCTCCTTGCCCTGGGGCGTACGCATCTGGGTCGCCGCCGCCAGCACCCGCCCGGCCACCGGGTCGACCGGCAACCGCACCCAGACCGTGGTCCCGGCACCCGGCGCGGTCGCCAGGCTGACGCGGCCGCCGTGGGCCTCGGCCAGGCGCCGCACGATATGCAGGCCCAGTCCCGCGCCGCCGATGCGGCCGATCACTTCGGCCCGACCGCGCTCGAACGGCTCGAAAACGCGGTCGACGATTTCCGGGTCGATGCCCGGGCCGTTGTCCTCGACCACGAGCGCGAACGTCCGCAATTCCACCCCGCACGCCTGCGCCAGGGCGGAAGCCAGCGCATCGCCGGGACCCGCCTGGGCGTCCAGCCACACGCGCACACGGCCGTCGGCCGGCACGTACTTGCGGGCGTTGCCGACCAGGTTCGAGACGATCTGCACGATCTTGTCCGGGTCAACGCAGGCTTCGAAGCGATGCGGCACGCCACTCGCGTCCAGTTGCGGCCCACCCTGCCCCGGCCGCATCTCGAACAGGCCGAGCGCCTCGCGCAACACCGGTCCGAGGTCGGTCGGGCGACAATCCACGCGCAGGCAGCCCGCATCGTCGCGTGCCACGTCGAGCAGGTCGCCGACCAGCCGATCAAGACGAACGACATTGCGCAGCGCCACGCCCAGGAAGCGCGCCTGGTCCTCGCCCAGTGGCCCGGCGTCGCCGGCGCAAACCAGCGACAGGCTGCTCTTCATCGACGCCAGCGGTGTCCGCAGTTCGTGGCTCAGCGTGCTGACGGCTTCGGCCAACTCACCGCTGCCCCGGTGCGCCTCGTCTCGCGCAACACGCAGCACGACCACCGTCATGCCGTCGCAGCGTCCCTCGCCCATAGCCGACAGTTCAAGCGCCGGGGCCTGCTCGCCGCGGCCCGGCAGCACCCTGGTCGCCCCCGGCATCAGATCCAACCGTAACGACGCCGCCTCCAGCCACCGCTGCCATGCCGCCGGCGATCCGCCCACCGACTGCTCGAGCAATCGGCGCGATTCAGGGTTCCAGGCAACCAGGCGCCCGCCGTCCAGCAGGGCCAGGCCCACGGGGGCCTGCCGCCAGACATGCTCGAGCACCGACAGGGTCGGGTCGTGGTTGGGCTGATTCTGCCGGTCTGCCGACGGCATCTTTTTCCCACCCGCTGCGGGCGGACCCGGCTCGGTCCGCCCTGGCCGTTGCAGGACAGGCGCTTGCGGGATCGAACCCGCCGCTTGTCCATGTCGCCTGCGGTAAAACTGCAAGGGGGGTGCCACGCGGGGCGCCCGGCGCGTGGACCGGCCGGTGAGCGCCTGCGGAAGATGCGCGGTCAGCGCTGGATGATGGCGGCCAGGTACCGGCCGGTGAGCGAGGCGGCGACGCCGGCGATGTCGGCCGGCGTGCCCTGGGCCACGACCTTGCCGCCGTGCCGTCCGCCGCCGGGGCCGAGGTCGATCACCCAGTCGGCCTGGGCGACAAGGTCGAGGTTGTGTTCGATGACAAGCACCGAGTGATCGGCCTCGACCAGTTCGTGCAGCACCTTGACCAACGCCCGCACATCCTCGGCGTGCAGGCCGGTCGTGGGCTCGTCGAGCAGGTAGAGGTTGTGCTTGCCCGTGGGCAGCGCCAGTTCGCGCGCGATCTTCAGGCGCTGGCTCTCGCCGCCCGACAGCGTGGGCGCCGGCTGGCCGAGGCCCAGGTAGCCGAGGCCGACCTTTTTCAACAGCCACAGCTTCTGCCCCACGGCCGGCACATCGCCGAAGAAGGCGAGCGCGTCGTCGATGGTCAGGTCGAGCACCTGGGCGATGCTCAGGCCCTTGTAGCGGATCTCGAGCGTACCGGCGTTGAAGCGGCTGCCGCGACAGTCCTCGCACGGCACCTCGATGTCGGCCATGAACTGCATCTCGACGCGGTGGTAACCGAGCCCCTGGCAGTTGGCGCAGCGGCCACCGGCAGTATTGAAGCTGAAACGCCCGGCCGCGTAGCCGCGCGAACGCGCGTCACGGGTATCGGCGAAGAGATCGCGCACCGGGCCGAGCACCTGCAGGTACGTGGCCGGGTTTGATCGGCTGGTCTTGCCGATGGGCGACTGGTCGACGCGGATGACGCGCCCCACGCCGTGCCCGCCCTGGATCGAGGTGAACGGGAACGCGCGGCCGACGCCGCCGGTCGCTCGCGCGGTCAGCCCGTCGTGCAGGCAGCCGTTCAGCAACGAGCTCTTGCCCGAGCCCGAGATGCCGGTCAGCGCCACGAAGCGCCCCAGGGGTACCTTCACGTCGATCTCGCGCAGGTTGTTCAGGCGGGCGCCCTTGACCACCAGCCAGCGGTCCGGCGCCGGGCGGCGCGGGCGATCGGTGCCGACGCGCGCCTCGCCGCGCAGGTGCCGCGCCGTCAACGTGTCGGCCTTCAGCGCCTCTTCCAGAGGCCCCTGGAAGACGAGGTGACCGCCGCCGGTGCCGGCGGCCGGTCCCAGTTCGATGAAGTGGTCGGCCGCGCGCAGCACCGACAGGTCGTGCTCAACGACGACGACGGTGTTGCCGGCGTTGACCAGGTCGCGCAGGGTGTCGGTCAGGCGCTCGACATCGCCGGCGTGCAGGCCGCAGGTCGGCTCGTCCAGCACGTAAAGCGTGTCCACCAGGCGCGCGCCCAGGGCGTTGGCCAGGTGGATGCGCTGCGCCTCGCCGCCCGACAGCGTGCGCGTCAGGCGGTCCAGCGTCAGGTAGCCCAGCCCCACGCGCTCGAGGAACCGCAGGCGGTGCAGCACTTCGTCGCGCACCTCGCCCGCCGCAGCGGCAGCGGACTTGCCCAGTCGCAGCGCGCCAACCTTCTGCAGCCCCTCTTCAACCGAAAGCTTCCCGATCTGACCGAGGTCCATCCCCTGCACGCGCACGGCCAGGGCTTCCTCGCGCAGGCGGCTGCCGCCGCAGGCACGGCACTCGGTATCACCCATGAAGCGGCGCGTGAAGAAGCGGTGGTGCCCCTTGCGCATCTCGCGGCGCATCGTCTCAAGGAACGGGACCACGCCGATGTAAGTCGCGTCGCCGCCGTCGAGAACCAGCTTCTGGTGCGCGCGCGTCAGCTTGTGGAAGGGCACGTCCGTCGGGATCTTCTTCCGCGCGCAGAAGCGCAGCAGTGCCGTGAAGTCGCGCGCGAACGACTCGGTGCTCCAGGGCTTGATGGCGCCCTCACGCAGGGTCAGCGAAGCGTCGGGGACGATGCGATCCTCGTCGAACTCGAGCTTGTTGCCGAAACCCTTGCAGGCGGCACAGGCGCCTTCGGGCGAGTTGAACGAGAACAGGCGCGGCGACGGGTCGGGGAACACGCGGCCGCAGTCGCCGCAACGCAGGTCGCCCGAATACTCGGCGCGCCAGGTCAGGTCGCGGTCGCGGATGGCCACCAGCCCCGACTGGGCCAGGGCCAGTTCGACGGCTTCCACGAAGCGCGAACGCGCCGCCGGTTTCAGGTGCAGGCGATCGACCACGACATCAATGCCATCGGCCCCGGGCAGCGCCTCGAGCTCCGCGTGGTCAGCCCCGTCGAGCGTGTGGATCGCGCCCTTGGCGACGACGCGTTGGAAGCCCTGCGCAAGCAACGGCTCCCACCAGCCGACCGCGGCGCTGCTGCCGCCGGGCAGCGGGTAACAGATCAGGACGGCGTCACCCTCCTCCCGCACGCGGCGGGCGTCCTTCCAAACCGAGTCGGGCGTGTGCCGGCCCACGTCCACGTCGCAGGCGGGGCAGTGCACGGATCCGGCGCGGGCCCACAGCACGCGCAGGTAGTCGTTGATCTCAGTGACGGTGCCGACCGTGGAGCGGCCGCTGGTGACGGCGTTGCGCTGCTCGATGGCGATGGCCGGGCTGACGCCGTCGATCCAGTCGACGTCCGGCTTGGGCAGGCGCTCGAGGAACTGGCGCGCGTAGGTCGACAGCGACTCCACGTAGCAGCGCTGGCCCTCGGCGTAGAGCGTGTCGAAGACCAGGGAGGACTTGCCCGAACCCGACAGGCCCGAGACGACCGTGAACCGGCCGCGCGGGATGTCCACGTCGATGTTGCGCAGGTTGTGCTGACGGGCGCCCTTGATGCGGATCCACTCGATGACGCCGTCGCCGGGCGTGGGCGGCACCGGGCCCACCGGGGCCGGCGCCACCGCGGGCGTATCTTCGCTGTTCCGGGCGTTCTTCCTGTTCACGTGCCGGTCCCCTGGCTGTGCGTTGGCGTGGCAGGTGGGCGACCGTTCAGGATAACCGGGAGTTGGCCGTCCCGCCAAACTCATTTACTCTTGGCATCCGACCGGCCCGTTTCTCCCCGTTGCGGAAGGCAATGCAATGGCATCGGACTTCGACGACCTGCTGGCCACCATCCACACGCTGCGCTCTCCCGGCGGCTGCCCCTGGGACCGCAAGCAGACCCTCGTGGACGCCGCGCGCTACCTGCTGGACGAGGCGGGCGAGCTGGTCGACGCCGCCCTGTCCGGCGACACGGACCACGTGCGCGAGGAGCTGGGCGACCTGCTGTTCATGACCTGCTTCTGCTGCGAGATCCTCGGCGAGTCGGTCGGCGTGTCGATGCAGGACATCGCGCGGCAGGGCAACGCCAAGCTCATCCGCCGCCACCCCCATGTGTTCGGTGACGAGCAGGCGAGCGAGGTGGGCACCAGCCAGCGGCTGTGGAACGAGATGAAGGCGCAGGAGAAGCGCGACAAGGGACTCGATCCCGAGGCCGAAAGCGTGCTGAAGGAGATGCCGTCCTCGACCGCGCCGCTGCACCTGGCCTACCGCTGGCAGCACGACGCCGCCGACGTCGGCTTCGACTGGCCCACCATCGACGGCGTGAAGGACAAGTTGCAGGAGGAGATGGGCGAACTGGACGAGGCCGTGGCCGCCGGCGACGCGCTCGCCGTCGAGCACGAGATGGGTGACGTCCTGTTCTCCCTGGTCAACCTGGCGCGCTGGCACCATGTGCAACCGGACATGGCCCTCAGGAAGGCCAACCAGCGCTTTGCCGCACGCTTCCGGCTGGTCGAGGCGAAGTACCGGGCCGAGGGCCGCTCGATGGGCGCAGCCACCCTCGACGAACTGGAAGCGGCCTGGCAGGCAGCCAAGCGCGAGTTGGCGGGGCCGGGCCCGGTGAAGGGCGCCGACTAGTCCCGCACCGACTGGTCCCGCACCGACTGGCCCCGCACCGGCTGGTCCCTGCCCACGCCTACTTCCATTGCGGCGCCGGCGCCGCGTCGGGACACCCGTCGCTGTCCTGCACCCCGTTGTAGTCCTCGGCCTGGTCGGGGCAGGCGTCCTTCCCGTCGTCGATGCCGTCGAGGTCGTTGTCCGGGTCCGGGCAGCCGTCCTGGTCGTTGTACCCGTCGTAGTCCTCCATGGCCTGCCCGCAGGCGTCGCGGTCGTCCGGCACGCCGTCGCGGTCGAGGTCCTTGAGCGCCTCGGGACAGCCGTCGTCGTCCGCATCGCCGTCGAGGTCCTCGGGCTTGTCCGGGCAGAGGTCCTCCCGGTCGGGAACGCCGTCGCCGTCGTTGTCGGGATCGGGCGCGCCGTCGAGGTCCATGAATCCGTCGTGGTCCTCGGGCTGGTCCGGCGCGGCGTCCCGCACGTCGGGGATGCCGTCGTGGTCGTTGTCGCTGTCCGGGCAGCCGTCGTCGTCCTTGAAGCCGTCGTGGTCCTCGGCCAGTTCTGGACAGGCATCGCGACGGTCGACAATGCCGTCGCGGTCGCGGTCGCGGCCCCCGAGGGACAGTTGGCGCGACACCGCGAGCGACATCGCCCAGTCGGGGAAAGCGGGATACCAGGTCGTCGCCGCATCGTCGCGCGACAGCGGGACCAGGTAAGCACCGCTGAGCGCCCACCCTTCGCTAACGCCCCAGCGCAGGCCGGCGCCGATGGCGCTGAACTGCTCCCGCGCGCTCACGGCATCCGTGCGCGGGAAGCGGTCGCGCGTGTAGTCGAGCCACAGCGCGGTGGATCCGCGGCGAAATTCGACGGCGGCGCCCAGCGTCGTGACGTCGTTACCCCCATTGCCGCCGACAGCCGAGGCCGCCGGATAGCGCGGCGGCCACGGCGCCAGTCCCTGCTGCAGCCAGCCGTAGCCGGTGTCCTCGGCGCGGTTCCAGGTGCGCCGCGCGTTCAGGTGCAGGCGCATCTCCGGCACGCGCGCGCCCTGCCACAGGCACCAGGTGGCGGCCGCCCCGGCCTGCGGCGAAAAAACACCCTCTCCCAGGCCCTCGGCGCTCTTGCCGAGCGGCAGGTTGCCCCCGCCGAGCAGCGCCACGCGCAGCTAACCGCCGACCAGCGAGCGGCCGGCCGCGACCTGCCAGAGGCCGTCACCCAGCCCGCTGCCGGAGGACGGGATCCAACCCGCGCCGTTGGACCACCGGCGCCAGGGCACCTCGGCCCACGCCTGCAGCCACGGCAGGGGGCTCCATTCGGCCTGGAACAGGATGTCGCGCCGCTGCACGCGCTGCCGCCAATCGTCGACCAGGTAGTTCGTACTGGCCGTGCGCGTGCCGATCCCCAAGGTGAGCAGGCCGTCCGGCGGCAACGCGGCCGACGTCACGCCGCCCAGGCGCAGCGAGTCCTGCAGGCGCGGCAGGGCGGGCGAGCCGTCCAGCGGCACGGTCGCGCTGGCCGTCCCCGCTGTCAGCAGGCACACCAGCCCGAGGGCCAGGCGCGGCCATGCCGCGCGCCGATGGCAGCACCGGTTCAAGCGGCCGGCCCGGGCTCTGCCGCGGCATCCACCGCTGCGTTTTCCGAGGCCTCGGTGCCATCGACGCCAACCGGAGCGTCGGCCGCCGCCTTCTTCTTGAGCTCGTCCACATAGTTCAGCTGGAGGTTCAGCACGGCGCCGTCGATCATGCGCAGCACGTCGGCCGGCGTGCCCGTGCGGCACTTCACCTTGAGCATCTCGAGCACGTCGATCGTCGCCCGCGCCTGGCTGAGGTCGAGCGCCACCTCGCCGGTCATCGGGTCCTGGATCTTGCCCAGTTGCTGCATCGCGGCGGCCTGCAGACTGAAGACCAGCCCCATCAACACGTGGTCATGCCGCGTCAGTTCGACATCGTCACTCATCGTCCACTCCTTGCGTTCACGCCACCGTACCGGCGGCGACCTGATGGTCGAATTCGTCGTGGATGGAACCCATCACCGTCTCGATGAGGTCTTCCAACGTGATCAACCCGAGCGGGTTCCCCGCCGGGTCGCACACGGCGGCCATCTGGTTGGCCTGCCCGCGCAGTTCCTCGAACACTTCATAGGCCGTCATGCGGGCGTCCACCAGCACGAACGGGCGCCACAGGCGCCGCGGCACCGGCCGCTCCTGGATCTCTGCATCCAGGAAGAGCAGGTCCCGCGCCGTGACGTAGGCCTGCAGCGCGCAGCCGTCCTCGCGCGTGACCGGCAGGCGACTGAGCCCCGAGCGCGCCGCGACGGCCAGGCACTCCGCCACCGTCGTTTCCGGACCGATCGTGACCACGGTGTCCAGGGGACGCATCAGCGCCGTCAACGGGCGGTGCGCCAGCTGCAGGAAGCGGTCGAGGATCTCGGCGAAGCCGCGTTCCTGCTGCGACGGGGGCGCGTGGGCCAGCATCAGGGCCGCCAGGCTGCCACGGTCCAGGCGCCGGCGGCTGTCGCCGGTCGACGGCACCAGCCCCTGCAGCAGCCGGCGATAGCCGCGAAGCACCATGCGCACGGGCCAGAACACCGCCATCACGACCAGGAACATCGGCAGGATCGCCAGCGTCAGGCGCTCGGGCCACTCGCGGAACGCCACCTTGGGCAGGATCTCGCCGAACACAAGCACGACCACCGAGACGATGACGACGGCAAGGCCTTCGCCGGCATCGCCGAAACGGGCGGTCAGGGCCACGGTCATCAACGCGCTGAGCGCGACGCCGACCAGGTTGGTGCCGACCAGGCACGTCAGCACGGGGTCCTCGAGGTCGCGCAGGAGCGTGCGCAGCCGGCGCCCGCGCTGCGTGTTGCCGGCGGCCGACCGGCGCATCCGCACGCGACTGACGCTCATCAGACCCGTCTCGATGCCCGAGAAGAACGCGGTGGCCGCCACGCAGGCCACGCCCGCCAGGGCGACGATGAGTCCGTTGTCCGTCCAGGCGGCGTTCACGGCGAGGTCCTCTCGCCCGGCGCCGACTCGAAGCGCGTCACCTGGATGCGCTCGACGCGCAGCCCTTCCATCTCCAGGACGGTCAGGCGCGCCTGCGGCAGGGTCACGCGATCGCCCGGCACCAGCACGCGCCCGAGCGTCGTCATCAGGAAGCCCGCCACCGTCACGTAGTCGCGGCTGTGCGGCAACCGCACGCCGCAGGCCTCGTCCAGTTCGCGCAGGTCGGTGCGACCGCTGACCACCCAGCGGCCTTCGCCCAGCGGAATCACGTCAGGATCGCCCACGGCCGCGTCGGCCACCGGGCCGAGCAGAGCCTGCAGGCAGTCGGCCATGGTGACGACGCCGGTGAAGTCGCCGTGCTCGTCGATGACCACGGCCATGTGGCCGGCGCCGCGGCGCATCTGCGCCAGCAGGTCGTCCACATCCTTGCTCTCGGGCACGAACAGGACCTCGCGGGCGCCGCCTTCGAGCGGGCGTTCGCGCACCGGCCCGGCCGCCAGCAGGTCCTTCAGGTGGAACATGCCGATGGGCTGGTCACCGTCGGCGGCCAGCACCGGGTAGCGGTTGAAGCCGGCCTCGCGCGCGATGGCCAGCACCTCGTCGCGCGACATGTCCGTGCGCAGCGACACCACGGCCGGGCGCGGCACCATGATGTGCTGCACCTCGAGGCCGGACAGTTGCAGCAGCCGCGCCAGCGAACGCCCCTCCGTCTCGGTGAGCGTACCATCCTCGATGGCCAGGTCGCAGGCGGTCTGCAGCTCGCCCGTGTTCAGCGGACGCGAACCCGGGCGGTCCTTCGGCAGCAGTCGCAGCAGGCCGCGTACCAGCGAGCCGGTCAGCCACAACACCGGCCGCGCGGCGGCAACCCAGATGCGCGTCGGAAGCTGCGCCGCCAGGGCGACCTTCTCGCGGCGCGACAGGGCAACGAGCTTGGGTGTGATCTCGCCGAACAGCAGCAGCATGACCGTGACCACGGGGATGGCCACCGCGACGCCATGCACGCCGAACAGTTTCAGGCAGACGGAGGTCGCCACCACGCTGGCGGCCGTGTTGGCCAGGAGATTGCCCAGCAGCAAGGCCGACAGGAGGTCGTGGCCGCGCCGGACCAGCGCCGCGGCCCTGTGGCCGGCGCGACCGCCACTCGCCTCGAGCCGCGCCACTTCCGCCGCGCTCAACGAGAAAAAGGCGGACTCAGCCGCGGACGACACCGCCGACAGGCTCAACAGGATGACGAGCAGGATCAGATCCAAGTTCCAGACTCCCCGGCCCGCAGCCGCGCGGCGGAAGAGCCGGGGCTGGAAGACCGGGGCCGATGTTAACCCGGTGCCGCGGCGGCGGCAAGACGGACGACCGGGGCCGGGCACTGTTCCTGTCCCCGCCCCGCCATTGGCGCCCGCCCTCCGAATGTGTTTCCCTTCCCGGCGACGGTGCCCGATCATGGGCCCTGCCGGGCGGCCCCGAGGTCGCCGTAACCCTTACCCCGGCCCCCGGATGCGCGCGTGAACGAGTGGCTGGTCCTGCGCTTCGGCTCGCTGGGCGACCTCTGCCTGCTGGGCTGGGGACTGTCCGCGCTGGCGGAGGCCCCCGATGCCGGCGACCGGCGCGTGACGCTGGTCACCAAGGCCGCGTTCGCCCCGCTGGCAAGTCGCTTCCATGGCGTGGACGATGTCCTGGCCCTCGAGGGCAGCGGCGTGTCCACGCTGCGCGATCTGGCCGGGCGCATCCGCGGCCGACGCTGGCACCGCGTCGTCGACGCGCACCATGTCCTGCGCAGCCATGCGCTGCTGACGCTCGCTGGTCGTCGCGCCGACGCGCGTTTGGCCAAGGACACGGCCGAGCGCCTGCGTCTGCTGGCCGGCGGCGAGGCCGGCGATGCCCTCACGCGCACGATGGTCGACCGCTTCGACACAACGCTGGGCGTCAACCGCAGCGCCACCGAAGGCAGGCCGCCGCTCTTTGCGCTGGCCCCCACGACGCGCGCGGACGGACCCCTGGGCCTGGCCCCCGGCGCGCGCTGGGCCACCAAGCGCTGGCCCGAGCGCCACTGGGTGACGCTGGTCGAAGCGCTGGCGGCCGCCGGCGAGAAGGACCTGCGCGTGTTCCTGGGCCCGGACGAGCGCGCGTGGTACGCCGCCAGCGCACTGGCGACGGCGGCCGCGGCGGCCGGTGCGGTTGTCGTCGAAGGCCGCAGCCTGGTCGACGTCGCCGGAGAACTGGCGCGCTGCCGCGCCCTGGCAACCAACGACAGCGGCCTGCTGCACCTGGCCGAGGCGACCGGCACGCCGGTACTCGCCTTCTTCGGCCCCACGGTGCGCGCGTTCGGCTACTTTCCCCGCCTCGCGCAAAGCCGCGTGCTGGAGACCGCGCTCGACTGCCGGCCGTGCTCGCGCAACGGCAAGCGCCCCTGCCATCGCGGTGACCTGGCCTGCCTCGAACGCATCGAGCCTGTCGCCGCAGCCACCGCCCTGCGCGGCATCGGGGGGCCCGCGTGAGCGCGCCCGACCCGACCCGCCCCCCCGGCCTGTCGCTGGGCGCCTACCGGCTGCTGAGCCCCGCCCTGGCCGCCATCGCCCCGCTGGCCGCGCCGTTCCTGCCCAAGCTGCGCGAGGGCCTGCGCGGACGCCACGGGCTGGAGGCGCGCCTGGCCGCCGCCGCGCCCGCCGTGCAGGGCTGCGTCTGGTTCCACGTCACTTCGGTCGGCGAATACGAGCAGGCACGTCCACTGATCGCCGCGCTGCGCGAGCGCCCCGGCTGCCCGCCGGTGGTGGTCACGCACTTTTCGCCCTCGGGCTACCACTTCGCCGAGCGCCGGCCGTGCGCCGACCTGCACGAGTACCTGCCGCTCGACACCCCGCACGCGATGGACCGTCTGGTGGCGCTGTGGCGGCCGCGGCTTCTCGTGTTCGTGAAGTTCGACTGCTGGCCCAACCAGGTGCTGGCCGCAGCGCGCGCCGGCGTGCCGGTCGTCATGATGGCCGGCTCGCTGCGCCCCGACAGCGCACGCCTGCACCCGCTGGCCCGCCCGCTCTATCGGGACGTCTTTGACCGCTTCGCGCACATCGGCGTCTGCACGGAAGAGGATCGCCGGCGGTTCGTCGACATCCTGAAGGTCCGCTGCCCGGTCACCGTCACCGGCGATACGCGCGCCGAACAGGTCATCCAGCGCTACGAATCGGCGCAGGGCGGCGCCACCGCGGCCGCGCTGCAGGGGCTGGGCGGGCGCCTGCTCATCCTGGGCAGCACGTGGCCGCCCGACGAGAAGCTGTGGCTGCCCGTGCTCGGCCGCCTGCGCGCATCGTTGCCGGACGTGCGCATCGTGCTGACGCCGCACGAGCCCACGCCGCCCCGCCTGGCCCAGCTGGAATCGGCGCTGGCGGCCGGCGGCCTGTCCACCTCGCGCCTTTCAGCCGTCGTCGCAAGCCGGGGAACGGCAGCGTCTGCCGTGCCCGACGTCGTGCTGGTCGACTCCATCGGCCAACTGGCGGAAATCTACCGGGCGGGTCATCTTGCCTACGTCGGCGGCAGCTTTACCACCGGCGTGCACAACACGATGGAACCGGCGGTGGCAGGCATGCCCGTGCTGTTCGGCCCGGTGATCGGCAACGCCGAGGAAGCCGGCGAACTGGTGCGCTGCGGCGCCGGGCAGGTCGTCCGCGAGCCGGATCAGGCCCTGGCGGCGGCGCTGCGGCTGCTGGGCGATGAGGAGACGCTGCGCCGTGCTGCCGAGGCCGCGCGCGCCGTGGTCCTGGCCCAGCGCGGAGCCACCGCCCGCAGCCTGACCGTTCTGGAGCCTCTGCTGGCCGCGCGCTGAAAGACCGCACGGCCCTGACAACCACATTCCCGCGAAGGATCGACGATGCGCCCAGCCCAGGCAGACAACTGGCAGGGAAACACCGCCACCCCCGGCGTCGGCGCCGGCCCGCGCTGGCGGCTGCCCTACGCCGAGCGGCCGCGCTACGTGCAGCTCGAGACGGTCACCAAGTGCAACGCCAAGTGCCCGTTCTGCCCGCAAAACGAGATCGTGCGCGATCCCGCGCGCATGCCCGACGCGATGTGGAAGAAGATCGTCGACGACACGCGCGGCTGGGGCCTGACCTACCGTCCCTTCCTGACCAACGAGCCGTTCGTCGACAAGCGGCAGCCGGAGATCGTCCGCTACATCAAGCAGAACGACCCCACGGCGCGCGTCGAGTTCAACACGAACGCCGAGCTGCTGACCGAAGAACTGGGTCGCGACCTGCTGGACGCCGGCGTGGACATCATGCGCTTTTCCATCGACGGCTTCAGTGCCGCGACCTACGAGCCCTCGCGCGTGGGCATCCCCTACCAGAAGGTGCTCGAGCGCACGACGCGCTTCCTGGAGATCTGGGACCAGGAAGGCTGGCGCGACAAGGTCTTCACCGAGGTGCGGATGATCGAGGTGCCGGAGAACCGGCACGAGATCGCCGACTACCGCGCCTACTGGGCGCCGCGCTGCACCGAGGTGCTGGTCACGCAGCTCTACCAGTGGCCGTGGACCGGGCAGAAGCCCGAGGACGTCGTGATGAAGCCGTGCCTGAAGATCCTCGACGAGATGTTCTTCTACACCGACGGCAACGCGACCATCTGCTGCTGGGACGTCCACGAGAAGGCCGTCATCGGCAACGTGCTGGAGCAGTCGGTGCAGGAGATCTGGCAGGGGCACGCCGCGAAGTGCCTGCGCGAGCTGCTGGATGACGGCCGTCGCGACCTCATCCACCTCTGCAGCCGTTGCAATGCCTACAAGGATTACGATTTCGGCAGGTTCAGCCAGGGCCCGGCGGGCGCCTGACCCGGTGACGGAACGACTCAGCGGTGATACCGGATCGGATCGACGAGTCCGGCCCGCTCGAACCCGCGCAGCCGCAGCCGGCAGCTCTCGCACTCGCCGCAGGCGGCGTCTTCACCGGTGTAGCACGACCAGGTCAGGTGCAGCGGCGCGCCCAGCTCGACGCCGCGGCGCACGATGGCGCCCTTGTCCAGGCGGATGAGCGGCGTGACGATGCGCAGGTCGGTATCCGGTTTCGTGCCGGCGTTGGCCGCCGCCTCGAAGCGGTCGTAGAACTCGCGGCGGCAGTCAGGATAGCCGCTGCCGTCCTCCTCCACCGCGCCGATGTACAGCGACGTCGCGCCGATCACCTCGGCCCACGAGACGCCCACCGACAGGATGTGCGCGTTGCGGAACGGCACGTACGTCGAGGGCACGCCCTGGCCCGCCTCGGGCAGGCCGGTCTCGACCGGCTGCGTGTCGTCGACCAGCGACGAACCGCCGATGACCTTCAGGTACGAGATGTCGGCCACCAGCCGCCGCTCCACGCCGTAATGGTCGCACAGTTCGTTGAACGCGCGCAGTTCACGGGCCTCGGTGCGCTGGCCGTAGTTGATGTGCAGCGCCGCCACGTCGTGGTCGCGCGCAGCCTCGGCCAGGCACACGCAGGAGTCCATGCCGCCGCTGACCAGCACGATCGCCAGCGGGCGCGCACCCGGTTGCATCGCCTCGGCCATCGTCACACCCCCCGCTCGACGCCCGGCCAGACCACCTTGTGCAACTGCATCTGGAAGCGCACCTCCAGCCCGTCCGCCAGGATCCAGCCGGCCAGCTCCGCCGGTGCAAGGCCGTCCTGCACGGGCGAGAAACTCACGGAAACCCCAGCCGGCAGGCGGCCGGGCGTGCGAACCAGGTCGCGAGCCCACTCGTAGTCGCGGCGATCGGCCAGCACGGCCTTCAGTTCGTCGCCGTCGCCCAGCTGCGCGATGCCCGCCCAGTCGATCACGTCCTGACCCAGGCCGCTGCCGGGCGCCTTCAGGTCGACGATGCGATGGACGCCGGCCGGCACGGCGGACAGCGGCACCAGGCCGCGCGGCCCCACCGTGCCGCTGGTCTCGAGCAGGACTGCGCGGCCGTCGTCCAGCAGCCCCTGCAGCAGGTCGACCACGGCCGGCTGCAGAAGCGGTTCGCCGCCGGTGACAAGCACCGTCTTCAGCCCGTGTTCGCGCACACGCGCCACCACGTCGCCCACCGGCAGCGATTCGCCGCCGTTGAACGCGTGCGCCGAATCGCACCACGAGCAGCGAACATGGCACCCGGTCAGGCGCACGAGCACGCACGGCATGCCGCTGAACCGCGACTCGCCGCAGATGGCCCGGTAGATTTCACTGATCAGGAGCATGCGCAGGTCCATCGGGGATGCGCAGGCCTGCGTCGGACGTCCGCCGCAGGCCCGCGTCGGGATCGAACTACTTCTCCCACCGCGGGAACACCGGCGCGATGTCCACGGGGATGTGCGTGAGCTTCGCCAGCGCGCCCTCCAGTTCGGGCGTCAGCACGGCGTAGCGCTGGATGAACGCCTGGCTGGCGGCATAGTCGCCCTCGGCCTGGATCGTGCAGATCTCGCCGACCAACTCGCCGATCGCCTTCTCGAACACCGGCACGTCCATGCGGAAGCGGCCGGTCGCGGCTTCGTAAACGATGGCGCCCTTGCCGACCAGGTAGTTGAACTGGATCGCGTTGGCCTTGCCGTGCGCCTCGCCGATGCCGAAACGCACCGAGCGGAAGATGCCCGCCAGGTACGTGGCCGACTGCTGGCGGAAGATCGTCTCGGGGAAGTAGCCCTTGTTCGCGCGCGTCAGCACGAAGATGTCCCACTCGCCCATGGCGTCGGCCTTCGCCTCTTCCATCGTCGAGTAGGTGTCCTTCAGTTCGAGGCGCACCTCGGTGTCGCGGCCATCCACGACGATCTTGCCCGGGCCGATGCCGTGGCTCATCTCGTGCCACAGCGTGTGCAGGAAGAACGACTCGGCGGTCAGGTCGGGCAGCTGGTCCTCGGCCACCACCACCTGGGCGATGGGCACGAGGATCTGCTCGAACTTGGCCTTCATCACGTTGCGCAGCAGGACCTTCTTGCTGCCCTTGGCCTCGCGCACGCGCTCGTCGTTGGGCAGGTTGAAGGCGATGGTCTGCACGCCGGCCCGCGTGTCGCCGGCCGAGTAGACCTCGTCGACCACGCGGATGGGCGACTCGGAACCGCGGTTCGGGTTCTTGTGGCGGTCGTCCATCGGCAGCTGCATCTCGAGCCAGGGCAGCTCGTCCTTGAACTTCGCCAGCCGCTCGCTCTCGACCGGGTCGGTCACGGTGACGAACGCCTCGAAGGCGGCCTTGTAGCCGAACAGGCCGTCCTCGTACGTCTCGTAGGGACCGACGGTGATCTCGACGGCGCTGTCGAGGTCCATCCACAGCATGTCCGAGGCGTAGTAGTCGTCGTCCAGGAACGCGACGGCGCGCGACTCGAGGAAGGCCTTGAGGCTGGCGTTCTTCGTCAGCGCCGCGGCCTCGCGCATGAGCTGCGCGGCCTTCTGCAGTTCGGGCCCGTAGTAGCGCGAATAGGGCACGGCCACGAGCTTGCCGGCGGCATCGCGCCGCACGATGGTCGTCAGGCCGTCCAGGCCGTTGGCATGGTCGGCGATGAGCGCCTTTTCAGCGTCGGTCAGGTCCACGGGATAGTAATTGGCGCCGGCCGGGTGCGCCGAGGCGCCGAGCCAGGGCTCCATGTCGAACCGACGGTCCCAGGGACCGCGGTTGATGGCCAGGTAGCGCCGCACGGCCGACTGCCGCTCGGCGGGCAGTTCCGCGACGCGCGCCGCCAGTTCCCCGGTGCAAGGCGTCGCCTGGCGCGTGAACAGCCCGTCCATGATGCGGGCCACTTCCACCAGCTTCGCCAGCGCAGCCTGCTCGCCGGCCTCGAGGTGTGCCAATGACGGGTCCATCGTGGTGGGCACGTACGCCGCCACGCGGGCATCCAGGTCGGCAGCGACCTCGAGCGGGCCCTGCCAGGCCCCGTTGCAGTCGCCTTCGACGAACGTCGCCGGGTCGCTCATGGCAGCCTCACTCACGGGACAGAGCCACGCCCCGCCCGCCAGCGTCGCCGCCAGGGCCAGGGCCATCACGGTGACGGCGCGCGCGCGCCGCCCGAAACGCGGGTCCATGCTCATGGGTCCTGCTCCTTGCCGAAAGCGGCAGAGCCGCATCCCTGATCACAAGCGGCAGAGCCGCACTCCTGATCACAAGCGGCAGAGCCGCATCCCTGGTCCTGGGCGGCAGAGCCGCACGTCTTGCCTTCGGTGCACGACAACAAAAAACCGCGACCGGTGGCCGCGGTTGACAGATGGCGGGAGCGACGAGACTCGAACTCGCGACCTCCGGCTTGACAGGCCGGCGTTCTAACCAACTGAACTACGCCCCCGCCTTGGGATTCAGCGAGGGGGCAATATAGTCGCGTTCCGCCCGCCCGTCAAAGATTTTGTGGCGTGGGCCCGGATTCCGGGGCGAGGTCACTGACGTCACAGTCGTAGACCTGCCCAACCCTCCAACCCTCTCCCAGCCATTCACTTAGGTCGCCGACAAGGCTCGGGTGCCCCATCGCCACGGCAACGCCCTGCGCCGCGGCGGCCCGGCCGCGCAACACGGCTTCCGGCAACGGGCGATGCGACGTGACGAGCAACCGCGCACCGATCGCGTCGCCATCGGGCTCCCCGACGCGCCGCACGGCCGCGAACAGACTGCCCAGACGAGCCGCGAACAACGCATCGCCGCGCTGGTCCGCCGCACCCCAGCGGTCGCCTGCCGTGAGGTCGAGCCAATTGACGGTCGCCGCGGCATCGGCCCAGCCACCGGCGGCCGCCTGCCAGAGACGGGCCCGGGCCGCGCGCCAGGCTGCCGGATCGGCGGCCGGCCGGTCCGGCTCGACGGCCGTGCCGCAGCCCTGGACCAACGGCGACGCCGGCGCGCCCTCGGGCAACGGCAATGCCCGCCACGGGATCCCGCGGATCAACAGCAGCCCGCACCCGGCATCGCGCAGCAGGCGCAGCCAGGCCGCCGGCAGTACGGCCGGGTCCACCAGTCCGGACGCGAGCGCATCGGGCGCCGGCACCCCGGCCGCGAGCATCGGCGTGCGCAGGGCGCCCATCGTCACATCGTCGGCGACCAGCAGCGGGCCGTCGCCGCCCGCGCACAATTGCGCCCGTGTCGCCGCCAGGTAGGCGGCATCGAGCGTGGCCAGCAGCGGCTCCCCGCCTGGGCCCAGCGCCACGGGCAGGTGGCCAACCATGACGGAGTCGGCACCGGCTCCCAGACCCGCAGCGAACGGCTCGGCGCAGCCTGTGACCAGTTGCTGTTCCAGCGACAGGTGGGAATCGGTCGAGGTGCCGCCGTGGCCCGGCCAGTGCTTCACGCAGACGCGCAGGCCCGCGTCACGGTAACCCCGCACCGCCGCGCCCACGTGGCGCGCGCACAGCGCCGGCTGCGAGCCGAAGGCCCGCGCGCCGATGACCGGGTTGCGCGGGTGTTCCAGAACGTCGGCGACAGGGCCCAGCACGCGCGTGACGCCCAGCGCAGCCAGACGACGGCCGCTCTCCAGGCAGACCGAACGCGTCAGCTCGGCATCATCCAGCGCCCCGAGGGCCCACGCCGCCGGCGGGCGCCCCGCGGCCGCGACCATCTGGGCCACCGGCCCGCCTTCGTGGTCGACCATGACCTCGAGCCCGGGCACGGCCGCCCGCAGCCGTGCGCACAACGAAGTGGCCTGCGCGGGACCGGTGACGTTGCGCCCGAACAGGATGACGCCCGCCGGCCGCCACGCCGCCAGCCAGGCCCATTCGCGCGCGGTGGGTTCGGTCCCCTCCAGCCCCACCACCAGGCAGGCAGCCAGCCCCGCCGACAGCTCGGCGCCTTCGGTCCGCGCGCTCATCGTTCCTGCCTCGTCACGGCGTCGAGCGTCGCGCCGGGATAGTAGTGGGCCAGGATGTCGCGCCACGACTGGCCGCCCGCGGCCATCCCCAGCGCCCCGGTCTGGCACAGCCCGATGCCGTGCCCGAATCCGCGGCCGCGCACCGACACCTCGCGCAGGCGTTCATCATCGCGCACGACCTCGAGTTCGAAGAGCGCGCTGCGCAGGATATTCGGGTTGCCGCTGGACGGCGTCAGCACCCAGCGCACGCGGTCGCCGCGCACGTGGTAGGTGCCGGCGGCCATGACGACCGCCAACTCGGCCACGCGCCCACTGGGCGTGCGCCGCTTGATCGCGATCTCGCGCAGGGCGCCCGGCCTGCCGGCGCTGCCGCCGCGCGAAGGCGTGAACGAGACGCCGGCCCAGGCGCCACCGCCCTGCGCCATGTAGTCCACGTAGTCCGGCAACGTGCGCTGCAGGATGCGCTCGAGCGCCTTCGCGCTCCAGGTCTCGCGCCAGTGGTAGTAGGGGGAACCGGCGCACCAGGCCTCGCCGCTGCTCGACGATTTGTCGGCGATCTGGCGCAGGTAGGGCAGGTCGGGCTTGGGCCACACTTCGGACACGGCGCAGCTGCTGCCGCCGCAGCAGGCGCTGTAATAGGCCTCGATCTCGCGGCCCGCGTGCCGCAGCACCAGCGGCGCGGTCTCGGCGATGGCCTCGTTGCAGCGGGCGTCCTCGTTGGCTGCGCCCTTGTAGACCTGGTCCATCACCGTGGCGTAGAGGTCGAAGCCGCGCGCCTGGCGCGAGCCGATGCGCGCCACCGTGTACGTGCGCGCGGCCACCGCCTGCGCGCACAGCGCGTCGAACTTCGAGACGTCGTGACGGCCGATCTCCCAGGGCACGACGCCCTTCAGGTAGTCCTCGAGCTCGACGTTGTTGACCAGGGTCAGGCCGTGGCCGCGCGGGGTAGCAATGACCAGGAAGTCGCCCCGGTACGAGCCGCCCGGCGCGCTGACGAGGAAGCCCGGGTCGATCGGCTGCAGGGCCACCGAACGCACACGACCGGACTCGCCGCCGGCTTCCCAGCTGACGTCCTCTCCCGAACGGCGGCACGTCAGCGGCTCGCCGGCCTCGA
Organism: uncultured bacterium; assembly: GCA_903912525.1. Classification (GTDB taxonomy): domain Bacteria; phylum Krumholzibacteriota; class Krumholzibacteriia; order LZORAL124-64-63; family LZORAL124-64-63; genus CAINDZ01. The sequence goes on along the minus strand of CAIWHK010000004.1, from coordinate 17,291 downwards.
GGGCCGCCAGCGTGTGGCCCGAGTCGGCGTCACGCACCCAGGCCGCGCCCTCGGCGCGCATCTCCAACGTGGGACGATCCTCGAGCAGCCCCACACCCAGCAGCCGCAGCGGCTCGGCCGGCTCCAGCCACGGGATCGGCGGCGCCACCGGGTGCGCCGGCAGCTCCTGCGCCGGAACCGTCGACGGCGCGGCTTCAACCGCCGGCTCGACACCTGGACGCGGGCGCGGCGACGTCTCGACCGACGGCAGGCGCTTCGGCCCGGCGCAGCCGCCGGCGACAAGCCAGGCGCATCCGAGCGCCAGCATCGCGCCGGCTACGAGCCGCGCGGGGTGTGAGCTCCGTCCCATCCCCATCCTTCCGGGTCGTCACCGCCAAAGGGGCGGTCGTCGCCTCAGCGCATGATCACCAGGCGCTGCACCTCGCTGCGCGCCGGGCCCTGCGCCCCGGCGATCTCCACCTGGTACAGGTACGTCCCGTTGGCCAGTTCGTCGCCGCGCGCATCGCGGCCATCCCAGTCCACCACGACGTCGTCGCCGCCTGAAGCCGTAAACGCGATCTTCGCCACGGCGCTGCCGGCCACCGACCACAGGCTGATGCTGCCCTGCCCGGACTGCTCGGTCTCGACCAGGAACCGCGTCTGGTCGCCCATCGGATTGGGGTAGTTCAGTACGCGGCCGATGCCCGCCACGCCGCCGGTGTCCTCGGCCTGCTGCAGCACCAGTTCGGTGGCCTGGCCGTCGATCGTCAGGATGACGCTGTGGCCCACGGCGCTGGCGCCGGTGCCGGCGGTGGCCGTGAAGTCGACCGTCAGCCCGTGGCCCTTGTCGAGGCCGAAGCTGACGCCGGTCAGTTCCAGTGTGCTGCTGGTCAGCGTCTTTTCCATCGCCGGGGTGATCCAGGCGGCGCTGGTCACAGCGCCGTGGAAGGCCACCGGCACGCCCGTCGCGAAGACGAAGGTTGCCGGGTCCAGCACCTCGCCGTCGGCCGTGAACTGGGCCGTCTGCGGCATGTCCAGCGTCAGCTCCCAGTGGCGATCGCCCGCCAGCGCCGCGCCCGTATCGTAGACCCTGACGGTCAGGGCGTGGTCGTACGGCCGCACCGGCACCGTCAGTGCGTAGTCGGCGCGCTGCGTCGTGCGCGCGCCGGGCGGCAACGACTCGACCGACACCTGCGACGTGACGTCCGCGCCCTGGCCGTCCAGGACCACGAGCCGGTCGATGCCGGCCTCGTCGCGCGCGGTGATCGTCAGCGTGCGGATGTTCGTATCGTCCAGGGCCGCCAGTTCGACGCTGCCGCTGACCGACTCGTCCGCCGTGCCGTGCAGCACGGCCTCGACGACGGGCTCGCCGCCATCCAGCGTCAGCAGCGGGTCGCCCAGCAGGACGTACTGCGCAATCATGTCGGGGAACGGGTAGGCCACGGGCCGATCCGCGGCCAGGTCCGCCTCGGCCGCCCACAGGATCTCGCCCAGCACCCAGCGGCTGCGCCCGGGCGCGCTGCCGCCCGGCCCGCTCGTGGCCGGCGCCGGCGGCAACGTGCACCAGCGGCGGAAGATGTACTCGCCCAGCGAGCGGTTGGCCGTGATGAACTCGTAGCCGCTGCTCGCGTACACACCCGAGGCGCCCGCGGCGGGGCGCAGCAGCATCTTCTCGCTGATGCAGCGCTCCTGCGGCACCTGCTCGCTCTTGACCGGGTTCTGCGCCCAGTCGGCGATGTGGCAACCCAGCCCGATGAAGAACCAGGGCCGCCCCGTGTTCGTCAGCAGCGAGACATCGCTGCGCAGGTTCGGGACCGTGGGCATGTCCTGCATCCAGTACTCCGACGAAAGCACGTACTGGTTGGCGTGCCCCTGGTAGTTGGCCACGATGCCGCCCGTGTTGAGCGCCGAGAGCAGCACCGGCGTGGCCGCTGCCGCCGTGTACTGGCGCACGGCGTTGATCAGCCGGTTCTCGGGCGTTGTCCCGGTGTACGGGAACTGCGGGTCCAGCAGGGACTTCAGCGTGACCAGCGTGCTTTCAAGGGGCACGCCCGCCCGCTGCGCCCAGGCCGTCGACATCGAGTCGCGCTCGCTCTCGAGGAAATCGAGCTCGCCCGGCTGGTACTGCAGGTACAGCAACGCTTCGGCGCCATACCCGTTCGACCACTCGTCATCGGCGACGAAGATGCCGCGCCGGCGCCAGTCCTGGCCCGCCTGCGGCGTCTCCAGCGCGATGATCTTGTCGATCATCACATCCAGTTCGGCCACGCTGTTGCAGGGCAGGCGTCCGGCCAGCATGTCGAACGGCGCGGCGATCGAGGCGGGGAAATCCTCGGCCGGGTAGTCCTGGCCGTACTGCAGCGATGCATACCACTTGTCGCTGGCCATCAACTCGGGCTCGTAGGACAGCACGTGCTGCGTGTGGTAGTGCGTGGGCACCCAGTCGGTGGCCCAGGAGTCGGCCTGGGCGATCACCCGCTTGCCCAGCGCGTCCTCGTTGGCGTCGCCGACCGTCACCAGCGCCCAGATCTCCCACGCCGTCAGCGCGTGGTCGCAGAACCGCTTGACCGCCCAGGGATCGCGCAGGCCGCCGCTGTACCAGTCGTAGATGTCGTCGACGTCCACGACGTGCACCTTCAGTACGCCGCCCGAGCGCGCCACCCGATGCTGCACCCAGCGATCGAGCGCGGCGCGGAACGTCTTGTGCGTCACGACGACCAGGTCGGGATTGCCGCCGGCCAACTGCGTCGGATCGGTCGGGTCGTCGGCGACGGTCGATTTCACGTAGTTGAACTCGATCGCGCCGGTCGTGCCGAAGTTGCCCATCGCGTGGAACACGCGGCGCGTGCCCGACTGCGTCGGCATCACCGACAGCTTCCAGCCGCCGCCGTCGGCCACCACGTTGCCGGCCTGCATGGTCACCAGCACGGGCGCGCGGGGATCGGTGATCTCGAGCAGGCCGACGTCCGCCGAAGTGAACCCCGTCACCTCGATGGGCCGGGCGCCGGCGACATCGCCGCCATGGAAGCGCAGTTCGTTGCCGACGGTCGCGTAGAGCGCATCGTAGGCGACCTCGGCCCAGTTGAGGTAGGCGAACAGGTACGGACTGGCGCCCACGCCGCGCGACATGCGCACCTTCGACGTGGCTCCGTCAAGCGCGGCCGCCGACACCGTGTAATTGCGCACGATCGTCTGCGACGTCGCGAGGTTGTAGTCCTCCAGCAGCGTCACGTTGGCCGTGTCGGTGACCAGTTCGAACCGGAGAGGCCGCGCCACGCTGTTGAAGCCGGCGACAGCAACACCGATGTTCGCCGTCGCCCCGGCCGGATCCGGCCGCCAGAAGGGGCTGACCACGATGGAGGCTTCAGCGTCGGTATGCAGGTTCAGGTACATGCGGTCGGTCGTGGTCGAGGGCAGGTTCTCGCGGTATGCCGCCTGCTCCTCCACGTGCGCCGTGTGGCGGAAGTTCGCCAGTGGCGTGCCTGACGACGCCGGCAGGGTGGTCGTCGCCATGCGCGCCCAGGGACCGCCGACGGTCGGCGCGGCGCAGGCCAACCAGTACAGGTTCGTCTCGTTGTTCATCTCGAAGGCATCGCCGCTGCCGGGGATCAGCTCAGGCCCCGCCCCCGCGTCGCCGACGTAGTCGGCATCATCGCGCAGCCGCAGGCCGTAGAAGACGAAGAAATCGTCGCCGTCGAACGCGTCGCCTTCGCCCACCATGTGCAGGGGCACCTCGACCTCGACATACGGCGCGCCGGCGCCGTCGTCCAGCCGCTCCAGGTAGCGACGCTGGTAGAGGCGCACCTGGCTTTCGAGGATGGGGACATCGGGAATCAGGCCGCGCTGGCGCAGGCGCGCGTAAGTGACGCGCACCGGGCCCGTGCGCGAGACGGCCAGGCGGGCCTCGGGACCCAGGAGGGTGCCGGCCTTGGCCACGCGGGCGGGCAGGGTGGCCTTCTCCATGGCGGCGGCGTTCGCACGCCCTTCGGTCGGCAGCGAGGACAGCAGCCCGCCGTTGAGGAACGCGGCGGCGAACCGCGCGTCGTTGGCGCCACTGGTCATCCGCGCGTTGGCTGCCGGCATCGCGGCCTTCGACGCGTCAGGCACGAACGCGATCTCCCAGCGCCCGGCGGCCAGCGTCTGCTGCGCCGCCCCTGCGGCCTCGTAGCGGACCGGGACGACGCGGCAGGCCGCGACCCGGCGCCCACGCCACCACACCGGCGCATCCACCGTGACGGCAGCCCCGGCATGTCCCTTCGTCGCCGCGCCCGGGACGACCAGCGCCTCGATGCCTTCCGGCAGTGCGGCCCCGGGTTCGAGCAGCATTTCGTTCAGCGCATCGGGCTCGTCGCCGGCGCCGGGCACGCGAACCGGCGTGGTCTCGACCGCCAGCAGGCGGCCATCAGCCGACTGCCACGTTTCGCCCAGGACCTTCACCACCGGGCGCATGCCGGGCGGCACGACGATCCAGGCGCCGCCCGAGGGCACACGCGGGGCGCCCGGCGCGCCGCCGGTCACGAACCCGTCGACGGCCAACGACCACCGCACCAGGCCATCACTGCCGGTGTAGGCCGCGGTCCAGACCGGTTCCAACCCGTCCACCGCCAGGCTGAGGCCGGACACGGAACTGCCGGTCACCTGCAGGCGCGGCAAGGCGCCGGCGTTCGGAGCCACCTCGGCGGCGGCCGCCCCGGTAACCGGCCCTGCCAACGCCAGGGCAACGGCCAGGCACACGAACGGCGCGACACGGGTGCGCCCTGACACGAGGCATCGCGAAACACGGCCCATGAAGGGACTCCTGAGGTTGTGGCAGAACTGTCGATCAGGGGCGGGCTTGGCCCGGAGGGCATGTCCAGAGTATAGAGGCGTTCGACGGGGCGGTCAATAGCGCGTGGCCGGGGCCATGAAAGCGGCCGCCCCCGTTGCCGGGGGCGGCCAGGATTCCGCGGCGAGTTGCGTTCGCCGCGTCGTCACTTTACGACTCAGCGGAACAGGGCCTTGACGGCGCCGAACGTCACGTCCTCGTCCGGGACGACCGTTTCGCCGATCGAAAACACCGCCTGCGCAAAATCGCCGGACGACGGCAGGCACGACTGCAACATCGGGTCGCTGCTCGGGACGTTGACCGCCATGTAGCCGCCGGGCACCGACGGGATCGAGGCGGGGCCCATGTACATGTTCCACGGGCTGCCGGAGGAGGCCGGCGTCATCAGCATGCAATTCCAAGTTACGAGGACGCAGAATCCGTTCGTGGGGGGTATCGGGGCCGCAAATCCGACCGCATAGCCGTTAGTAGCAGAATCGACGTCCAAGGCGCCGGTACCGCCCAGCGTCTCGGTCAGGCGAAAATAGGAAGGACCGGTGACCGAGACCGAGCATTCAAAAGCATCGACGGCAGCAGGCAACCCGTCCGCTCCCGTCGGATTGCAGACCACCATGTACACGTTGAACGGCGTCGTCGCAGCCATGGACGGCAGACTCGCGGCGTCGGCCGTCGCGGTGGTGTAGAAGCCGATACGGTTGTTCCACACCCCCGGATCAGGCGTCGTGGCAAAGCCGGCACTAGGAGCCAGCAGAGAGATCGCCGCAAGCGCACACACAGCAAAGAGCAGTTTCTTCATCTTAGGATTCCCCTTTCTCGGAAATCTCACCCAACCCTGCAGGGCCTCTGGGTGTCGCGGGCATCCGTCCGCACCCAGGTTACGGCTCCGCTAAGCACGTACCGTGCCGTACAGGACCGATCCTGTTCCTACAGGCCGCAGGCCATGCCCGGGCGACCTCGCACGGCGGCAACATATCAAGCGATTTCCGAAGCGACAAGTGAAGATTTTGCCGGAACCTGCCGCCTTGGGGCCCGCTGACGCCGACGCCGATCCTGGTGGGGCCCAGAGCGTCGGATGCGTCCAAGGGTGAATATCCAGAGGTCAAAGGATCATGTCAAGTGCGCCTGCTCCCGCCCCGGCTGGCAGGCGCCGCGCCGCGGCAGGAAATGCCGGCAGCAGATCGCCCAACCTGGCAAAAAAAAGCCCGGCCGGTAAACCGGCCGGGCTCCCTCAGTGGCCGAAGCCACCGAATTGAACCAGTCCTAACGGAACAGGCTCTTGACGCTGCCGAACGAGCTGGCCTCGGTCGGCACAACGCTGGCACCGTTGACCCGAGCGCAGGCCACCGTAACGTCGCCGGAGGCGACGCCGCAACGACGAAGGGTGCCGTCGCCCGTGACGACCGGCAGGTTGCCGGTCATCGAGGGGATGGAAGCCTTCGTGATGTAGAAGTCCAGCGGAGCCATGGCCTGCAGCATGAAGCTGTAGGTCACGAGGGTCAGGCCGCCGTTGGCGAAGGGGTAGTTCGACGCCGTGCCGACGGCAAAGCCGTTGGCCGAAGAGTCGACGTCCAGAGCGCCAGCGCCACCCAGGGTCGTGCTCAGAGCGAAGAACGGGGCACCCACCGGGGTGACCGTGCATTCGAAACCGTTCGTCGGGCCAGCCGGGTTCATCAGAACCAGGTAGACCGAGAACGGAGCGAACGGACCCTGGGTCGGAATGTTGTTCTGCGTATTCGCCACGTCGAAGTAGATACCGAACGAGTCGGTACCATCGTCGTTCACAGCGAACGCCGCCGTAGCCATGAGGCTAACGATCAGCAGAGCTACCAACTTCTTCATTGTAGTTGTCTCCTCAAACGCAGGAGTTTTGTCACGTCAGACCGCTGTGCATCAAAATCGGGCGATCTCAACACATGGCCCTGCCGCCTGCATCAGCAGGGCCATCGGGTCCAGTTTTCGGCCCCGGCCGAGGCCGGGATGTCACTGCACCTAGCGAACAGCGGTGCCGCTGCTAACAGTCGACTACGGGCAAACCGCGCCAACGCCCGAGGCCAGACGAGGGATATCGCTCAGATTCACGAATCCATCGTACTGGAGGTCCGAGCGGAACGCATTCGTGCCACCGGTGAAGTCACCAGCGAACAGCGGGATGTCCGACAGATTGGCAACGCCATCGCCGTTGATATCCGCGCTGTTGTGGCGCAAGTTCAGACCGGAGCTGCTGGTCAGCGGCGAACCGTTGATGACGACCAGGGTATTGGCCGTCGACCAGCCACCGGCGCGCAGGGGAGCGGCCCAAGTGGTCACGCCCGACGCGTTGGTGTTAAGGTCAGCCGTCGTGCCACCGGTGCAGGCAATGAAATTGCCCGTGCCGGCGGAAACAGCCTTCTCCAGCCACATGTCAGCAGCCGAGAAGTTCGCCACAGGGACACCGCCGCCGTCCAGGACGGTCAGGGTGATCGTCGCGTTCACAATACCGCTCGTCGTACGAGCCAGGGCAAAGGTCGAGCCCAGGCCGTTCGGCAGGTTGTACATGACCGGACTTCCGGCAGCCGCAGTGCTCGCGGTCGAGAGCTGCAGATCCGGCACACCAGCGACAGCAAACGTAGCCGCGCCAATGACCAGAGCGATCGAGAAGACTCCCGTGAGTTTCCTAAGAACCATTAGGACACCTCCAAATAAGGCAAGTTCCTGCGAGGGTGGCTAGCCCAGGCGCACACATTGACAACTGCGTTGAACTCTCCCTCCCACTTGCGTGTCCATCACTTGACCGGATGAGCTTACCACCCCTGCCGAAACCGCGCAAGTGATTATTTTCCGCTCTACTATGGAAAATTGACGAAACACGGGAAAACTTTGGGGCACCGACCGGGGACTTCGCGTCATGTAACCTGTTGAAAAAATAAAAGATATGCCAAACGGCCCGATTGGGCCGCCGCCCCTCCCCCGTCCGGTTCAGGACCGGGGCCCGGAAAAAAGAAGTCAAATCTGATCCGGAATGGCAGGGGCGGGAAGGTTTTGGTGGGCGAAACAGGATTCGAACCTGTGACTTCCTGCGTGTAAAGCAGGCGTTCTAACCAGCTGAACTATTCGCCCACGTTCTTGCGGAAGGACCGCCACAGGAAGAAAGGCAGCAGCACGCAGTAGCCGCTCACCAGCAGGATCGGGCCGAGCGACAGGCTCCGGAAATAGAGCAGCGTGAAACCGAGCGCGATGGCACCCAGGGCCGTCCACAGCAACCAGAACCTGCGCAGGATTTCCATCAGTGTTCCTTTCCAGCCGTTGCCGGTCGTCGCGTCGCTTTGCGCTCCGCGGCTCGGCGCAAGATAGCGCGCCCCACCACACATCGTCAAATGGGCTCGCGAAGTCCCGCGACGCCTGCCAAGCCTAACGTCGCGGAATCGCGCCGGCATCGCGCCGGGCATGGTAGCGCTGCACCGCTGATTCGTGTTCTGCCGCGGTCAGGCTGAACACATGGCCGCCGGCACCATCGGCGACGAAGAACATCGCGCGGCAGGCCACATCCGGCCGCGCCGCCGCCTGCAGTGACGCCAGGCCGGGACTGCCGATCGGACCGGGCGGCAACCCCGCCCGGCGGTAAGTGTTCCAAGCCGACTCGCTTTCCAGATCGCGAAACAGCAGCCTTTGCCCCTTCTTCCGCAGCGCATAGGCCACGGTCGGGTCGGCTGCCAGGTTCCAGCTCAGCCGCAGGCGGTTGAGGTACACGGCCCCCACACGCGCGCGCTCGTCCGGCTTGCCGGTCTCTGCCTCGATGATCGACGCCAGGGTCAGCAACTGGTGCGGCGACAACCCCGCTGCGGCCGGCGAACGCGGCCCCGCGAGCACCTCGTCCAGGCGCGCGAACTGGGCGCTGACCAGGCGTTCGGCCGCCACGCCGGGGTCGGTGTCCTCGTCGAAGAAGTAGGTGTCCGGCGCCAGGTAGCCCTCGCAGCGGGGGAACGTGTGGCCGGCGCGCACCGCCTCGACCACCAGCACGCTGTCCAGGCGCGCGAAGGCCGCCATGCCGGCGCGGTCACCGCGCTCGCGCCAGGACTGCCCGACGGCGCGGTTGGCAGCGTCGAGAAACGACACCGGATCCAGCCCGAGCGCTCCCGCCAGAAGCCGGGCCGTCTGCCCGGCGTCCAGGCCCTCGGGGATCGTCACCCGGACCGGCGGCAGGCCCGGCTTCGTGAACAGCGAGACCAGGTCACGCACCGGCAGGCCCGGCGCGACATGGAACAGTCCCACCTGCAGGCGCCCGCTCTTGCCGGTCAGGCGCGCGCCCACGACCAGCACCGACGGGTGCCTGAGCAGGCCACGAGCCGACAGCGTGTCGGCCAGGGCCGCCATCGACATGCCGGAATGGACGCGCACGCGCTGGGAGACGTAGCGGGGGCCGACGGGCCAGCGCTGGTTCCACTGCTGCCACGACCAGCCGAGCACCGCCGACAGCAGCAGCAGGGCGCAGCCGGCGACCACCAGCGCGCGCCTCACAGGTCGCCCTCGTCTTCTGCGGGGTCAGTCGCGGCGGCCAGCGCGGTCGCGGCGGCCTGGGAGGCCGTGCGGCGATCGAGCCAGCCCTGCAGGATCAGCTCGGCGGCAACCGCGTCGCGCTCGCCCCTGTCCCGGTCCGGCCTGGCACGGCCGCGGCGGGGCGCCAAAAAGCGGTCGGCCTCCTGGCTCGTGTAGCGCTCGTCCCACATCTCGACCGGCACGGGCAGCACCTCGGCCAGGCGTTCGGCAAAGCGGCGCGCACGCACCGCCGATTCGCCCTCGCGGCCGTCGGCCGTCAGAGGCAGGCCCACGATCACTGCGGCGACCCCGCGCTCGGCCACCAGCTTCGAAAGGAGAGCGAGCAGCGAGCCGTCGCGCCCTTCGACATGGGTCTCCAGCGCAAAAGCGAACGCCGCGTCCGGATCGCTGACGGCGATTCCGACGCGGCGCGTGCCGTGGTCGATGCCCAGGTACACGGGCACGGGGTCACTCGGGGTCGGCTTCGGGGCCGAGCAATTTGACAAGGCGGATGAGGAAACGGCCGTCGGCGTAGCGACCGAATTCCAGTTCGTCGGTGAACTCGCGCATGATGAGGATGCCGCGGCCACGCTGGCGCATCAGGTCCTCGCTCGGCATCCAGGCCACGTGGTCGAAACCGGGCCCCTGGTCCAGGACGGTGACCGTGATGCGGTCGTCCTCGAGGTCGAACCAGATCTCGATGCAGAGGCCGTCCGCCAGATGGTTGCCGTGCTCCATGGCGTTGGTGCAGGCCTCGATGATGGCCGTGCCCAGTTCCTCGAGCCCCCGCCGGCTGAAACCGCGCTCGCCGCCGATCTCCAGCAGCACCACATCGGGCACGCCGAGATACTCCATGCGGCTGGGCAGCTTCAGCTCCACGCGCGTGCTCATGCCGTTCCTCCCGCCCCGGTCGTCACGAGAAGCTCCTGACAGCCTCGTCCTCGTCCTGGAAGGAAGCGAAGACGGTATAGAGCTTCGACACCACGAAGATATTCTCGATACGGTCCGAGACCTTCAGCAGTTTCAATTCGCCGCCGCTCTTTTTCAGCGTCGTGTAGCCCGAGATCAGGATACCCAGGCCGGTACTGTTGACCCAGCTGACGCGCTCCATGTCGACGATCACGTTGCGGCAGTCCTCGTGGATGAGCGTCTTGAGCGTCTCGTCGAAAGTCTCGGCGTCGGGCCCTCCCATGAGCTTGCCGCTCATCTCGAGGATGGCCACCCCGTCCCGCTTGCGTTCCCTGATCTTCAACGGCAGCGACCACCTTGATGGAAATTGCGCAAAGCGGCGGGCCGCCGTGATCCCGCCACCGACCGGCACAGGATAGGATACCCGCGAAGCCCTGTCCAGAAATCAGCCTGCGGCAGGGGCCGCGCCGCCGGGGCCCCGCAGTGCGCCCAGGACAGTCGCGAAATCGCGCGGCAGGGGCGCCGCGAAGGACATCGCCTCCCCCGTCACCGGGTGGCACAGGTGCAGTTCGGCCGCATGCAGCATCTGGCGCCCGGCCAGCTTGACCATCTGCTCGGCCAGCCGCCGGTCCGGGCCGTGGACGCCACGGGCGCGGGCATCGTCCCCGTACGTGGGGTCGCCCACCACGGGATGGCCGCCATGGGCGAAATGGACGCGGATCTGGTGCGTGCGACCGGTCGCCAGCTCGACCCGGCAGTACTGGGCGAAGCCGTAGTCCTCCAGCACCCGGTAGCGCGTCAGTGCGGCGCGCCCCCCGGGCACGACGGCCATCCGCTGGCGCCGCTTCGGGTCGCGGGCGATCGGGCCCTCGAGCTCCCCCTCGTCACGAGCCCAGCACCCCCAGCTGAGGGCCAGGTAGACCCGGCCGAGGCTGCGATCGGCCAGCTGTGCGGCCAGCCTCCGGTGCGAAACATCGTCCAGGGCCGCCACCAGAAGCCCGCTGGTGTCGCGGTCGAGCCGGTGCACGATGCCGGGCCGCAGCGGGTCGCCGCCCGCCGTGATCGGCCCCTGCCGGTACAGCAGCGCATTGACCAGGGTGCCGTCGGGATGGCCCACTGCCGGGTGCACGACCAGGCCCACCGGCTTGTTGATGACGATGATGTGCTCGTCCTCGTACACGACGGTCAGGTCGATGGCCTGCGGCTCGGCGCTGAGCGGCTCGCGCGCCGCAGAAGTGAACGCAACGCGCTGCCCCTCCTTCAGCCGGAACGAGGCCGGGCGCACGCGATCGTCCACGAGCACGGCGCCGTCCTTTTCGAGGTCGGCACGCACGCGACTGCGGGACAGGTCAGGGCAGGCGGCAGCCAGGAACACGTCCAGGCGCATCCCGTCGTCGGCGGGCCCCACGACGAAGTCGCGTGGCCCGGTGTTCTGTTCAGGCATCATCCGGCCGATCTGCAGGAGGGTCCGCCGCGGGTGCGGCGGCGGGAGCGTCGGTGGCAGGGGCATCACTGGTGGGCTTGCCCTCGCGCATCAGGCTCAGGAACAGGACGACGCCACCGAGGCTGACGCCGATGTCCGCGACATTGAAGGTGTAGAAACGATGGGTGCCGATGCCCACGTCGATGAAGTCGACGACCAGGCCGCCGTAAAACACGCGGTCGATCAGGTTGCCGATGGCGCCGCCGAAGATGGCCGCCATCGCGCCGAGGCGGACCCCATTGCGCGGACGGCTGGTGACATAGAGCCAGGCCAGGAAGACGGCGGCCGCAGCACTGATGACGACCAGGGCCCAGCGACCGATCGGGAACAATCCCATCGCCGAACCCGGGTTGCGCACATAGATGAAGCGGGCGAAGTCGCCGATGAAGTCGATGCGCCCCCGGAGGGCCTCGACGTTGGCAAGCACCAGGCGCTTGGTGATGAGATCGACGACAAGGACGAGCGGCGCCCAGAACCAGGGCCGCCACAGGCGCGACGGCATCAGGCGTCCTCCGCCTCTTCCTTCTCCTTGCACTCGATGCACAGGCGGGTGTACGGCAGGCGCTTGAGCCGCTCGGGCGCGATCGCCTTGTTGCACTCCAGGCACTTGCCGTAGGTTCCGTCCTCGATGCGCCGCAGCGCCTCCTCGATGCTGTACAGGTAACGACCCTCGGCGTTCGCGAACTTGATGGTCGTCTCGTAGAGAAACTCGTCTGAGCCCTGGTCGGCCATGTGGTTCGAGTGCGCCTTGCCCGTCTCGAGTCCCGACAGGTCGGTATGCTTGATGACCTTTTCGTGCTGGGCCAGCGACTGCATCACGCGCTCCTTCTCGTCCAGGAGCAGCTTCCGGAATCGCTGGAGATCAGTCTTTCGCATGGGCTTCCTCCCGAGTCGCCTGTCACCCGACCTGGCCCTACGCCCGGTCCAGGGCGATGTCGACCTCGTTCTCGTCCAGTTTCAGCGTTTCTTTATAAGGCAAATCGCGCGTCGAAGCAACGGTCACGGCCAGTGTTTCGGCCATGATCCGGGCCGCGTGCCGGCCGACGGCGGCCATGACCCCCTCCGGGCCGGAGATGGCCAGTTCGATCCGGTCCGAAACCGCCAGGCCGCTGGTCTTCCGCAGGTTCTGCACCTTGTTGATGATCTCGCGGCACAGGCCCTCGGCCCGCAGGTCGTCCGTCAGGGTCGTGTCCAGGGCCACGGTCAGGCCAGCCCCGGCCGTCGCGGCAAAGGGCGGCACGCCCTCCTCCGCGACCAGGACCTCCTCGAAGGTGAACTCGACCGGCTGCCCGGCCACCTCCAGGGTCACGCGGCCCTCGGCGCGCAGCCCCATGATGGCGGCCGGCGTCATGGCTGCAATCGCCGCCGCGGCCGCTGGGGCTTCCTTGCCGAACCGCGGCCCGAGCGCCCGGAAGTTGGCCTTCGCCGACAGCAGCACCACACTTCTCGGATCTTCGACCAGGGCCAGTTCCTTGACGTTCAACTCATCGCGGACATAGCCGCCCAACAAGGGATCGGCCACCAGGGCGGCAGCCCGCCCGTCGTCGCTGTGCACAAGCAGGCGTCCCAGAGGCTGCCGCGTCTTGAGCGACGCCTCCTGGCGCACGCTGCGGCCGAGCCCGACAACCGCCTGCGCGGCGGCCATCGCGTCCTCGAGGGCGCGATCGACCAGCGCCGGGTCGACGGCCGGGAAGTCGGCCAGGTGCACCGAGGCGTCCGCGTCACGATGGGAGACAAGGCCGCGCCAGATCTCCTCGGCCGTGAACGGGATGAACGGCGCCAGCAGGCGAAGCGAGGCATCCAGCACCGTGTAGAGGGTGTTGAACGCCGCACGCTTGTCCGCGGCGTCGGCGGTGCCCGTGCCGTCGCCCTTCCAGAACCGCCGCCGGCTCAGGCGCACGTACCAGTTGCTGACATCGTCGAGCACGAACGTGCCGACCGTCTTCGCGGCGCGGCTCAGGTGCAGGGCCTCGATGTCCTCGCGCACGCTCGCGGTCACGCTCTGCAGGCGGCTGAGGATCCAGCGGTCGAGCTGGTCGTCCGTCGCGACGGGCCCGGCGTCGGGCACGAAGCCGTCCAGATTCGCGTACATCGAGAAGAACGCATATGTGTTCTCGAGCGTGGCCAGCAGCTTGCGCTGCGCCTCCTTGACGCCCTCGCGGTCGAAGCGGGTCGGCATCCACACCGGGCTGCAGCTGACCATGTACCAGCGGAGCGGATCGGCGCCCTCGTCCCGCATGATGGCCATGGGGTCGACGGTGTTGCCGATGCTCTTGGACATCTTCTTGCCCTTCTTGTCCAGGATCAGCTCGTTGACCAGGCAGCTCTTGTAGCTGCTGCGCCCGGTCAGGAAGGTGCTGATGACAAGAAGCGTGTAGAACCAGCCGCGCGTCTGGTCGATGCCCTCGCTGATGAAGTCCGCGGGGTACTGGTTCTCGAACAGTTCCTTGTTCTCGAACGGGTAGTGGTACTGCGCGAACGGCATGCTGCCGGAGTCGAACCAGCAGTCGATGACCTCGGGCGTGCGCCGCATGGTGCCGCCGCAGCCCTCGGCGCGGCACGGGAAGACCAGGTTGTCCACGTGCGGACGGTGCAGGTCGAGCGCCGACTGGTCGGCGCCCGTCAGTTCACCCAGTTCGGCGCGCGAGCACGGCAGGTGCTGGTGGCAGCAGGCGTCGCACAACCACACGTTCAGCGGCGTGCCCCAGAAACGATTGCGGCTGAGGCTCCAGTCGATGGCCCCGGCCAGCCAGTTGCCGAAGCGGCCCGGGCCCACCTCGGGCGGCGCCCACGTGATGGCCTGGTTCGCCTCGACGAGCTGCTCGCGCATCGCGCTGGTGCGGATGAACCAGCTGGGCGTGGCCAGGTAGATGAGCGGGTTGTCGCAGCGGTCGTGATACGGGTACTCGTGCGTGTACGTCTCTTCGGCCACCAGCGAGCCCTGCTCGGCCAGGTGGCGGATGATCTTGCGGTCGGCGGCCTTCACGTGCAGGCCGGCCCACGGCGTCACCTCGGCGGTGAACTGGCCGTTGGCGTCGACCGGGCGCATGAACGCGAGGTCCTCGCACTGCCCCACCTGGTAGTCGTCCTCGCCGAAGGCGGGCGCCATGTGCACGATGCCCGAGCCCGAGTCGAGCGTCACGAAGTCGGCGGCCACGACGACGAACGCGCGCTTGTCGCCCGGCGAGACGAACGGCAGCAGCTGCTCGTAGCGGCGGCCCAGCAGGTCGGCGCCCTTGCAGGTCGACAGCACCTCGACGGGGCCGAGCGCCTCGAGCACGGGGATGCGCGCCTCGGCCAGGATCAGCACCTGTTCGTTGAAGCGCACGCGGGCGTACGTGAAGTCGCGGCCGATGGCGAGCGCCACGTTCGACGGCAGCGTCCAGGGCGTGGTCGTCCAGGTGACGAAGAATTCATCCGCATCGGCAGCCTTCAGCTTCACGTACACGCTCGGATCGTTGACCGTGCGGTAGCTGTTGGCCATCTCGTGGCTGCTCAGCGGCGTTGCGCACACCGGGCAGTACGGCACCACCTTGTGGCCCTGGTAGAGCATGCCCTTGGCGTGGAACTGGCCGAGGATCCACCACACCGACTCGATGTAGTTGTTGTCGTAGGTGATGTACGGGTTCTCGAGGTCGACCCAGTAGCCGACGCGCTCGGTGAACTCGTCCCACACGCCCTTGCACGACCAGACGCTCTCGCGGCACTTGTCGTTGAACGGCTCGAGGCCGTAGTCGAGGATCGCCTGCGCGCCCTGGATGCCGAGCTGCTTCTCCACGCTGCGCTCGACCGGCAGCCCGTGCGTGTCCCAGCCCGCCTTGCGGACGACGCGGTGGCCGGTCATGGTCTTGTACCGGCACATGATGTCCTTGCACAGGCGCGCCATCACATGGTGCACGCCCGGCATGCCGTTGGCCGTCGGCGGCCCTTCGTAGAACACCCAGTCGGGGCAGCCCGTGCGCGCGGCGATGCTGCGCCGGAACGTGTCGTTCCGCTTCCAGAAGCCGCTGATGAGCTCTTCGGAATGGGCGTCGTGGAACTTGCGGGCCAGGGCCGGATACAGCGGCGGGCGCGGCTGGGCATCAGGCGCGGAACGGGAGTCCGGGGCGGACGGCGAATCTGGGGCGGACATGGTCGGCTACGTCCTTCTGGCGGCTACCGGTCGCTAAGGGCCGCAAACGGCGGCGCCGGGACAGCCGGCGCCGGTTGTCAGAACTCGACCGCGGCCAGGAAGCCGGTCACCAGCGCCTCCAGGCGGGGCTGGGCCTCGTTGGCCACGCGGATGATCTCGCTGACGTCGGCCGGCTTCAATGCGTCGGGGAAGCAGGCGTCCGTCACGACGGACAGCCCGATCACGCGCATCCCGCCGTGCACGGCGGCCAGGCACTCGGGCACGCTCGACATGCCGACGGTGTCGGCGCCGATCACGCGCAGGAAACGGTATTCGGCGGCGGTCTCGAGGTTCGGGCCGGCCACCGCGACGTAGACCGCGCGCTTGAGGGCAAGTCCCGCTTTCAGCGCCACCTGCTCGATGCAGGCGAGGAACTGCCGGTCGTACGGCGCCGACATGTCCGGGAACCGCGGCCCGAGCCGGTCGTCGTTGTCGCCGATGAGCGGGTTGTCGCCCATCAGGTTGATGTGGTCGGTCATCACCGTGATGTCGCCCGGACCGAACTGCGGGTTCATGCCGCCGACCGCGTTGCTCATCAGCAGCGCGCGACACCCGAGCGCCTTCATGACGCGGACCGGCAGGGCCACTTCCCGCATCGTGTAGCCCTCATAGAAGTGGATGCGGCCCTGCATCGCGATGACGCGACGGCCGCCCAGCGTGCCGAGCACCAACTGGCCCACGTGGCTCTCGGCGGTCGATTCCTTGAAGTGCGGCACGTCGCCGTACGAGATCACGCATTCGGTTTCGATGCGGTGCCCGAGTTCGCCCAGACCCGTGCCCAGGACCAGGCCGATCTCGGGCTGGAACGAGGTGCGCGACCGGATAAAGGCCGCCGCTTCCTGGATCTGATTCCAGTAGACGCTCACGATACTCCTTGCGGCGGAAGGGCCGGAAATGGCCGGTTGGCCCGCCGGGCGAGGTAAACTAGCACGCCGGCGCGGGGCGACCAAGGGAAAGGTTCCCCCCTGTCCTGGCCCTCCCGGTGACGGCAAGGACCCGGCAGCCGGGCTGCCGGGTCCTGTCGTTTCACCAGCTGCGTCCGGCCCTCGCCGGGCGCCGCGTCAGACGTTGGCCACTTCGGTCACGACCGGCTCCGGACGCCAGTTCTCCTGGCCGGCGACGGTCGACTCCGGAGCCGCGCCGGGCGTCTCGACCAGGCTGTGGGCGATCAGGCCGTTGACGTCATCTTCGGTCTGGCCGACCGGGACGATCGGGGTCGAGGCTGTCGGGGCGGTCGATGCGGTCGGGACCGGCGTCGCCGGGTGGGCAGGCGTGGCCGCCTGGGCCTGGGACGAGCGGCCCGGGACATAGTCCCGCCACATGTCACTGCGGCCCGGAGCGGCCGCCGGAGCCGAGGGCGACACGGGCTGCGCCACCGCCGGTGACCGGTATGCCGGGGCCGGGCCCGCCGC
>CAIWHK010000003.1 GCA_903912525.1 uncultured bacterium | reverse complement strand
TCTCGCGCGTGCCGGTGATGGTCGACTCCAGCGACTGGAACGTCCTGGAGGCCGGCCTGCGCTGCCTGCAGGGCAAGGGCGTGGTCAACTCGCTCAGCCTGAAGGACGGCGAGGACGAGTTCCGCCGCCGGGCGCGCCTGGTGCGCAGCTACGGCGCCGCGATCGTCGTGATGGCCTTCGACGAGCAGGGCCAGGCCGACACGCTGGAGCGGCGCGTGTCGTTCTGCCGCCGCGCCTGGGACATCCTGGTCAAGGAACTGGGCTTCCCGCCCGAGGACGTCATCTTCGACCCGAACGTGTTCGCCGTGGCCACGGGCCTGCCCGAGCACGACCGCTACGCCGTCGACTACATCGAGGCCTGCCGGCAGATCAAGGCGACGATGCCCGGCGCCCGCCTGAGCGGCGGCATCAGCAACCTGAGCTTCGCCTTCCGCGGCAACGACCCGGTGCGCGAGGCGATGCATTCGGTCTTCCTCTACCACGCCATCCGGGCCGGCCTGGACATGGGCATCGTCAACGCCGGGCAGCTGGCCGTGTACGAGGACATCGAGCCCACGCTGCTCGAGGCCGTCGAGGACGTCATCCTGGCCCGCCGCCCGGACGCCGCCGAGCGCCTGCTGGCCGTCGCCGCGGAGGCCGGCGAGGTCTCGCCGCACCAGCACGAGGCCGCCGCCTGGCGCGCCCTGCCCGTGGGCGAGCGCCTGGCGCACGCGCTGCTGACCGGCGACGCGGAGTTCGTCGAGAGCGACACGCTCGAGGCGATGCAGGAACTGGGGCAGCCGCTGTCGGTGATCGAGGGCCCGCTGATGGCCGGCATGAACCGGGTCGGCGACCTCTTCGGCCAGGGCAAGATGTTCCTGCCGCAGGTCATCCGCTCGGCGCGCGTGATGAAGCGCGCGGTCGCGGTGCTGGACCCGTTCCTGATGGCCGCCAAGGCCGACGGCGCCACCAACAACGGCACCGTGCTGCTGGCCACCGTGAAGGGTGATGTCCACGACATCGGCAAGAACATCGTGGGCGTGGTGCTGGGCTGCAACAACTACGAGATCATCGACCTGGGCGTGATGGTGCCGGCCGAGCGCATCATCGCCACCGCGATCGAGCGCAAGGTCGACATCATCGGCCTCAGCGGCCTGATCACGCCGTCGTTGAACGAGATGGTGCACGTGGCCAAGGAGATGACGCGCCAGGGGCTGACGCTGCCGCTGCTGATCGGCGGCGCCACCACCAGCCGGGTGCACACGGCCGTCAAGATCGAGCCGCACTACGACAACGGTGTCGTGCACGTGCTGGACGCCTCGCGCGCCGTGGGCGTGGTCGGCAAGCTCATCAGCGACCGCACGCGTCCGGACACGCTGGCTGCGGTGAAGGCCGAGTACGCCAAGGTCCGCAGCGATCGGGGCGAGGCTGCCGAGTCGCGCGAGCTGCTGTCGCTCGCCGCCGCGCGCGCCGCCGGGCTGCGCCTGGACTGGTCGGCGCACCGGCCCGAGACGCCGAAGGTGACGGGTGTGCACACCGTCGCGGCGCCCGATCTGGCGGAGTTGCGCGACCTCATCGACTGGACACCGTTCTTCCAGACCTGGCGCCTGCCGGGCAAGTACCCGCGCGTGCTGGACGACGCGCGACTGGGCGTCGAGGCCCGCCGCCTGTTCGGTGATGCCCAGGAGATGCTGGACGAGGTCCTGGCGGGCGGCACGCTGCAGGTGCGCGCCGCCTGGGCCCTGCTGCCGGCCGCGGCCGACGGCGACGACCTGGTCTTCTTCACCGACGAGTCGCGCACCGCCGAGCGGCTGCGCGTGCCGTTCCTGCGCCAGCAGCGCAAGAGCGCCGCCGGCCGCCCGAACCTGTGCCTGACCGACTTCGTGGCTCCGTGCGGTTCCGGCGTGGCCGACTGGGCCGGCGCCTTCGTGGTGACGGCGGGCCTGGGCGCCGCCGAACTCGTGCTGAAGTACGAGCAGGACGGCGACGACTACCGCGCCATCCTCCTCAAATCGGTGGCCGACCGCCTGGCCGAGGCGGGCACCGAGTGGCTGCACCTGAAGCTGCGGCGCGAATGGTGGGGCTACGCGGCCGACGAGGCGCTCGACAGCGAGGGCCTGATCGCCGAGAAGTACCGGGGCATCCGCCCGGCGCCGGGCTATCCGGCCTGTCCCGACCACGTGGCCAAGAAGGCGCTGTTCGCGCTGCTGGACGCCGAGGCGGCGACCGGGTGCCAACTCACGTCGTCGTGCGCCATCGATCCGGCGGCCTCGGTGGCCGGCTGGTACTTCGGGCATCCGGAGGCGCGCTACTTCGGGGTCGGCCGCATCGGCGCCGACCAGGTGGCCGAATACGCGGCTCGGGTGGGGCTCACGCTCGACGAAGCGAATGCCTGGCTGGCCGCGAACCTGGACTGAGCATCCCGGCGCGGCCGGGCGACACAAACGGACCCTGACCTCTTGAGAAACGAGTGACCGATGCGCGTGATCGACCACCTGTCCCAGGCCAAGCGGACGCTGTTCAGCTTCGAGATCATCCCGCCACCGCGCGGCCAGAACGTGGGCGACATCATCCAGATCATGGACCAGATCGTGCCGGTCGACCCGCCGTTCATCGACGTGACCAGCCATTCGGCCGAGGCCAGCTACGAAGAGCAGCCCGACGGCACCATCCGCCGGCGCGTGCGCAAGAAGCGGCCGGGCACCATCTCGATCTGCGGCATCATCCAGAACCGCTACCGCATCGACACCGTGCCGCACCTGCTGTGCACCGGGTTCACGCGCGAGGAGACCGAGGACGCGGTCATCGAGCTGAACTACCTGGGCATCGAGAACGTGCTGGCCGTGCGCGGTGACGAGTCGAACTACAACAAGGTGATCAGCCAGGGCCGCACGCGGAATTTGTACACGTCCGACCTGGTGAAGCAGCTGGTCGACCTGCGCGAGGCGAAGTTCCTGGACGACCTGGCCAACACCCAGCCGATCAACTTCTGCATCGGCGTGGGCGGCTACCCCGAGAAGCATGTCGAGGCGCCGAACTTCAAGACCGACATCGCCCGCCTGAAGACCAAGGTCGAGGCGGGGGCCGACTACGTCGTGACCCAGATGTTCTTCGACAACGCCGCCTTCCTGGAGTACCGGCGGCGCTGCCGCGAGGCCGGCATCACGGTGCCCATCATCCCGGGCATCAAGCTGCTCGACAGCGTGCGCCAGCTGACGTCGCTGCCCAAGCACTTCCACATCACGATCCCCGACGCGCTGGTGGACGAGATCCACGAGACGCCGAAGCAGGTCAAGGAGATCGGCCGCCGCTGGGCCCGCCAGCAGGTCCAGGGCCTGTTGAACGAGGGCGTCGAGTGCATCCACTTCTATGTGATGAACGACGCCGACGGGGCCGTGGGGATCATCAAGGACCTCGGCTAGGGGCGGACCGGGCCCCCCGGGGAGGCCGGGTCAGGCCTTGCAGGATGGGCGCGGGCGGTGTAGCGTCCCCGCAAACCGGCCGCACGGACGCGGCCGCGACGACTGAAGGGATTCAGGACGCCCGCATGCCCGCAGAGGCCCCGCTCCGCCGTTTGCTGCTGTTGCACCGTGACCCGGCGCTCGCTCGCCGCGTGCGCGCGTTGCTGGAGCCGGCCACCGTCGCGCACCATCGCGTGGCCCATTTCACCCACCTGACCGATGCCCTGACCTGCCTGCAGATCGACGACATGGACCTGGTCCTGGTCGGCCCCGAGCCGGCGGACGTGGACCAGCTGCGCGCCGTGCGCGAGCTGGGAGCGGCCCGCCCGGAGACCCCGCTGCTGGCGCTGATGGTCTCGCCCGAGCCGGGCCAGACGGTCGCCGCGCGCGCGGCCGGCGCCCGCGAGTGCCTGCCCCTGGACGAAGCCGACCTGCCCTCATGGCTGCAGACAATCGACTTCTGCCTGCGCGAGGCCGCCATCAGCCGCGAACTGGCCGAGGTCACGGCCCGGCTGGACTGGCTGGTCCATATGGACGGCCTGACCGGGCTGCTGAACCGCAAGGGCATGGAGCGGGCGCTGCGCGACGAGATGACGCTGTCGCGGGCCAGCGGCCGCGAGCTGACCGTGCTGCTGGTCGACCTGGACGATTTCTCGCGCATCAACGCCACCCTGGGCCACGGCGTGGGCGACCTGGTGCTGGTGGGGGCGGCGCGGCGCATTCGCGAGTCGGTGCGCGAGGGCGACAAGGTGGGGCGCTGTGGCACCGACCGCTTCGTGGTGCTGCTGCCGGAGGCGGCCGCGGGCGCGGCGGAGGTGATCGCCGAGAAGATCCGGCTGGCCGTCGGGCGCGACGTGATCAGCGCGGGGGGCCAGTCCCTGCAGACGACCGCCAGCCTGGCGCTGACGATCGTGGGCGATGCCGACCTGTCCTACGACGAAGTGATGGCCCGCGCCCACTTCGTGCTGCAGCACGGGAAGCTGAACGGGAAGAACCGCGTCTCGAACGCGGCGGCCGTGGTCAAGGGCCAGGACATCCTGCCCGTCCTGGCGGGGCCGCAGATGGTGCGCGCGCTGCTCGAGGACGACGTGCTGGAGGCCGCCAGCCAGCCCATCGTCAACCTGGATGACGGGCGCATCGTGTCGCGCGAGATGCTGGTGCGCGGGCCCGAGGGGCCGCTGCGCCGCCCGGACAACCTGTTCCGGTTCTGCCAGGAGAACGACATCCTGGCCGCGGTCGACCTGCGCTGCCTGCGGCTGTGCTCGCTGCGGGCGCGGCAGATGGGACCCAACGCCGACTACCACGTCAACATCATGCCGGCGACGCTGCTGCAGACGCCGTCGAGCGAGCTCATCCGCTCGCTGACCGACGGCCGCACCGACGTCACCTGCTGCCTGGAGATCAGCGAGCAGCAGCTGCTGGGCGACCCGTCGGTGCTGGTGCCGCATGTGCGCGAACTGCAGAAGGCGGGGGTGCGCATCGCGATCGACGACGTGGGCTTCGGCAACAGCTGTCTCGAGGGCCTGATCATGCTGCACCCGCAGGTGATCAAGGTGGACAAGCGGCTGGTGAAGGGGCTGGCGGTCGACCCCGAGATGCGCTGCGCCCTGTCGAGGCTGCTGCGCGTGGCCGACGTGCTGGAGGCCGAGGTCGTCGCCGAAGGCATCGAGACCACCGAGGACTTCCAGGTCCTGGCCGACATGGGCGTCCGGTTCGGGCAGGGCTACCTGTTCGGCCGCCCCGAATTGTGCAAGACGGCGCCGGGTGCCCCCGACGCCGCCGCTGCTGCCAAAGCCTGATTCCCGCCCATCGGCGCTAGCCCTGCGCCAGGTCCCCCACCACCTGCTCGACCGTCGTCAGCACCCGGTGCGACCGCACCAGGTCGCGCATGGCCGTGTGGTCGGGGTGGAGCGGGCGGTCGATGTCCAGGTACGCGATGTGCTCGCGCACGCAGGCCTTCGCCGCCGCCGTGCCGCGGCCCGGGGCGAAGTCGCGCAGGTCGAGCGCCTGCGCGGCGGCCATCATCTCGATGCCCAGCACCCCGCACGCGTTCTCGATGATCTGGGCGTTCTTGATGGCGGTGTTCATGCCCATCGAGACGAAATCCTCCTGGTCGGCCGCGGCGGGGATCGAGGCCACCGAGGCCGGCGTGCACAGCATGCGCTGCTCGACGATCAGCGTGTCGGCCGTGTACTGGCTGAGCATCATGCCGCTGAACATGCCGGCGCCCTTGGTCAGGAACGACGGCAGGCCGGCGCTGAGGGCCGGGTTCAACAGGCGGTTGAGGCGCCGCTCGGACAGCACGCTGACCATCGTGATGGCCTGGCCGGCCATCTCCATCGGCAACGACACCGGCGAGCCCTGGAAGTTGGCGCCGGTCTGCGTGGCGCCCGTCTCGGGGAAGAAGATGGGGTTGTCGCCGACGCCGTTCAGCTCGATCTCGACCTGGCTGCGGGCGTAGGCCACCGCGTCGTGCGCGGCGCCGATCACCTGCGGGGTCGAGCGCATCGAGTAGGCGTCCTGCACGCGCGTCTTGACCTTGCCGGTGGCCAGGTCGCTGCCTTCCATGCAGCGGCGGATGGCCGCCGCGCTGCGGATGGCGCCGCGGAACCCGCGCACCTCGTGCAGCGGCGCCTGGTACGGCTTCAGGTTGGCCAGCAGCGCCTCGAGCGACATCGAGGCGGCGATCTCGGCCTGCTTCAGCCAGCGCTCCATGTCGTAGATGTGCAGCGCGCTCATCGCCGTCAGCAGGTTCGAGCCGTTGATCGTGGCCAGGCCGTCGCGCGCCTCGAGCCCGGGCGGCGTGATGCCCGCGCGGCGCAGCGCCTCGGCGCCCTGCAGCAACTCGCCCTGGTAGTACGCCTGGCCCTCGCCCATCAGCAGCAGCGCGACCTGCGACATGGGGGCCAGGTCGCCGCAGGCGCCGACCGAGCCCTTCTGGCAGACGAACGGCGTGACGCCGCGGTTGAGCATTTCGAGCAGGCAGAGCGTGATCTCGGGGCGGCAGCCGGAACGGCCGTGGGCATGCACGTTGATGCGGCCGGCCATGGCCCCGCGCACGTAGGCGACGGGCGCCGGCTCGCCGATGCCGGCGGCATGGTTGTAGATCAGGTAGCGCTGGAAGTCGCGCACCTGGTCGTCGTTCAGGATGATCTCGCTGAACTCGCCGATGCCGGTGTTGATGCCGTACATCACCTCGTGCGCCTCGATCTTGCGCTCGACCAGGGCGCGGCAGGCCTTGATGCGCTCGAGGGCCTCGGGCGCCAGTTCGACGGCCTCGCCGTCGCGGGCGATGCGGGCCAGGTTCTCGATGGTCAGGTGGCGGCCGTCCAGCACGATCGACATGGGTTCCCTCCGGGAAAAGCGGGCCTCGGGGCACCCCTCCAAAGTGCAGCCGGGGGCCGAACTTGTCCAGCCGCCAAGCCGGGTGTAGTATGGGGCCGCAAGGGCACGCAAAACGGTCCGTTTTCCCGGGAGAACCGATGGCAACCAGGGCGCTGATCACCGGCATCACCGGGCAGGACGGGTCCTACCTGGCCGAACTGCTGCTGGCCGAGGGCTACGAGGTCTGGGGCATGGTCCGCCGGTCCAGCACCGAGACGTCCGGGCGCATCGACCACATCAAGGACCGGTTGAATTTCCTGCAGGCCGACCTGCTGGACTCGGCCTCGCTGACCAAGGCGCTGGAAGAGGCCGCCCCGGACGAAATCTACAACCTGGCCGCCCAGTCCTTCGTGCCCACCAGCTGGGCCCAGCCCACCCTGACCGGCCAGTTCACCGGCCTGGGCGTGACGCGCCTGCTGGAAGCGATGCGGCAGGTGGCGCCCAAGGCCCGCTTCTACCAGGCCAGCAGCAGCGAGATGTTCGGCAAGGTGCGCGAGGAGCCCCAGACCGAGCTGACGCCGTTCCACCCGCGCAGCCCCTACGCGGTGGCCAAGACCTACGGCCACCACATCACGGTCAACTATCGCGAGAGCTACGGGATCTTCGCCGCCTCGGGCATCCTCTTCAACCACGAGAGCCCGCGGCGCGGCCTGGAGTTCGTGACGCGGAAGGTCTCGCACGGCGTGGCGGCCATCAAGACGGGGCGCGCCGAAGAATTGCGCCTGGGCAACCTCGACGCGGCGCGCGACTGGGGCTTCGCCGGCGACTACGTGCGCGCGATGTGGCTGATGATGCAGCATGGGACGCCCGACGACTTCGTCGTGGCCACGGGCGAGAACCACTCGGTGCGCGAATTCGCCGAGATCGCCTTCGCGCACGTGGGGCTGGACTGGCAGCAGTACGTGAAGCTGGACCCGCGCTTCCTGCGGCCGGCCGAGGTCGACCACCTGCGCGGCAATGCGGAGAAGGCGCGGCTGCTGCTGGGGTGGGAGCCGACGGTCAGTTTCCCGGAGCTGGTGAAGATGATGGTCGATGCGGACCTGGCGCTGCTGCAAGGCTGACGGGGATCGCCGGAGAGTGGATCGACGGCCGGACGCCGCAGGGTGTCCGGCCGTCGTCGTTCCTATGGTTCAAATTCGTAGTCGGCCGAGACGCCGAAGGCCATCAGCACGCTGGCCAGCACCACCGGCTGCTCCAGCATGATGTAGTGCCCGGTGCCGGCAAAGCGCTTGAAGCTCAGCGAGCGCGCCTTGTCGTAGCCCATCGCGGCCAGGACCTGCTGCGCGTCGTCCGGCTTCGGGAGCATCATTTCGCTGCCGACCACCAGCATGGGCACCTTCAGGGAGCGCAGGCGACCGGTCAGGTCGAAGTCGAAACTCGACATCAGCAGCGACACGAGCGAGGGCGCGTGCGTCTTGAGCGCCATGTCCAGGATGCGTTTGCTGGTCTCGTCGCTCGGGCTCATCGCCGAATAGCGCTGCCCGACAAATTGGTCGTAGCTCTCGATGAGCTGCCGGCCGATCTGCGCCTTCTCATCGGCCGTGGCCAGCTGCTTGGGCGCGGCGTCGATGAGGATCAGGCGAAACACGTCGTCGGGATGGTCCAGCGCGTACTGCATGGCGATCATCCCGCCCATGCCGTGGCCGACCAGGCTCGGGTTCGCGATGCCGTTCTCGCGGATGAAGGCGTCCAGACGCTTGGCCTCCGACGCGATCGTCGGGTCCATCACCGGCTGGGTCTTGCCGTGCCCCGCCAACTCGAAATGGAAGACCCGGAACGTGTTCTTGAGGTAGGGCTCGACCTGGTCCCACTCGGCGGCGGCGCCGCCGAGGCCGTGGATCAGCACGATCTCGAAGCGCGGCGCCTCGCCCTTGCGGACCGGCCGCAACTTGGCCGGCGTGGTCGGCAGCTTTTCCGGCGATGTGGCCGGGGGCGTGTCGGCGGCAAAGCCGAGGGCGGGCACGCAGGCGGCCAGCAGCAACACCGGCAGCAGCAGCAAACGGAGTCGGCGCGCGATCATGCAGGGTCCTTTCGGGACGGGCGGGGCGGGTCCGGAAGTAGGTAAACGTCGTCGTCGCGCGCCTGTTCCACCGGGCCGGCGAAATGGCGCGCCAGCAGCCGGGGCAGGTCCAGCGCCGCCGCGTTGGGGTACTGGTGGGTCAGGACGACCCGGCGCGGGTTCGCGGCCGCGCAGACGGCGCCGGCCCCGGCCGGGTTCAGGTGCCCCGGTACGTCCCATTCGTCGGTGGTCGAGCACTCGAGGATGAGGAGGTCGCAGCCGGCGGCCGCTTCGCGCAGGGTGGCGCAGTCGCCCGTGTCGCCCGAGTAGACCGCGACCTGGCCGGCGGCGTCGGTGAAGCGCCAGCCCAGGGCCATGTCCGACAGGCGGTCCTGCGGGTGGTCGACGGCGAAGGCCACGGCCGTGGCGCCGCCTGAGCCGTCAACTGAGCCGTCACCTGAGCCCAGCGGCACGCAGTCGCCCGGCCGCACCTCGGTCACGGTGAGCGCACGTTTGCGCGGCACGAGCCACGAGCCGTAGATGTCGCCGAGGCGGTCCAGCAGGCGCTGCAGGCCGGGCGGGCCGAACAGCTGCAGCGGGGCCTCGCTGGTCGGCAGCGGCGAGTGCAGGGCGAAGAGCAGGGCCAGCAGGTCGCCGCTGTGGTCGGGATGCAGGTGGCTCAGCAGGACGGTTTCGACGTCGTCGACGCCGCCCGCAGCATCGCCGCAGCGGACCAGGCGCACCAGGGCCCCGGGGCCCGGGTCCATGAGCAGGGAGACCCCATCGACCGTCACCCAGTAGGCGGCCGGCGTGTGGGTGGGGGTGGGGACGGCGCCGCCGGCGCCCAGGATGCGGATGCGGATCATGGTGCCAAAGCAACAGCAAACGGGGGTTCCGTCAAGAGGGGGCTCAGGTCGGGGGCCTTGGCTGCCGGAATAAGAGGTGGGAGCGGGAATCACCCGGCCGCGCCGGGGTATCAGGGCCGGCGAGGCTGGACAGCCCCCGGAACGGTCCCTATCATGCCGGGAAGGGGCGCCGCAGGCGCGCCCCGCGTGCCCGTACGGGCGCCCAGGGCGCTCCGCCTGCTTCCGGAAGTCTTGGTTCGAGAGGATGACGATGACGATTCAGAGGCTGACCCTCCGCTGCGGCGCCCTCCTGCTGCTGGCCTGCGCCGCCCTGCCGCGGACGGCCGCGGCCCAGGCCGCCGCGGGCGCCGCCGACGAGACGGGCACCGTCCGCTCGACGCGCTATGACGCGCAGCAGATGTCGACGGCGGACAAGATCCAGATCCTGATGGACAAGCTGGCCGGCGACCCGATCAACGGCGCGGGCTGGCAGGAGCTGGGCAACCTCTACGCGAGCCAGAACGACTTCCAGTCGGCGCGCGACGCCTTCATCCGCGCGGTGCAGTGCGACAAGACCAACGGCGAGTTCCATCGCAGCCTGGGGCTGGTGTTCGCGCGGCTGGACATGCCCGAGATGGCGCTGAACGAGTTCAATGCCTACCGCCAGCTGGACCAGTTCGGTGGCATGGACTTCTGGCGGCTGCTGGGCGGCGCGCAGCGCAAGTCCGGCCAGCCGGACGAGGCGCGCAAGACGTTCGCCGACGGCCTCAAGGAGATCCGCGATCCGCACCATGCGGAGTACTTCCGCCTGGTCAATGCGCTGCGTGACCTGGAGACCGAGGCCGGCAACGCTGCCGTGGCGCGCGGCATGGTGACCACGTACCTCGCCTCGGCGCAGGTCGTGGCCGACAGCCTGGCGACCGCAGGCGCCGAAAGTGATCCCGCCTTCGGCGAGGCGAACGCCATCGTGACGGCGGCCCGCGCCATCGCGCTGGAAGAGGCCGTCGCGGCCGAGCAGTCCGGCGATCTGGACGCGGCGGTGGCCCGCTACCTGGAACTGAAGCGGCTGGACCCGGCGCGCGAGGGCATCCTGCCGCGCCTGGTCGACATCTACGTGCGCCAGGGCAAGGTGGCCGACGCCGATACGGCGGTGGCCGTCGCCGTTCGCGAGCAGCCGCTGCGGGCCGAGACCTGGACCGCCGCCGGCCAGATGCACGAGCAGGCGAACCGCCTGAACGAGGCGCTGCAGTCGTACCTGAAGGCCTGGCAGATGGGCGACACCAACGACGAACTGCGCGTGGCGATCGGCAACCTGTACGTGCGCCTGGGCCGCGATGCCGAGTCGGGCGACTGGTTCCGCGCCGGCGTGACGGCTCGCACGCGACCCGAGGTTGTCTTCAACTACGCGGTGGTCCTGATCCGGGCCAACCGGGTGCCCGAGGCGATTACGCAGCTGCGGCGCGTGGTGGCCGAGCGGCCGCTGATGACCGCCGGCTGGGTGGCGCTGGTGCAGAGCCTGGCGGACACCGGCAAGCCGGTCGAGGCCGTCACCGAAGGCGAGAAGGGCCTGGCCGCGCAGCCCGACCCGAAGCTGGCGTTCCTGGTCGGTGTCATCGCGCAGAAGGCCAAGAAGATCGACAACGCGATCGCCGCCTACGAGCTGTCGCTGTCCATGCAGCCGATGTTCGACAAGGCGCAGTTCAACCTGGGCCTGTGCCTGATGGAAGCCAAGAAGTTCGACGAGGCCGTGGCCGCGTTCGACAAGCTGGTGCAGATCGAGGGCGCCACCTACCGCGCCTACTACAACCAGGGCGTGTCGTACTACTCGGCCGGCAAGTTCACCGAGGCGCTGGACGCCTTCGACACGGCGCGGCTGCTGGAAACGACGCCGAATGTGCTGGACTACATGAGCCTGACCAGCACCAAGCTGGGCAACAAGGAAGACGCGGCGGCGTGGGCCGAGAAGTCGAAGGAACTCAAGGGTGAAAAGAAGAAATAGCCTGCTGACGTTGACCGCCGCGCTGGCGGCCGCGCTGGCCGTTGCCGGTCCCGCGCGCGCCCAGATGCATGCCAGCGAACTGCCGCCGCTGACGCTGGAGGGGCCGTACCCGCGCGTGTCCGAGGCCGTCGCGGGCAAGCTCGGCTTCCCCGACCACCTGCACGCCTACCACTGGAGCGGCTGGACGCCGGCGGTCGGCGCCGACGGCCAGACGTACGGCCCGGGTTCCCTGTGCCGCACCAACGCGCCGGCGCCGCGGCCGGGGCTGGTCATCGATGTGTCCACCAAGAGCTACGGCCCGTGGGTGCTGCGCCACAATCCCGGCTACGGCGACTGCGACATGCTGCCGTGCGTCGAACTGCTGGAGCTGGCGCGCGTCCGCATGCAGGACCTGCTCGGGCTGGCGCCGCACGACACGCTCGAGATCGTCAACCCGAACTCGACGCCGCACTACATGGAGCTGGCGGGCTACGGCGTGTGGCGGATGTACCGGCTGGAGGGCAACCGCGCGGTGATCGAGCCGTTCGCGGTGCTGCTGGCCCGCACGCTGGACGGGCACGCGACCGTGATGCTGGGCTGCGAATGGATCCTGCGGCAGAACCTGGCCAAACAGCCGCTGCCGGCCTGGCTGCACCAGGGCCTGGTCGAGTACCTGGGCGAGGACGGCATCCACCTGGCCGACTTCATGACCGAGTTCCGCGCCAATGGCCCCGTCACCATGGGGCCCGCGCAGATCAACGCGATCCTGGAAGCCGGGGTGGACCCCGACCAGGCCAAGGATCGGGAACAGTTCCGCAAGGCCTGCTACAATGCGTTCCTGATGACCTGGCAGCTGGTGGAGTACGAGGGCGGCATGACCGCGCTGCGCGACTTCCTGGGCCAGGCCGCCGCCGGAATCCCGCTCGACCAGGCCGCGCGCAGCGTGTACGGTCTGGACATGGCCACGCTGACGTCCATGCTGGACCCGCTGGCCAGCGGTGAACCGGCTGCGGGCAAGGTCTTCAACGCCGCCCCGCACAAAGAACCGTAGACCATCAAGGAATGACACCGCCATGAATGCGCCCACCGCGCCGCGCGTCCGTTTCGCCCCCAGCCCCACCGGCCACCTGCACGTGGGCGGGGCCCGCACCGCCCTGTTCAACTGGCTGTATGCCCGCAGCCAGGGCGGCACCTTCATCCTGCGCATCGAGGACACCGACCAGGAGCGCAGCACCGAGGCGTCGTACGCCGCCATCCTGCGCGGCATGGAGTGGCTGGGCCTGAACTGGGACGAGGGCCCGCACATGGGCGGCCCCTGCGCGCCGTACCTGCAGTCGGAGCGGCTGGACCTGTACCGCGACCACCTGCAGCAGCTGGTCGACCAGGGCAAGGCCTACCGCTGCTTCTGCACCGGCGATGACCTGTCCGCGCGCGAGAAGGCGGTCACCGAGGCCGGCGGCCAGTGGGAAGGCTACGACGGCAAGTGCCGCGGGCTGTCGGCCGAGGAGTCGGCCGCGCTGGCGACCGCCGGCACGCCGCACGCTTGGCGCCTGCACACGCCGGCCGAGGGCGTCACGTTCTGGTACGACCTGGTCGTGGACAAGCGCGAGTTCCAGAACTCGGTGCTGGTCGACCGCGTCATCGTGAAGGCCGACGGATTCCCGACCTACCAGTTCGCCTGCGTGGTGGACGACCACCTGATGGGCATCACGCACGTGCTGCGCGGCGACGACCACGTCAGCAACACGCCGTTCCAGATCCTGATCTACAATGCGTTCGGCTGGACGCCGCCCAAGTTCGGGCACATGCCGATGATTTTGGGGCCCGACCGCAAGCGCCTGAGCAAGCGTCACGGCGCCACCAGCGTCGACGAGTTCGCGAAGATGGGCATCCTGCCGGCGGCGATGGTCAACTACCTGGCGCTGCTGGGCTGGTCGATCGGCGCCTCGGGCGACGAAGTGATGGACGTCGCCGCCATCGTCAAGAAGTTCAGCCTGAAGAAGATCAACAACGCCCCGGCCGCGTTCGACTACGACAAGCTGGCGCACATCAACTCCGAGCACATCAAGCGGCTGTCGCCCGAGCAGCGCCTGGAACTGGCCAGGCCGATCATCGGCGAGCGCGGCTGGGCGTGGGATCCCGCGTGGCTGGTGGCCGGCGCCGACAGCGGCGACGCCTACCTGGCGCGCGTGCTGGCCACCCTGGGCAACCGGTTCAGCAGCCTGGTGACGCTGCCCGAGCGCGTGGGCTTCTTCTACGGCGAGGACTTCGCCATCGAGCTGGCCGACTGGGAAGAGCACGTGACGCCGCCGGTGTCCCGCGAGCGCCTGTCGGCGCTGGCGACGGCGCTCGAAGCCGCGCTGCCCGCGGGCGTGGCGCACGCGGCGGCCGCGTTCGAGCAGGTCGTGCGCGCGACCGCCGAGCAGCTGGGCGTGCCGGCCGGCGACCTGATCCATCCCTGCCGCGTGGCCCTGACCGGGCAGACGCGCAGCGCGGGCATCTTCGAGGTGATGGAGCTGGTGGGCGCGCCGCGGGTTTTGGCGCGATTGCGCCGGGCGGCGGCTGCACCGGCCGCAGGCTAGGGCGAACCACGAACCGGGAGGCGGGCCGCGAAAAAGCAGGCGGGCATCCTCGGCCGGTACCTGGTCGTCTGGGCCGTGACGGTGGCGGCGCTGCTGCTGGCCACGCTGATCCTGCCGGGATTCAGCCTGGACCGCACGCAGCCCCACTGGTGGGCGGGCGTGTTCGTGCTGGCCGCCGTGTTCAGCGTGGCGCTGCTGGTGATGCGCCCCATCCTGCTGCTGCTGACCCTGCCGCTCAACACGCTGACCCTGGGCCTGCCCACGCTGTTCTTCAACGGCGTCATCCTCTACTTCAGTGCGATGGTGCCGCGGTCGCTGGTCATCACCAGCTTCGGCGAGGCGCTGCTGGGCGCGCTGATCATCACCGCGTTCTCGGCCACGGTCACCGGCTGGCTGGGCGTGGACGAGGCGTACCCCTTCTACCAGTCGCTCATCTTCCGGATCGGCCGGCGCTTCGGGCCGCGCGTGGAGCGCAAGCCGCTGCGCGGGCTGCTCATTTTGCAGGTGGACGGCCTGTCGCGCGCCAGCCTGCGGCGGGCGCTGGCGAAGGGGCGCATGCCGTCGGTGTCGTCGATGATGGCCAAGCAGACGCACAAGCTGTGGTCGTGGCACTGCGGCATCCCTTCGAACACGCCGGCGGTGCAGGCGGGCTTCTTCTACGGCGACCGCGGCAACGTGCCGGGCTACCGCTGGTTCGACCGGCAGGAGCAGCGGATGCGCGTGGTGAGCCAGCCGGACGACCTGCGGCGGCTGGAACGCATGGTGGCCGTCGGCAACCGGCCGCTGCTGGAGGGCGGCTCGTGCATCAACACGTTCATGTCCGGCGGCGCGGCCAAGCGGCTGATGACCGTCAGCGCGCTGGGCGAAAGCGCCTCGACGCGGCAGGCGGGCGAGCGCGCCGACTTCAACCTGTTCTTCCTGAGCCCCAACGCGCTGACCAAGGCCGTGCTGGCCTTCGTGTGGGACTACGTGGCGGGCCTGGCGTTCGCGGTGGCCGGCCGCTTCGACCAGGACCGGCCGCGGCTGCGCTTCACGGCGCGCCGCTTCGGCCAGCGCGCGCTGGCCAACGCGTTTTTGCGCGAGTTGTCGTTCTTCTGGCTGAAGCAGGACATGGTGCGCGGCGTGCCGGTCATCTATTCGAACTTCGTGGGCTACGACGAGGTGGCGCACCACTCGGGGCCCGACACAGTCGAGGCGCAGCTGACGTTGTCGGCGTTCGACCGCAAGCTGCGCATCCTGGGGCGGCGCGCGCGGCGCGAGTCGCCCATCCGCTACGACATCATGCTGCTTTCGGACCACGGGCAGACGCCCAGCATCCCGTTCCGCATCCTGTACGGCAACACGCTGGAAGAGACGCTGGGCGAGATGATGTCCGACCGCGATGGGCCGGGCACCGTGGTGCGGCGCGCGTGGAGCCCCGACACCAGCTACACGTTGTCGCTGCTGGCGGGGATGGAAGAGATCGACGAGCGGCAGCTGGGCTGGCTGGCGCGGCGCAGCCGGCGCACGGTGGCGTCGATTGCGCGGCGCACGCCGGGCAGTGATCGGCCGGGGCCTGCGCAGGCGATCGTCTGCGTGTCGGGTTCGCTGGCGCACATCTACTTCACGGGGCATCGCGAGCCGCTGTCGCTGGAGGACGTGATCGCGCAGTACCCCGGGCTGGTGGAGAAGCTGGCGCGGCACCCGGGCATCGGCTTCGTGGCGGCGCGGCGCCGGTTCGGCGACGCGGTGGCGATCTGCGAGGACGGCATCCGCAACCTGGTGACCGGCCAGCGCGGCGAAGGCAACGATCCCCTGGCCCCGTACGCGCGGCGCGAGCTGTGGGCCGGCGAGCTGAACCGGCTGCTGGGCTACCCCGACAGCGGCGACCTGGTGGTCAACGGAGCGTGGCTGAGCGACCGCGGGAAGATCGTCGTGATGGAGGAGCAGGCCAGCAGCCACGGCGGGCTGGGCGGCCGGCAGACCGAGCCGTTCGTGGTGCTGCCGGCGGCCTGGGAGGTGTCCCGGAAGGACCTGGAGTCGCCCGAGGCGCTGCACCGGCTGGTGAGCCGGGAGCTGGAGGGGTATCGGCAGGGGGGCATGCCTGGGCACGGGTCCGGACGGCACGGGAAAGGCAGCCGCGGGGGGCGGGACTGAGGGGGGCGTTTCGGGCCGTTCCCGGGGGTTTGGGGCGGTTTTCGCGGGTTGGCGGGAAGGTGCATCACATTCTTGCATCGGGCCGGGAGTCGTTCTATATTTGCGGCTCGGTTGCCTGGTCGTCCAATGGTAGGACAGCTGACTCTGGCTCAGTCGATGGGGGTTCGAATCCTCCCCGGGCAACCAAACTTGCCAATGAATTCGGTCCGGATTAGATTCCGGTCGCCGATTTAGTGGCCCCTTCGTCTAGTGGCCTAGGACGCTGCCCTCTCACGGCGGTAACAGGGGTTCGAGTCCCCTAGGGGCTACCAATTTGAGAGATCCCCCTCCCGGGTCGGGAGGGGGATTTTTGTCGTAGACCCAAACGCCTGATTCCACCAATCGGCTTGGGCTGGATCCATTGGGTCAGGTCAGAAGCCGTCGGCGTGACCGCACTACTCAGTTCCCACCCCGGAACCCCCCGCCTGTTGCGGCTTTCGCCGACCCGCGGTAGCGTCATGTCGTAGCGTCAGAACGGGTCACAGGACGGGAACCGGACTGGGTTCCGGCAGAAAGTGCGGCAATGCAAGCGATCCTCGAATTGAGCGGCGCAGGACCGGCCCGCATCCTGACCGAAGCCGGGCTCCGACCGGTGATTGCCGGGGAATGAGATGAATCCATCCACCACGGGCACCCATCCGGCCAATCAGGATTCGGTCGCTGACATCATCGCCTATCACGACCGGACCAAGCATCACCCTGACCGCTACGCCCGCGGTCCCGGCGGCCTGGACTGGGCGACCCAGCCCGATCCGTTCCGCCGTTTCGCGGGTTCTCCCGTGCTCAGACTGCCGCTGTCCAACCGTGACGACACGCCGCCGGCCGCCGCGTTGTTCGGCGCAGGCGAGACGTCGCCGCGACCGCTCACCCTGGAGGCGCTGGGGTTGTTCTTTGAACTGTCCCTGGGGCTTTCCGCACGCAAAGAGATTTCCGGTTCGAGTTGGTTCCTGCGGGTGAACCCGTCCAGCGGCAACCTGCATCCGACCGAAGGCTATGCCGTGCTGCCGGCGTTGGGAGAAGTGCCGGGCGGGGCCGGCGTCTACCATTACGCGCCTTTGCAGCATGCCTTGGAACAGCGGGCACGCTGGCCGCAAGATGCCAAATCCCAAGACGCCAAGCCCAACGCAGCCGGATTCCACGTCGGACTGACTTCCATCATCTGGCGTGAGGCCTGGAAATATGGCGAACGGGCCTTTCGCTACTGCCAGCATGACGTGGGGCATGCTCTCGCGGCTCTGCGGTTCGCCGCGGCCGTTCTGGGCTGGCGCGTCCAGTTGTTGCCGGAGTGGGATGATGCGCCACTCGCCCAACTGCTCGGGTTGGATCGCGCGGAAGATTTTCCCGATGCCGAACGGGAAACGCCGGAATTGCTCGTCCGGGTGATCGTGGACGCTGCTGCGGAACCGGCCCCCCTGCCTGCCGCTGCGGCCGCCGTCGAGTGGTTCGGACAGGCCAACCGCTTGAGCCATTCTCAGGTCGCGTGGCCGGCGATCGACGAGGCCGTGCTCGCTTCAACGCGTCAAGATCCTGGCGCGAATAAAGCCGGGGCCGCCCTGCCGACTTCGTGGCCGCCGCCGTCCCCGCCCGCGTGCGACCGCACCGCCGGCCAACTGATCCGCCAGCGCCGCAGCGCGGTCGACTTCGACGGCGCGACCAGCATCACGCGCGAAACCTTCCTGGCCATTCTCGACACCACACTGCCGCGCGCGTCCACGCCGCCCTTTGATGCCTGGCCGTTTCCGCCGCGCCTGCACCTGGTGTTGTTCGTGCATCGGGTCACGGGACTGGAACCCGGCCTGTACCTCTGGCTGCGCGCCCCGTCCGACGCGGATATGCTGCGGCAGGCGTTCCGCCCCGACTTCGCGTGGGAGTGCCCGTCGGACCTGGCCCTGCCGGTGCCGCTCTTCCGGCTGGGGAACGGCGACCTGCGTGGTTTCGCCCGAACCCTCTCTTGTGGGCAGGACATCGCCGCCGACAGCGCGTTCAGTCTTGGCATGTTGGCGCGTTTTGAGCCGGTCCTGCGGGAGCGCGGTGCGGCGGCCTACCGCGAGCTGTTCTGGGAAGCGGGAATGATTGGCCAGGCATTGTATCTGGCCGCCGAGGCGGCGGGGGTGCGCGGCACCGGCATTGGATGCTACCTGGATGACGTGTTGCACCGCGCACTCGGCCTGGCGGACCACGGCTGGCAGAGCCTTTACCACTTCACCATCGGCGGGCCGATCGAGGATCCGCGGCTGCGCACAGTTTCGCCCTACGGCCATCTTGAAAGCGAACAGCCGGGCAGATGAATCCCTTGGGCCTGCTGTGCCTCCCAATAATTCCATCGCACGGTAACCGCAACGGAGACAAGGCCAACGGAGTATTTGGGAGACCACAGGTCAGGTCACTGGATTTCCTTTCCCAAATATAAGACAACATTTGTATTCATTGCAGTGGTATGCTCCCCGCCAAGCACCTTCCCACCTGAAGTGGCCGTGGGCTTTCCCGGTGACCGTCCCCGGGCCACCGTTCGAGCGTCTGTTTCGCGCATTCAGGAGGTAACATCTTGTCCTTCAAGCAATTGCTTTCAAGAAAAACCTGCCGCAGCATCACCCGAAACACTGCCCTGATAGCCGCGCTCGTTCTGGCGATTCCAGCTTTCTCCGGGACTCCCGTGGCGTGCATCGTGCCGGACAACGGCACCGACGGCGCCGATATGCCGCCGGTCGGCTGCAGTTATGTGTCCCTCAGCCCGATGGCGATCGTGGACGGCCTGCCGCCGGGCTCATCCATCGCCTGCGATGCGACCATGGACTCATTCTTCGACATCACGTACATCGCCGATCCCGCAGGGGACGGAGGTACGACGGTGTTCTCGGCACGCTTGGGCTTGGACATGACCGGTTCCGGCGGCTTGGGGGGCTTTCCCCGTACCGCCTTCTTCGACGTCTTCGTCAGGGGCCGCGAGTCGCCCACCCGCTGTTGCCACGGCGGCAAACCGTATTTCACGGACCTGGCCCGGATGCAGGGACAGTTGCCTCCGGGCGATCCGGATTTCGACCTGCTGCGCATCACCGCCGGCGATGAGTTCGGGCTGCCCAGCCCCGGCCAGACGACAGTGACGAGCGCCGCCCCCGGCGGCTGGTCGGTCGACAGCTTCTTCGACATCACGTACCGCATCGACTTCGTGGGGAAACCCGGAGGAGCGCTCAGTGGGATGTCCGGCAGCACGACGGGAACGATCCGTATGCAGTCCGGCGTCACGGCCCCGGTGGCTGTGGAGTCCGATACCTGGGGTGGGTTCAAGTCGCTGTACCGTTGATATGGAGTGCTCTAGGTCAAGGGCCGTTTCCCTTCAGGGAGGCGGCCTTCTCTATGTGCACCCGCGGACTGTTTTGCCTCCCAAATATTCCATCCGGCAAGAGATCGCACCGTTCAATACGGCCGACCGTCGATGCGCGACGATATCCGCAACGGAGACAAGGCCGCCTCCCCGGAGGAAGACGGCCTTGACATGGGTCACTCCATTTCAGCGGAAGAGGCTCTTGAGCGAGCCCCAGCTGGCGTCTTCGACGCCGACGGGTGCCTCGGACAGCGACTTCATCTGCAGGATCAGCGCGCCCCCCGCGCTGGCATAGGTGAACGGCACCGCGGCGGATCCGTCCGAGCCGAGCACCAGGCGATGCGCGTGCACCTCGCCGATGGCCGCGATCCGCAGGCTGCTCTCCTGCAAGACAAGGTGGAGGTCCGCCTCGATGACCTGCCCGACGACGGCGCCGGTGGCGGCATCGGCGAAGGTGAACCGGGCGTGCACGTCGCAGGAGCCGTTCTCCACGACCGACGAGGTCCCCGGCGCGAGGACCACGCCGGGCGGCAACTGCAGGGAGCCGGGGATGGGGGCGCCAGGCACCGGGCCCGGGGCGCGGATCTCCACGAAGACGTCGAAGAACGAGGCCACGCCGTTGACGGCGACCTCGATCGGCGCGGTCGAATAGAGGGCCATGGGCGCCATGGCGGTGGCGAGGGTCCCGGTGTCGGTGTCCTCGACGTAATCGATCCGGCTATCGTCCACATCGCCTGCGCAGTCGTTGTCGCAGCCGCCGCAATTGTGGCTGCACTGCCCCTGCAGGCCGACGATGCCGCTGAACGGCGCCGAGCCGGGACCGAAGAAGTCGGCGGGGATCGCCGGCAGGCCGGGCGCGCTGAAGTGGCTTCCGCCGGGGGGATGCTTCTTGACGATGATGCCGATGCCGGGGACGGGGTTGCTCTGAAGAGGCATCACGGCGTCGGCTGTGCCGGCCAGGGTCAGGGCCAAAGCCAGACCGCAGAAGGCGATGGGGGTGCGCATGGGGTGCTCCTCGGGGTTCGGCAGGTAGCTGTTTTATCGGACTCTATTTGTCCACTATAGCACGGCAACCGGGACCTGTGTCTCCCAACTATTCATTCAATCTGGCAAGGAATCGGACTGATCTGCGAAGGGCGCACCTTGGTCAGCTGCGGCGGGAAGATGAAGGCGGCCAGGGCGGCGGGATTGCAGCGGGTCGGTCGTCGGGAAGACGGGCCTACCGGACTACCGCCGCGAGGCCGTCGGGGCGGGATCGTGGCGCGCAAATTCCCGGATCCGGCACTGTCACGGCACCGCGCCCCACAACGCGCACGCGGCTCCCCCGGCCGCCGAGTTCGATTATCAAGATCAAAATAGTCTTGAATTCATGCCGCCGATCGGTCACAATCACAGACCTGCGGTGCCGGGTGCCCTGCTGCGACCCGGAAACCACCTGCCCCCCGACTGTCGGAGGTTGACCTGATGCGGTTCGCACCCCTTGCCCTCAATTTGGCGATCGCCGGCGCGCTGGTCCTGGCGGGCGCCTTCCCGGCCACCGCGCAAATCCTCAACGGCACTTTCGACAATGGCCTGACGGGCTGGACGGTAACGACCACCGGCGGCTGCTCCGCCACGGTGTCCACCAACGGCAACCCGGCGCCCGGGGCACGCCTGTGGAACAACGATGCCGGTTCGGCGACGCTGACGCAGACCTTCAATTGCGGCGGCGGCAGCGACGGTTCGTGCTCCCTGTCGCTCGATTACGCAACCGACACGCTCGTCGGGTCGAAGATGGTTGTGACGGTCACGCTCGACAACGTCGTGATGTACAGCGCCAACCACAACGGTGGGGTCACGGCGTACACGCCGGTGCAATTCTCGGTGCCCTGCGGCCAGCACACCCTGGGGATCTCAGCGGCCAGCACCAGCACCTCGCCGTTCTCCGTCTGGATGATGTTTGTGGACAACGTCACGGCATCCTGTGTCCCGCCGGTGTCCACCGAGGGCAGCACGTGGAGCAGCCTCAAGGCGACCTATCGGTAGTTGTGCGTCTCCATGATTGTTTTCTCTGGAATCGTCAGAGCCAACAGCCCACGAAAGGAACCGCCATGCACATGAGCCCGAAGTTCCTCGCCGCCGGCATCCTCGCAACCATGTTGGCCACGGCCGCATCGGCCCAGGTCGTCAACGGAGATTTCCAGAGCGGTTACGTGGGATGGTCGGCGACGGGCTGCGCGGCGGTCACCGGCGGCGGCGGCAATCCCGGCGCCTGCGGGGTGGTCCAGTACCTGAACACGGGCACCTCCTGCACCGGAACCCTGTCCCAGACATTCAACTGCGGCGCGGCGGGTGGCAGCTGCCAGATCACCTTCGACTGGCGGCTGGACCAGCTGGCCGGGTCCGGCGCGGCGATTTTCGGCATGACGGCCGACGGCGGCGCAACCTGGCCGTTCTCGGCGGCGGGTGCCAGCGCGGGCTGGCAGCAGGCCACGGTCACCCTGCCCTGCGGCCCCCAGACCATCACCTTCACCCAGTACGACGGCACGCGCACCTTGCAGGACTGGGAATTCCGCGTCGACAACGTGGCGGCCGTGTGCGTGGACCCCGTGGCGAGCGAGCCCGGCACCTGGAGCCGGGTCAAGGCGCTGTACCGGTAACGGGACGCGGTTGCCCTGTTGTCCCTCCCGATAAGTCGATCCGGCAAGAGACCGGACCGATCGGTCGCCGGGGAAGTTGGCTGTCCGACCGCCACGGCTACATAGTTCAGGCGAACTGTGGCGCCCGGAGTTGGCCGTCCGGCCCGGCCGCAACGCCGCCTGAACCTGTCGGCCGTGGAGCGCCTCGCATGGCACCACAGCCGGGTTGCCGCCACATCGCTCCCGCCCTTGTGCAACCGCTCAGCTAAGCAGCCTCCCTTGGTTCTGCCGACACAGATCGGACGCATTGGACCGTTATTCTGCAAACCGGGAAGCCCGGCTCAATGATCTGGGCCCTGGCTGCGGCTCCGCCAGGAATGGGCTGCTCTCGGGCGCCAATAGCCGCGCGGGGAACGCTCGCTGGTTGGGGTGCATCGAAGACGATTCCATTGAAAACGCACGCTCATCCTGACTACAGTAGTGGTAGACTGATCTCCGCACCCGACATGGCATCTTGGCGACGTCGTCGGGGCGATGGTGAATCGTACGATTGCCTTTGCAGAATCGCCGATGTGGACTGGCGGTGCCTGGGCACAGCAGCGGGGCAGCATCGCAGCCGACTTCGTGACAGATACGCGGAGGACGAGATGAAGCCACTGCATTCGATTCGAACGGGCTGGCGAGGGATGTATGGTTGGGTATTCCAATGCGTCATCCTGGGAGCATCTCTCATCGGCGGCACTTCAATAGCGAGGGGGCAAGGCGAAGTCATCGGCTGGGGTGGTGTCTCGGTGGTTGGGCAGGCCGCTTTGGAAGACCTCACTCGCGTGTCCGCGGGCGAAGACCATGGCCTCGGGCTCGGGCCGGATGGGTCGATTGTCGCGTGGGGCGGCAACGGCCGCGGACAGTGCAATGTACCGACGCCCAATCGCGGCTTCGTGGACCTGGACACAGGCGCGTTCTGGAGCATGGCTCTTCGTGAGGATGGTTCCATCGCCGTTTGGGGATACAACTACGAGGGAGTGCGCAACGGCCCCACGCCGAACGTGAACTTCACGGCAGTTGCGGCAGGGTCGAATTTTGCCCTCGGCCTGAAAGGCGACGGGTCGATTGCCGCCTGGGGCGCCAATGATCTCGGCCAATGCAACGTGCCGGCGCCCAATGCGGGATTTGCCGACATCAGCGCCGGATTGGGCTTTGGTGTTGCGTTGAGGTGCGATGGCTCCGTTGTCGCCTGGGGAGACAATCGCTATGCCCAGTGCAACGTCCCGTCCCTGAACGAAGGATTCGTGGCCG
This sequence comes from uncultured bacterium, assembly GCA_903912525.1. Lineage (GTDB taxonomy): Bacteria > Krumholzibacteriota > Krumholzibacteriia > LZORAL124-64-63 > LZORAL124-64-63 > CAINDZ01. The sequence goes on along the minus strand of CAIWHK010000003.1, from coordinate 12,281 downwards.
TGTCGGGGGGAGCCTGGCATGCATTGGCTCTGAAGGCCGATGGGACCATCGTGGGGTGGGGAACCAATGGCTATGGTGAATGCAATGTCCCCTCGCCCAACACAGGATTCGTGGCGGTGGCTGCCGGCGCGAACGTCAGTCTGGGTTTGAAGGCTGATGGCTCGATCGTGGCCTGGGGCCGAAACCTGAGCGGAGAATGCAACGTCCCCGCGCCGAATGCAGGATTTGTCGCCATTTCTGCGGGCAGCGGCTTCAGCCTGGCGATTCGCGCCGACGGGACGGCGTGCGGTTGGGGCTACAATGGCACCAGTGAGTGTAACGTGCCGCAGGTCAATGAGGGATTCATAGCCGTCGCTGCCGGAGGCGCCGGCTATGTGGCACTGAAAACCGACGGCTCGATTGCCCAGGCCACGAACTACATTCGCCTCCAGACTCCCAGTCCTGGGCTCACTGCGATTGCTGTTGGCTACCTGCACGGACTTGGCGTCGGGGCGAACGGTTCTGTCGTCGCTTGGGGAGAGAACGGGTGGGGCGCTCTCAATGTGCCGCAACCGAACGCAGAGTTCACCGCTGTTGCCGCGGGGGAATACCATAGCCTTGGGTTGAAACGCGACAGGTCCGTCCGCGCGTGGGGGGACAATCGAAGCGGCCAATGCAATGTACCAGCCCCCAATGCGGATTTCGTCGCGGTCTCATCTGGGCGAAGTCACAATTTGGGCCTGAAATCCGACGGGTCGATCGTGGCGTGGGGTCGAAACGACTTCGGCCAATGCACGCTTCCGGTTCCGGCGACGGGCTTCATGGCCATTGCCGCCGGCGCGAGTTTCAGCCTGGGACTGAGGGCTGATGGCTCAGTCGCCGCATGGGGACGGAATGAATACGGGCAATGCGTCGTGCCGGCCCCCAATCGGGATTTCATTGCCATAGCGGCCGGGCAGTTTCACGCGCTGGGCCTCAAGGCGGATGGCTCGGTCGTGAGTTGGGGCATCACTTCGGTGGCCCCTGCCGACAATCAGGGATTCACGTCCATCGCGGCAGGTTCGGGCTTGAGTGTCGGCATTCGGGTTGTGGATGCGCCAGTAGCGACGTACCTGACGCGATTTTCCGCAATGCGCGTCGACGATGAAGCGACCGTCTGTTGGTCTGTTTCCCAGCCGAACCCCAGGTCGGGCTTCCTCGTGTGGAGGCAGGAGCCCGGCCGCGAGCGCGTTCGCTTGAGCGAGGTGCTGCCTCGAGGCCAGGAATCCTATGTATATTCGGACGAAGCTCCGCCGGCAGAAGCGGTGGAGTATTGGCTGCAGGAAATCACAACGAGCGGAATGGAGACGTGGTATGGGCCGGCGTACCTTGATGCGGCTCCGCGCCCGTCGGCGATGCGCCTCTACTCCTGCTGGCCGAACCCATTTAACCCCAGGACGACGATAAAGTACGACCTGCCGGCTGCAGGCTCTGTGCGGCTGTCCGTGTTTGACGTAGCCGGCCGCCTGGTCCGCACGCTGGTCGACGAGAACATGTCGCGGGGCGGCCACGAGGCCGTCTGGGACGGCAGGGACGCGTCGGGCCGGGAGGTCGGCTCTGGCAGCTACCTGGCGAGGCTGGAGTTCGCGGGGAAAGTGGAGGCTGTGCGCATGGTACTGATCCGATGAACTGATTCATCTTCACCCTCACGCTACGGCAACGGAGACAAGGCAGGCGGAGTTCTCGGAAGCGGCGGCCGATCACGACCGGGAAGACACAGGGACAAGCGAGAGGTAGATCCATGGGTCATCTGGTCGGAAAAGACGCCTATCGCGAACTTGGCAGGAAGATCGACGGGCTGACCCTCAGGGCCCCGTGGAACGACGCCTTCCACGCGCTCCTGAAGGAGTTGTACTCGGCCGAGGAGGCCGACCTCGTCGTTCGCATGCCGTACGGACCGACCACGATCGAGCATCTCGAAAAGACGACGGGCTACCCCCGTGCCACCCTGGAACGCGTGCTCGAAGCCCTGTGCACGAAGGGCCTCGTCATGGACATGGACCTGGGAGGCCGGTACCGCTACATCCCATCGCCGCTGGCCATTGGGATCTTCGAGTTCACGATGATGCGGACCGGCGACGGCGTCGACTCTAAGGAGTGTGCCCGGCTGTTTCACGACTACCTGTCGACCGGCGGGATCTGGGAGGCCAACCTCGGCGCGGGACAGCAGTTGCAGATGATGCGCACGCTGCCGCACGTGCAGGCCGTCGCACCGGCGGATCATGTCGAGGTGCTCGATTACGAGAAGGCCGTGGCGATCGTCGAATCGCAGACGAAATTCGCCGTCGGCATCTGCTCGTGCCGCCACGAGAAGTCGCACCTGGGCCTGAAGCGGTGCCAGGTGCCGCTTGAGACGTGCACGTCGATGGGAACAGCGGCCGAATACCTGACCCGCCGCAAGCTGGCGCGGTCGATCGACAAGAGCGAGATGCTCGATCGGCTGGCCCAGGCAAGGGACATGGGGCTCGTGATGAACGCCGACAATGTGCAGAACGGCGTGAGCTTCATGTGCATGTGCTGCGGGTGCTGCTGCAACATGCTGCTCGGCATCAGCCAGTTCGGCTACCCGCACACGGTGGTGACATCCAGCTACCTCGCGAAGGTCGAGGACGCCACGTGCAATGGATGTCTGAAGTGCATGAAAGCCTGTCCCATCAACGCGATTTCCCTCGAACGGCTGGCCGAGCCGGAGGGCCGGAAGAAGGCGCGGCCCGCGGTCGATGAATCGATATGCATCGGGTGCGGTGTGTGTGCGCTCGCGTGCACGAACCGGTCGATGACGCTCCGACATCGGCCGCAACGCGTGCTGCCTCCCGAGTCGACGTTCGAGAGGGTCATCCTGCAGGCCCTGGAAGTGGGCACCCTGCAGAACCTGCTGTTTGCCGAACCCGAACGGCTGTCGCACCAGTTCCTGCGTGCGTTCGTCGGCGCGTTTCTGCGCCTTTCGCCGGTCAAGAAGGCGCTGGTCGGCGAGACGTTGCGCTCGCGTTTCCTGGGCGCCTTGCAGGCGGGAGGCGGCGCGGCCGCGCCGAGATCGTCGTAGGCCGTTGTAGCATCCAGGCGCGGGAATCACCCAGCGGGAATTGTTGCCCTTGCCCATTGAGCTTGGGGTAGCCACAAAGGTCGATTGCCGTCACAGCGATGATTTCGTGGACAGGACCCAAATCGTCCGATATATTCCTAATTGGACCTATTGGTCCGAATTTGCCGGCGGCCGTCCGGTATCGTTGGCTCTCCGGCGCGCGCGACCACTTCCCTGTGAATGGAGGCAACAATATGGTGAAATTCCTGACCACCGTCGCGATCCTGGCCTGCCTGGCGGCCTGCGACTCAGGCTCCGGGCAGCGGGGAGCAACGCAAGGGCAGTCCGCAGCCGCGGCGCAGCCCACGCCCGCGAAGTCGGACACGCCGCCCCTGGATCCGACCAACATTGTGAGCATCGCCCTCGGCTCGCCGGACCACACCACGCTGGTCGCCGCGCTCAAGGCCGCGGACTACGTGACCGGCATCTCGAACCCCGGCCCGCTGACCGTCTTCGCTCCCACCAATGCGGCCTTTGCCTTGCTGCCGGCCGGCACGGTCGAGAACCTGGTCAAGCCGGAAAACGTCGCCCAGCTCCGTCACATTCTGCAGCACCACGTGGTGCCCTCCGTCTACACCGCCGCGGGCCTGCGCGACGGGCAGGAACTGGGCATGGTCGACGGCACGCGGGTGACCGTTCGCGTGAGTGACGGCCAGATCACGATCGACGGCGCCAGGATTGTCGCCTCGATCAAGGCGTCCAACGGGATCGTGCATGTGATCGACAAGGTGCTGCTGCCAGCGGCCAGGAACTGACGACGACGGGCACTCAGGGTGTCCCTCTCAATAATTCCATCGGGCAAGAGATCGCACCGTTCGATGCGGACGCCAAATCAGACAAGAATACTCGGACAACAATCTGAGTCGCTGGTCTATAATCGGGGGACGATCGATGGACTGCCGACCGCAGCCGGCGTCCTAGTTCCAGCCCTTCCGCGTGAGGTCCACTCATGTCTCCAGTGCGTGTCCTGATCATCGCCGCAATCTTCGCGCTCGGCGCGGGGCCCGCTCACGCCGTGCTCATTCCCGGGATGTACGACACCGGGATCGACAACAATGGTGCGCTGCTGGTCGCCGGCGCGACCGATCCGCATTACCAGTTGATCGCGAGCCCCGACCCCGCCTACCCCGGACCCGGCGCCGTGGTCGCCAATCCGATCGCTGCGGGTTTCTGGCTCGCCAACAGCAGCGGGTCGCAGTGGATCGCGCCGGCCATGGCCCAGGGCTATCCCTCTGGCGGCACGCCGCACCCGGCGGGCGTCTACAAGTACCGGCTGGAGTTCGACCTCACGGGTTTTGATCTGGCAACGGTCGTGGTCTCCGGAGGCTGCGCGATGGACAACAGCGGCAAGGTCAGATTGAACGACGCACTCATTGCCACCAACGTCGGCACCTACAATTCCCTGACACCACTATTTTTCACCGGCGGATTCGTGGCGGGCGTGAACCATCTGGATTTCGAAGTCACCAACCTCGCCGGCGGCGGCAGCAATCCGACGGGCGTCCGGGTGCGGGGTCTCACCGGAAGCGGCGCCATCTCGACCACGCCGGTGCCGTCGCTCGAATTCGGCGCGCGGGCCCTCCTGCTGCCCTGCAGCCCGAACCCGTTCAACCCGCGGACGACGATCCGCTTCGAACTGCCGCAATCCGGTTCCGTGCAGTTGGCTGTCTTCGATCTGGCCGGCCGGCTGGTCAGGGTCCTGGTCGAGACCGAACTGGATCAGGGTGCGCACGACACCGATTGGGACGGCAGGGACGCGTCAGGTCGTAAGGTCAGTTCCGGAAGCTACGTGGCGCGACTGCATTTCGGCGGGAAGGTCGAGACGGTGCGGATGGCTCTGGTGCAGTGAATGGAACCGGCGCCGCGCGACGCGCACGTGGGCGTCTGGGCGGCACTTGGAGCTGTTGCGGGGCCGCGTCTCGAGCTGGAATACGGCGAGCGCAAACGGGCCATGGGACGTTTCCCGTGGGTGGTTCGCAGACAGGCACTTTGGGGCTACCAAATGTGACAGTGTACGAACCGCAGGAAACTGCCTCAGGCGGCACCACACCGCGAACGTGCACCGGTCCTGAATGAGCACCTTTTCCAGCAGCAGTTGGAGAAGGTGCTTCTCCAGCGGGGATCGGGGTCCGGCGCCGACCGTGGCCGCCGGGTCGTCGAAGGTTGCCTAAACCAGAGCCAGAATCCGCGAGATATCGGCGATATAGACGTCATAGTATGCCTCGCCCACGAACGACGCCTCATCTCGCAAGGGTTGACCCAGTCCGGCGTCGCCGAGCAACGGTCTGATCACCCTCGCCGTGCGTCGCCATTGCGATGCAAGCAATGGAACCGCGAGATCCCGCTCGCCCGGATCCACCAACCCGAGCCATACGGTCTCGAGCGCCTGGAACAGCGGCACCGAATTCACCCAGGGCGTCCGGCCATCCGGCCGCAACAGCCCGTCGAGAACCCCCGGGACCAATGCATAGTTCTTCACGCGGGCGCTGGTCCGAACCTGCACGGCTCCGGAGCGGGCCATGTCCGCGAGCAGATCCTGCGTCGTGCGCGGCGCCTGGCCGACGATCCTGGCGACAAGCGAAGGGTGGATCTCGTCCGTCGAACCCAGCAGGCACAGGATCTCGCAGCGGATGTTTACGCCCAGCAGCGCCCGCAATCGCAGCAGCAGCGACGGCATACCCTCCGTCGGAAAGGGCCGGGCGATTCCGCGGCTGATGATCGGCGAACGCAGGAGCCCGTGCCGGCGGAAAACCTCATCGTACGCGGGCGGCATCGGCATCGCGCGCCCATCGGCCATGAGGAACAGCGGCTCTTCCACAGCCAGGGCGGGGTGCGCCGCCAGCTTCTTCCACTTGAGCGCCACCGCGGTCCGGCGACCGAGAATCTCGGCAATCGCGCCGAGCCCGGCTTGTGCGTGTGGTCCGGCGTGCGGGGCCAGATTCTGGAGGCGCTGCACGTTCAGGTAGTCCGCGTTGAGATCCAGCCAGTCCAGAACGGCGTCGTAGAGGCGGGCATCATGCCGGCCGACGGTCAACGTGAGCAGCAGCAGGGCTTCGGGATCGACCACGTTCGACTCTTCGGCCGCGCCATATCCGGAGACACCGAGGGCAGTCCATTGCCTCCACAACAGGCTCAGGAGCCGGTCGCGAACCGTGTTTCTAAACGCGATCGACGAGATGCTCATAGCCGAACTCCCCAAGAAACGCCCGAAGACTCTCCCTGTACCCGGGCGACGGATCATGCGATCTCGACCAGGTGGCAGCCTCGATCAATTCCTCGTCCGTCGGTCGCAACGCCTGCAGATCCGTCGCGTGGTAGCTGCCGAACTGATCTACAGCGGCGTAGAGCTTGAAGTGGATCTGGTCAAACCGGCTGATGAAGCCGACCGCCAGGTGGTCGCCAAATCGTCTCCAACTCAGTCGTGCTGCCAGACCCTGCGGCAGACCCAAGCGATAAAGCCCGCCATCGCCGCTGCTGGGTCCGTTGTTCAGCCAGTCGTCGGAAAGGCCGAGGTCTCCGGCCACTTCCGCGGCGACGGTCAACAAGGGCGGCGGGAGCGGCGCCGGGTCGATCAGGGCACCGTGGTCGTCTGTCAACGCCACGATGTCGACGTCCCTGGTGGCCCGCTGCAGCAGGCCGGTTGCCACCAGGGCCGTTCCGCCGCAGACCACGAGGCGGTAGGACGGTGCGGCAGCCAGGGCCAGCCTGCCGTCCAGGAGCCGCAGGGCCGTTTCAAACTGTTCGTACGGATGCAAATATGATTCCTTTCGTGCGCGATATGCGCACTATATTAAACATTAATGAAAGAAGCAAGGGAATAGTCGGACGGTCCCGCTCGAATGGTCGGTTGTGCCTGTTGTGCCTCCCGATATTTCGATCGGGTAAGAGATCGCACCGTTCGGTGGGGCTGACGGAGTTTTTGGGGACAAGGCACAGCGCTCAGGATCGTGGGCGAGCGCGTTCTTTTGGCCAAATTAATCTATCGTTATCCGTGCCATTGAAAACGCATACTCGGCAACTCGGATTTGTGGTAGAATCTCTGGTTCGTCCCATACACGGTCATCCTGAACGGCACGCCGGGCTGCCACGGCCACCGGGCGGACCGAGTACCTGGGAGCGACACCGTGCGATCCCCGGTACGATCGGTCTTTGTTCATTCCGGGTGACGGGGACGACAACAACTACGGGGAGACCGGCATGAACAACGGCAAAATGGTCTTCATCGACTGCGCGGTATTGCTCGGCATCGCGCTGCTGCTGCCGCTTGCCGCAGCGGCGGCCTGGCCGTCCAGTCCCCTGGTAAACGTGCCGCTGTGCACGGCCGTCCGGGATCAGTTCATGCCCACCACCACCCCGGACGGCGCGGGCGGGGCCATCGTCACCTGGTACGACTACCGCAGCAGTAACGCCAACGCTGACATCTACGTCCAGCGGGTCTCGGCCAGCGGCACGCCGATGTGGGGGCCCGACGGTGTCGTCCTCTGCGCCGCGCTTGAGAATCAGGTAAGCCCCGTCATCACGTCGGACGGCGCCGGCGGGGCCATCGTCGCCTGGAACGATTTCCGCACCGGCACGAATTGGGACGTCTACGCTCAAAGGGTGTCGGCCGGCGGCGCTGTCATGTGGGGACCCGATGGTGTGGGTCTCTGCGTCGCCAACGAGCATCAACTCGTCAACGCCATCACGGCGGACGGCGCCGGCGGGGCCATCATCGCCTGGCATGACAGGCGCGCCGGTTACGGCAACGACGACATCTACGTCCAGCGGATCTCGGCCGGCGGCGCGCCCCAATGGGCGGCCGACGGCACGGCCCTGTGCACTGCGGTGGGCAATCAGCAACTGCCGACGCTCATTCCGGACGGCGTGGGTGGCGCCATCGTCACCTGGCAGGACGCGCGCGACTATCCGTTCAACTGGTTCATCTGCGCGCAAAAGATCTCGGCGGCGGGAGCGGTCCAGTGGGCGGCTGACGGCGTGATCATCAGCACCACCACCAACGAGCAGACGTACCCCACGATCGTCTCGGACGGTGCGGGTGGCGCCATCGTCACCTGGATGGATTATCGGCGGGGCTTCGCCAACACATTTGCGCAACGGATCTCCAGTGGCGGCACGGTCCAGTGGGCCGCCAACGGCGTGGCCGTCTGTGTTGCCGCCGGCTATCAGTACTATCCCCAGATCACTTCAGACGGTGTCGGCGGGGCCATCATCACCTGGGCGGACTACCGCTTCAGCAACTGGGACATCTACGCGCAGAGGATCTCGGCTGCGGGTGCGCTCCTGTGGGCGGCTCCCGGTCTGATCATCTGCCCGTACTACGACAATCAGGAGTTCCCGACGATCGTCGGGGACGGTGCCGGCGGGGCGATCATCACCTGGATGGACCAACGCGACACGCCTGGAATCAGCAACATTTTCGCCCAGCGGATTTCGGCCCTTGGCGCCGCCCAGTGGACGCCTTACGGAGTGGCCCTGTGTACCGCTACCGGCAGTCAGGCGTACCCGACCATCGTCACGGACGGCGTGGGCGGGGCCATCGTCACCTGGTACGACGATCGAAACGGCAGGACCGACATCTACGCCCAGCGCGTGCAGGCGAACGGCCAACTCGGCGGTTTCGTGGCGGGCGTGCCCGAAGCGGCGGTGCTTTCGCTGCGCAACTTCCCGAATCCGTTCAACCCGCGGACCACGATCAGTTTCGACTTGCCGACGGCCGGAACGGTGCGGCTGGAGGTCTTCGATGTTGCCGGGCGGTTGGTCCGCACACTGGTCGACGACAGCATGCCTCAGGGCAGCCACGAGGCGGCCTGGGACGGCTGGGACGCGTCAGGTCGGAATGTCGGGTCGGGCATTTACCTGGCGCGCCTGCAATTCGCCGGGAAGGTGGAGATGATCCGGATGGGGTTGGTCCGCTGATCCGCGGGAGTGGTCCGGCCGCCACGGAGTGCTAGACTCGTCACACTGTGCCTCCCAATAATTCCATCTGGCAGAGATCTGTCCGTTCGGTGCGACCTGCCGGCCCTGGTGGCTGGCCGACGTGGCCGTGAGCAATGGCGGGTCCGCCGCCATCGTCGTTCTGGCCTGCCTCGGTCACACCCTCTGACGGGCCGCATCCCGATCGTCTGCGGCGGCAAGAGTGGAGTTTCTGGGAGGGACCGCGACTTCGATCACCCAAACGAGACGGGCATCATCCGCATCAATGAAAACCAACGGTCACCTGGTTCATGTCGTGCTAGAATCTTCACGTCATCCGTTCGGTCACCGGAAGGGACAGGTTGTTGTTCGTCTTGAGCGGCACGACGACAAGTGTCGGAAGCGCAAGGCGGACCGGATTCTTGGGGAAGGACAGGTCGGCGCGCACGAATCCGCCACCGCGGATCCCGCTTGGATCATGTGGCCTGTTCATTCGCTTGGATGCGGTACCGCGCCCGTCAACGCAGGCGCCCGCTCCCACGGGTGGGCCCGCCGGAGAGGATCGGTGGACCATGTGTCACTCCCGCATCGCCCCTCTGTTCGTCATCGCAGCCCTGCCCCTGCTGCTGGCGGTGACTGCGACCTCTTCCCGCGCCGAAGGACCGCCACCGTACTGCTCGATCACTTCCGCCCAGGGCGACATCAGCATGCCGTGGGTCGTCAGCTATTCGTCCTACGAGACGTTCGCCGGCACCGACTGCGAGCCCATGTCGATAGCGGAGGCCTACATCGAAAAGTGTTCGGCGTTGATCCCCACCGGATACTCCGGCGTGACCGCGGGCGACAACTCGAAGGCCTTCGGCACGGCGCACCGCATCGTGCCGCGCGGGAAGATTCCGGACGACTTCAAGGACGACTGCATCCCGTGGAACGCGAACATCCGCCTTCGCCTGGCGCTGGGAGACGGGGTGGGCGGCGGCGTCTTCGGCACGCTGGAGGCGATTCTGTCCATGCCTGACGGCAACCGGGTGGTCAGAGCGCCCGCGGGCCAGTTGAATGCGCACCCTGACACGGTTATCACCGGCTGCATGCCGGCCGAGCTGGTGCTGTCCAAGCGGTCCGTCTTCGGCTCGTTCCTGCGGGCTTACGTCCGCCTCGAGATCTCCAACCAGAACGAAACCGGCGATTCGTACTCAGCCCTGGCGATCGGCGACCCGCTGGTGACGATCGACCCTTCCTGGGCCAATGCCTCGCTGTTCATGGTCGAGCAGGAGGATCAGCTGAATCCCGGCGTCTGGACCGAGATCGACCGCAGTTGGATGAAGGAGGTGCGCTGGACCGATGCCACCGCCGGTCTGCTCACCCAGCCGGGCGGCGACATCTCGGCCAGCTGGGGCGACTTCGATGACGACGGCCTGCCGGACGTCTGCATCATGAACAACGTCCAGACGAACGTGCTGTTGCGGAACCAGGGGGACGGCTCGTTCGCGGATGTGACCCCGCCGGCGCTGGCGGCGGCCATCGGCGCCGTGTTCGCGAAGTGGATCGACTATGACAACGACGGGCGGCTGGACCTGTACCTGATCCGCAGCGGTAGTGGGGGTGGGCTCAACGTGCTGCTCCGCAACGAAGGCGGGGGCGCCTTTGCCGATGTCACCCCGACGCCGCTGCAGAACCACGGCTACAACCGCGATGCAGCCTGGGCCGACTACGATCTGGACGGGGATCTGGACGTCTTCCTGGTGAGTTGCTACTCGGGCACCAGGCTGATGCGCCAGAACGCCGACCACAGCTTCACCGATGTGACACCCGCGATCATGATCGACACCCATTGCTGCCAGAGTGCGATGTGGGGCGACTACGACAATGACCGTTGGCCCGACCTCTACCTGGTCCTCAGTGACGGCGCCAACCGGCTGTTCCACAATGCCGGCGCCGGCGTCTTCGCGGACGTGACGGCGGCCAGCGGTCCGGTCGGGGATCCCGGCGCCAGCCAGACGGCCGTCTGGACCGACTACGACAACGACGGCCGGCTTGATCTGTACGTCGGCAACAACGGTCCCAACCGGTTGCTGCACAATCTGGGCGGCGGCGTCTTCGCCGACTCCACCGACGCCTACACCGCCTCGGCCTCGAACGATCTGACCTCCGTCTGGGCCGACCTCGATCTCGACGGCAACGTCGACCTGGTGACGCAGAACTCGGCCCAGCGCGGCGACGTGATCTTCAACCTGGGCGATCATCAGTTCGACTGGGCGCTGTGGCACACTTCGGGGCCGGTGGAACAGTTCGCCGGCGCCCTGTCGGTGGTCGACCTCGATGCCGACGGCGATCTCGACCTGTACTTCAACCGCCCGGGCAATAACACGCTGTTGCGGAACGACCAGGACCTCGGCAACCACTGGCTCGAGGTGGACCTGCGCGGCGACGGCGTGCCCGGCGGCTCCAACCGCTTCGGGGTGGGTGCGCGGGTGCGCGTCGTGACTTCCTCGGGGCTGGCCCTGGAACGCGAGATCACCGACAGCCTGGGTCGCTTCAACGGCGTGCCGCTGCGGGCGCACTTCGGGCTGGGCGCCGCGACGCGGGTCGACTCGCTCGAAGTGCGGTGGCCGAACGGCGCCGTCACCCGCAGTGCCGTCGCCTTCACGGCCGACCGCCTCGTGACCGTGCACGAATCAGGCGTGATCTCCGGCGTCTGGGACGATCCCCACCTGGTGCCGCGCCCGGTGCTGTTCCCGAACGCGCCCAACCCGTTCAATCCGGTCACCTTCATACGCTACGAACTGCGCGCTCCCGCTGACACTCGCCTGACGGTATTCGATGTGGCGGGCCGGGTCGTGCGCACGCTGGTCGCGGGATTGCCGCAACTTGCCGGCAGATACGAGGCGCCATGGGATGGTCGTGACGATGCAGGGCGGGCCTGCGCTTCGGGCGTCTACTTCTACCGGCTCGAAGCGGGTGGTTTCACCGACAGTGGGAAGATGGCGCTCTTGAGATAGGTGTTGTGCCTTGCTGTGGGTTGTGCCAGCAAGAATGTGTCTGGCCCGGGCTATGCCCGGGTGGGATATGCACATATGCAGCGACTTATTCGTTCCACCCCATTGCCCTAACGCTAACTGCATGTATCACTTGCAGTTGGATGCGCGGTGGCGCTTCAAGCGGATCGGCACCTTCGGTAGACAGGTGGCCCCGCACCGTATCCAGCGGTTCCTCTGTCTTCATTGCCATCGATCTTTCAGCACCCAGACCTTTGCCACCTCATACTGGC
>CAIWHK010000002.1 GCA_903912525.1 uncultured bacterium | reverse complement strand
CCGCCCGCGACGAGGCCGCGCGCCTGCGGGCCGCCGCGCCCGGCGAGGTCGTGTTCGTACAGTCGTCGGCCGCGCCGTGGCTGGCCGACCGGCCCGCCGTGTGGTCGCCGCTGGACGACGCGGTTGCAGCCCGCATTCGCGCCTGGCTCGCGGCGCCGACCGCCAGGGAGACCCGGCCATGAACTGGCTCGACACCGACCCGGCGCTGGGGGCCGCGGGCTGGCCGCACGGCTGGACCACGGCCGGCGGGCCCGACTTCCGCGCCGATCCGCGCGGGCCGGATATGGCCGCGGGCATGGAGACGCTGCGCACGGCGGCCGGGCTTCGCGCCGTCGCCTGGGTGCACCAGGTGCACGGAGGCTGCGTCCTGCGCGCGGGAGCGCCGGGGCTGGCCGGCGATGCGGACGCGCTGTGGACCGATGTCCCGGGGCTGGCCGTGGTCGGCCGCGGCGCCGACTGCCCACTCGTCCTGGTGGGCGGCAGTCGCGGGGACGGCGCTGCCGTGTGGGGCTTTGCGCACGCGTCGTGGCGCTCGACCGTGGCCGGCATCACGGCATCACTGATGAAGGACATGGTCGCGACGGGCTTGCGGGCAGCGACAGTGCGGGCGCTCGTGTGCCCGTCGGCCGGCCCCTGCTGCTACGAAGTGGGTGACGACGTGCGCGCGGCTGCGCTGGCGGCCCTGGGCGGCGCGGCGACCACGTACTTCACGCGCCGGGGCGAACGCTGGCTGCTGGACCTGTGGGCGGCGAACGCGGCGCAACTCGTCGCCGCCGGCGTCCGGCACGATGCGATCACATTCACGGGGCTCTGCACGATCTGCGGCGGCGACCGCTACCCCAGCCACCGCCGCTGCGGCGACGGCGCCGGGCGCTTCGCGGCATTCATTGCCGACGCTCGAACTCCGTGACCATCCGCTCGTAATAGTCGATGTCGTCGCGGTTGAGTTCGCGCACTTCGGCCTCCATGTCGGGATCAATCTGGTAGGCGATGCCGAGAGAAGGGCGCCCGACGTTCGACGTGAGCACCGGCAGTTTCCAGCCGAACCGCCGATTCGCCGCCGCCACAGTCTCAGCGTAGCGCTCGGTCAACCCGATGAAACCGTACTCGGACGGCTCGATCGCGCTGACGAGCTTGTACTGGTGGTTGATGAAGCGATCGCTGCGGTAGACCTCCGGGAACGGGCGGGCTTCGCCGTTGTGGCGCCGGAAATGCTCGTATTCGGAGACGAGCCGCTGCACGGGATCGCGCACGATGACCAGGAGGTTCTGCGTCCCGAAGCTGGCGGCGTAGCGCTGGACCGGGACGTGCCCGCACACGATGCGGACGCCGGCCGCGATCAGTTCTTCGCGCAGCAGGGGCAGGTCGGGCTTCTCGAACACGTGGCGACGGACCAGCGGCGAGGTCTCGGAGGCCTTCGGCCCGTAGTCGCCCGCGATTGCGGCCGCGCCGAGCTTCAATTCGAGCGCCTCGCGGAAACTGGTGCCGGCCGTCTTCGGCACGTGCACGAACACCAGCGGGCCCTCGGCCGCTCCTTCGGCTCCCGTCATCGATATTCCCTTCCCCGGCCGCAGCAGGCTCTCCACCTACATCGACCGGCGGTACTGTCCCCCGACGGCGTAGAGCGCGCCGGAGATCTGCCCCAGCGAACACACCTTGGCCGCCTCCAGCATCGCCGAAAACGTGTTGCCCTGGCTGACGGCCGCCAGTTGCAGCGCGGCCAGCGCGGCAGGCGCGGCGGCGGCATTGCGCGCCTGGAACGCCGCCAGCGTCGCGATCGCGAACTCCTTCTCGGATTCGGTCGAGCGGATCACCTCGCGCGGCACGACGGTCGGTGAACCGGCCGGATCGAGATACGTGTTCACGCCGATGATGGGCAGCTCTCCGCTGTGCTTGAGCGACTCGTAGCGCAGCGACTCCTCCTGGATCTTCGTGCGCTGGTACATGCGCTCCATGGCGCCCAGCACACCGCCGCGCTCGCTGAGCGCCGCGAATTCGGCCAGGACGGCCTCCTCCACCAGTTCGGTCAGCTCGTCGATGATGAACGAGCCCTGCAGCGGGTTCTCGTTGCGGGCCAGGCCCAGTTCGCGGTTGATGATCAGCTGGATGGCCATGGCGCGCCGCACCGACTCCTCGGTGGGCGTCGTGATGGCCTCGTCGTAGGCGTTCGTGTGCAGCGAGTTGCAGTTGTCGTAGATGGCGTAGAGCGCCTGCAACGTGGTGCGGATGTCGTTGAACGCGATCTCCTGCGCGTGCAGCGAGCGGCCCGACGTCTGGATGTGGTACTTGAGCATCTGGCTGCGCTCGTTGCCGCCGTAGCGGTGGCGGATGGCGCGCGCCCACAGCCGCCGCGCCACGCGACCGAGCACCGAGTACTCCGGGTCCATGCCGTTGCTGAAGAAGAACGACAGGTTCGGCGCGAAGCTGTCGATGGGCATCCCCCGCGACAGGTAGTACTCGACGAACGTGAAGCCGTTGGCCAGGGTCAGCGCCAGCTGGGTGATCGGGTTGGCGCCCGCCTCGGCGATGTGGTAGCCGCTGATCGACACCGAGTAGAAGTTCCGCACCCGGTGGTCGATGAAGTACTGCTGGATGTCGCCCATCAGGCGCAGCGCGAACTCGGTCGAGAAGATGCAGGTGTTCTGGGCCTGGTCCTCCTTGAGGATGTCCGCCTGCACGGTGCCGCGCACCGCCGCCAGCGTGTCGGCCTTGATGCGCTCGTAGACGTCGCGCGGCAGCACCTGGTCGCCGCTGGCGCCCAGCAGCAGCAGCCCCAGGCCGGTGTTGCCGTCGGGCAGCGGGCCGGCGTAGGCCGGGCGCTCCCAGCCCCCGTCCTTCGCGATCGCCGCCAGCTTCGCCTGCACCTGGTCGACCAGGCCGTTCTCGCGGATGTACTTCTCGCAGCCCTGGTCGACGGCCGCGTTCAGGAAGAACGCCAGCATCATCGGCGCCGGCCCGTTGATCGTCATCGAGACCGACGTCTTGGCATCGGCCAGGTCGAAGCCCGAGTACAGCTTCTTGGCGTCGTCGACCGTCGCGACGGAAACGCCGCTGTTGCCGACCTTGCCGTAGATGTCCGGGCGCCGCGCCGGGTCCTCGCCGTACAGCGTCACCGAGTCGAACGCGGTCGACAGGCGGATGGCCGGCATGCCCAGCGAGACGAAGTGGAAGCGGCGGTTGGTGCGCTCGGGGCCGCCCTCGCCGGCGAACATGCGCGTGGGGTCCTCGCCCTCGCGCTTGAGCGGGAAGACGCCGCCGGCGTACGGGTAGCAGCCGGGAACATTCTCGGTCAGCAGCCAGCGCAGGGTGTCTCCCCAGTCGCTCCAGCGCGGCAGGCAGACGCGCGGCACGCGGGTGCCGCTGAGCGACCGCGACACCAGCGGCTGCGCGATGACCTTGCCGCGCACCTCGTAGCGGAACTCGTCGGCGCGGTAGCGCTCGACCAGCCCGGGCCACTCCTCGAGCAGGCGGCGCGAGGCGGGCGACATCGCATCGCGCAGCGCGCGGTACTGGTCCACAAGCTCGCGCACCGCGGGCGAATCGGCGGCTTCGGCCGTCGGTTCGGGCAGCACGACGACGGGATCGCACGTCGCCGGATCACAGCCCGCATGGCGCAGTTCGGCAATCGCCCCGTGCAGGCGGTACAAACGGCTGGCCAGCGCGCACTCGGCCGCGATGCGCCGGTCCTGCGTGCGGCTGTTCTCGACGATCTCGGCCAGGTAGCGCACGCGCTCGGGCGGGATGACCGGGTGCGGCGGGTTGTCGCCGGCCTCCGGCGCCACGCTGCCGTCGCGGCCGGCGATCACGTCCAGGCGCGCGGACAGTTCGGCATACAGGCGGTTGACGCCGCTGTCGTTGAACTGCGAGGCCACCGTCGCGAAGACCGGCAGCGACTCGTCCGGGCCGTCGTGCCGGTTGTGGTTGCGCCGGTACTGACGACGAACGTCCCGCAGCGCGTCGAGGCTGCCGCGGTGATCGAACTTGTTGATCGCGATGACGTCCGCGAAGTCGAGCATGTCGATCTTCTCGAGCTGGGACGCGGCGCCGTACTCGGCGGTCATCACGTACAGCGACAGGTCGGCATGGTCAACGATCTCGGTGTCGCTCTGGCCGATGCCGCTGGTCTCGATGATGACCAGCCCGAAGCGGGCCGCCTTGCAGATGTCGATCGCGTGGCGCACGTAGGCCGACAGGGCCAGGTTGGACTGACGCGTGGCCAGCGAGCGCATGAACACCCGCGGGTTGTCGATGGCGTTCATGCGGATACGGTCGCCCAGCAATGCCCCGCCACTGCGGCGACGGGAGGGATCGACCGAGACGATCGCCACCGTGCCCTCGGGCCGGTCGATCAGGTAGCGGCGCACGAGTTCGTCGACCAGCGACGACTTGCCGGCGCCGCCGGTCCCGGTGATGCCGAGCACCGGCACCATCGCGACCGCGGGGGCGGCCTCGTGCACGGCCTTCAGCAGCATGTCGCCGTGGTCGGGGAAGTTCTCCGCCAGGGTGATCAGGCGCGCCAGCGCGCGCGGGTCGCGCTGCGACAGGTCGGCCAGCAGCGGCGCCAGGCCCGCGGGCGTCGGCGCCTCGCCCACCGCGAAGTCGCACTTGCGCATGACCTCGTTGATCATGCCCTGCAGGCCCATCGAACGGCCGTCGTCCGGAGAGTAGACGCGGGCGATGCCGTAGGCGTGCAGCTCCGCGATCTCGTCGGGCAGGATCGTCCCGCCGCCGCCGGCGAAGATCAGGATGCGCCGCCCCGAGGCGGCGATCAGGTCGTGCATGTACTTGAGGAACTCGAGGTGCCCGCCCTGGTAGCTGGTGATCGCGATGCCCTGGGCGTCCTCCTGCAGGGCGCAATCGACGATCTCGCGGACCGAGCGGTTGTGCCCGAGGTGGATGACCTCGGCCCCGGTGGCCTGGAGCAGCCGGCGCATGATGTTGATGGCGGCGTCATGGCCGTCGAACAGCGACGCAGCCGTGACCAGGCGCACGTGATGGACGGGGCGGTACGGCTCGCAGGGCGCTGCCGAATCGGGGTGCGGCGACCGGGACATCGCGACCTTCCGGGACAAGTGGGCAGCGCCGGCGCGCCGCATGATCAGCCGGCGAAACCTAACACAGGCCCCGGGGACGGGCAATCAGGCCGCCGCGCAGCCGTCAGGCGCCGAACACGCCGGCCGCGATCGCCACGACCACCAGCACCGGCGCCAGGCAGACCAGCACCACCAGGGCGACCGGGATCAGGACCACCGCCACCGCCCCGAGGGCCAGGACGGCCGGCACGACCAGGACCAGCGCCAGCACGCCGCCCAGCAGCCAGGCGAGGATCTTGAACGGCAGCACGATCAGGGTCACCAGCAGCTTCACGGCGAACACCGCGGCTCCCAGGACCACCGACAGCAGCACCAACGCGACAACGGCTTCGATCATGGTCAGGCCTCCACTCGAGGGACCGGTTCGGGTTCTGGGCGCCCGGATAACAGCGACCCGCCCCATACGGCAGGCCGCCCATCCGGTTGCACGCGGCCCCGCGCCTGCCAAGCCCATGCCGGCCAGCGCGTTGCCCGATCTGGTACCCGGCGGGAGGGCGGATTGTTCAAGGCTTCGCGGGCAGGCGGCGGCTTTCCGGATTTGACAGGTCGTCCGGAATGGCGCGGGCGTTCGCGGGTGCACGGCACCATATCAATAAAAATAATGGACAACCAAGCACCATACGTCCTATAATCTACCCATAGCTGCTTCATTGGCGACGAATCGTGGGGATTGTTGAAGCTCGCGCACTTCCATGAGCTCCCCCCGTAGACCGTGAAGCAGCTATACTTTTTTTGCCGCCGCATCGTCAATTCGGTCGCGCGTTGCACCAACGAAACGGGTCCAGGAGCGCGAGGCTCCCGGACCCATTCGCTTACCGGCCGGATATATTCTTTCCCGGGCCGATCGTGTCGACTACTTCCCGTCCTTGCCCTTGTCCTTCTCCACGAACAGCGCCGGGTCGATCTTGGCGTTCGCCTTGAACGACTCGGTGCGGCCCTTGGCGAACTCCTCGTCGTCGTAGCACAGGCGCACGTGGTTCGGCATCGTGATGCCGTCGAACGCCGCGTACTCGTCGAGGTACACCTTCTGCGTGACCGGGGCGCCCGTCATCGGCGACATGCCCGGCTGCTGCACCATCACCGGGCGGCCGGTGGCGGCGTCGAGGAAGATGATACGGTAGTCCTCACCCACGCCGGTGACGTACACGGGCAGGCAGGCCTTGCCCTCGACGTCGGCCGGGGCGAGCGCCTGGAACGTGAACGCGCCGGGGTTCCGCATGATGCCGATCATGTCGGTCTGCAGTTCCGTGCGGGCTTCCTTCAGTTCGTCGGCCGTCATGTCCTTGGCGCCGCGGGGCGACTGCGACCAGCCCTTGTCGCCGGCCAGGACGCTGGTCATGTTGCCGAACGGCGTCTTCTGCATCGTATGGACCTTGTCCGGGTACACGACCGACTTCTGGATCGTGAACGACATGGCCATGCCCTGCACCGTTGCGTCCAGCACGGTCGTCTCGACATAGCTCTTGAGGCCGGCCAGCTTCGCAGCGCCGCCGGCGGCGACGATGGCGCGATCGAAGGCCGCCTTGCCCTGCTCGAGCGACGCCGGCGTCGCGGCCGGGACCTCGAACGCGGGCTCGGGGATGGTGATGTCCACCATGTTGACCGGGCCGAACGTGCTGAAGTCCCCGTCGAACGCCTTGTAGCCGCCCACGGCCAGGAGGCTCAGGCGGTCGGGATGCCACGAGGCCTGCACGGCCTTGAGCACGTCCTGCGGCGTCAGCGCGCGCACCTGCGTCAGGTAGGTCTGCAGGAAGTCCTTCGGGTAGCCGAAGCGCTCGAACATGACCAGCCGATCGAGGATGTCGCGCTTGTTGTCGTAGTTGAAGACCTCGGAGTTCAGGATGTTGTCCTTGGCCATCGCCAGCTCGGTCGCGGTGACCGGCTCGGTGACCATCCGCTGGATCTCGGCCAGGATGGCCTGGGCGGCCTTCTGGCTGGTTTCATTCTTGGTCATCGTGAACGCCATGAACAGGCCGGGGTAGCGCCAACCGGCGCCCGAGGCGCTGCCCACCGAGTAGGCCAGCCCCTGGCGGCTGCGCACCTCGTTGAACAGGCGGGTGGCGAAGCCGCCGCCGAGGATCTTGTTGGCCACCTGCACGCCCGCGTAGGCCGGGTCGTCGGCGCGGATGCCGCGGGCGCCCATGATGATGGTCGTCTGCGTCAGGTCTTCCTTGTCCACGACGTTGACCGTGCGCGGCAGGTCGGGAATCTCGGGGTCCTTCGGCAGCGCCTTGTCGGCCTTCGCCCAGCCGGCGAACGCCTTCTCGATGCGCGCCACCATGTCCTTGCTGTCGAAGTCGCCGACGACGACCAGGTACATGCGGTCGGGATGGAAATACGTGGCGTGGAAGTCGAGCATGTCCTGGCGCGAGACGCTCGCGACGGTCGCGTACTCGGGCACGCGGGCCAGCACGTGGTCCGGGCCGAAGACGACCTTCATGGCCTCGCGACGGGCGATCGACATCGGGTCGTCGTTGCGACGGCTGATGCCCGCCTTCTGCTCTTCCTTCGCCAGCTTGATCTTGTCCTCGGGGAAGACCGGGTTGCGCAGGATGTCCGCCAGCAGGTCCAGGCCCAGCTGCGCGTCCTCCTTGAGCGCCGACAGGTAGGCAGTGGCTTCGGTCATGCCGATCTCGGTCTCGACGCTCATGCCCTTGGCTTCGACCATCTCGTCGATCTGGTCGCCGCTGTGGGTGGCGGTGCCGCCCGAGCGCATGACCGTACCGGTCATCTCGGCCAGGCCGGTCTTCGCGGCGTTCTCGTACATCGAGCCGACGTTGATCGTGGCGCTGAGCTCGACCAGCGGGAATTCGCGGTCCTCGGCCAGGTACACCACCATGCCGTTCGCGAGCTGCACGCGCTCGTACGCCGGCATCGTGAACGTGTTCAGCGGGGGCACGGGGATCTTGTCCCACGGCTTCTTCGACGCCGCGAACGCGGTCGGCACGACAGCCAGCACCAGCGCCAGGGCGAACAGCGCCGCCACCCGTCGGGCCGACAGCGCGGAGTTCATTCGCTTCATATCCTGTAGTCCTTTCCGGCTTCCGCCCCCTGGGCGGAAGACGTGGGTTCACCCTAGTTGGCGGCTTCTTCGGTCTTGATGATGGCGACGGTGCGGTTGGCCGGCGTGAACACGTCGGCCGCCACGCGCTTGACGTCGTCGAGGGTCACGGCCTCGACGCGCGCCACCTCATTGAAGAGCCTGCGCCAGTCGCCCATGTAGGTCTGGTAGTAGGCCAGCTGCTCGGCCATGCCGTCGTTGCCGCGCAGGCCGCGGATGAAGCCGGCGCGCGCGCGCTGCTTGACGCCGTCCAGCTCCTCCTGGGTGATCCCGTCCTTGACCATCTTGGCGATCTCGGCGTCGACGGCCGTCTCGATGTCGGCGCCGGTCTTGCCCTTGGTGGGGATGCCCAGCACGAGCAGGCCGGTCTGGTACTTCTCGCCGGGGAAGCCGGGGAACGCCATGGCCTGGACCGCAACGTTGTCCTTCTTGACCAGCTGCTCGTAGAAGCGGCTGGTGCGGCCCTGGCCGAGCACGCCGGCGATGACCTGGTAGACCGGCCAGTCGGCGCTGCGGATGTTGTCGATGTGGTAGCCGGCGACGTACACCGGCTGCGACGGGTCCACCATGACCATGCGCTTCTCGCCCAGCTGCTCGGGCTCGAAGGTCTCGACGGGATCCGGGGCGCCCTTCGGGATGGCCGCGAAGTACTTCTCGGCGTACTTCTTCACGTCCGCGAACTTCACGTCGCCCACGACGGACACGACGATGTTCGAGCCGACGTAGTTCTTCTTGAAGTAGGCCTCGCAGTCGGCGCGGCTGACGTTCTGCAGGTCCGACAGGTAGCCGATCGTGGAGTGATGGTACCCGTTGGCCATGAACATCAGGTTCTCGAACTGCTCGATGAGCCGGCCGATCGGGTTGTTGTCCGTGCGCATGCGGCGCTCTTCGGTGACCGGGCCGTCCTTCTCGGTGTAGAACTCGCGGAAGACGGGACGCGACATGCGGGCGCCCTCGAGGTAGGCCCACAGCTCGAGCCGGTTGCTCGGGAAGTTGTACAGGTACATCGTGATGTCGCTGCTCGTCGACGCGTTCAGGCCCTGGCCGCCGTTGTTCTCGACGATCTGCCCGAACTCGTTCGTCACGACGAAGGCCCGCGCGGCATCCTTGGCCGCCGTGAACGCCTTCTCCAGCTCTTCCAGCTTCGCCGCATCGGCCTGCGCGCCCTTGAGCCGCTCCGCCTTGAGCGCGTCGAAGGCCGCGTCCTCGGCCGCCATCGCCTTCAGTTCGGCCTTGTAGTCACTGGTGCCGATCTCGGCGGTGCCCTTGAAGGCCATGTGCTCGAGGATGTGCGTCAGGCCGGTGATTCCGCGCGTCTCGTTGGCGCTGCCGACGTTGACGAAGGTGCGGAACGAGAACACGGGAACGTCGTGGTCCTCGAGCACGAGGAACTTCACGCCATTGTCGAGCGTGAACTCCTGGACCTTGCCCTCGAGGTCGAGGTAGGTCCCGGCGCCCGCGCTGGCGGCGGCCAGCATCAGCAGGCAGGCGCCAAGCAGGTTGAGTCGGCGGAAACGGTCGGGCATGGAAGCCTCCGGAGGTTGGCCCGCGAACGGGACGAAGCCCGTGTCGGCGGACGGCACGCGACAGGCCGGGCGCAAGCGGCCGGCCGGGGGAAAGAACTGACGACGGATCCCGGAAACCAGGGTGACGAACGGGCCTGGATGCGGATGGGACGCAACGTATCACCGGCGCCGGGGGCGTGTCAATTCGCCCTCCCTACGCAGCACGGGCGCCGAGGTTACGCCGCAACGCACAAAAGTGCCGGCACCCCGGGAAGGCGTCGCCGCGACCGCCGAAAGCTCAAGAGAACACATCCAATGCGCGGTCAGTCATCCCGAAATGATGGCTTTGGCGGTGCGCCGCGGTCAGCCCCGCGCGGGACGGGACAGGCAGCCGCTGTCCGCGTCACAGAAGCGCCAGGGCAGATCGGCGGCCTTGCGCACACCGATCCTCGGCGAGGCGACGACGTGCAACGGCGCACCGCCGGCCATGACGCGGATCGTGCCGGCCGCCGCGGGCGGGCGCCGCAGCCCGCCGGCCACCGGCAGCCCATTCCAGGTGAGGTCGATGCCGAGCGCGTCGCACAGCCGCCCGGGGCCGCCGGCCAGGTCGCGGTTAAAATATTCTTGCACAAACGCTCTGGTCTCTGGTGTGTTTCTATAAATTTGGATTGCTGCATTCGATCCCTGCAGCCACTTGGCGATCTCCGGCCAGAGCACGTCGTCAAGTTGGTGTCCGGTCGGG
>CAIWHK010000001.1 GCA_903912525.1 uncultured bacterium | reverse complement strand
GGGTGCCTGCGCGCGCGCCGTCCGTGCCTGCCCGCTCGCCGCGCGCCCGCCGCCCTCGCCGGGCGCCGGCGCCGGCATCGACTGCCGGAGCACCTCGCGCTCGACACCGAAGACGTCGGCCGCCTCCTGCAGCACATACTCGCGCCGCAGCGGGTCGTCGATGCCCGCGACCGTGCCGAGCAGCTGCCTGACCGCGCGCTCACGCAGCATGCGGTCGCCGCCGCGCACGTCGGCCAGCCGCTTGAGGAACGGCACGTAGCCGACCGCATCCTTCAGCACATGTTCGATCGCCGCGGCGCCGCCCTCGATCGCCAGGTCGGCCGGGTCCTTGCCCGCCGGCAGGCGCACGATGCGCGGCTCGAGCCCGTACTTCAGCGCGATGTCGGCCGATCGCACGGCGGCTTTCAATCCGGCCTTGTCGCCATCGAACATCAGGATCACGTCGCGCGCGCCTCGCCGCAGCAGCTTCGCCTGGTCAGGCGTGAACGCCGTGCCGCACGTGGCCACCACGTTCGTGAATCCCACCTGAGCCAACGCCAGCAGGTCAAGGTAGCCCTCCACCAGGATCGCGTCCTTCTGCCTGGCAATAGCCATGCGCGAGGCTTCGAATCCGTAGAGGAGCTTCCCCTTGTTGAAGTAGGCGCTGTCGGAGGAATTCAGGTACTTGGGTTCGCCCTGGTCGATCACCCGGCCGCCGAAGCCGGCAACCTGGCGCGAAATGATCTTGACAGGAAAGATAATCCGGTTGCGGAAATAGGCAAACGGGTCGCCACCACGCTCGCTCGGGCGCAGCAGGTCGGCCCGCAGGGCCAATTCACGGTCCACGCCGGCCCGCCGCAAACCCTGCTCCAGCCACCCCGGCAGCCCCGGGGCCCACCCGGCGTCGTAGTCGCGCAGCACCTTCTCGCCGAAACCGCGACCGGTCAGGTACGCAAGCGCCGTGCCCCCGAGCTTGGGGTCCCAGAGCGCCTCCTGCCACAGGCCCATCGCCGCGTCATTGGCGCGATGGAACGAGCGGCGCTCGCCCTCGGATTCGTCTTCCCTCAGCGCGCTCGACAGGTCGATATCCAGCGGGCGCGCGAGGATCTCGACGGCTTCGGGAAACGTGACGCCTTCGGCTTCCATCAGGAACGAGATGACGTCGCCCCCGGTGCCGCAGCCGAAGCAGTGCCAGCGACCGCGCGCAGGCGTGACGATGAAGGAGGGGGTCTTTTCCTTGTGGAACGGGCAGAGGCCCTTGTAGACGGCTCCGGCAGGCTTGAGCTGGACGTGCTGACGCACGACCTCGACGATGTCGGTCTCGTCCTTGACCCGGGCGATGATATCCGGAGAGAGGACTGGTGACATATCGGCGCCTGACCAGGCCTTCCGTTGCCGTAATCCCTTGCCGCAACCCCTTGCCGTAGCCCGACGGGCGATTTCGACGGTAACGTTTCAAAGTATCACAGGAAGGCAAAGGCTGCAACCGGAAGGCGGCTCGGGGGTTCCGGGGACGGCCGGGAGCGGTCAGGCCAGGTGCACGATGGTCGCCCCGCCCGCCTCGTCTTCCTTGAAGGAGGCCACGCGCCGGTCGGCCTTCAGCCGGGCCTGCAGGTATTCGCGCAGGCGGCCGGTCCCCTTGCCGTGAATGACTTCCAGCGCGCCCAACCCGGCAGGAATGGCCCGGTCGATGAGCTGGTCCAGGCGCTGCCAGCCCTCTTCTCCGGTGGTTCCGCGCAGGTCCAGGCTGGGTTCGGCCAGCGGTGCGTCGCCCTGCCAGCCCCAGCTGCCGGCGTGGACGGGCCTCGTATCGGCGCGGCCCGAACCGGCGTCCTCGGGCGCTGCCGGAACGGCCGGCGACAGGCCACCGGCGTCCTCGAGCGGCCGCACCGCGTCGAGGCCCAGGGTCAACCGCAGGCCGTCGGCCTCGGCCACGAGCCGCCCGCCGCGCACCTCGACGATACGCCCGACCAGGTTCAGGTGCGGGATGCGCACGCGCTGCCCGACTTCCGGCACGAACGGCCGGCCTCCTTCGGGAGTGGCGGCCGCCTCCTCCGCCATCGCCTGCTCCATCTCGGCCAGCCGGTCGCGCGCGCGCTTGACCGCGTGCGGCGCCGCCTGCTCGGCGCGGATCTCGCGCACCGCATTCTCGATCGCGCGGCGGCCGTCGCGCACGGCCTTCTCCCCTTCGCGCTTCGCCTCGGCCAGGACCTGCTTCTTCTGCTTCTCGAGATCCTTGAGGCGGGTCGTCAGCTCGACTTCGCGCTCGGCGGCACGCTCGGCGGCGTCACGCGCCTGCTCGCCGGCGGTCTTCAGCTCGCGAGCGCGGCGATCGAGGTCGATCAGGAGCTGCTCCACCTGCACGCGCTCGTGGCCCGCGCGCGAGCGGGCCTTGTCGATCAGTTCGCCGGGCAGGCCCATGCGTCGCGCGATGTCGAAGGCGTGGCTGGTGCCGGGGTCGCCCACGCGGAAGGTGTAGAGCGGCCTGAGGTCGCGCTCATCGAAGTCCATCGCCGCGTTCAGCATCCGCGGGTGGTCGTGCACCGCTGCCTTCAACAGGCCGAAATGCGTCGAGGCCAGCACCTGCGCGCCCTGCCCGGCCAGTTGCTCGAGCGCGGCAAACGCGAGCGCCGTGCCCTCCTGCGGGTCGGTGCCGCTGCCGATCTCGTCCGAGAGCACCAGCGCGCCGGGTCCGGCCGCGGCCAGGAACTCGCCCAGGTGGCGCATGTGCGCCGAGAACGAGCTGAGCGACTGCGCGATGGACTGGTCGTCGCCCAGGTCGACCATCAGCGAGGTGATCCAGGGCAGCGTCGTGTCCTCGCGCGCCGGCACATCCCAGCCGCACTGCGCCAGCAGGCACAGCACGCCGACGGTCTTGAGCGCGACCGACTTGCCGCCGGCGTTGGGGCCGCTGATGACCAGCACGCGGCAGCCGTCGGGGATGACGAGGTCCAGCGGTACGACGGCCCCATGACCGGCCGC
Source organism: uncultured bacterium (assembly GCA_903912525.1). Taxonomy (GTDB): domain Bacteria; phylum Krumholzibacteriota; class Krumholzibacteriia; order LZORAL124-64-63; family LZORAL124-64-63; genus CAINDZ01. The sequence continues at coordinate 11,482 of CAIWHK010000001.1, read as the reverse complement.
GAGGTCGCCGTCGCCGAGGGCCGACATCAGCAGCGGGTGGCGGCCGCCGCGCACGGCGACCGGCAGGCCCGGCTCCACGCGGGGCCGGTGCCCGCGCACGGCGCGGCTCCACAGCAGGCCGGCGCGCACCTCGTCGACAAGCAGCATCAGCGCTGCGGCGTCGCGCAGCGCGGGCGCCGCCTGCTCCACCGCGCGGTTCAGTTCGAAGAGGATGCGCGCCTCCTCGGCGCCGATTTCCAGGCGCAGCATTACCAGTTCGTTGGACAGCCGTACGACGCCCGCCGGCTCCACGAAGAGCGTGGCGCCCGTCTGCGAGCGGTCGTGGACGATGCCGTCAAGGCGCCGGGTATCGCCTGAGCGCATGGGGATGCAGAAGCGGTCACCGCGCAGCGTCACCTCGTCGGCCGTCGTCCAGCCGGCCTGCCGCGCCCGTGACATCGCCTCGTTCACCTCGCTGCGCACGGTGCGCTCCTGCTGCGCGGCCTGGCGCCGCAGCGGGCCCAGGCGCGGGCTCGCCTCGTCGCGCAGCCGTCCGTCGGGCTCCAGCGCGCGCAACAGCGCCCCGCGCAACGCCGCCAGCGGTGACGAGGCCACGGCGGCCTCGGCCCAGCGCGGGCACACGTCGCGCCGCTCGAGCAGGTGGTCACGCAACTCGTCGAGGTTGCCGGCCATGGCCGCCACATGCACCAGGTCCGGCCCTTCCAGCCGCACCGGCGGCGGCTGGTCCAGCAACGCGAGCAGGTCGGTCGGGTCGTCCAGCGGCGGCCACACGTTGCGGTCGCCATCGCGCCGCAGTTCGTCGGCCAGTTCGTGCCAGGTGGTGACCAGGGCGGGATCCGAAAGCGGCCGGCGGGCACGCACCGCGTCGGCAGCCAGGGCGCTGCGGCAGCAGGCGGCCACCTGCCCGGCGACACGCTCCCACTCCAGCAGCGCCAATGCGCGCGGCGCGGCGACCGGGGTGGCCGCCGCGCGTGCGGCAACGAGGCGTTCGATCAGGGGGATCATGAACCTTCGCGCTTGGTGGCGGCATCCTTGCCGGCGGCTGCGGCGCCGCCAGCCGCCTTGTCGACCGCTTCCCCGGTGGCGGCTTCCTTCAGCTTCGCCTTGCCGGCGGCCGCAGCCTCGACCGCGCGGGTGGTGAAGCGCTCCCACGCCTCCTCGACGCGCCCGCCCGAAGTCCTGCGCGCCTGGATGTACAGTCGCGGCGCCGTGTAGTAGATGGCGCGACCGACAACCGTGCGGTCGCAATCGGCCTGGATGCCGCCGCCGCCGCGGATCTGGCTGGCGGCCACCAGCAGCACGCTGGCCAGCAGCATGCCGAAGCAGAGGCCCAGGACCGCGCCGCCCAGCCGATCGACCCAGACCAGTACGGTCACGCGCAGCAGCTTGGCGATCAGTGCCGCCAGGATGCGACTGAGCACGAGCAGCACGACGAACATGACGGCCCACGTGATCAGCAGCGCCGGGCCGTTGCCCGCCCCCGTCGTCCGGCTGACCCACGGCTGCACGACACCGGCGAAGCGCGCCGTCAGCAGCAGCGCCGCGATGGCGCCGGCCACCTCCAGCACGCGCTTGACCAACCCGTCGCGCCAGCCGAGCGCACCGAACAGCACGATGACCGCCAGCCCGAAGATGACCGGTGCGTTCACCGGTGCATTCACAGTTGCATTCACTTGCCGCCCGCCAGCAGGCTCTTGACCATGGCGCTGACGCGCGACCCGTCTGCCTGGCCGGCGATCAGGGGCACGGCGACCTTCATGACCTTGCCCATGTCGGCCGGCGACGCCGCGCCGCTCTCGGTGATGGCCTGTCGCACCAGGGCTTCCAGTGCGGCATCGCCCAACTCGGCCGGCAGGTAGGCGCTGACGACGGCCAGTTCGGACTCGGCGGCGGCCTTCAGGTCGTCGCGGCCGGTACCGACGGTCGAGGCCAGCGTGTCCTTCACCTTCTTGGCGTAGGACGCGAGGATCTTCTGGACGTCGGCGTCGGACAGCTCCTTGCGCGTGTCGATCTCGACCTGCTTGATGGCGGCCTGCATCTGCCGCAGGATGCCGAGCCGATCCTTGTCCTTGGCTTTCATCGCGGTGATGACGTCCGCCTGCAGGCGGGCGGCCAGTTCACTCGTGGCCATGGGGCGTTCCTTTCGGGTGATGATGTCCGTTGCGGGCCATGAAAGACCGCCCGGGCGCGGGTGTCAAGAACCCGCCAAGGCGCGCAGGGCCGCCAGACCGACGATGGCCGCCGTCTCGGTGCGCAGCGTGAACGGGCCCAGGTCCAGCGGGCGGGCGCCGGCCGCGACCAACCGGGCCGCCTCGTCCGGCGTCCAGCCGCCTTCGGGGCCGATGAAGAGCGCCCGGCCCGCGTCGTCGGTAACGGCGCCGCCGGGCAGCCCGCCCAGCAGGGGACGTTCGTCCGGCGCGCCCCCGACGTACAACACGTCATGGGCGCAGGCGGCCAAGGCGGCCGAAACATCCAGCGGCTCGGAGAGTTCGGGCAGCCGGCTGCGGCCGCTCTGTTTGAGCGCCGCGCGCATCAGCGATTCCCAGCGCGCGCGCTTGCCCTCGCCCGGCTCGATCACCCCGCGGGCGGTGACCAGGGGCAGCAGGCGGGCCGCGCCAAGCTCGACCGCCTTCTCCACCACCAGGTCGAAGTGCTTCCCCTTCACCACCGCGCAAGCCAGGGTCAGCCGCGGGCCGGCGTCCTCGCGCGGGTCGCGGGCCACCGAGATGATCTCCAGGCCGACCAGCCTGCCGACTCCTGCGGCGGGCTTCGCCTCGTAGCGGTTGCCGAAGCCGTCGACCAGGCACCAGGAGCGGCCCTCGGCGCCGCGCAGCACCGATTGCAGATGGTGGGATTCGTCACGGTCGAGGGTGACCAGGTCGCCCGGTCGCGGCACGGCGGCAGGATCGACGGCGAGGAAGAACTGTCGCACGGGTGCCTCCGCGTTGCGGCGCGGCGCGGCGATCGCGCGCGCGGCGTCCCTGGTCCTCGTGATCGAGTCCTCTTGATCTAGTCCTCGTGATGGCGACCCGGCGGCGGCACGCGCTTGGCCAGGTCGGCCTGCACCTGCTCGAGCCGCTTGACCAGTTCCTTGTCCAGGTTCTCCGGCGTCCACGAGATGACCCGCACGAGCTGGTCGCCCGTGCCCGGCCGGTTCACGTGCGGCATGCCCTTCTTGCGCATGCGGAAGATCTTGTGGCTCTGCGTGCCGGCGGGGATCTTCAGCGCCACCTTGCCGTCGAGGGTGGGCACCTCGACCTTCGTGCCGAGCATCAGGTCGACCGGAGACAGAGGCACGTCGATGAGCAGGTCGTCGCCGTGGCGCTCGAACATCTCGCTCTCGCGGACATTGAACACGACGCGCAGGTGGCCGGCGCCGCCGCCGTGTTCGCCCGCGTCGCCCTTGCCCTGGAGCTCCATGTAGTTGCCCGAGCTGACACCCGCCGGGACGTTGATCTCCAGCGACTCCTCGCCGCGCACGGTGCCGGACCCGCGGCACGACTTGCAGGGATCCTGCACGACCTGCCCCCGCCCCTGGCACTGCGGGCAGATGCCCTCGGTGACCATCTGGCCGAGTAGCGACTGGCGGACCTGACGCACGCGTCCGTGGCCGCGACAGTGCTGGCACGGCGCCGGCTTGCTGCCGGCGTTGGCGCCGGTGCCGCCGCAGTCGCGGCAGGGCACCTGCTTGGTCACCTTGACCGTCTTGCGCACGCCGCGCGCCGCCTCTTCCAGCGACACGGCCAGTTCGAGCTGCAGGTTGCGGCCGCGGCCGCGCGCCGAGGGCCCGCCCCCGCCGAACATGTCGCCGAAGCCGCCGCCCCCCATGCCGAAATTGCGCAGGAAGGACTCGAGTGCATCGTTCAGGTCGACCGTGAACCCGTTGGGGCCGTAACCGCCACCGCCACCGCCGAAGCCGCCGGCGCCCGCATCCACGTGCCCGTACTGGTCGTACTGCGCGCGCTTCTGGGGGTCCTTGAGGACCTCGTAGGCCTCGGCCGCCTCGCGGAACTTCTCGGCCGCCGCGGGGTCGTCCGGGTTCTTGTCCGGGTGGTACTTGATGGCCTGGGCGCGGTAGGCCTTCTTGACCTCGGTCGCGTCCGCGCCGCGGGCGATGCCGAGGACTTCGTAGTAGTCGCGCTTGGTGCTCATGCCGCTTCCATCCCGCCGGCGCCTACGCGCAGATGATCACGCGCGCCGGCCGCAGCACCAGCTCGCCCAGTTTATATCCCGGCTGCGCCACCTCGATGATGGTGCCGGATTCGCTGCCTTCGCGCGGCAGTTGGCCGACCGCTTCGTGAACGGCCGGGTCCAGGTGCAGGCCCATCGCCTCGATGGTCGTCACACCCTGCTCCTGCAGCACGCCGCGAAGCCGCTGCCGGATCAGCTCGATGCCGTCGCGAAACGCATCGGGCGCGCCAGTATCGGTACTGGCGGCGTTTGATTGCAAGGCCCTTTCCAGGTTGTCCAGGACATCCAGGAAGCCGCGCAGCGCATCGGCCTTGGCGAAGCGATGGGCATCGGTGACCTCACGGCGCGTGCGCTTGCGGAGGTTGTCCATCTCGGCCACCGCGCGCAGCCACTTGTCCTGGGCCTCGTCGCGCTCGCGCCGGAGCGCATCCTCCACCGACGGCAACTCCTCGACGACGACCTCGGGCGCCGGCTCAGCGTCCGGGGCGGCGCCGGCATCGGCGGACGACTCGGCGGCGTCGGGGCCGGTCTGGCCGCCTTCCGTTTGCTCGACGGGATCAGGGTCGTTGTGGCGTCGCTTGCTCATGGTCTTCCTTGCGTCAGGTCGTGGCGGCTGCGCCTCGGCGCGCCGTTCGCGTCACATGGATCGGGTCCCTGTTTCCGGGTCCCTAGTTGAGGGGCGATCCGGCCGCCGCGCCCAGTTCGCGCCGCAGCGAGTCCAGGCCGTGGAGCGCCCGCAGGTACGGCATGCGGCGCGGCCCCAGGACCGCGACCATGCCCACGCGGCCGTCCAGCGCAACGCGACGCGTCATCACCGTGAAGCACTGCAGGGCGTCGACCGGGTTCTCCTGGCCGATCCAGACACCGAAGCCGTCGGCGGTCCGGGCGCCCAGTTGCGCCAGCGTGTCGCGCATCGCCTCGGGCGACTCCAGGAAGCGCAGCAGCGCGCGCAGCGGCGCCGGCTCCTGGAACTCGGGCGCCCCGAGCACCGAAGCCACGCCGTCGAACTGGATCTCGCCGGCATCCGCCCCGCGCAGCAGTTCGCGTCCGGCACGGGACAGCCGGGCCGCGCAGCGCGTGACCGGCGTGTCCACAAGATCGACGGCCCCGGGCGCAACCGCCGTCGCTTCGCGCAGCGAGCGACCGGAGAGCTGCTCCGAGAGCAGGCGACCGGCCGCAGCCACGACCTGCTCGGGAGGATCGTCCGGCAGCGTGACCAGGCCCGTGCGCACTGCCTCGTTGTCGAGGATCACGACCATCAGCACCCGGCCGCCGCCGCGGCGGTAGCACTCCACGCGCTGGACAGTCGCTTCGGCGAGCGTCGGCCCGGCGACGATGCTCAGGCTGTCGGTCAGGCGGCTGAGCAGGCCCGCCAGGAGCTTGACGCGGTCCTGGCTGCCGGCGGCGCGGCGCACGCCCTGCCGCATCTGGTCCTCCATGCCCGCGGGCGCCTCGTGCCGGCGCAGCGACCAGCCGGCCAGCAGCCGGTCGACGAACACGCGGTAGCCCGCGTCGGTCGGCAGGCGACCGGCCGAGGTGTGCGGCTGCTCGAGATAGCCGGCGTCCTCGAGCCGCTTCATGACGCTGCGCACCGTGGCCGACGACACGGCGCGCTGCAGGCCGCGCTCGACCAGCCCCGAACTGACCGGGCGACCGGTTTCCAGGTTCAGGCGGACGATCGCATTGAGGATCGCCAGCGACCTGTCGTCGAGCGGTGTGCGTTGGCTTGAGGTCGGCATGGATCACCTGTCCGGAACAGTCGCGCACGCGGCAGCGCCCGGCAACGGACGCGCGGCAAGGTAAACAGGGTCCGCCGGGGGTGTCAACCCGGCCCGGGCCCGCTCACAGCCGCCGCGCGAGCGCCTCTTCGATCGTGTCGATTTGCAGGAACCCGGGCCCGGCCAGCCGCAGGCAACCCCCGTCGGTCCGCCACAGGCCCTCGGCCTGCCCCCGCGCCAGGTCGAGCGCCCCGGGCGGCAACCAGCCCAGCGGCACGCCCTCGCGGGTCCGCAGGGCCAGGACCACGCGCTCGAGCCGCCGCGATGCCGTCGACAGGCGGTCGACCGAAGCCTCGGGCAACCGGCCGGCGCCCAGGCCGGCCAGCCAGGCGTCGAGTCCGTCATGGTTGGCCCGCCGGCAACGCCCCCACGCGCCGTGCGCGCCGGGTCCCAGCCCGAGCCACGGGCGACGCTGCCAGTAGCCGCGGTTGTGCCGCGACTCCTCGCCCGGTCGCGCGAAGTTCGCCACTTCGTACTGCGCCAGCCCGAGGCCCGCCAGCCTTTCCGCCGCCGCCAGGTACGTCGCGGCCACCTGCTCGTCGGGCGGCAGCTTCAGGGCGCCGCCCTGAACGCGGCTCGCGAGCGCCGTGCCCGCGTGCACCTCGAGGATGTACATCGAGACGTGCCCCACGCCGCACGCCACGGCCTCGTCCAGTTCGGCCAGCAGCGCCGGCGCCGTCACCCCCGGCCCGATGATCCAGTCGGCGGACACGCGCGCGAACATCGTGCAGGCCAACGCCAGAGCGCGGCGCGCCGTCGGCGGGTCGCAGGCGCGGCCCAGTTGCCGCAGCACGCCCGCGTCCAGGCTCTGCACGCCCAGGCTCACGCGGTTGACCCCCGCGTCGCGCCACGCGCGCGCCAGCGGCGCCGTGAACGTCTCGGGATTGGCCTCGGCCGTCAGTTCGAAGTCGTCGGTGCGCGCGCAGAGCCCGACCGTGCCCTCGATCAGCCGCTCCATCAGCGGGATTTCCAGCTGCGAAGGCGTGCCGCCGCCCAGGTACGCCGTCGCCAGCGGGCGTCCGGCGCCGCCGAGCGACGGACACATCTCCCGCCGCAAAGCGAACTCGCGCCGCGCCCCCTCGACGAAGGCGGCGCGGCGCGAGGCATCGTGCTCGGCGGTGCGCGCGAAATGGCAGTAGGCGCAGATCGACCCGCAGAACGGGACATGCACGTACATGCCGAACGTGCGCATCGCCTAGCGAATCGGGTGGCCGAGGCGCGAGAACCGCGGCAGGTGCTTCTCGCCGTTCCACGACCAGTAGATGAACAGCGCCTTGCCCTTGATCAGGTTCGTGTCCAGCGGGCCCCAGTAGCGGCTGTCCTTCGAGTTGTACCGGTTGTCGCCCATCATGAAGATGCGGCCGGCCGGCACGACGTACGGGTTGGGCAGCCCCGCCCAGGGGAACTCACGGTTGCGCGGGTTGGCCAGGTACATCCCCTGGTCCTTCTTCGCGCGCGGCGCCGGGCAGTTGCCCGGGTCCGTCCACGACGGGACACACGAGTGGTCGCCCCCGTACTCGCCCAGGTTGCTCTCGTAGATCTTCCCGTTCACGGACAGCACGCCGTCACGGACAGCGACCGTGTCGCCGGCCACGGCCACGCAGCGCTTGATGAAGTCGATGTTCCGGTCCTCGGGGAACTCGAAGACGATGATGTCGCCCTGCCGGGGCTCCCGGACGGCCGGGAACTTCAGCACCGGGATGCCGTCGACCAGCGTCCAGTTGACGACCGGAATGCGAATGCGGTCCGGCGTCCTGGCCCCGTAGAGGAACTTGTTCACGAACAGGAAGTCGCCGATCTGCAGCGTCTCGAGCATCGAACCGGTGGGGATGCGGAACGCCTGGAAGATGAACTGGCGCAGCACCAGCGCGATCAGGACCGCCGAACCGATCGATTTCGCGTACTCCACCACGGGATGCCTTTTCGGGGCCGGCGGGCGGACGCGCCCGGACTGCTTGCGTTTCAGGAATCCGAACATCGTTCCTCCCAGGCGCAGGTGCGCTCAGCGTTCGACCTTGAGCACGGCCAGGAAGGCTTCCTGCGGGATCTCCACCGCACCCACCTGCTTCATGCGCTTCTTGCCTTCCTTCTGCTTCTCCAGGAGCTTCCGCTTGCGCGAGATGTCGCCGCCGTAGCACTTGGCGGTCACGTTCTTGCGGAACGGCTGCACCGTCGTCCGGGCCAGCACGCGCGAGCCCACCGCGGCCTGGATGGCCACGGTGAACATCTGGCGCGGGATCAGTTCCTTCAGCTTCTGGCAGAGCTTCAGGCCCCAACTGTAGGCGTTGTCCTTGTGCACGATGCAGGTCAGGGCGTCGACGTCGTCGCCGTTGATCTTCAGGTCCAGGCGCACCAGGTCGTCGGCGCGGTGCCTCAGGTACTCGTAGTCGAGCGACGCGTAGCCCTTGGTGACGGACTTCAGCTTGTCGTAGTAGTCGACCACCAGCTCGTTCAGCGGCAAGTCGAACTCGATGTTCACACGCTCGATGTCCAGGTATTCCATTTTCGTCTGGATGCCGCGGCGATCGAGCGAGATCTGGATGACCGGGCCGACGAATTCCTTCGGCGTGATCACCGACGCGCGCACGATCGGCTCGCGGATCTCGGCGATGATCTTGGGGTCGGGCAGCAGGGCCGGATTCTCGCACAGCTGCACGGTGCCGTCACGCAACAGCACCTCGTATTCCACGTTGGGCAGCGTTGCGATCAGGTTCAGGCCGTACTCGCGCTCGAGCCGCTCCTGCACGATCTCCAGGTGCAGCAGGCCCAGGAACCCGCAGCGGAAACCGAAGCCCAGCGCCGCGGAAGTCTCCTTCTCCCAGGTCAGCGAGGCGTCGTTCAGCTGCAGCTTCTGCAGCGCTTCAAGCAGTTCGTCGTACTGGTCGTTCTCGACCGGGTACAGGCCCGAGAACACCATGGGCTTGGCCTCGGCGTAGCCGGGCCACGGCGCCAGGCACGGCGTCTCGGCCAGCGTGATCGTGTCGCCCACGCGCACGTGCCGGACATCCTTGGCGCCGGTGGCGATGTAGCCCACCTCGCCCGCGGTCAGGCCCTTCTGCGGCGTGCGCGCCAGCTGGAAGTACCCGATGTCCCCCACGTCGAACTGCCGCTCGTTGGAGAACACGCGGATCTTCTGCCCCTTGGCGATCGTGCCGGTGAACATGCGCACGTAGGCCACGGCGCCGACGTAGGAATCGAACATCGAGTCGAAGATCAGGGCCTGCGCCGGCGCGTCGGGATCGCCCGTCGGGGGCGGCACGCGGTCGACCACGGCCTTCAGCAACTCGACGATGCCCTCGCCCGTCTTGGCACTGACCTTGATGATCTCTTCCGGCGCGCAACCGATCAGGTCGATGAACTGGTCCACCACGTAGTCCACGCGCGCGGCCGGCAGGTCGATCTTGTTGATGACCGGGATGATGGCCAGGTCGTGCTCGAGCGCCAGGTAGAGGTTGTTGATGGTCTGCGCCTGCACGCCCTGCACGGCGTCGACGACCAGCAGCGCGCCCTCGCAGGCGGCCAGCGAGCGACTGACCTCGTAGTGGAAGTCGACGTGGCCCGGGGTGTCGATCAGGTTGAGCACCCATTGCTTGCCGTCGGGGTCGCGGTAGTCCATGCGGACGGGATGGCTCTTGATGGTGATGCCGCGCTCGCGCTCGAGGTCCATCGAGTCGAGGACCTGGGCCTGCATATCCTTGCCGGTGAGCGTACCGGTGACCTCGAGCAGCCGGTCCGCCAGCGTGCTCTTGCCGTGGTCGATGTGCGCGATGATGCAGAAGTTGCGCGCTTGTTCGCGGTTGAAGGCCATCGAGCGGTCACCTGTCGGCTGAGGAAACGAACCGGCGGAAAAACCGGCACCCATGCGAAAAACCGCGGCCCTGACGGGGCCGCGTCCGCCCAAAGATAGGGGTCAGAACCCCTTTCGCCACTGGAAAACCGTCACCTCGGGGCCCGCCGGGGCCAGCGTCGAGGCCCCGGCGCCCACCGGACCGAAGACATCCTGCCAATGGTCGGGCACCGGGACGGGGTCCCGGTCGAAGTTGAACAGGTGCGCCCCGACGTAGGCGTCGAGCGCGATGATCAGCAGCGCCCCGCCCGACCACCAGACGAAATCCTGCATCTGGGCGCGATGCTCGGCCGCCATCGCCTCGACGTAGGGCCGGTCCGTGTCATTGGGTTCCAGGGTGGCGGCGAAGTCCAGGTCGCGGCGCTCCTGCCGGTCGCGCGCCAAGAGATTGCTCCAGAAGTACATCTCGGTCCCGAAGGCCAGCGCCGCGCGCCAGCCGCCGCCGGCGTAAAGTTGGCCCCAGCCCGGGAACAGCGGCGTCATCAATACCGCGCCGGTGGCGCTGACGCCGGTGTCCCAGAGGTCCACCGTCGGCTCCCCGGCCGCAGCCTTCGCCTTGACCTGCCGCTTGAGATCGGCCGGCAGCGCGGGCGCCCTGGTCGAGTCCGCTCCCGCAGGAGCCAGCGAGTCGGGCGCCGCCACCGCCGGAATGGCCGGAACCACGACTGCCGTCGCGGTAGAATCGATGACCGCCACCTGGGCCCACGCCCTCCCGGCGCCCCCCGCCACCAGGGCCAGCACCAGGACCATCCCGACGATCGGCATAGGCAGCCGAACGACAGCGGGCAGCCGAACGCCGGCGAGCAGCCATGGCCGCGCGCCTGTGTCCAGGGCCACCGGTCCAGCGGTCATCCGGGCATCCTCTCGGAGAAAAGGGGGCATCCGGGCAGCAACGCCGCCGGCCGTCCCCAGGTTCCGGGCCGCTGAGGGCCGGCCCGGGACGGGAAGATGGCGGGAATGTGTGGGAATCGAACCCACCTCGGACGGTAAACGCGCCCGACTGAAGGATTTGAAGTCCCCGGGGCCCACCAGGACCCATTCATTCCCGCCTGATACGATGGCAGGAACCGGCAAGGCCTCAGGGCCCTGCGACGGGGTCAAGCATACGCCACGAGTTCGATCTCGACCAGCACATCCTTGGGCAGCCGCGACACCTCGACGACGCTGCGCGCGGGCGGTTCGCCGGGGAAAAACGTTGCGTAGACCTCGTTGATGGCCGCGAACTGCCCCATGTCGCGGATGAACACGGTCGCCTTGACCACGTCCCCCATCGTCAACCCCGCCGCCTCGACGATGCCCTTGGCGTTGACCAGTGCCTGCCGCGCCTGCTCGGCCGCCGTCGTCCCGACGATCTCCATCGTCTTCGGGTCGAGCGGGATCTGCCCCGCCGTGAACAGGAACCCCCCCGCGCGCACACCCTGGTTGTACGGCCCGATGGCCCCCGGTGCGTTGTCGGTGCGGATGATCTGCCGATTCATGTCCCCATGCCTCCGGTCTGGAGCCCCAAGCGTTTCGTTCGCAGAATGTCGCACCCCCGCCCCCACCCGACAAGCCCCCGCGCACGAGGTCCGCCGATGTGCGCCGACATCGCCGTCTCCTGCCAATGCCGGCGACAGTGGAATAGGCGCGAGGGATGGCTCGCGTGGCGGGCTCGTGAAGGCGCCCT